>NZ_AOFQ01000049.1 GCF_000495915.1 Stutzerimonas chloritidismutans AW-1
CACGCTTCAAAGCCTCCCACCTATCCTACACAAGCAAATTCAAAGTCCAGTGCAAAGCTATAGTAAAGGTTCACGGGGTCTTTCCGTCTAGCCGCGGATACACTGCATCTTCACAGCGATTTCAATTTCACTGAGTCTCGGGTGGAGACAGCGCCGCCATCGTTACGCCATTCGTGCAGGTCGGAACTTACCCGACAAGGAATTTCGCTACCTTAGGACCGTTATAGTTACGGCCGCCGTTTACCGGGGCTTCGATCAAGAGCTTCGCTTGCGCTAACCCCATCAATTAACCTTCCGGCACCGGGCAGGCGTCACACCCTATACGTCCACTTTCGTGTTTGCAGAGTGCTGTGTTTTTAATAAACAGTCGCAGCGGCCTGGTATCTTCGACCGGCATGGGCTTACGTAGTAAATACTTCACCCTCACCGGCGCACCTTCTCCCGAAGTTACGGTGCCATTTTGCCTAGTTCCTTCACCCGAGTTCTCTCAAGCGCCTTGGTATTCTCTACCCAACCACCTGTGTCGGTTTGGGGTACGGTTCCTAGTTACCTGAAGCTTAGAGGCTTTTCCTGGAAGCATGGCATCAACCACTTCGCTTTCTAAAAGAAAGCTCGTCATCAGCTCTCGGCATTAAGATCCCGGATTTACCTAAGATCTCTGCCTACCACCTTAAACAAGGACAACCAACGCCTTGCTGGCCTAGCCTTCTCCGTCCCCCCATCGCAGTAACTAGAAGTACGGGAATATTAACCCGTTTCCCATCGACTACGCTCTTCAGCCTCGCCTTAGGGACCGACTCACCCTGCGTCGATTAACGTTGCGCAGGAACCCTTGGTCTTTCGGCGTGCGAGTTTTTCACTCGCATTGTCGTTACTCATGTCAGCATTCGCACTTCTGATACCTCCAGCCAGCTTCTCAACTGACCTTCACAGGCTTACAGAACGCTCCTCTACCGCTCAACTTGCGTTGAACCCGTAGCTTCGGTACCTGGTTTGAGCCCCGTTACATCTTCCGCGCAGGCCGACTCGACTAGTGAGCTATTACGCTTTCTTTAAAGGGTGGCTGCTTCTAAGCCAACCTCCTAGCTGTCTAAGCCTTCCCACATCGTTTCCCACTTAACCAGGATTTTGGGACCTTAGCTGACGGTCTGGGTTGTTTCCCTTTTCACGACGGACGTTAGCACCCGCCGTGTGTCTCCCGTGCTGACACTTGCTGGTATTCGGAGTTTGCATCGGTTTGGTAAGTCGGGATGACCCCCTAGCCGAAACAGTGCTCTACCCCCAGCAGTGATACACGAGGCGCTACCTAAATAGCTTTCGAGGAGAACCAGCTATCTCCGAGCTTGATTAGCCTTTCACTCCGATCCACAGGTCATCCGCTAACTTTTCAACGGTAGTCGGTTCGGTCCTCCAGTCAGTGTTACCTAACCTTCAACCTGCCCATGGATAGATCGCCCGGTTTCGGGTCTATTCCCAGCGACTAGACGCCCTATTAAGACTCGCTTTCGCTACGCCTCCCCTATTCGGTTAAGCTCGCCACTGAAAATAAGTCGCTGACCCATTATACAAAAGGTACGCAGTCACCTAACAAAGTAGGCTCCCACTGCTTGTACGCATACGGTTTCAGGTTCTATTTCACTCCCCTCTCCGGGGTTCTTTTCGCCTTTCCCTCACGGTACTGGTTCACTATCGGTCAGTCAGTAGTATTTAGCCTTGGAGGATGGTCCCCCCATATTCAGACAAAGTTTCTCGTGCTCCGTCCTACTCGATTTCACTTCTAAGACCTTTTCGCGTACAGGGCTATCACCCACTATGGCCGCACTTTCCAGAGCGTTCCGCTAAAATCAAAGAAGCTTAAGGGCTAACCCCCGTTCGCTCGCCACTACTAAGGGAATCTCGGTTGATTTCTTTTCCTCAGGGTACTTAGATGTTTCAGTTCCCCTGGTTCGCCTCACACACCTATGTATTCAGTGTGTGATAACCATCTTATGATGGCTGGGTTCCCCCATTCAGACATCTCCGGATCAAAGTCTGTTTGCCGACTCCCCGAAGCTTTTCGCAGGCTACCACGTCTTTCATCGCCTCTGACTGCCAAGGCATCCACCGTATGCGCTTCTTCACTTGACCATATAACCCCAAGCAATCTGGTTACTGCCTATAACGTGAAGACGACATTCGCCGAAAATTTGCATAGAGAACACGCAAATTTTACCTTGACTTGAATAATCACCAGTGAAAGTGACCACTCAAATCTACTTCTATCACATACCCAAATTTTTAAAGAACAGTTCTGGCGCAAAGACCAGAAATCAATACCCTCACACATCACAGGATGCGCAAGCAGCACTCATTTCTGAGCTTTCAGCGATTTTCGAGTTAATGGTGGAGCCAAGCGGGATCGAACCGCTGACCTCCTGCGTGCAAAGCAGGCGCTCTCCCAGCTGAGCTATGGCCCCATCTACAGATCGGCCACATCCCATGACAATTGGTGGGTCTGGGCAGATTCGAACTGCCGACCTCACCCTTATCAGGGGTGCGCTCTAACCAACTGAGCTACAGACCCAATCGTCTCTCTCGGGTCGAAACCCAATCGCTTTTCGCTAGTGAATCAAGCAATTCGTGTGGGAGCTTATGAAGAAGCTGAAGTCTTCGATTAAGGAGGTGATCCAGCCGCAGGTTCCCCTACGGCTACCTTGTTACGACTTCACCCCAGTCATGAATCACTCCGTGGTAACCGTCCCCCCGAAGGTTAGACTAGCTACTTCTGGAGCAACCCACTCCCATGGTGTGACGGGCGGTGTGTACAAGGCCCGGGAACGTATTCACCGTGACATTCTGATTCACGATTACTAGCGATTCCGACTTCACGCAGTCGAGTTGCAGACTGCGATCCGGACTACGATCGGTTTTATGGGATTAGCTCCACCTCGCGGCTTGGCAACCCTTTGTACCGACCATTGTAGCACGTGTGTAGCCCAGGCCGTAAGGGCCATGATGACTTGACGTCATCCCCACCTTCCTCCGGTTTGTCACCGGCAGTCTCCTTAGAGTGCCCACCTTAACGTGCTGGTAACTAAGGACAAGGGTTGCGCTCGTTACGGGACTTAACCCAACATCTCACGACACGAGCTGACGACAGCCATGCAGCACCTGTGTCAGAGTTCCCGAAGGCACCAATCCATCTCTGGAAAGTTCTCTGCATGTCAAGGCCTGGTAAGGTTCTTCGCGTTGCTTCGAATTAAACCACATGCTCCACCGCTTGTGCGGGCCCCCGTCAATTCATTTGAGTTTTAACCTTGCGGCCGTACTCCCCAGGCGGTCGACTTAATGCGTTAGCTGCGCCACTAAGATCTCAAGGATCCCAACGGCTAGTCGACATCGTTTACGGCGTGGACTACCAGGGTATCTAATCCTGTTTGCTCCCCACGCTTTCGCACCTCAGTGTCAGTATTAGCCCAGGTGGTCGCCTTCGCCACTGGTGTTCCTTCCTATATCTACGCATTTCACCGCTACACAGGAAATTCCACCACCCTCTGCCATACTCTAGCTTGCCAGTTTTGGATGCAGTTCCCAGGTTGAGCCCGGGGCTTTCACATTCAACTTAACAAACCACCTACGCGCGCTTTACGCCCAGTAATTCCGATTAACGCTTGCACCCTTCGTATTACCGCGGCTGCTGGCACGAAGTTAGCCGGTGCTTATTCTGTCGGTAACGTCAAAACACTAACGTATTAGGTTAATGCCCTTCCTCCCAACTTAAAGTGCTTTACAATCCGAAGACCTTCTTCACACACGCGGCATGGCTGGATCAGGCTTTCGCCCATTGTCCAATATTCCCCACTGCTGCCTCCCGTAGGAGTCTGGACCGTGTCTCAGTTCCAGTGTGACTGATCATCCTCTCAGACCAGTTACGGATCGTCGCCTTGGTGAGCCGTTACCTCACCAACTAGCTAATCCGACCTAGGCTCATCTGATAGCGCAAGGCCCGAAGGTCCCCTGCTTTCTCCCGTAGGACGTATGCGGTATTAGCGTTCCTTTCGAAACGTTGTCCCCCACTATCAGGCAGATTCCTAGGCATTACTCACCCGTCCGCCGCTGAATCAGAGAGCAAGCCCTCTTCATCCGCTCGACTTGCATGTGTTAGGCCTGCCGCCAGCGTTCAATCTGAGCCATGATCAAACTCTTCAGTTCAATACTGCTTGGGTTTTGAGAAAACCCTAAACTTGGCTCAGCAATCGCAAATCTCTTTACAAGTAAAGAGTAACTCTCGAATAAACGAGTGTTGCTTTGTGATGCTGATAATCTATCTGACCATCAGTCTTACATTCACAAGCACCCACACGAATTGCTTGATTCAGTTGTTAAAGAGCGTTTCGATCAAGTCTTTCGTCTCAACCGAGGCCGCGCATTCTACAGCAGCCTTGTTACCTGTCAAGCTGTTTTTGAAGAAGTTTTTCTTTCTTCTCAACCGCTTGCGCTTCAGATCAACTTGCGTCCCTCGTCAGCGGGAGGCGAATCATACAGCGTTCAAAACCGCTGTCAACCACCTCTTTCAACCGCTTCCGATCAACCCGACCGAAGCCGCCAACAGAATTCAACCACCACCCTGCCAGCCCGGCGCATTCTACTCGAATCCGCCATCCGTGCAACCCTTTTATTTCGCCAACCTTTTGATTTACAAGAGGTTTTGCTTAAGGACTGCGCCGGAAGTGGTGCGCATTATAGGAGCCTGAAAATCAACGTCAACCGTTTATTTCAGTTTTATTCTGCCTTGAGGGAAATACGTGCAAACGACTTCTTTCCAGCCTGACAAACATGGGTCGCGCCAAGCCTGAATACGAAACCACGATCCACTACCTGCCCGTCAACACGGACACCGCTAGAACCCAGCAAGTCACGCGCGACAGCTGCGTTCTTGACCAGCGCCGCCTTATTAAGGACCGACGCAATGGGCATGTCCTGATCAGAGATCAGTTCGATTTCCGGAAGGTCTTCGGGAAGCTCGCCCTCCTTCATCCGATTACCCGCAGAACGATGCGCAGCCGCAGCCGCTTCGTCCCCATGGAAACGCGCAACGATCTCCTCGGCCAACTTGATCTTGATATCCCGGGGATTTGATCCCCGCTCGACATCAGCACGAAACTCATCGAGCTCACCCTGCGACCGGAAGCTGAGCAGCTCGAAGTACCGCCACATGAGCGAATCAGGGATCGAGACCAACTTGCTATACATGACGCCTGGTGCTTCCTGGATCCCGACGTAATTGCCAAGGGACTTGGACATCTTCTTCACGCCATCCAGCCCCTCAAGCAACGGCATGGTCACCACGCACTGCGAGGCTTGACCGTACGACCGCTGAAGCTCACGCCCCATAAGCAAGTTGAATTTCTGGTCAGTCCCTCCGAGTTCTATGTCAGCCCTCAACGCAACCGAGTCATACCCCTGGACGAGCGGATAGAGGAACTCATGGATGGCTATCGGCTGGTTCGTGGAGTAGCGCTTACTGAAGTCATCACGCTCAAGCATACGGGCGACAGTATATTGAGAAGCTAGACGGATAAAGTCGGCCGGGGTCAGCTTGTCCATCCAGGTTGAATTGAACGCCACCTCAGTCTTCGCGGGATCCAGTATCTTAAAAACCTGAGACTTGTAAGTCTCGGCGTTCTCGAGGACCTGTTCCCTGGTCAAAGGGGGCCGTGTGGCGCTTTTGCCACTTGGATCACCAATCATTCCGGTGAAATCCCCTATAAGGAAGATCACCTGATGCCCCAAGTCCTGAAGCTGGCGCATCTTATTAATGAGCACGGTATGCCCGAGATGAAGATCGGGAGCGGTAGGGTCGAATCCCGCTTTGACGCGCAACGGCTCGCCTCGCTCAAGCTTAGTGACCAGCTCCGATTCGACGAGCACCTCATCAGCGCCCCGTTTGATCACCGACAGTTGCTCTTCAACCGACTTCATGGCAAGCCCCATACCATTATTAAAGGGCGACAACCTTACAAGATCGACGGCCGATTACAAGCCGCGCGCTTGTACCGACCAGCAGCTCAGCAGCCACAAGGGTTGCCTGCGATGCGCTTTGCTTATATTTTAGACAGTTATTTCCCGTACAAAAATATGCCAGAAGCCCAAATGATGCCTTCCAAATCAAAAGCTCCGAACTACCCCAAGAGCCATCTTCTGGCTGCCAGTGGTGTAGCTGCGCTGCTGAGCCTGGCGCTGCTTGTATTCCCATCACGTGAAGTCGAGGCGAAGAAGACCTTCATTGACCTGAAGCTCGAGTCCTCCTCTGGACAAATTGTCGTCGAGCCCGGCGACAGCGAACCAGGCCTGGTCGAGTCTCCCTTCGCTGCAACTGCCACGCTGGACACATCATCCGAGGCCAAGAATGCTGAGCTACCGGAAGAAGAGGAGCTCACCCAGGCCCCCGCTCCAGAGTCAGACTCTCTGACGAAGACCGTGGTCGTGGCCAATGGGGATACGCTATCGACAGTATTTTCCAAAGTGGGCCTTTCCCCATCCGTCATGCATGCCGTCCTGTCGAGCAGCAAGGATGCCAAACAGTTTTCCCGCTTGAAGATCGGCCAGCCCCTTGAGTTTCAACTGACCGAGCAAGGCGGGCTAGCCGGCCTACGCAGCAAACTCAACAGTCTGGAAACGCTGGCGCTAGAGAAGACGCCTGACGGTTATTCATTCAAAAAAGAACAGATCAAGCCCGAAATCAGCTCCGTATACGCTCGCGGTGAGATTGATAGCAGCCTGTTTCTAGCCGCGAAGCGCGCGGGCCTCAGCCATAACCTGACTATGGATCTGGCCAACGTATTTGGCTACGACATCGACTTTGCACTAGACATTCGCAAAGGCGACAGCTTCGAAGTTATTTATGAAGAGAAGACCGTAGAGGGGGAACGCATCGGTACCGGCAATATCCTCGCGGCACGCTTTACCAATCAGGGCAAAACCTATTCTGCCGTTCGCTACACCAATAAGGATGGAGCCACCAGCTATTACAATGCTGACGGTACCAGCATGCGCAAAGCATTCATCCGAACGCCGGTAGACTTTGCACGTATCAGCTCTCGCTTTTCCAATGGTCGCAAACATCCGATCCTGAACAAGATCCGAGCGCACAAAGGGGTTGATTATGCAGCCCCGCACGGGACGCCTATCAAAAGCGCCGGTGACGGCAAAGTACTGCTTGCCGGGCGCAAGGGTGGCTATGGCAACACGGTGATCATCCAGCACGGCCAGCGCTACCGCACCCTGTATGCGCACATGCAAGGTTTTGCCAAAGGTGTGCGTAATGGATCCGCTGTAAAGCAAGGTCAGATCATTGGCTACATCGGCACAACCGGCCTTTCCACCGGCCCGCATCTGCATTATGAGTTCCAGGTCGACGGCGTTCATGTCGATCCGCTAGGCCTGAAACTACCGATGGCAGATCCGATCGCTCGCAACGAAAAGCAACGCTTCATGCAACTGAGCCAGCCTCTGATGGCACGGATGGACGAAGAGAAGGCCACCGTATTGGCCCTCAACCAGCAGTAATCGTGGCTCTTTATCTTGGGGTGATGTCCGGCACCAGTCTTGATGGCCTGGACATCGCGCTCATCGAGCAGACCACCCGCACTCGGCTGATAGCCACCCGCTTCCAGGAAATGCCTGCCAAGCTAAAGCAAGATCTACTCGCCTTGTGCTCGTCTGGGCGGGACGAGCTGAAGCGCGCAGCTATTGCTGAGAACCAGTGGGCTACGCTCGCAGCAGAAACGGTTGATCAGCTGCTCATCGAACAGCAGCTTGCCCCGCAGTCGATACGCGCTATTGGCAGCCACGGTCAAACTATCAGGCATGAACCCCATCTCGGGTTCACGATTCAAATCGGCAACCCCGCTCTATTGGCGGAATTGACCGGCATAACCGTGGTTGGGGATTTTCGCCGACGCGACGTTGCTGCCGGCGGACATGGCGCACCGCTCGTGCCCGCTTTCCACGAATCCATCTTTGGCAATTCCCAGCGAGTCCGCGCGATTCTGAACATCGGGGGATTCAGCAATCTCAGCATTCTGTATCCAGGCTACCCTACCCATGGCTTCGATTGTGGGCCCGGCAACGTCCTGATGGACGCCTGGATTCAACGCCACAAGTGCTTGGCATACGACCGCAACGGCGATTGGGCGACGACCGGCATCGTGGATGAGGACCTACTCACCTTGATGCTCAACGAAGAGTTTTTCAAAACTCAGGGCCCCAAAAGCACCGGACGCGAGCTTTTCAACCTGGCCTGGCTGGATAGACTTCTCGCTGAACGGAAAGATCTGCAGCCTGCAGATGTCCAAGCGACGCTGCTCGAACTTACTGCGAGGAGCATAGCCGAGTCACTCATCGCCACCCAGCTGAACGTTGAGGAATTGCTTGTCTGCGGTGGTGGGGCGCATAACGCTGCGCTGATGCGAAGGTTACAGGTGCTGGCCCCGACCTGTGAGGTCAAAAGCACAGACAGCGAGGGGGTGCCGGCAGACTGGGTGGAGGCGATGGCATTTGCATGGTTGGCCCACTGCTGCCTGGAAGGCATCCCGGCAAATCGTCCCGCGGTCACTGGCGCACGGGGCTCTCGAATCCTTGGCGCCATCTATCCCGTTTGATGCCAGAAACGGAAACGCCGTGCAGTGCACGGCGCTTCGAGGCCACGGACATCAGATAGAAAACGACTGACCGCAACCACAGGTAGTCGTTGCGTTTGGATTCTTGATCACGAAACGAGAGCCTTCCAGCCCTTCCTGGTAGTCCACTTCTGCACCAGCAAGGTACTGGTAGCTCATGGGGTCGACCACGAGACTTACGCCCTCTCGCTCGATGATCGTATCGTCGTCGGCCACATCTTCATCGAAAGTAAAGCCGTACTGGAAACCCGAGCAGCCGCCTCCAGTGACGAAGACCCGCAGCTTCAAGCGCGGATTGCCTTCCTCATCGACCAAGCTCTTCACCTTGCTTGCCGCCCCCTGACTGAACTGGATGGCGGTGGGCGTGAAGGATTCGACACTCATTGGTTTCTCCTGGCGTGAAACGCCCTACTGCATTGACGGTGCATTATCGGCTTTCCTGACAAAACCGGTCAATTATTCGACCAGCTTCAGCGCTCCGATGTGAAAACCGGTTTATGGCAGGAGCGCCACATTTCCAAGTCCCAGTTTTTCATTCAGATCGAACAGGATATTCATATTCTGGATCGCCTGGCCGGATGCGCCTTTCACCAAGTTGTCGATCACGGACAGCACGACCACCAGGTCACCGTCCTGCGGACGATGTACGGCAATGCGGCAAACGTTAGCGCCACGCACGCTACGTGTCTCCGGATGACTGCCGGCCGGCATCACATCGACGAACGGCTCGTTGGCATAACGGCGCTCATAAAGGCGCTGCAGATCCACGGAAGTATCGGCAACGGCGGCGTACAGCGTCGCGTGGATACCACGGATCATCGGAGTCAGGTGCGGAACAAAAGTCAGCCCGACGTCACCTTGCGCAGCTCGGCGCAGACCTTGGCTGATCTCCGGCAGATGCCGGTGCCCTTTGACCGCATACGCCATCATGCTTTCGCCAGCCTCGGTGAACAGGGAACCGATCTTCGCTGCGCGCCCGGCACCGCTGACGCCCGACTTGCAATCCGCAATCAAGCACGAGGCATCTGCAAGACCATTTTCAAGCAGCGGTAGAAAGCCCAGCTGGGTAGCGGTCGGGTAACAGCCAGGAACGGCAATCAGGCGTGCCTTTCTGATCTGCTCGCGATTGACTTCAGGCAGTCCGTACACGGCCTCAGCGAGCAGTTCAGGCGCACCGTGAGCCTGCCCGTACCATTTCGCCCACTCTTCGGCATCCTGCAGGCGGAAATCAGCGGACAAATCAATGACTCGGGTTCCGGCTGCCAGCAACTCGCCAGCAAGTGCGTGGGCGACGCCATGAGGGGTCGCGAAGAACACCACGTCGCATCCACCCAATGTTGCTGCGTCCGGAACACTGAAAGCGAGGTCGTCGTAGTGGCCTCGCAGATTGGGGTACATGTCGGTGACCTTCACCCCATCCTCAGAGCGGGAGGTGATGACAGCCACTTCGGCCTGCGGATGCTGAGCAAGCAGGCGCAGCAATTCGACGCCCGTATAGCCTGTGCCGCCAACGATACCGACCTTGATCATGACCTGCCCTCAAATGGAAACGTAAAAGCGCGATGATAAAGCTGCTTTGATCGCGGGCCAACCGCCGGGATGACGGGGGCGAACGCAGCCACTACTATCGACGCATTCGCCTCCGCAGGATTCCATAGATGCTCTACCTTTGGCTCAAAGCACTGCACATCATCGCCGTCGTCTGCTGGTTCGCCGGACTTTTCTATCTTCCTCGCCTGTTCGTTTATCACGCGATGAGTGAGGATGAGCCCAGTCGGGAGCGCTTCAAGATCATGGAGCGTAAGCTTTACCGCGGCATCATGCTTCCTTCCATGATCGCCACGCTGGTGTTTGGCATATGGATGGTCATTCTGAATCCCGGTTTGTTCGGTACAGGCGGCTGGCTTCACGCCAAGTTGGCGCTGGTCCTTGTATTGGTCGGCTATCACCACGTATGCGGCGCACAACTGAAGCGGTTTGCTCGTGACGAGAACATTCGCGGGCACGTGTTCTATCGCTGGTTCAATGAAGTCCCGGTCCTGTTTCTGCTGGCCATCGTGATCCTTGTCGTCGTCAGGCCCTTCTGAGCTGACCGACAGCTGATCAGTTGAGTTCGCGCATTGTGTTACCTGACTCGGAAACCGGAGCATACGCTGTTGTATCGGCTGTTCCTCCCCTCTAATCTGCCGCAACCATCCCTGTGACACGGACGCCACATGCAACAAGCTCAATTCAAAATCGTCTTCACCGGCGAACTTATGCCCGACATGCCGCTTGAGGCGGTAAAGGCAAACCTGGCAGTCCTGTTCAAGACCGACCCAAGCAAGGTCGAGCGATTGTTCAGTGGCCAGGCGGCCGTGATCAAAAGCAAGCTAAGCAGCCAGGAAGCCGACAAGTACATCGGCGCGCTGCACCGCGCTGGCGCCAGGGCATACAAAGAGCCTGAGCACACCAGCCCCACCCTGAGCCTAGTGCAGACGGATGAAGAACTGGCGGCGGCCCAAGGTGACAACCCACCTGCTGCGCTCATGACATGTCCTAAATGCGGGCACGCACAAAGCCACGCCAATGAGTGCAGTACGTGCGGCATCATCATCGAGAAGTATCTGGCGCGTCAGGCGCAGCTTCATGAGAGTGCTGCACCTCAGGGCGCCAGCGCAACGGTGTCACCTTACGCCCCGCCTTCTGCAAACGTCAGCGAAGCAATGCCTCGACATGGCGACCTCAAGCCTTTTTCCGTCACTGGCCGGATTGGCCGTCTGCGTTATCTAGCGTGGTCACTGGTGATCATGTTCGCGGCCACGGGCTTGTTCGGTGTCGCCGCAATCATGATGGCAATCTCCAGCACGATGGGGCTCATCTGCATGGGCTTGATCGGCATCGGCATGCTCGTGGTCAGCGTGCAGATCGGCGTTCAGCGCCTGCATGACTTCGGCTGGTCCGGCTGGCTGATCCTGCTCAATCTGGTCCCGGTGCTGGGCAGCCTGTTTCCCTTCGTCATGCTGCTGATGCCGGGGAGTCGGGAAGTCAATCGCTATGGTTCGCCACCACCGCCCAACAGCCGGTCGGTGAAGATCCTCGCCGCGCTGTGGCTGCTGTTGATCATCTCCGGCCTAGTGGCGGCGCTGACCATCCCCGCGCTGGTGGAAATGCGTCAGGGAGCCGGCTTCTAGCTGCTGAAGCAGACCCTCAATCGGCTTGTACCGTGCGCCCCCTTGCCCACTCCCGCAGTGCATCGAGGCGCTCGGCCATGACAACCGACAACGGCGATGTTGCACGAATGCAGTCGAGCAGCATCGCTTGATCGACATCCCGTTGCTGCGCCTGGCCGGCATAAACCGCGCTGACCACCACCTGCTCGATCTCGGCGCCCGAGAAACCATCACTCGCCCCGGCCAGTACCATCAGACCCATATCATCAGGTTGCAGTTCGCGTCGCGTGAGATGGATGCGGAAGATCTCCGCACGCGTCGCGAGATCTGGCAAATCCACGAAGAAGAGTTCGTCGAATCGCCCCTTTCGCAGCAGCTCTGCAGGCAGCCGATCGATGGCGTTTGCCGTAGCCACCATGAATACCGGCGCGCTACGCTCGGCCATCCACGTCAGCAGTGTGCCCAGTACCCGCTGGCTTACGCCGCCATCCATATCGCCGGTCGCCAAACCTTTTTCGATCTCGTCCATCCACAAAACGCAAGGCGCCATCTGTTCCGCGAGGGTCAGCGCTTCACGCAGGTTACGCTCGGTTTCACCGAAATACTTGTTGTACAAGCAGGCGAAATCCAACCGCAGCAACGGCAGCCCCCACAGACCGGCGACCGCCTTGGCGGCGAGGCTCTTGCCGCCACCTTGCACCCCGACCAGCATCACGCCGCGCGGTAGATCATCGCCCTGACCATCAAGAAACGCGCCCTGCCGCTCCGCCAGCCAACGTTTGAAATTGGCCAGACCACCCACCTCCGCGAAGCGGGCCGTCTCGTATTCGAACCCCAGCACCCCATCGAGATCCAGCAGCTGAAACTTGCTGCGATTGAGCTCGGGAAGATCCTCCTGGGTGATCGCACCGTCATCACAGATGACATTACGTGCCAGCGCCCGCGCCTCTGCATGGCTCAGGCCGCGCAGATTCTTCACCACCTGCTGCAACGTGCGATTGTCGGTGCGAACGCGAGCACCGCGATTACGCTCGCTCCAGCGGGTGGCTTCCTCGCGGACGATGACAAGCAGCTCTTCCTCGGCCGGCAGCGAAAGGCTGAAGCGTGCAGCGTAGCGTTGCACTTCAGGCGGCAGCTTGAGCGCATGCGACACCAGTACGAGGGTCGGCGCCACAGGCGCTTCACTCATCGCAATGTCCTTCAGCAGTCGCACCAACTTCGGCTCATCGAGAAACGGATGCAGATCGCAGAAGACGTACAGGTTCGCCCGGGGATCGTGCTTCACCAGTTTCAGCGCCACGTCCGGCGCGCAGGTTTCCTCGCCGCCCTGCAGCTCGCCGCCAAAGGACAGATGGCGCACCCCCTCGGTCGCCGACCACAGGTAGAAGCCCAAGCCTTGGCGCATGGCAAGCCCCGTCAGCGTCTCGAGCACTCTGCGCTCGTCCCAGGACTCAACCAGCACCAATCGGACTCTCGAATCCAGAACCAAACCCAGATCATGAATATCGTTCTTCACATCACCTCCCTGTACAGCCTCACCACGGCTCATATGCCCTGATACACTGTTTGACCGACGCTCTCCCGGAGAACCGCCATGGATTGTCTGTTTTGCAAGATCGTGGACGGGGAAATTCCCGCACGCAAGCTTTACGAGGACGATCAGGTTATCGCCTTCCACGACATCGCGGCTCAGGCCCCGGTGCACTTTCTGGTGATTCCGAAGAAACATATCGCCACCTTGCACGACCTGAACGAGGAGCACGACAAGGCGCTCGCCGGGCATATCCTCTTGACTGCGCAACGCCTGGCCACAGAGCAAGGGTGTCAGGACGGTTTTCGCGTGGTGATGAACTGCAACGACCTAGGCGGGCAGACGGTCAACCATATTCACATGCACGTACTCGGTCAGCGGCAGATGCATTGGCCGCCAGGCTGACAGCCAAGCGCCCAAACTGCAGCCTCATCCACTGCCCGTGGCTCCAACCTGTTCCGGAGGACATATGACCAGCCAACGCCACTACTCCCCAGCTGACCGCTTGCTGATGCAGGCTGATTCGGCCCTGCGCACGCTGTTGCCTTTCAGTGGCCAGCCAGCACGCCCGTCGCCGGCGGTCTTGAAGAACGAGGCCGAACTCAGCGAGAGCGAGACCCGCCACGTTGCCGGCCTGATGCGCATCAACCACACCGGCGAAGTCTGCGCTCAGGCGCTGTACCAGGGCCAGGCCCTGACGGCTCGCCTCCCGCAGGTACGTCGGGCGATGGAACAGGCGGCGGATGAGGAAATCGACCATCTGGCCTGGTGTGAACAACGCATCCGCCAGTTGGGCAGCCACACCAGCGTGCTCAATCCGCTTTTCTACGGGCTGTCGTTCGGGATTGGCGCCACGGCCGGTCTGATCAGCGATCGCATCAGCCTGGGCTTCGTCGCTGCTACTGAAGATCAGGTCTGCAAGCACCTGGACGAGCATCTTGGCCAGCTCCCGGCAAGCGACGACAAATCCCGCGCCATTCTCGAGCAGATGCGCGAGGACGAGCAGCAGCACTCCACCGCCGCCATCGAGGCCGGCGGCCTGCGATTTCCAGCCCCGGTCAAATTCGGCATGAGCCTGGTATCCAAGGTCATGACCAAGGCGACTTATCGCATCTGACATTTGCCACGAAAAAGGGCGCCGAAGCGCCCTCATCAATGACAATGCTGCTGAAGCCTACGCATGACGCGGCATGTTGCGCGCGTAGAAAATTTCCAGCATCTCGTGACGCAACCGCTTCTCGACCTGCTTGCGCTGCTCCGGAGAAAGATTGCTGGTCGCATCGCCGAACAGATAATTCTCCAGCTCGAAGTCCTTGAGCAGCATCTTGGTGTGGAACAGATTCTCCTGGTACACATTCACATCGGTCATCTGATAGACCGAGCGCGTGTCATCAGACAGGTAGTTCTGGATCGAGTTGATCTCGTGATCAATGAAGTGCTTCTTGCCCTCGACATCGCGGGTAAAACCGCGCACGCGATAATCCACGGTGACGATATCCGAATCGAACTGGTGGATTAGATAGTTGAGCGCCTTCAGCGGCGAGATAACACCGCAGGTTGAAACATCGATATCGACGCGGAACGTGGCAATGCCGTCCACCGGATGTATTTCCGGGTAGGTATGCACGGTGATGTGGCTCTTGTCGAGGTGCGCAAGGATGGTTTCGGGCAGCGGGCCAGGCGACTCCTCGATCTGACTGTCAGTTGGCGTCACCGGTTGTTCGGAGATCAGAATCGTCACGCTGGCGCCCTGCGGCTCGTAATCCTGGCGGGCAATGTTGAGTATGTTGGCGCCAATGATGTCTACAACATCGGTCAGAATCTGTGTAAGTCGCTCGGCGTCGTATTCTTCATCGATGTACTGCACATATGCCTGCTGGTCTTCGGAGGTCTCGGCATAGCAGATGTCGTAGATGTTGAAGCTCAAGGTCTTGGTCAGATTATTGAACCCGTGAAGCTTGAGTTTGCTTTTCACCATTGGAAACATTCTCTTGTCGGGGCTCATGCCCGTCGGACACCGAAGCATCTGAGCAGGACGGTAAACACCTCTTCGCGCCGGTGACGGCCGTTATTGCAATGGAATGAATGACACCCGAATCAATTGGGGCTGCGCATGATGCAGAGCGGGAGGCTTGTCTAAAGCGTTACCAGACCCACTCCCATCGATTGAGATAGCCGATAGCGGTCAGTCGAGCTCGACAATCTCGTAAGCATGGCTGATCTCGACGCCGGCACGACCTAGCATGATTGAGGCCGAGCAGTACTTCTCCGCCGAAAGCTCGACCGCGCGCTTGACCTGAGCCTCCTTCAGCGAGCGGCCCTTGACGACGAAACGCAGATGAATCTTGGTAAACACCTTTGGGTCTTCGGATGCACGGTCGGCCTCAACGAAGACTTCGCAACTATCCACAGCCTGCCGCGACTTTTTCAGGATGCTCACTACATCGAAGTTACTGCAGCCACCCAGGCCAAGTAGCAGCATCTCCATGGGGCGTACGCCAAGGTTACGTCCGCCGTTCTCGGGCGGGCCATCCATCACCACGACATGTCCGCTGCCGGACTCGCCAAGGAACATCGCACCGTCGACCCATTGAATGCGCGCTTTCATCGCCAACTCCAATAAAAACAGGGCGGATAGCTTAGCATGGGCCTTTAAATCGACAGCGTCACATACGCGACTAAAGGTGCGTTGACCCACACGTTTCGCCTGTCGCAACTTTGCAACTGCTCCGCCTTGGTCTGTTAAGCTCACGAAAGCTGAATGACAGCCACATATAACAATAATCAGTCTTTATTGAATACTTATCCGGGACCCACAGCATGGTAGCTATCTCTCTTACGCCCAAGATAAAGAATATCGACAAGTTGCTCGCCCATTGCCATAGACGGCGGTACACGGCAAAGAGCACGATCATTTACGCAGGCGACCGTTGCGAGTCGCTTTTTTTCATCGTCAAAGGCTCGGTCACCATTCTTATCGAGGATGATGACGGTCGCGAGATGATCATCGCCTATTTGAATGCAGGCGACTTTTTCGGAGAGATGGGGCTTTTCGAGAAAGAAGGGGCGGAAAAGGAACGCAGCGCCTGGGTCCGCGCAAAGACCGAATGCGAAGTTGCCGAACTGAGCTATGCGAAGTTTCGCGAGCTGACCCAGCAGGATCCGGACATCCTCTACGCCCTCGGCAGTCAGATGGCCGAGCGTCTGCGCAACACCACACGCAAGGTCGGCGACCTGGCCTTCCTCGACGTTACCGGCCGTGTCGCGCGTACCTTGCTCGACCTGTGCAAGCAGCCTGACGCCATGACTCATCCGGACGGCATGCAGATCAAGATCACCCGCCAGGAAATCGGCCGTATCGTCGGTTGCTCCCGCGAGATGGTCGGTCGGGTGCTCAAGAGCCTGGAAGCCCAGGGTCTCGTCTATGTCAAAGGCAAGACCATGGTGGTATTCGGCACTCGCTAATCCTTCAGACCGCTACCTGCCAGCGCGCAATGCGCGGGCAGGCGGTCACTCCGGATCGGCAGCGACAGGGGCCGCACGGCCGCGCGAACGATCAGGGTAGAACAGGCGCTGCAGCTCTACGCCTGGCTGTTCAGCACGCATGAACGCCTCGCCCACCAGAAACGCATACACCTGGTTTATCTCCATCAGCTCGACATCGGCACGATTGAAGATCCCGCTCTCGGTCACCACCAGACGATCCTTTGGAATCCGCGGCAGAAGATCCAGCGTGGTTTCCAGGTTGACCTCGAAGGTATGCAGGTTGCGGTTGTTGATGCCCACCAGCGGCGTTTCCAGACGTAGCGCACGTTCGAGTTCGGCAGCATCGTGCACTTCTACCAGCACATCCAGCCCCTGCTCCTTGGCCACTGCCGCCAGCTCGTGCATGCGGGTATCTTCCAGTGCCGCGACGATCAGCAGAATGCAGTCGGCGCCAAGCGCTCGCGCTTCGACCACCTGATACGGGTCGATCATGAAATCCTTGCGGATAACCGGCAGCGAGCAAGCCGCCCGCGCCTGCTGCAGATATTCATCGGCGCCCTGAAAGAAATCGATGTCAGTCAGTACCGACAGGCAGGCAGCGCCCCCGGCCTCGTAGCTGGCGGCAATCTCGGCGGGCAGGAAGGGGTCGCGAATGACCCCTTTGCTCGGCGATGCCTTCTTCACCTCAGCGATAACCGCAGGCTCCTTGCTGCGCACCCGGCGCTCAAGCGCGGCAGCGAAGCCACGCACCGGATCGGCAGCTGCGGCACGCTGCTCCAGCTCACCCAGCCCGACCTGGCGACTGCGCTGCGCAACCTCCTCGAACTTGCGGGCGATGATCTTCTCCAGAACGGTCGGCACGCTCACTTTTGATTCTCCTGCTTGAATACCGCGGTGAAGGAAACCAGCTCCTCCAGCTTGTCACGCGCCAACCCGGTGCTGAGGGCATCATGCGCCATCTCGACACCCTGCTTCAGGCTGCTCGCCAGATCGGCTGCGTAAAGCGCAGCGCCAGCGTTGAGCACGATCATGTCGGCAGCCTTCTGCCCGTTCTCGCTCTGCCGACGCCCCAGCGCATCGCGGATCAAGGCCAGCGAGCCCTGAGCGTCCTCTACGTTCAGGCCGATCAAGCTCTGGCTCTTGATGCCAAAGTCCTCGGGCTGAATGCTGTATTCACGGATCTCACCATCCTTCAGCTCGGCAACATGCGTCGGCGCGGCGAGGCTGATCTCGTCCAGCCCATCCTGCGCATGCACCACCAGCACATGCTTGCTGCCCAGACGCGCCAGCACCTCCGCCATGGGCCGGCACAATGCCTTGCTGAACACACCAAGCACCTGATGGCGGACGCCGGCCGGGTTGGCCATTGGCCCCAGTATGTTGAACAGCGTCCGCAGGCCGAGTTCGCGGCGCGGGCCGGCCGCGTGCTTCATGGCGCCATGATGGGCCGGGGCGAACATGAAGCCGACGCCGACCGTATCGACACTGCGCGCCACCTGCTCGGGCGTCAGGTCGAGGAAGACCCCGGCCGCCTCGAGCAGATCGGCGCTGCCGCTCTTGCCGGATACTGCGCGGTTACCGTGCTTGGCGACCTTGCCGCCAGCGGCCGCAACGACGAACGAGGCTGCGGTGGAAACGTTGAAGATATTCATCCCATCGCCACCGGTGCCACAGGTGTCGACAAGCTTGTCGGTGTCGAAACGCACCGGGGCGGCAAGCTCACGCATGACCTGCACCGCGCCGACGATCTCGTCGATGGTTTCGCTCTTCATGCGCATGCCCATGAGGAACGCACCGACCTGCGCATCAGTGCATTGACCGGTCATGATCTGACGCATCACCGCCTGCATCTCTTCGGTGGTCAGGTCCAGCTGACCGACGATGCGGTTAAGGGCTTCCTTGATATCCATCAGCGCACGCCTCCGGTCTGCTTCAGAAAATTCGCGAACAGCTCATGGCCCTGTTCGGTGAGGATCGATTCGGGGTGGAACTGCACACCCTCTATATTCAGCGTCTTGTGCCGCAGCCCCATGATCTCGTCGACGGAGCCATCCTCCAGCTGGGTCCAGGCGGTGATCTCCAGGCACTCGGGCAATGTCTCGCGCTTGACCACCAGCGAGTGGTATCGGGTGACGGTCAGCGGATTATTGAGCCCGGCGAACACACCCTGGTCATGGTGAAACACCGGGCTGGTCTTGCCGTGCATGGCCTGCCGAGCACGTACCACATCGCCACCGAAGGCCTGACCGATGCTCTGGTGGCCGAGACAAACGCCGAGAATGGGCAACTTGCCGGCGAAATGACGAATCAGCTCCAGCGACACACCCGCCTCGTTCGGCGTGCACGGCCCCGGCGAGACGACGATCCACTCCGGATTCAGCGCTTCGATCTCAGCCACGCTCAGCTCGTCGTTGCGCACCACCTTGACGTCGGCACCAAGCTCGCCGAGGTATTGCACGACGTTGTAGGTAAAGGAATCGTAGTTATCCAGCATCAACAGCATGATCAGTTCTCCTGCTGGTCGCGTTCGGCCAGGGCCACCGCGCGGAACATGGCGCGGCGCTTGTTCAGCGTCTCTTCCCATTCGAGCGCCGGCTGCGAGTCGGCGACGATGCCGGCACCGGCCTGCACGTGCAGCTCGCCGTCCTTGATCACCGCGGTACGAATTGCGATGGCGGTATCCATGTTGCCGTTCCAGGCGAGGTAGCCGACCGCGCCGCCGTAGACGCCACGCTTGACCGGCTCGAGTTCGTCGATGATTTCCATGGCGCGAATCTTCGGTGCACCTGAGAGCGTGCCGGCCGGCAGGATCGCGCGCAGCGCATCCATCGCCGTCAATGGCGCCTTGAGCTGGCCGGTGACGTTGGAAACGATGTGCATGACATTCGAATAGCGCTCGATGACCATCTTCTCGGTCAACCGCACCGAACCGTTCTCGGCGACACGACCGACGTCGTTGCGGCCCAGGTCGATCAGCATCAAATGCTCGGCCAGTTCCTTGGCGTCGCTGAGCAGATCCTGTTCCAGCGCCAGATCGGCCTCCTCGGTGGCGCCGCGCGGGCGGGTGCCGGCGATGGGCCGGACCGTGACCAGGCCGTCCTCGACCCGCACCAGCACTTCCGGCGACGAGCCCACCACATGGAAATCGCCGAAATTGAAGAAGTACATGTACGGCGTCGGGTTGAAGCAACGCAGCGCACGGTAGAGATCGATCGGCGCGGCCTTGAACGGGATCGACATGCGCTGGGAGATCACCACCTGCATGCAGTCGCCGGCGAGGATGTAGTCCTTGATGCGGTTGACCGCCTGCTCGTAATCCTCGCGGCTGAAGCTGGAGCGGAAGGTCGGTTCGGCACCATTGCTCTTTTCGAAATCCAGGCCAAGGCGCGGCGTGATCGACTGGCGCAGCTTCGCCCGCAACGCCTGCAAGCGAGCCTGACCGGCCTCGTAGGCTGCCGGCTGCGACGGATCGACCAGCACGATGCAGTGCAGCTTGCCGGCGAGGTTGTCGAAGACCACCACGGCGTCGGAAACCATCAGCAGGATATCCGGTGTGCCCAGCGGATCCGGGTTGGGGCAATTGCCCAGTTTGCGCTCGACATAGCGCACGCTGTCGTAGCCGAAATAGCCGACCAGCCCGCCGTTGAAGCGCGGCAGGCCTTCGACCGGCGCGACGCGGTAGCGCTGCTGGAAGGATTCGACGAAGGCCAGCGGATCCTCGACCTCACAGGCCTCGGTCTCGATGCCATCGGTGGTCACGCTGATACGGTGATCCCGCACGCGCAGCACGGTGCGGCACGGCAGACCGATGATTGAGTAACGCCCCCACTTCTCGCCGCCCTGAACGGATTCAAGCAGATAGGAGTTCGGCGCATCGGCCAGTTTCAGGTACAGCGACAGCGGCGTGTCGAAGTCGGCAAGGGTCTCGAATGACAGGGGGATGCGGTTATGGCCTTCGGCGGCCAAACGCAGGAATTCTTCGCGGGTCATGTCAGCCTCGTGGTCTGAGGAGGGTTCGAACGAACAACGGCAAACGCGCCGGCCTGGCCGGCAGGGAAAGTCAGGCGCGCCAGCGCCAACGGGCCAGAGCCTTGATGACTTTCATCCATTGTCTGCGGGTGAGCACCACGAGCTGATCTCTTCGGTGGGTCAAAAAGAGTCCGGCCACACTAGCGCAGCCCCGGAGCCGAAGCAACCAGCTCACGCAGGTCGTCGAGCACCAAAGCCGGCTGCTCATCCGCGATGGGCTCGCCGTGGTTGTAGCCGTAGGTAAGCGCGACACATGGGACTGCCGCAGCCTTAGCAGCCCGCACGTCATTGCGCGAATCACCCACGAACAGCGATTCGCCGGGCGCAACGCCCGCCTTGTCCATCACCCAGACCAGCGCCGCCGGATCGGGCTTCTGCTGCGGCAAGGTATCGCCGCCGACCAGCCACTTGAAGTAACCGGCCAGCCCCTTCTCCTCCAGCAGCGGTTCGATGAACTGCGCCGGTTTGTTGGTGATGATTGCGAGCTTCACCCCACGCTCGCGCAGCCAGTCCAGGCATTCACGAACGCCCGGATAGACAGCCGTCAGCTCGTGGCCGCCGGCGTACGCCTGCATGAACAGCGCCAGCGCCTCGTCGGCCAACTCGTCGCTTATCGCTTCATGCTCCAGCTTACCGGCCAATGCGCGACGCACCAGCACGCGCGAGCCATTGCCGACCCAGTCGCGTACCCGCTCGATGCCGGCGGGCTCGCGACCAAGCAGCATCAGCATCTTGTCCACTGCGGCGGCCAGGTCCGGTGCCGAATCCATCAGGGTGCCGTCCAGGTCGAACATCACCAGCCGTGGCAATTTGCCGTCGAACAGTTGCTCCAGGCGAGTCATGGCCGGGCCAGCGCCAGCTCGGCGCGCATCTGGTCGATCACGGCTTTGTAATCCGGCTGGTTGAAGATCGCCGAGCCGGCAACGAAGGTATCGGCGCCCGCCGCAGCGATTTCGCGGATGTTCTTCGGATTCACACCGCCGTCGATCTCCAGGCGAATCTCGCGGCCGCTGGCATCGATCAGCGCACGCGCTTCGCGCAGCTTGTCGAGGGTATTGGGAATGAACTTCTGCCCGCCGAAACCGGGGTTGACGCTCATCAGCAGGACCATGTCGACCTTGTCCATGACGTACTTGAGCACGTCCAGCGGCGTGGCCGGGTTGAACACCAGACCGGCCTTGGCGCCGCCGTCCTTGATCAGCTGCAGCGATCGATCGATGTGCTCGGAGGCTTCCGGGTGAAAGGTGATGTAGCTGGCACCGGCTTCGAGGAAGTCGCCGATCATGCGATCCACCGGCTTGACCATCAGGTGTACGTCGATGGGCGCGGTGACGCCATGCTTGCGCAGCGCGGAGCAGACCATGGGGCCGATGGTCAGGTTGGGTACGTAGTGGTTGTCCATCACGTCGAAATGGACGATGTCGGCGCCGGCGGCCAGCACGTTGTCCACTTCCTCACCCAGACGGGCGAAGTTGGCGGAAAGAATCGAAGGGGCGATGGCGAACGGCTGCATGACGACCTCGGGTAGCACGGCAAGATGCCGCGCATTGTACCCGAGGGGTCAGGGTTGCGGCGCGCCTGACATCCATTGCGGATGCCGGCGAGCCCGCCGTTGGATCAGGTCAGCTCATCGAAGCACTCACCGATAATGGCCAGGCCACGGTCGAGCAGTTCGTCTTCGGCAGTCAGCGGCACCAGCACGCGCAGCACGTTGTAGTAGGTACCGCAGGACAGCAGGATCAAGCCCTTCTCCCGCGCCCGAGCGACGATCTGCGACGTCAGCGCCGCAGCCGGTCGCGCCAGGTCGCCCTCCTCGAACAGCTCGATGGCGATCATCGCGCCGAGGCCGCGCACCTCGCCGATCTCCTTGTGCTTGGCCTGGATCGCCTTGAGGCCGGCGGTGAGCTTCTCCGCCACCGCCTTGCAGCGGTCGAGCAGATGCTCCTCCTCGAAGATTTCCATGACCGCCAGCGCCGCCGCGCAGGACAGCGGGTTGCCGGCATAGGTGCCGCCCAGCCCGCCGGGCGCGATGGCATCCATGATCTCGGCCCTGCCGCACACGCCGGCGATCGGGAAGCCCCCGCCGACCGACTTGGCAAAGGTGGTCAGGTCGGCAACCACGCCCATCTGCTCCATGGCGAAGAAGGTGCCGGTGCGCCCGGCGCCGGTCTGCACCTCGTCGGCGATCAGCAGGATGCCGTGCTCGTCGCAGAGCGCGCGCAGGCGGGCCATGAAATCCTTCGGCGCGACATTAAAGCCGCCCTCGCCCTGCACCGGTTCGACGATGATCGCGGCGATGTCGCGCGGCTCGGCATCGTTCTTGAAGATGCGCTCGATGCTCGCGATCGAGTCATCGACGCTGACACCATGGATCGCGCAGGGATACTGCGCACGGAAGATCCCGCCCGGCATCAGGCCCATGCCGGCGGAGTACGGGGCGACCTTGCCGGTCAGGCCGAGGGTCATCATGGTGCGGCCGTGATAGGCGCCGGTGAATGCAATCACGCCGGCACGGCCGGTGGCGGCGCGGGCGATCTTCACCGCGTTCTCCACGGCCTCGGAGCCGGTGGTGACCAGCAGGGTCTTCTTGGCGAAATCACCCGGCACCCGCGCGTTGATCTTCTCGCACAGCTCGACGTACGGCTCGTAGGCCAACACCTGGAAGCAGGTGTGGGTGAGCTTGTGCAGCTGGTCTTCCACCGCCTTGACGATCTTCGGATGCAGGTGGCCGGTATTCAGCACGGCGATGCCGCCGGCGAAATCGATGAACTCGCGGCCCTCCACATCCACCACGCTGCTGTTCTTCGCGTGGTCGGCAAAGATCGGGTGGATCTGGCCGACGCCACGGGGAACGGCGGCGACACGGCGTTGCATAAGGGATTCGTTGGTCTTGCTCATAAGCTCCTCGGTAGCCGCTCATCGTCGGCACGGGTCGGAAAGAACGCCAGGAAGCGGGCGCGGCAGCATACGATGATCGACTGCCGCGCCATCCAAAGCGTTCGGATTACAGTAAAACTCCGTGCATTATTTTGCACGCCTGTTTAGGCCGCTGGCGTCAGATACCGCCCAGGCACAGGTATTTGATTTCGACGTATTCATCCAGGCCGTACTTCGAGCCTTCACGGCCAAGGCCGGAGGCCTTCATGCCGCCGAACGGCGCTACCTCGGTAGAGATCACTCCGGTGTTGATGCCGACCATGCCGTACTCCAGCGCCTCGGCGACACGGAACACCCGGCTCAGGTCGCGGGCGTAGAAATAGGCGGCGAGGCCGAACTCGGTGTCATTGGCCTGACGGATCACCTCGGCCTCGTCGCTGAAGCGGAAAAGCGGCGCCAGCGGACCGAAGGTTTCTTCTCGCGCCACGGCCATCTCGGACGTGACGCCGCCCACCAGCGTCGGCTCGAAGTAGTTGCCGCCCAGTGCATGGGGTTTGCCGCCGGCCAGCAGGGTGGCGCCCTTGTCGAGGGCGTCCTGCAGATGGCGCTGAACCTTGGCTACGGCCGCGGCATCGATCAGCGGACCGGTGGTGACGCCCTCCTCCGCACCGTTGCCGACCTTCAGCCGCGCCACCGCAGCGGCAAGCTTGGCGACGAAGGCGTCGTAGATGCCGTCCTGTACGTAGATGCGGTTGGCACAGACGCAGGTCTGCCCGGCGTTGCGATACTTGGAGATCATCGCGCCCTCGACCGCCGCATCCAGATCGGCGTCGTCGAAGACGATAAAGGGTGCGTTGCCGCCCAGCTCCAGCGAGAGCTTCTTCAGCGTCGGCGCGCACTGCTGCATCAGCTTGATGCCCACCGCCGTCGAGCCGGTGAACGAGAGCTTGCGCACGATAGGGTTCTCACAGAGTTCGGCACCCACCTCACGGGACGTGGCGGCATCGGCGGTGATCACGCTGAACAGTCCCGCCGGAATGCCCGCACGCTCAGCCAGCGCGGCCAGCGCCAGTGCCGAGAACGGTGTCTGCGGCGCTGGCTTGAGCACCATGGCACAGCCGGCGGCCAGCGCCGGGCCGGCCTTGCGGGTGATCATGGCGCTGGGGAAATTCCACGGCGTGATCGCCGCGGTGACGCCGACCGGCTCCTTCTGCACGAGAATGCGCTTGTCGCCGGCATGGGCAGGAATCACGTCGCCGTAGAGGCGCTTGCTCTCCTCGGCGAACCACTCGAGAAAGGATGCGGCGTAGGCCACCTCGCCCCGCGCCTCGGCCAACGGCTTGCCCTGTTCGGCGGTCATGATGCGCGCCAGGTCTTCCTGATTCTCCAGCATCAACTCGTACCAGCGCCGCAGGCGCGCCGCGCGCTCCTTGGCGGTCAGCGCGCGCCAGGCCGGTTGGGCTGCCTGCGCGGCTTCGATGGCGCCGCGGGTTTCGCCGCGGCTCATGTTCGGCACGGCGCCGATCAGCTCGCCGGTGGCCGGGTTGAAGATTTCAGTGCGCGCGCCACTGTCGGCCTCGCACCACTCACCGTTGAGATAGGCGGTTTGGCGCAACAGATCGGGTTGCCCAAGTTGCAGAGTCATGTGCGTATTCCGTCAGGCAGGTTGTTGAGTGCGCAGCTTCTCGGCGCGGCCACGCAGCCACTCCAGAGTCAGCAGCAGGGCGATGGAAAAGCCGATCAGCAGAGTCGCCGCGGCGGCAATGGTCGGGCTGAGGTTCTCCCGTATACCGCTGAACATCTGCCGCGGCAGGGTGATCTGCTCCGGTCCGGCGAGAAACAGCGTCACCACCACTTCATCGAACGAGGTGGCGAAGGCGAACAGCGCGCCGGAAATTACCCCCGGCGCGATCAGCGGCAGTGTCACGCGGAAGAACGCGGTCAGCGGTGATGCGCCGAGGCTGGCCGCAGCACGCACCAGGTTGTAGTTGAAGCCCTGCAGCGTCGCGGAGACCGTGATGATCACGAAGGGCACGCCGAGCACCGCGTGCACCAAGATCAGCGACAGGTAGCTGTTGCCCATGCCCAGCGGTGCGAAGAACAGATAGCTGGCCACACCGATGATCACCACCGGCACCACCATCGGCGAGATCAGTATGGTCATCAGCAGCGCCTTGCCGCGAAATTCCGCGCGGGTCAGGCCGACCGCCGCCAGGGTGCCGAGCACCACAGCGAGAAAGGTCGCGGCGGGCGCGATGAGCATGCTGTTCTTCAGCGAGCGCATCCAGTCGGCCGAGCTGAACAGCGCCTCGTACCAACGCATGGAAAAGCCCTGCAAGGGATAGACGAGGAACGAGCCGGAATTGAACGACAGCGGCACGATGACCAGCACCGGCACAATCAGAAACAGCAGCACCAGGGCGCAGAGAATGCGCAGCGCGTAGTACCAGGCCCGTTCGACGGGTGACATATAGGGGCTCAGCATGAAAGGTTCTCCTGCCCGGCATGAAGACTCTGAAAAGGCGGCCGCGCCGCGACGTGCGTCATCTCAACCCAGCCGCAGGCGGCTGGCACCGACCAGCCAGCTGTAGATGACGTACAGCAGCATGGTGGCGAGCAGCAGCAGGCCGCCCAGCGCCGTGGCCATGCCCCAGTTGATAGTGGTGTTGGTGTAGAAGGCGACGAAGTAGCTGACCATCTGGTCGTTCGGGCTGCCGAGCAACGCCGGGGTGATGTAGTAGCCGATGGAGATGATGAGCACCAACAGGCAGCCGGCACCGACACCGGCCAGCGTCTGCGGAAAGTACACCCGCCAGAAGCTGGCGAACGGATGACAGCCCAGCGACACCGCGGCGCGCATGTAGCTCGGCGAGATGTTCTTCATCACGCTGTAAATCGGCAGGATCATGAACGGCAGCAGGATGTGCACCATGGCGATGTAGACGCCGGTGCGGTTGAACACCAGCTGCAGCGGCTCGTCGATCAGACCCATCTTCAGCAACGCACCATTAATGAGGCCGCCGGACTGCAGCAGCACGATCCACGCCGCCACACGCACCAGAATCGAGGTCCAGAATGGCAGCAGCACCAGGATCATCAGCAGGTTGCTCTGCCGCGCCGGCAGGTTGGCCAGGAGATACGCCAGCGGGTAGGCCAGCAGCAGGCAGATCGAGGTGATCACCAGGCCCATCCAGAAGGTGCGGGCGAAGATATCCAGATACACCGCCTGATCCGGCGAGACCTTGGCCAGCTCGCCCAGCTCGTCGATACGGTGATCCAGCGCCGCCAGCAGGTAGTAGCCGGTCACCGCACTGTCGTTGCGCTGGATCACCTGCCAGAACGCCGGATCGCCCCAGCGCTCGTCGAGGGCTTCCAGTGCCTCCTGATAAGAGGCCGGTGTCTCGCGAAACGGCATCGCCCGCGCAGTCTTGGTCAGCAGGCTGCGATAGCCCGCCAGCTCCATGTTCAACCGTTTGGACAGATCGCCCAGGCTCTGTTCACGGCGCGCCTGATACAGATCCTCGGCCAGCGCCTGATAGGCCGGATCCGCTGGCAGCCCACGACCATCCCATTCGGCCAGCGCCGCCAGCGTGCGTGGCAGCGTGTTCACCACCTCGGGGTTCTCGACGCTGCGCCAGAGCAGCGAGGCGATGGGGACCAGAAAGGTCAGCAGCACGAACAGCAGCAGCGGCAGGATCAGCGCCTGCGACTTGAGCTTGTTCACCCGTTCGGCCCGTGCCAGTCGCTGTTTCAGATTGGGCTCGGCGATCTCGTTCGCCGGCAGGGATATTGCTGTGGCCATGAAGACTCCGCGATTCGTTCCGATAGCTGGGACCGGCCCCGCCAATGCGGCGGGGCGCTCAGGTCAGCGTGCCGCCCAGGCGTTGAAGCGCTGTTCGAGCTGCTCGCCGTAGTCGGCCCAGAAGGTCACGTCCATCGCCACCTGGTCGGCGATGTTTTCCGGTGCGGTGGGCATCTGCGCCAGGCGCTTTTCATCCAGCAACGACACGGCCTGGGTGTTCGCCGGGCCGTAGGCGATGTTCTCGGAATAAGCCTTCTGCTGCTGCGGCTCGACCGTGAAGGCGATGAATTTGCGTGCCTGCTCCTGACTCTTCGCGCCCTTGGGGATGGCCCAGGAGTCGAAGTCATAGATACCGCCGCTCCAGACGATCTGCAGGTTGCTCTCGTTCTGCACGGCTGCGATGCGGCCGTTGTAGGCGCTGCTCATTACCACGTCGCCGGAGGCGAGGAACTGTGGCGGCTGCGCGCCGGCTTCCCACCACTGAATGTGCGGTTTGAGCTGATCGAGCTTTCTGAAGGCGCGGTTCTGACCGTCCTTGGTGGCCAGCACCTTGTAGACGTCCTTGACCGGCACGCCGTCGGCCATCAGCGCGAATTCGAGGGTGTACTTGGCGCCCTTGCGCAGGCCGCGCTTGCCGGGGAATTTCTCGGTATCCCAGAAATCCGCCCAGCTGGCCGGCGCGCTTTTCAGCTTGTCGGCGTTGTAGGCCAGCACCGTCGACCAGACGAAGAAACCAACGCCGCAGGGCTGAATCGCGCCTTCGACGAAATCGTCCGGATTGCCGACGATGCCCGGGTCGAGTTCCTCGAACAGCCCTTCGTCGCAGCCGCGGGACAGTTCCGGCGACTCCACTTCCACCAGGTTCCACGACACGCTGTTGGTGTCGACCATTGCCTTGACCTTGGCCATTTCGCCGTTGTACTCGCCGGCGATGATGCGCCCGTGCCCCGCCGCGTCCCACGGCTCGTAGAAGGCCTTGACGTGGGCCTGCTTGTTGGCGCCGCCAAAGCTCACCGCGGTGAGGTTTTCGGCAGCGGCGTACCCGGCACAGACGAGTCCGAGCGCCAGCGCGGACAGTTTCAGGTAGTTGCTCATACCAGTTCGCTCCTTGATGCAGTTGTGTGGGTTTTTCCAGGCATCGCCTCAGGCGCCTGCAGCGGGTCGAGCGCACGAACGTGCTCGACATGCCAGCCGATCGGCACCACGTCACCGACCCGCAGGGCGCTGTCGAACTCGGCGATCGGCTGTTTGACGAAGAAGTCGTTGACCCCGCATACCTCGAGACGGATGCGGATGTGGTCGCCGAGGTAGATGAACTCGGCAACGCGCCCGGTGAAACGGTTCGGGCAGTTGGCACTGGCGCCGTTGAGCAGCACCCGCTCCGGGCGGATCGACAGGCTGACCGGCGACCCCGTCGCACCGACATTGACCGCCAGCGCCTCGACGGTTTCGCCGCGACCGAGCTTGACCGTGCAGCTCTCGCCACGCCGCTCCAGCAGGTGCGCAGGCAGGCGGTTGTTTTCGCCGAGAAAGTTGGCGACGAAGGTGTTCAACGGCTTTTCGTACAGGGTGCGCGGGTCTTCGATCTGCTGGATCTGGCCCTGATGGAACACCGCCACCCGATCGGACATGGTCAGCGCCTCACCCTGGTCGTGGGTGACGTACACCACGGTGACGCCGAGGCGCTCGTGCAGGTGCTTGATCTCCATCTGCATCTGCTCGCGCAGCTGCTTGTCCAGCGCGCCCAGCGGTTCGTCCATCAGCACCAGCTGCGGCTCGAACACCAGCGCGCGGGCGAGCGCCACGCGCTGTTGCTGGCCGCCGGAGAGCTGCGCCGGATAGCGGTTGCGAAAGCCCTCCAGCTGGACCATCGCCAGGGCGCGCTTGACCCGCTCCTTGATATCAGGCTTGGCCATGCCGCGGACGCTGAGCGGAAACGCCAGGTTCTCCGACACGGTCATGTGCGGAAACAGCGCGTAGTTCTGGAACACCATGCCCATGTCGCGCTTGTGCGGTGGCACGTTGTTGATCGCCCGGCCATCGAGGAGAATTTCTCCCGCCGTGGGCGTTTCGAAGCCAGCCAGCATCATCAGACTGGTGGTTTTGCCCGAGCCAGACGGCCCGAGCAGGGTGAGGAACTCGCCGCGGCGGATGTCCAGATTGAGATCCCTGACGATCAGCGACTCACCGTCATAGCTCTTCTGGATGCCGCGAAAGCTCACCAGGATATCGTTCGCCGTTGACTCGACCATGCTGCTGCACCTGCGTAACCGTTGAACCGTGGTCACAGCGTAGAAGCGCAGCGGCGGTGGAAAAATCGGTACAGCGGAGCGATTGGCCTAGGCGTGAGGGAGAGTCGCGTGTAGGGAACGCCCTACACGGCGGGTCGGTGGCTGGTGCTCAGACCAGCTTGTGTTCCATGGCGTAGCGCACCAGATCGGCCACCGAATGCGCCGCCAGCTTCTGCATCAGGCGGGCCTTGTGGGTGCTGATGGTCTTGCTGCTGAGCGCCAGCTTGCCGGCGATGTCGTTTACAGAGTCGCCCTGCACCAGCCGTTCGAACACCGAGTATTCGCGTTCGGAAAGCAGCGCATGGGGTGGACGCGAATCGGTCAGGCCGACCTCGAAGACCATGCGATCAGCCAGCGCCGGGTCGATGTAGCGCCCGCCACCGGCGACCTTGCGCAGAGCGGTGAGCAGCAGCGCCGGCTCGCTGTCCTTGGTCGCGTAGCCGGCAGCGCCGATCTTCAGCGCCCGCGCCGCCATCTGCGCTTCGTCGTGCATCGACAGCACCAGTACCGCCGGCGGCTGGTTCAGCGCGCGAATCCGTGGAATCGCCTCGAGGCCGTTGACGCCGGGCATGGAGATGTCCAGCAGGACCACATCGCAACTGATCTGGCGCAACTGGTCGAGCAACTGCTGGCCATTGGCAGCCTCGCCGACCACCTGCATGTCACGCGCCATGCCGATCAGCTGCTTGATGCCCTCGCGGACGATGGCGTGATCTTCGGCGACCATGACCCTGATCATGTCGGCAATGCTCCAGTGCTTGCGGCTGATGGAAGCGGCAGCGGGTCCAGTGGAACCCGCGCCGTGATGGTGGTGCCCTCGCCGGGCTGGCTGTCGATTATCAGTTGCCCGCCGAGCATCTGCACCCGCTCGCGCATACCGACCAGGCCGAACGAACTGCCGGCGCCGCGCGCGGCCACAGGAAAACCGCAACCATCGTCGCTGACGCGCAGACAGAGCATGTTGCCTTCGAGCAGTAACTGCACGCTGACCGTCTGCGCCTGGGCGTGACGCATCACGTTGGTCAGCGACTCCTGAAGAATGCGGAACAGGCCGATGGCTTTCGCGTTACCCAGCAACGGCGGGCATTCCGGCACTTCGACCAGACAAGCCACGCCGCTGCGCTCCTCGAAGCGCCGCGCCTGCCATTCCACGGCCGAGGCGATGCCGGCATCGAGAATCGGCGGGGGCAGCGCGGCGCAGCGCGGTAGCGACATCGCGCACCCGCTGGAACAGCTGGGCGATCAGCCGCTTCATGCTCTCCAGCCGCTGCGCCAGGGCCGGGTCGAGGTCGGCGAAGCCCAGCTCGCACATCGAGGTTTCCAGCTTGAGTACGGTCAGCACCTGGCCCAGCTCGTCGTGCACTTCGCGGGCGATATGCGCCTTCTCCTCCTCGCGCACGGTCTCCAGGTGCGCGGCCAGCTCGCGCAACTGGGCGCGCGAGGCATCCAGCTCCAGCTCGATGCGCTTGTTGTCGGTGATATCCCAGACGATGCCGTCCCATACCTGGCGGCCATCCGGCTGGCCGCGCACGGAGGCGCGGATATCCGCCCAACGCACTTCGCCGTCGCGATTGAGAATGCGCCCCTGCCAGCGCCAGTCCTGGCTTTTCTCCAATGCCAGCTGCTGGCTGGCCCAGTAGCCTGCCTCGTCATCGGCGTGCACCAGGCTGCGGATGCCAAGTCCCGGCTGCAGCAAGCGCTCGGCGGAATAGCCCACCAGGCGCTGACTGGCTTCGCTGATATAGGCCACTCGCACCGGTTCCTGCGGCCCGTCCCGCTCCAGGCGGAACACCAGCCCGGGCACGTTGCCGGCCATTGCCTTGAGCCGCGCCTCGCTCTCCTGCAGCTGGGCGCTGGCGCGACGGCGCTCGGTAATGTCGGCGAGAAACACCACCAGATATTCACGGCTGCCGAAGCGCAGAAAACTGTAGGTGACGGCCGCCGGAAAGCGCTGGCCGTCAGCGCGCAGCCATTCGCATTCGTGTACCTGGCGATCATCCTCGCCCGTGCGGGCAGCGCGCCAGCGCGCGAGCCAGGCATCCATGCCCAGCGCCGGGTCGAAGGTTTCCAGCGGGTGATCCAGCAGCCCGCCGGAGGAATGCCCGAGCAGCACCTCGGCGGCCTGGTTGGCGTAACGCACGCGGCTGTCCCAGTTGAGCCAGAGGATGCCGACGGTGCTGTGATCCAGACAAAACTGCGTCAAACGCTGCGCTTCTTCGGCCGCCTCGCGCAGCTCGATATCGCGCCGGGCGGTCTTCAGCCGGCTTTCCAGCAGGCCATGCTGATGCCGCTGCCAGGCCAGCATCAGCAGGCAGGCCAGCAACAACACGCCGAGCAAAAGACTGAGACTGCGCCAGTAGCTGACCTCGCGACCGAGGTCGATGCTGCGGGTCTTGAGCCACTGTTCCTGCAGCTGACTGAATTCCCGCGCCGGAAATTGCCGTATCGCCGCCTCGAGCACGGCGGCAAGTTCCGGGCTGTCACGCCGCGAGGCGATACGCAGAAGCTGCGGGTTGCCCAGATCACCCACCACCGCCAGCGAGTCGTACTCCACCTGCTGCGAAAGGCGGCCGAACACCGGCTCGTCAATGACGGCATAGCTTGCCTTGGCTTCCAGTACCTGGCGCAGCGCATCGCCCTGGCTGGTCGCGGTCAGCACGGTGATATTGGGATAGTTGCTGGCGAGGAACTCGGTGATCGGCCCCGGCCCGACGGCGGAGACCAGCTCGCTCGGGTGCAGATATTCAAGATCGATTGCACGCGGGCCGCCACGATCACCGACGAGCAGGCGCGGGATACGCAGAAAGGGATCGCTATATCGCCACAGCCGCAAGCCTGCCGGCGTCTGCCGTAAGCCGGGGGCCACATCGATCAAGCCCTCCCGAGCGGCCTTCTCCAGCGCGGCCTCGTCATTGAAGCGGCGCCAGTGCAGGCGAACGCCGAGATCGTCCGCCAGATGCTCCATCAGCTGCACATGAAAGCCTGACAGGCGCCGCTGGCGCTGGTCATACTCGGCATAGGGCGCGCCCATCACCCCCCCGACACGCCACTCCGGATGCTGCTCCAGCCAGGCACGGCTGTCGTCGTCGAGCGTCACGGCACTGGCCGCTAAAGGCAGCATGAAGCTAATGAGGAGAAGGAAACGCAGGGTTGAGGCGAGCATATATTCACGCGATTGATGGGCGTGCCGACACGCTGTTGTAATGCATAACCCCTGCCGGCGCCAGCGTGGTACCGGCATCCATAGCGGAGACAATCCATGCGTCGCTTGTCTGCTTTCGTGCTTTTGTTCGGCGTCGCGCTTGGCGGCGGCGTGCCGTACATCGCAGCGGCGCAGGAACCGGAGGCGCCTCAGGAAGCACCGGCGGAGGAGCCAGCAGCAACGCCACGACCATCGCCACAAACTCGTAGCGAGGCGCTGGCCGCAGGGCTGCAACGACAGCTCGAGGCCGCCGCCCAGCTGCAGCTCGGCGACGAGGACAAATTCCTCGCACTCTGGCACCCGGCCAATACTGCGAAGGCCCGCGGCGTGCTCGTCATTATGCCGAGCGAAGGCGAAACCGCCGATTGGCCACGCGCAATCGGCCCGCTACGGCGCGGCCTTCCCGAACATGGCTGGCATACCCTCAGCCTGACACCCGCTGATCCGGCGCTTAGCCCTGGCCCGCGCCCGCCAACGCCAGAAGCCCCGGCTGCGGAAGAGAAGCCCGAAACGGAAGAAAACCCTGAGCCTGACGCCACCGATACCCAGCCGGCCGCGGCGCAAACCACTTCGGCGGGCTACCTGCCTGAGCAGACGGCAGCCACGGACAACGACGAATCGACGCCGCCACAAGCCGAGCAGGACACGCCGCCCCCAACTCATGCCGAGCGCATGCTGGCGCGCCTGGATGCTGCCATCGAGCATGCGCGCTCACTGCAGGCGTCGACGATTGTTCTGATCGGCCATGGCACCGGCGCCTACTGGGCGAGCCAGTACCTGGCACAGCTTCAGCCAAAGGATGTCGCGCAACTGGTGGTGATCGATCCACGCGCACCGTTGCAGGCGGAACAGCCGCTGGAGAGCTATCTCGCAACGCTACCCGCCGCCATCGGCGACTTCTATACGGGCACCCGAGCAGCCGCAAATCAGCAGGCACTGCAGCGGCGCAATGCAGCGCGCCGTGCTGGGCACCCGGACTACCGCCTGGTCGCACTGCCAGGCCTGACCGGTGACCGCAATACCGACCAGGAACAACTGGTGCGTCGCGTGCGGGGCTGGCTGGAGCGCAAGCCGCCACAGTGACGCCCGCTCAGCGAAAGCCGCGGCGCTCGCGAATCAATGCGTAGGCACTGTGCAGCTCGCGGGTGCGCTCGGTGGCGTCGCGCACCTGGGCGGCATTCGCACCAGCCCCCGCCTGCTTGTCCGGATGGTGCTTGCTCAGCAGGCGCCGATAAGCGCGCTTGATCAGCTGCGGGTCGGTATCCGGACGCACACCCAGCAGCTGCATGGCCTGCTCGTAAGCACCACCCCGCCCGGCCGGCGCCTCCTTGCGTCGGGTCGCGCCCGGATCGAGCGCGGCCACCTCGGCGGCATTCCAACCCAGCCACTTGCCCCAGAGCAGCACCAGCTCGTGCTCGCGTGCGCCCATGCTTCCCTGCGCACGTGCCATGCGCCAGCAGGCCTGGATCAGGCGGCGGCTTTCCTCGCGCTGGCTGCGCAGCCGTTGCAGGGTATCGCGCAGGCCGTCACCACTCGACTTGCCGCGGTTGAAGGCGGCGATGGCCTGCTGCTGCGCGGCGGCATCGAGCCCCTGCCGGCGCATCTCGTCACGTGCGGCCTGGATATGCGCCGGGCTCACGCGACCGCCACTCTTGGCCAGACGCCCCAACAGGAAGAACAGCAAATCCCGGCCTTGCAGCACCGGCTTGCCGGCCAGGCGCGCACGCAGGCTGGCCCAGGAATCGAGCCCCAGACGACGATCGAGCACCTGACCCAGCAGACCGCCGAGCAAAGCCCCCGGAATGCTGGCCAGCAACCAGCCGATCAGCAGCCCCAACAGCGTGATGGGCCAGAACATGTCAGCGTCGCGCCTCCAGTAGTTGCTCGACTTCCGCCAGGCGCTCATGGGTACCCACGTCGATCCAGGCCCCGCCAAAGCACTCGCCGGACACCTGCCCATCTGCCATGGCGCGGCGCAACAACGGCGCCAGCTTGAACGCACCCGGCTGGCAGCCTTCGAACAGCGCAGGATGCAAAACGGAAATGCCACTGTAGGTCAGCGCGTCACCATCGACCTCGGGCTCCGTGACGGCCGATTCGCCCAGGCTGAAATCGCCCTGGGGGTGGTGCGGCGGATTGTTCACCAGCACCAGATGCGCGAGCCCGTGAAGCGGCCGTCTCAGCCGGGCGAAATCGTAGTCGGTCCAGATATCGCCGTTGACCACCAGGAACGGCTCATCGCCGAGCAGCCCCAAGGCCCGATGAATGCCGCCGCCGGTCTCCAGCGGCTCGCCCTCGGGCGAATAGCGGATAGCCACGCCGAAAAGACTGCCGTCGCCCAGATAGTCTTCGATCTGCTGGCCGAGCCAGGCGTGGTTGATCACCAGTTCCTCGAAACCCGCGGCGGCCAGCGCACGAACGTGGTACTCGATCAGCGGCACGCCGGCGGCGCGAACCAGCGGCTTCGGCGTGTGCAGCGTCAGCGGGCGCAGCCGCTCGCCCTTGCCGGCGGCCAGAATCATCGCCTTCATGCGTGCGGCGCCTGCGGCAGCTCTGCCAGCAGTTGCTGCAACTCGCCCAGTTCCGGTCTGCGCGCCAACACGGCCTCGATATAGGCAAAGAAGCGCGGCACGTCGGCCAGGTATCGCGGCTTGCCGTCGCGATGGCAGATGCGCGCGAAAATGCCGATCACCTTGAGGTGGCGCTGCAGTCCCATCAGGTCACTGGCACGCAGGAACTCGTCGAGCGATTCGGGCAGCGATACGCCAGCAGCGCGCGCCTTGTGCCAGTAGCCTTCGAGCCAGGCCCGCACCTGCGCTTCGGGCCAGCTGAGAAAGGCATCCTTGAACAGCGAGGTGATGTCGTAGCTGACCGGGCCGAGCACCGCGTCCTGAAAATCCAGTACACCAGGGTTGGGCTCGCTGATCATCAGATTGCGCGGCATGTAGTCGCGATGCACCAGCACCCGTGGCTGCGCCAGCGCCGAGTCGATCAGTTGCCGACAGATACGCTCCCACGCAGCCTGCTGCGCTTCAGTTAACGTATGGCCGAGATGGCGCTGCACATACCACTCGGGGAACAGCTGCAGTTCACGGCGCAGCAGCGCCTCGTCGTATGCCGGCATCGGCTGGGTCACCGGATGCAGCTGGAACTTCAGCAAGGCCTCCACGGCGTCTTCGAACAGCTGTTCGGCATTGCTCTGATCGATGACATCCAGATAGGTCTGGCGGCCCAGATCGGTCAGCAGCAGGAAGCCGCGCTCAAGATCGGACGCCAGTATCTGCGGCACATGGACGCCGGCTTGATCCAGCATCTGCGCGACCTTGACGAAGGGTCGGCAGTCTTCCTGGGGCGGCGGTGCGTCCATCACGATCAGGCTGCGCTCGCCACCCTGCCAGCGGAAGTAACGGCGGAAGCTGGCATCGCTGCTGGCCGCAGTGAGCTGCGCCGCCGGCACTTCGCCCCAGCCGCAACGGGCGAAGATTTCGGGTAATTGCTGTTCCAGCCAGGCGCTAAGGTCCAGCAGACGTTGATCTTGATGCGGCATCCAGGGGGTCTCCACGGCGCTAGCCGATAGGCGGGTCATGCTTTATTATCCTGCATCTTGTGCGACACGGCATGGTTCGTGTTGTGCTTGGTAGGCAGCTGTGCCAGCAGAACCTAAGCCTTTGAAATATAGGGTTTAAATCTACGAAACAGCACAAGTATCTGGCCTCATTCAGGCTTATAAAGACCCGCATGCGGGGATGCGAATTCCCCGTGCAGGGAAAGGAGCGTCTCGAATTTGCCGTCCGGCGAGTTCGATCGAAGCCCATCGAAAAGACAATCCGGTAACCGCCGGCTTGCTCAAACACTCCATAGCCCTGAGGCGACATTCTCGCCTCAGGGCGAGAAGTCACCTCTGGCAATGGCTTGTTGGCCATCACCCTTGTCGAGAGACACCAGAGGTACTTGTCCTAAGCACAGAGCGAAAGCTCTGCTTGTCATTGTCCAACCATCGCCGGCACGGGATGGTAGCGGACTCGTTGTGCGACCAACGGTAGCCTAGGGAAACATGCGTCACTGGTAACGGTGGGGTATGAAGCTTTCCCGACAATGTAGCCCCCATTATGGGTGCGCACTCGCTGCGAGGCAGTGTTGCAGATGCTCGGAGCAGTACCGGGTTGAGGCGCTAGGCTGGCTGGTATGGGCAACACAAGTGAACTGCTGATAAACGTCGTAAGGATAACCATGCCCAAGCTGCTGTCAGGCATGAACCAAAAGGTACGAGGTCGGTTATCTCCGTGGGATGTGGGGATACGTCGCCATCATGACCTCCGGCGAAAAGGCAGGCCCTAACCCAGTCGTGTGACAAGCAGGGAACGTGGTAAGCCCGTATTGCTGCCCTTGTGGCAGGGGAGCCGTAAGGCGAACTGTTGGCGGTGCGGGTATGGGATTGCAGAAAAAGCGAATGCCGGGCTGTAATGGTTCGGATAGGGGTTCGAACATCACCCCACGGGAAACCGGGCAGACTTCTGCATGGTCTTTCGTCGCATGACGTCTGACTGACCTCACTCAAATAGGTGGCAAGCCCACCAGGCTCGTATCCCTTCACGGGATAGGGGAAACGCAAGGAGAAAACGGATGAACGCTTTTGCTCGTGAGATTCTCGCGGCCGCAAGGCAGGCTCCGGCCATCTACTTCGCGCCGCTCCTGGGTGCGATTCAGGAAGTAAAAGCCGAGTGGCAGCGCCAAGTGCGCGGCAACGAGGCCAGCTCTTCTCTGGATAGAAAGCGCTAGGAGCACCCGCAAGCCCTCCAGGGTTTGCCGTAGCCATCATCAACCCCGTTCGGGACCATTGTTCCCGAACGGGGGCAGTGCGTTTCCGCTCGGGTTCTACCTGAGAGGAAAGCAGCATGAAAGAACTCAGCCAGCCGGCCGAGTCTGCGTTTTCCGACACCCCGCAGCAATGGCACGACATCGACTGGTGTCGTGTGCAGCGGAATGTCCGAGGAATGCAGATACGGATTGCGAAGGCTTGTCGGGAAGGCAGATGGCGCAAGGTGAAAACCCTGCAAAGGATGCTGACCCGCTCGAAGTCGGCCAGATACTTGGCCGTACGACGAGTCACTGAAAACCAGGGCAAGCGCACGGCGGGAGTCGACCGCGTGCTCTGGGATACACCCCACGCGAAATGGAAAGCGGCTCAAGGGTTGAAGCGGCACGGATATCAGCCACGGCCTTTACGGCGCGTGTTCATTCCGAAGTCGAATGGGAAGGAGCGCCCTCTGGGTATCCCGACCATGACCGACAGGGCCATGCAGGCGCTGTATCTGCTGGCGCTGGCGCCCATTTCGGAAACCGCGGGTGATCCGAACAGCTACGGCTTCAGGATCGAGCGCTCTACGGCAGATGCAATGGGGCAGTTGTTCGTCTGCCTATCCAAGAAGGCTTCGGCCCAATGGGTATTGGAGGCGGATATACAAGGATGCTTCGACCACATCAACCATGACTGGCTGATCGCCAACGTCCCGACGGACAAGGCGGTTTTAAGGAAGTGGTTGAAGGCTGGTGTAGTACACAAGGGCCAGCTACAGGCAACGGACGCTGGTACGCCACAAGGCGGGATCATCTCGCCAACTTTGGCAAACATGGCACTCGATGGCCTGGAATCACAGCTCAAGCAGCACCTGAGCGTGACAAGGGCCAAGAAGCTGAAAGTCAATGTGGTGCGATACGCAGATGATTTTGTGATTACAGGTACCTCCCCGGAGGTACTGGAAAACGAGGTCAAACCTTGGGTAGAGCAGTTCCTGGCGGTACGCGGGCTGCGGTTGTCACCTGAGAAGACGCAGATCGTCCATATCGACCAAGGCTTCGACTTCCTGGGATGGAGCTTCCGCAAGTATCAAGGGAAGCTCCTGATCAAGCCCAGCAAGAAGAACGTCAAGGCGTTTTACAGCAAGGTCAAGGGAGTTATCGAGAGCAGCAAAACAGCAAGGCAGGAGGATCTAATCCGAGCGCTGAACCCGATGCTGCGAGGCTGGGCGCTATATCACCAGCCCGTAGTTGCCAAACAGGCGTACAGCCGCATGGACAGCAAAGTGCTCCTCAAACTCTGGCGTTGGGCGAAACGGCGGCACCCGAACAAATCGCTGGAATGGGTGCAAAAGCGGTATTTCAGCACCACTGGCGACAGAAATTGGGTGTTCGCCACCACGGTAACGGAAGGAGGTGGGGCAACACGGGAAATTGCGCTGTACTCGCTTGCGGGTACGCCAATCGAACGACACAAGAAGGTGAGCGGGGAGTACAACCCCTTCGATCCCTCCATGGAAGAAATGGGCGAAAAACTGCGGACGGAGCGGATGCTGAAAAAGCTGAAGTACCGGACTCAAGTTGCCAGCCTGTTCCAGAGTCAAAAAGGACTGTGTCTGCTGTGCAATCAACCGATTACCAGGGAAACAGGTTGGCATGACCACCACATTATCTACCGCTCACAAGGTGGTAGAGACTCCCTGGATAACCGGGTACTATTGCACCCAATTTGTCATACACAACTCCACATACGTGGCCTGACAGTGAGTAAGCCGGCCCTCTCGGGGGCTTTGTTAAAGGCTTGAGCCGTATGCGCTGAAAGGCGCACGTACGGTTCTTAGGGGGGAGTTGGCCAGCAATGGCCGGCTCCCACCCGACTCTCAGCCCATCGAGAGGCGTGCGGCCCAGCCGGCCGATGGCTCGCCGCAAGCACGGACCAAAAAACAAGATGGCAGTCAAATACCCCGCGTTTCGTAAAAAATTCCCTCTACTGGTTACTGGCGGTCTGCTTGCATTGCAACCGGTAGCTGTACCTTTTGTCTTCGCAGCCGAACAGTTCGCTTGCCAGCCCGACGCCTCCGGCGGCTGGAATTGCGCGTCCAATGAAACCAGTCAGACCCTGCCACCGCGCCCGGTACACAGCGGCAGCGCCGTGAGCACATCGAGCACCGCCAAATCGACGAGCAGCAAGGTGCAAGCGCCAACGGCGACGACCAAGCTGGTCACCGAAGGCAAGGGCCGTGCCCTCGCCTCGCGCAGCGCCGATTACAGCCATCTCGACTGGGTTCCGCGCGAGCAGCTGACCCCGGCTCAGCTCGCCGAAACCGGCCCTTATTGCACCGGCACCTATGTCGAGCCCGACCGTCCCGGCAAGTTCGACACCACTCCGATGAGCGAAGCGCCGACCTATGTATCGGCCAAAGCCACCCGCTACGAGCAGGAACAGGAAGTCGCCACCCTCGCCGGTGACGTGCTGCTGCGTCAGGGCAGCATTCAGGTGGAGGCAGACGAAGCCAGCCTGCACCAGCTGGAAAATCGCGGCGAGCTGACCGGCAATGTCCGCTTCCGCGACCGCGACGCATTGCTGGTCGGCGACCGCGCCGAGATCTTCCTCGACAGCGGCGAAGCCAAGGTGGAAAACGCCGAGTACGTCGTGCACTCCGGCAAGGTGCGTGGCAGCGCGCAATACGCCAAGCGTGAAGAAACCGCGATCATTCGCCTCAAGGACGGTACTTACACCAGCTGCGAGCCCGGCGAAAACAGCTGGCACCTGCAAGGCAACAACGTCACGCTGAACCCAGCCACCGGCTTTGGCTCGGCCACCAACGTCACGCTACGGGTCAAGGATGTTCCGGTGTTCTACACCCCCTACATCCATTTCCCCATCGACGACCGTCGCCAGTCGGGTTTTCTCGCGCCGAGCATCGGCTCGTCCAGTGATACCGGTTTTTCGCTGCAGACGCCCTATTACTTCAACCTGGCGCCGAACTTCGACGCGACCCTGTATCCGCACCTGATGACCGACCGCGGCCTGCTGATGGAAGGCGAGTTCCGCTACCTCACGCGCAGCAGCGAGGGACAATTCGGCGCGGCCTATCTGGATGACAGCAACGACGACCGCGAGCGGCAATCCGAGTATGAAGACCAGCGCTGGATGTACAGCTGGCAGAACCGTACCGGGCTGGACTCGCGCTGGCTCGCCGAAGTGGACTACACCGATCTCAGCGATCCGTACTACTTCCAGGACCTGAACACCAACCTGGATATCGATCAGCCGGATCACCTCGATCAGCGCGGCACGCTTACCTACCGCGGCGACAGCTACACCGCCCGGCTGAACGTGCATGCCTACGAGCGCGCCACCGTCGCCGACATCACCCCGTATGAGCGGCTGCCGCAGCTGACCCTGGATGGACGGCTGCCCTTCCAGCCGGGCGGCCTGAATTTCACCTACAACACCGAGTTCGTCAGCTTCCAGCGCAGCCTGCGCGACGGCAACTTCATCAACGAAGACGGCAATCCGGAGCAGTGGTACGACGATCGCCTACGTGGCCTGACTCGCGCCGAAGGCGAGCGCATACATCTCGAGCCAGGCGTCAGCCTGCCGCTGAATTGGTCCTGGGGCTTCCTCAAGCCTTCGCTGAAATATGCCTACACACAGTACGACCTGGATCTGGACTCTAAGGGGCGTGATCCGGCATTCGCAGGCATCACAGATTTCGAGGATTCACCGGATCGTAGCGTGCCGATCTTCAGCGTCGATAGCGGCCTGTATTTCGACCGCGACACCCAATGGTTCGGCAAGGACTATCGCCAGACACTGGAACCGCGCCTGTTCTATCTCTATGTTCCGGAAGAGGATCAGGACGACATTCCGATCTTCGATACCGGCGAAAGCAGCTTCAGCTACTCCTCGCTGTGGCGCGAGAACCGCTTCTCCGGCAAGGACCGCATCGGCGATGCCAACCAGGTATCGCTCGGCGTAACCAGCCGCTGGGTCGAGCCCAACGGCTTCGAGCGCCAGCGCTTCAGCATCGGCCAGATCTATTACTTCCGCGATCGCGAAGTGCAGCTGCCGAACATGAGCAATCGCCCGGATGCCACTTCCGACGTATCACCCTACGCGCTGGAGTACATGTACCGCTACAACCGCGACTGGCGCTTCACCTCGACCTTCAACTGGGACCCGGACGCAGGCCAGACCCGCTCCGGCAGCGCCATGTGGCACTATCAGCCGGCCGACAACCCGGGCAAGATCGTCAACGTTGGCTATCGCTACCGCAACGACACGGTGCGCTTCGACCAGGCGACCGGCCAATGGACCTACGGCGGGGACTACGGCAACTGCGAAACCGACCCGGCTAACTGCATCAAGGACTACTACAAGATCAACCAGCACGACTTCTCCGTCATCTGGCCGATCGTCCCGCAATGGAGCGTCATCGCCCGCTGGCAGCATGACTACAGCCGCAGTCGCACCCTGGAAGCCTTCGGTGGCTTCGAGTACGACAGCTGCTGCTGGAAACTGCGCCTGATCAATCGCTACTGGATCGACTACGACGAGACCAGCCTCAACCCTGATCGCAACGACGAGCCAGATAACGGCATCTTCCTGCAGATCGTGCTCAAGGGGCTCGGCGGCGTGGTCGGCAATGCGACCGAAACTTTCCTCGACGAAGGCATCCAAGGCTACCGTGAACGTGAAGATCAAGCTTTCTGAAGTACTGCGCCCGCTCGCGCTCGGCGCTCTGCTGCTGAGCGGCGCGAGCCTCGCGCCTGCAGCCCTCGCCCAGGTTCAACCCCTCGACCGCGTGGTGGCGATCGTCGATAACGACGTCATCATGCAGAGCCAGCTCGAACAACGGATTCGTGAAGTGCAGCAAACCATCCAAAAGCGTGACGCCGATGCGCCGCCGATGGATGTGCTGCAACAGCAGGTGCTGGAGCGCCTGATCACCGAGAACCTGCAGCTGCAGATCGGTGAGCGCTCCGGCATTCGCATTTCCGATGAAGAACTCAATCAGGCCATGGGCACCATTGCCCAGCGCAACAACATGTCGCTCGATCAGTTTCGGGAAGCATTGTCGCGTGACGGCCTGAGCCTGGAGAGCGCCCGCGAGCAGATTCGCCGCGAGATGGTTATCAGCCGCGTGCGTCAGCGCCGTGTGGCCGAACGCATTCAGGTGTCCAACCAGGAAGTGCAGAACTTCCTGGCGTCCGACCTCGGCAAGCTGCAGCTGTCCGAGGAATACCACCTGGCCAATATCCTCATCCCTGTTCCAGAAGCGGCTGATTCGGCAACCATCCAGGCTGCCGAACGTACCGCGATGGAGACCTACCAACAGCTGCAGCAAGGCGCCGACTTCGCACGCCTCGCCGTGTCTCGCTCTGGCAGCGAAAACGCACTGGAAGGTGGCGACATGGGCTGGCGCAAGGCGGCTCAGCTGCCACCTCCGTTCGATACGGAAGTGCGCGAGCTGTCGGTCGGCGAAGTAACTCAGCCGGTACGCACGCCGCCAGGCTTCATCATGCTCAAGCTGCTGGACAAGCGTGGCGGCGAGACGCAGGTACGGGATGAGGTGCATGTCCGCCACATCCTGATCAAGCCGAGTGCGATCCGTAGCGAAGACGAAGCACGCCTACTGGTACAGCGCCTGCGCGACCGCATCAGTGCAGGCGAAGACTTTGCCCAGCTGGCCAAGAGTTTCTCCGAAGATCCGGGTTCGGCGCTCAACGGTGGCGACCTGAACTGGATCGATCCGGCGTCGCTGGTACCCGAGTTCCGCGAAGTTATGGCCAACACGGCAAGCGGCGAACTGTCTCCGGTGTTCAAGTCGCCCTACGGCTGGCACATCCTTGAAGTGCTTGGCCGCCGCGCCACCGATGCCAGCGAGCAGTTTCGCGAGCAACAGGCGTTAACGCTGCTGCGCAACCGCAAGTACGATGAAGAGCTGCAGGCATGGCTTCGCCAGATCCGCGACGAAGCCTACGTCGAGATCAAGCTCTAAGCTGCACGCTGCACCGACAAGTAACAGGAACGCGGGGTGATGGCCGAAGGGTCGCCACCCCGTTTTCATTTCAGGCGGTTGAACGCCACACGCCATGCAGAGAGAAGCCTGATGACCGCTCCCCGCCCCTTCGTTCTCACCCCCGGTGAACCGGCCGGCATCGGCCCTGACCTCTGCCTGCTGCTGGCTCGCGAGGCCCAGCCTCAGATCCTGGTAGCCATCGCCAGTTGTTCGCTGCTGGCAGAGCGCGCCTCGCAACTGGGACTGACGATTGAGCTGCGGGAAGTCGGGCCACATAGCTGGCCAAGCCAACCGGCGCCGGCCAACTGTCTGTATGTCTGGGATACTCCCCTGGATGCACCGGTGATCGCGGGCCAGCTCGACGCGCGCAACGGCCGCTACGTACTGGAAACGCTGACCCGAGCTGGAAACGGGTGTCTCGACGGCAGCTTCGCCGGCATGATCACCGCGCCGGTGCACAAGGGTGTGATCAATGAGGCCGGCATCCCCTTTTCAGGCCATACCGAGTTTCTCGCCGAGCTGACCCGCACCGAGCAGGTGGTCATGATGCTGGCCACGCACGGATTGCGTGTCGCGCTGGTCACCACCCACCTGCCGCTCAAGGATGTCGCCGCAGCGATTACCGCGGAGCGCCTGGAGCGGGTTACGCGAATCCTGCACCACGATCTGGTCAGCAAGTTCGGCATTACCCAACCACGTATTCTTGTCTGCGGCCTGAACCCGCATGCGGGTGAGGGCGGCCACCTGGGCCGCGAAGAAATCGAGATCATCGAGCCCGTGCTGACCAGGCTGCGTGACGAGGGGCTTGATCTGATCGGCCCTCTGCCAGCCGATACGCTGTTCACCCCAAAAAATCTCGAGTTCTGCGACGCAGTGCTGGCGATGTACCACGACCAGGGCCTGCCGGTACTCAAGTACAAGGGTTTCGGTGCCGCGGTCAACGTGACCCTGGGCCTGCCGATCGTTCGCACGTCGGTAGATCATGGCACCGCGCTGGATCTGGCCGGCAGCGGCAAGATCGACACTGGCAGCCTGCGGGTCGCACTGGAAACGGCCTACCAGATGGTCGGCATCCAGAGCTAGCACGCACCCCACGCGGCTCGAACGATCTTCTTGCCGCCCTCGCCTGCTAAAATACGCGCCTTATTCGTTTTCAGCTTTGAGCTTCAGGCTTCAAGCTGCGCCCTGGAGCCCCGATGTCCGATTATCAGCACCGCGCACGCAAGCGCTTTGGCCAGAACTTCCTGCACGACGCTGGCGTCATTCACCGCATTCTGCGGGCGATTCATGCCAAGCCGGGTGAGCGACTGGTGGAGATCGGCCCAGGCCAGGGTGCATTGACCGAAGGACTGCTCGACAGCGGCGCGCATCTGGATGTCGTCGAGCTCGACCTCGACCTGATCCCCATCCTGCGGGGCAAATTCGCCGGGCGCGAGAACTTCAATCTGCACCAGGGCGACGCGCTGAAGTTCGACTTCGGTCGCCTCAGCGCAGAGCCGAACAGCCTGCGCATCGTCGGCAACCTGCCCTACAACATCTCTACCCCGCTGATCTTTCACCTGCTCGACCACGCGCACCTGATCCACGACATGCATTTCATGCTGCAGAAGGAAGTGGTCGAACGCCTGGCCGCGCTGCCGGGCGGCGGCGACTGGGGCCGACTGTCGATCATGGTGCAGTATCACTGCCGGGTAGAGCACCTGTTCAACGTCGGGCCGGGCGCGTTCAACCCGGCGCCAAAGGTCGATTCGGCGATCGTTCGCCTGGTGCCACATGAGACGCTGCCGCATCCAGCGCGCGATCACCATCAACTGGAGCGCGTAGTGCGCGAGGCGTTCAACCAACGGCGCAAGACCTTGCGCAACACCCTCAAGGGGCTGCTGGACGCCGACGCCATCGCAGCGGCGGATGTGGATGGCAGCCTGCGTCCCGAACAACTGGATCTGGCGGCCTTCGTTCGCCTTTCCGACCAACTGACAGAACGCAGCTGAGGCTTCGGTCTCTACCCTGCCTTCAACAGCGAGCAGACTCATGTCCGACGATAACCGCTACCGCATCGACGTCAGCGTCACGCCTCGCTATCTGGCCGCGCAATCGGAGCCGGAACAAAACCGCTATGCCTTTGCCTACACCGTAACCATCGAAAACAATGGCGAGGTGGCGGCGCAGCTGCTGTCGCGACACTGGATCATCACCGATGGCGACGGCCAGGTGCAGGAAGTGCGCGGTGCCGGCGTCATTGGCGAGCAGCCGCTGATCGCACCAGGCGAACACCACGTCTACACCAGCGGAACGCTGCTGGCCACCTGTGTCGGCAGCATGCAAGGCAGCTATGAGATGTTGGCCGAGGATGGTCACAGTTTCGATGCGCTCATTGCGCCGTTCCGCCTGGCCGTACCCGGAGCATTGCATTGACGACCTATGCCGTCGGCGACCTGCAAGGTTGCCTCGAACCGCTGACCTGTTTGTTGGAGCGCGTCGACTTCAGCCCTTCGCGAGACTGCCTGTGGCTGGCCGGCGACCTGGTCAACCGCGGCCCGCAATCGCTCGAGGCACTGCGCTTCGTACGCGATCTCGGGTCGTCCGCAATCACCGTCCTCGGCAATCACGACCTGCACCTGCTGGCTGTGGCTCACAACATAGAGCGCATGCGCAAGTCCGACACGCTGCAAGCAATTCTGGCCGCGCCGGATCGGACCGACCTGATCGACTGGCTGCGCCAGCAGAAGCTCATTCATTACGAAGCCGCGCGTCACACCGCGATGGTGCATGCCGGCATTCCGCCGCAGTGGTCGCTGGAAAAAGCCCTCAAGCGCGCCTTGGAAGTCGAGCAGGCACTGCAGGACGACGCACTGCTGATGCCGTTCCTCGACGGCATGTACGGTAATCAACCGGCGAAATGGAACAAGGAGCTGCACGGGGTGCCGCGACTGCGCCTGATCACCAACTACTTCACCCGCATGCGTTTCTGCAAGGCCGACGGCACGCTCGATTTGGAAGCGAAGGAAGGCGCCGACAGCGCCCCCGCCGGCTACTCGCCTTGGTTTAGCCACGCCAATCGCAAAACCCGCAACGTCAAGCTGATCTTTGGTCACTGGGCTGCGCTGGAGGGTCAATGCGACGAGCCGAACGTCTTCGCGCTGGACACTGGCTGCGTCTGGGGCAACTCCATGACCTTGATGAACCTCGACAGCGGCGAAATGCACCGCTGCGAATGTGAACACGGGAAACCCGCATGACCGACTTCAAACGCATCCCACCGGAACAAGCGCAGACCATGCGCAGCAGCGGCGCCGTAATCGTGGACATCCGCGATCCGCACAGCTATGCCAACGGCCACATCAGCGGCTCGCTGCATCTGGACAACCACTCGCTGCCGGATTTCATTGCCGCCGCCGATCTCGACCAGCCGCTGATCGTCACCTGCTATCACGGCCACTCCAGCCAGAGCGCAGCGGCCTATCTGGTCAATCAGGGCTTTTCGGACGTCTACAGCCTCGACGGCGGCTTCGAACTCTGGCGCCACACCTATCCGGCTGATGTCGAGCGCGGCGAAGAACAAGCGTAAAAATTTATTTCCCCCCGATAGCCCGCCAGCCGCGGGCTAGGCGCTATCAACAGCCGAACGGCAGTGCCTAAATCCCCTCCCCGCCCTTGATCTTGCCGAATCCGAACTATCCTTAAGTTCAGGCCATCCAAATAAACGAAGCCGGGAAACGGCTGACGGATTTCAGGGTTTCGACCATTAGGTGTTCGGGGGAACTCCACTGGCCGCCACTTCGGCCGGGCCCAGAGTGCCTGATGACGCGCCTATTCGTGCATCGATCGAGGTGAAGTCATGAGCATTTTCAGCCACTTCCAACAACGTTTCGAAGCGACCCGCCAGGAGGAGTATTCCCTCCAGGAATATCTCGATCTGTGCAAGGCGGACCCAGGTACCTATGCCAGCGCCGCCGAGCGTCTGCTGATGGCGATCGGCGAGCCCGAACTGGTCGACACATCGGTCGACTCGCGACTGTCGCGCATCTTCTCCAACAAGGTGATCCGCCGTTATCCGGCCTTCGAGGATTTCCATGGCATGGAGGAGTGCATCGACCAGATCGTTTCCTACTTCCGTCACGCCGCGCAGGGGCTGGAAGAGAAGAAGCAGATCCTCTATCTCCTCGGTCCGGTGGGCGGGGGTAAATCGTCGCTTGCCGAGAAGCTCAAGCAGCTGATGGAGCATGTGCCCTTCTACGCAATCAAGGACTCGCCAGTGTTCGAGTCGCCATTGGGGCTGTTCAACCCAATCGAAGATGCGCAGATCCTCGAGGAGGACTATGGCATTCCTCGGCGCTACCTGAACTCGATCATGTCGCCCTGGGCCACCAAGCGCCTGCAGGAGTTCGGCGGCGACATCTCCAAATTCCGCGTGGTCAAGCTGTACCCGTCGATCCTCAACCAGATCGCGGTTGCCAAGACCGAACCGGGCGACGAGAACAACCAGGACATCTCCTCGCTGGTGGGCAAGGTTGATATCCGCAAACTGGAGGAGTTTCCACAGAACGATGCGGACGCCTACAGCTATTCGGGTGCGTTGTGCCGGGCCAACCAGGGTCTGATGGAGTTCGTCGAGATGTTCAAGGCACCGATCAAGGTGCTGCACCCGCTGCTGACCGCCACCCAGGAGGGCAACTACAACAGCACCGAAGGCCTCGGCGCGATTCCTTACAGCGGCATCTTGCTGGCCCACTCCAACGAGTCGGAATGGCACAGCTTCCGCAACAACAAGAACAACGAAGCCTTCATCGACCGTATCTACATCGTCAAGGTGCCCTACTGCCTGCGGGTCAGTGACGAGATCAAGATCTACGACAAGCTGCTGACCAACAGCTCGCTGGCCCATGCTCATTGCGCGCCGGACACCCTGAAGATGCTCGCGCAGTTCTCCGTGCTGTCCCGCCTGAAGGAGCCGGAGAATTCCAACATCTACTCGAAGATGCGCGTGTATGACGGCGAAAACCTCAAGGACACCGACCCGAAAGCCAAGTCGATTCAGGAATACCGCGACACCGCCGGAGTCGACGAAGGCATGAACGGTCTCTCCACTCGTTTCGCCTTCAAGATTCTGTCCAAGGTCTTCAACTTCGACCCGCACGAGATCGCGGCGAACCCGGTGCACCTACTCTACGTGCTGGAGCAGCAGATCGAGCAGGAACAGTTCCCGGCCGAGATGCGCGAGCGCTACCTGCGCTTCATCAAGGAGTACCTGGCGCCGCGCTACATCGAGTTCATCGGCAAGGAGATTCAGACTGCCTACCTCGAGTCCTACAGCGAGTACGGGCAGAACATCTTCGACCGCTACGTGCTGTATGCGGATTTCTGGATTCAGGATCAGGAGTACCGCGATCCGGAAACCGGCGAGATCCTCAATCGCGTGGCGCTCAACGAGGAACTGGAGAAGATCGAGAAGCCGGCCGGCATCAGCAATCCGAAGGACTTTCGCAACGAGATTGTCAACTTCGTGCTGCGCGCCCGCGCCAACAACAACGGCAAGAACCCGTCGTGGCTGTCCTACGAGAAGCTGCGCGTGGTGATCGAGAAGAAGATGTTCTCCAACACCGAGGACCTGCTGCCAGTCATCAGCTTCAACGCCAAGGCGAGCAAGGAAGACCAGAAGAAGCACAACGACTTCGTCGTGCGCATGGTCGAGCGTGGCTACACCGAGAAGCAGGTTCGCCTGCTGTCCGAATGGTATCTGCGGGTGCGTAAATCGCAGTAAGTGGCTGGAAGCCTGAAGCTGGAAGCATCGCGGCACGCTTCCAGCTTCAGGCCTATGGTTTCAGCCAAGCCCGGAGGGCCTATGAGCTACGTGATCGATCGTCGCCTGAATGGCAAGAACAAGAGCACGGTGAACCGCCAGCGTTTCCTGCAGCGGTACCGTGGGCATATCAAGAAGGCGGTGGAGGAAGCCGTCGGCCGGCGCTCCATCACCGACATGGAACATGGCGAGCAGATCAGCATTCCCGGCCGCGACATCGATGAGCCGGTGCTGCATCACGGCCGCGGCGGCCGCCAGACCATCGTCCATCCGGGCAACAAGGAGTTCGTTGCCGGCGAACGCATCCCCAGACCGCAGGGCGGCGGCGGTGGCCAGGGCGCCGGCCAGGCCAGCAATAGCGGCGACGGCATGGACGACTTCGTCTTCCAGATCACCCAGGAAGAATTCCTCGATTTCATGTTCGAGGACCTCGAACTGCCCAATCTGGTCAAGCGTCACCTGACCGGCACCGATACCTTCAAAACCGTGCGGGCCGGCATCAGCAACGAGGGCAACCCGTCGCGCATCAACATCGTGCGCACGCTGCGCTCGGCCCATGCCAGACGCATTGCGCTATCTGGCAGCAGCCGTGCACAACTGCGCACACTGAAGGCAGAGCTGGAGCGACTACGTCTTGAGGAGCCGAACAACTTCGGCGACATCAAGGCCACCGAGGAGGAGATCGAAAGGCTGAAGGCGCGCATCAAACGCGTGCCATTCCTCGACACCTTCGATCTGAAATACAACCTGCTGGTCAAGCATCCCAACCCCAGCTCCAAGGCGGTGATGTTCTGCCTGATGGACGTTTCCGGCTCCATGACTCAGGCCACCAAGGACATCGCCAAGCGCTTCTTCATCCTGCTGTACCTTTTCCTCAAGCGGAACTACGACAAGATCGATGTGGTATTCATCCGTCACCACACCAGCGCCAAGGAAGTCGACGAGGAAGAGTTCTTCTACTCACGGGAGACCGGCGGCACCATCGTCTCCAGCGCCCTGAAGATGATGCAGGAGATCATGGCCGAGCGTTACCCGGCCAACGAGTGGAACATCTACGCCGCTCAGGCTTCCGACGGCGACAACTGGAACGACGACTCGCCGCTCTGCCGCGACATCCTGATCAACCAGATCATGCCGTTCGTGCAGTACTTCACCTACGTTGAAATCACCCCGCGCGAGCACCAGGCGCTCTGGTACGAGTACAACCAGGTCGCCGAAGCCTTTTCCGATGCGTTCGCCCAACAGCAGTTGGTCAGCGCCGGGGACATCTACCCAGTGTTCCGCGAACTCTTCCAGCGGCGCATGACCAGCTGAGGTGTGCAGCATGAAGCGACAGCCCATTTCCACCGGCTCGGAATGGACCTTCGACCTGATTCGGCAGTACGACCGCGAGATCGGCCGCATCGCCGAGCGCTACGCGCTGGACACCTACCCGAACCAGATCGAGGTGATCACCGCCGAGCAGATGATGGACGCCTACGCCTCGGTTGGCATGCCGCTGGGTTACCACCACTGGTCATACGGCAAGCAGTTCCTGCACACCGAGAAACACTACAAGCGCGGGCAGATGGGTCTGGCCTACGAGATCGTCATCAATTCCGATCCCTGCATCGCCTACCTGATGGAAGAGAACACCATGTGCATGCAGGCGCTGGTGATCGCCCACGCCAGCTACGGGCACAACAGCTTCTTCAAGGGCAACTACCTGTTCCGCACCTGGACAGACGCCAGCTCGATCATCGATTACCTGGTGTTCGCCAAGCAGTACATCATGCAGTGCGAGGAGCGTCACGGCATCGATGCGGTGGAAGACCTGCTCGACTCCTGCCACGCACTGATGAACTACGGTGTCGACCGCTACAAGCGTCCCTACCCCATCTCTGCGGAAGAAGAGCGCCGACGCCAGAAGGATCGCGAGGAGCATCTGCAACGGCAGATCAACGACCTCTGGCGCACCATTCCCAAGGGCACGGACAAGGGCGATGGGTTGGCGGACAGTCAGCGTTTCCCGGCAGAGCCGCAGGAAAACATCCTCTATTTCATCGAGAAGCACGCCCCGCTGCTGGAGCCATGGCAGCGCGAGGTGGTGCGTATCGTGCGCAAGATCGCGCAGTACTTCTATCCACAGCGCCAGACCCAGGTGATGAACGAAGGCTGGGCGACATTCTGGCACTACACCCTGCTCAACGATCTGTATGACGAGGGCCTGGTCACCGACGGCTTCATGATGGAGTTTCTGCAGTCGCATACCAGCGTGATCTACCAGCCAGGCTTCGACAGCCCCTACTACAGCGGCATCAACCCCTACACCCTGGGCTTCGCCATGTACCAGGACATCCGCCGGATTTGCGAGCTCCCCACCGAGGAGGACAAGCGCTGGTTCCCGGAGATCGCCGGCAGCGACTGGCTGACCACCGTCAAGTTCGCCATGAACAACTTCAAGGACGAGAGCTTTATCCTGCAGTTTCTCTCGCCTAAGGTGATCCGCGACCTCAAGCTGTTCAGCATCCTTGACGATGACCGCAAGGACGAGCTGCTGGTCCCGGCGATCCACGATGAAAGTGGTTACCACACCATTCGCGAACTGCTCGCCGCGCAATACAACCTCGGCAACCGCGAGCCCAACGTCCAGGTATGGAACGTCGACCGTCGCGGCGATCGCTCGCTGACCTTGCGTCACATGCAGCACGACCGCAAGCCATTAGGCGGGTCCACCGAAGAGGTGCTCAAGCATCTGCATCGGCTGTGGGGCTTCGATGTTCACCTGCAGTCGATGCAGGACGACAAGCTGGTCAATACCCATCACATGCCACCAAGACCCAGCAGCGAGGCAGAGACCGACAACCGTTTTCCCGGCATGAACTTCGCCTGACAGTGGGCCGCGGCCCGCCTCCGCGGCCCTTCCTTACCCGCCACGCTGTAGCCTCAGCGCCGATATCCTTTATCCTCCGCGCCAACGGAGGTGGACATGCAGATCTATAAAGTCGGCGGCGCAGTACGCGACCGCCTGTTGGGGCGCCCGGTGACCGAGGTCGACTGGCTGGTGGTCGGTGCCACGCCGGAAGAAATGCAGGCCAGCGGCTTTCGCCCGGTCGGTGCGGACTTCCCGGTTTTCCTGCACCCGCAGACCGGCGAGGAATACGCCCTGGCGCGCACCGAGCGCAAAAGCGGTCGTGGCTATGGCGGGTTCACCTTCCATGCCAGCCCCGACGTCACCCTCGAAGAAGACCTGCAGCGCCGCGATCTCACCATCAATGCCATCGCCGAAGATGACCAGGGCCAGTTGATCGATCCATACGGCGGTCAGCGCGACCTGCGGGCACGGCTATTGCGCCACGTTTCCCCCGCTTTCGCCGAAGATCCGTTGCGTGTTCTGCGCGTGGCGCGCTTCGCCGCACGCTACGCCGAGACTGGCTTCCGTATCGCCGACGAAACGCTGGAACTGATGCGCCGACTGGCACGCTCCGGCGAGTTGTCGGCGCTGACGGCGGAGCGCAGCTGGAAAGAGATTTCGCGTGCGCTGATGGAGCCGCGGCCGGATGTGTTCATTCAGGTGCTGCAGGACTGTGACGCGCTGGCCGAGTTGTTCCCGGAGCTGGCCGCCACCTTCGCCAAGGGCAATGCCCCCGGTGGGCACCTGCTTGGCACGCTTCGGCAGTGCGCCGAACATGCCCAGCCACTGCCGGTACGCTGGGCCTGCCTGCTACTTGGCTGCGCAACGTCAGCCGATAGCCAGCAGGCACGGCTGAACGCTATCGACGCGCTCAACCAGCGCTGCAAGGCACCGAAAGATTGCCAGGAACTGGCGATGCTGCTCGGCAGATATCAGGATGACGCGTTCAACGCCAAGAAACTGCATGCCGATGCACTGCTCGACATGCTGCAGCATTTCGACATCTACCGGCGGCCGGAGCGCTTCGAGCAGTTCGTCGCGGCTTGTGAAATGCGCGCCCTGGCAGGCGCGCCCGGCGAGTTGCTCTTCGAAGCCGATTATCTGCATGGCGCGGCCAGCGCGGCCCGTGCCGTGTCGGTCAAACCGCTGCTGGAGCAAGGATTCAAAGGTGCCGAGCTGGGCAAAGCGCTCGGTGCTGCGCGCCTCGATGCCCTGAGCATCTACTGCCGGGAATATTCGCAGTAAGGCGATTCAGGCGCGCTGTGGAGGATGGTTGCGGATCAGATCGGCAGGCGTAAGCTCGCTGCCGCGCCACTGAAACGGCACTGGCCAGAGCTGCTGGTCGATGGATGACTGCGCCCACAGATCGGCAAAGGCCTCGCCTGCAGCGGGATGTTTGACGGTCGGCGCCAATAACGCCAGCGGCCAGAGCACGAAGGCGTTCTTCAGGATCTCCGCACGCGGCAGCAGCAAGCCATGGAAGTTGCCGACCAGCTCGCCATACAGCAGCACATCGATATCCAGCGGCAACCCCTTGCGATCCGGCGCGTAACGGCCGTTGTCCGCCTCGATGAACTTGAGCCGGCGGTCCAGTTCCGTCAGCGGCAGGTCGGTGTAGCCGGCGACCACCAGGTTGTAGAAGTTGTCGCCCTTGTAGCCCACCGCCAGGCTCTCGAACACTGGCGAGCAACGCATATCCTGCAGCAGCTCGGCCAGCACATCGAGCCCGGCATGCAGGCGCTCGATGCGCTGCACATTGCTGCCCAGACCGAGCATGACGGGGGTCAGCGGCATCCGCGTTCGATCTCCACGCCCAGCGCACGGGCACGCGCATTGACGCCTGGTTTGGTGACCCGCAGGCGCAGCCAGACGATGCCGAACTCGCTCATCAACTTTTGCGCCAGGCGCTCGGCGAACGTCTCGACCAATTCGAAGCGAGCTTCGGCAGCAAAGCGATCGATGGCCGCAGCGACCTTGGCATAGTCCAGAGCCTTGTCCAGCTCATCATTATCGGCGGCCGGTCGTATGTCCCAGCCCAGCGTCAGGTCGAGCTGCAGGCACTGGCGAATCCCGCGCTCCCAGTCGTAGGCGCCGATTACCGTATCCACTTCCAGGCCTTCGATGAAGACTGTATCCACGCAACGTTCTCCTGCGGCACGACAAGCTCGAAACGCGCCGTTAGACTCAGAGGCTCCCTGCCCCGGATGGATTCCATGTTCTGGCTGCTGACCTTGCTCGCGTACCTGATCGGCTCGCTGTCATTCGCCATACTGCTTAGCCGCCTGGCCGGAATGCCCGACCCGCGCGCCGGCGGCTCCGGCAATCCCGGCGCCACCAATATGCTTCGTCTGGCAGGCAAGCGACTGGCGATCTGCACGCTGTTCGGCGATCTGCTCAAGGGCCTGCTGCCCGTACTGCTGGCCGCCTCGCTGGACATGTCCGTCCAGCAACAGGCCTGGATCGGTCTGGCAGCGGTCTGCGGCCATCTCTATCCGTTGTATTTTCGCTTCCGTGGCGGCAAGGGTGTCGCCACCGCCGCCGGCACCCTGCTCGCGCTCTACCCGCCGGCCGCACTGCTGGCCATCGTCGCCTGGCTGCTGGTATTCCGCCTGACCCGGACCAGCTCGCTGGCTGCCCTTATCGCCCTGCCGCTATGCCTGCCACTGCTGGCCTGGCAGCAACCCGGCGCGCTGTTGCCGATGAGCCTGCTCGCCACACTGATCGTCTGGCGCCATCGCAGCAACGTGCGCGACCTGTTCGCCGGCCGGGAACGGCATTTCTGACCGCTCTGACGCTCATCAGATCGCCGGCAGTGTGTCCATCGACCAACGCGGCTGTACGGTGATCGCCGGACCGTCATGCTGCCCGGCGAGCAAGCGCTGACAGCCAGCGTAAGCGATCATCGCACCGTTGTCGGTGCAAAAACGTGGCCGCGCATAGAAGACCTGACCCTTGAACTCGCCGAGCATCCGCTCCAGCGACTGGCGCAGAGACTGATTAGCGCTGACCCCGCCGGCGATGACCAGCGACTTCAGGCCCGTCTGCCTAAGGGCTCGGCGACACTTGATGGTCAGGGTTTCGACCACAGCTTGCTGGAACGCCAGCGCGATGTCGCAGCGGGTCTGCTCGGATTCGTCGCCCGCGCTGCGGCACTGCTGCCAGGTATTGAGGGTAAAGGTCTTCAGGCCGCTGAAACTGAAATCCAGACCGGGCCGATCAGTCATCGGCCGCGGAAAGACGAAGCGTCCCGGAGCGCCCTGCTCGGCCAGACGGGCAATTTCCGGCCCGCCGGGATAGCGCAAACCCATCAGCTTTGCCGTCTTGTCGAAGGCCTCGCCAGCGGCATCGTCCACCGATTCACCGAGCAGCTCGTATCGGCCAATGCCATCCACGCGAACAAGCTGCGTATGGCCACCCGACACCAGCAAGGCGACGAACGGAAATTGCGGCGGCTGCGCTTCGAGCATCGGCGCCAGCAGGTGACCTTCCATATGGTGCACGCCGACAGCCGGTACGCCCCAGGCCAACGCCAGCGCCTGGGCGCAGGAGGCCCCAACCAGCAGCGCACCGACCAGTCCGGGGCCGGCCGTATAGGCCACCGCATCGATCTGGCCGGCCTCGCGGCCCGCCTCCTCCAGCACCTGGCGAATCAGCGGCAGCATGCGTTTCACGTGATCGCGCGAGGCGAGCTCAGGCACCACGCCGCCATAGACGCGATGCAGGTCGATCTGGCTGAATAGCGCGTCGGCCAGCAGGCCCTGTTCGCTGTCGTAAAGCGCGACACCAGTCTCGTCGCAGGACGTTTCCAACCCCAGCACCAGCATGGGTTCAACCTTTCCGGAGGGCGAATGAAGCCGTGCATATTAATCGTCGGGCCGTCCGACCGACCAGCGCTTTTCGATCAGAGGCTTTGCATTCCGCAATTGGAGCGGGTAACATCCGCAACCCTTAAAACCAGCGTGCTTGCGAGTCATTGCCGAAGCGCGTTGCCACCGGTAATCAAGTGAAGGTAAGTCCTGGATGCCCGCTGTCAAAGTTAAAGAGAATGAACCCTTCGACGTAGCACTGCGTCGCTTCAAGCGTTCCTGCGAAAAAGCAGGCGTTCTGGCCGAAGTCCGCTCGCGCGAGTTCTACGAGAAGCCGACTTCCGAGCGCAAGCGCAAGGCTGCCGCCGCAGTCAAGCGTCACGCCAAGAAAGTGCAGCGCGAGCAGCGCCGCAGCGTCCGCCTGTACTAATCCAGTACAGCTGACGTCGCATCAAGCCCGGCTCAGGCCGGGCTTTGCATTGCATGCTTACTCCGCTTCGCCAGCCGGCGAAAGGCCGGAGTTTTTTCATTTCCGGCTCATGCAATGCGAGCGTAATCAGATACCTCTATGGCCGGCCTGATCCCCCAATCCTTCATCGACGACCTGCTCAATCGCTCCGACATCGTCGAGGTGGTCGGCTCGCGCATCCAACTGAAAAAGGCCGGCAAGAACTACAGCGCCCTCTGCCCTTTTCACAAGGAAAAGACGCCCTCGTTCAGCGTCAGTCCGGACAAGCAGTTCTACTATTGCTTCGGCTGCGGCGCTGGCGGCAATGCGCTGGGCTTCGTCATGGACCACGACCAGCTGGACTTCCCCCAGGCAGTCGAGGAACTGGCCAAGCGCGCGGGAATGGAAGTCCCCCACGAGGAAAGCGGCCGCAAACACAAGCCACGCCAGCCAGTCGATTCGCCGCTCTACCCACTGCTGGCTGCCGCCGCCGATTACTACCGCCAAGCCCTGAAAAGCCACGCTACCCGCAAGTCGGCCGTGGAGTACCTCAAGGGCCGCGGCCTGTCCGGCGTGATTGCCCGGGATTTCGGATTGGGCTTCGCCCCGCCCGGCTGGGACAACCTGATGAAGCATCTCGGCGGCGATGCGCTGCAGCAGAAAGCGCTGATCGACGCCGGCCTGCTGATCGAGAACGCCGAGAACGGCAAACGCTACGACCGCTTCCGCGATCGCGTGATGTTCCCCATCCGCGACAGCCGCGGCCGGGTCATTGCCTTCGGCGGTCGCGTTCTGGGCGACGACAAGCCCAAGTACCTGAATTCGCCGGAAACCCCGGTATTCCACAAGGGCCAGGAACTCTACGGCCTTTACGAAGCGCGGCAGGCCAACCGAGATCTCGACGAGATCATGGTGGTCGAGGGCTACATGGACGTCATTGCACTGGCCCAGCAAGGCTTGCGCAACGCCGTGGCCACCCTTGGTACGGCAACCAGCGAAGAGCATCTCAAGCGCCTGTTCCGCATCGTACCCAGCGTGCTGTTCTGCTTCGATGGCGACGCGGCCGGACGCAAAGCCGCCTGGCGAGCACTGGAAGCCACGCTACCGAACCTACAGGATGGCCGCCGGGCGCGCTTTCTGTTCCTGCCCGACGGAGAGGACCCGGACACACTGGTCCGCGCCGAGGGCACCGATGCATTTCGCGCGCGCATTCAGCAGCACTCACAGCCACTGGCCGATTACTTCTTCCAGCAACTCAGCGACGAAGCCGATCCACGCTCACTGGAAGGCAAGGCCCATTTGGCCACCCTGGCAGCGCCGCTTATCGAAAAGATTCCCGGTGCAAACCTGCGCGCATTGATGCGCCAGCGTCTCACCGAGATCACTGGTCTGAACGGGGAAGCACTGCAGCATATGGCAGCAGCGCCAACCACCGCACCCAGCAACAACTCGGCCGAGTACGACGACGCCGCCTATTACGATACGGGTTCGCACTACGCCGAGACCGACTACTTCCAACCTCCCGAAGCGCCCAAGCCACAACGCGGCGAAAAAAAGGAATGGAAGAAAGACTGGAAAAAATCCGGGCAGCGACCAGACTTCAAACCTCGCGGTCCGCGTACGCCAGCTACCGTCGAGCCGCCGACCCTGACCACGCTGCGGACGCTGCTGCACCATCCGGAGCTAGCACAGAAGGTCGAGGACGTCAGCCATTTCGCCGCAGAAGACGACACATACGCACAATTGCTTGTCGCTCTGCTTGGCACGCTGCAGAAGAACCCGAAGCTGCGTAGCCTGCAGCTGATCGCCCGCTGGCATGGAACCGACCAAGGGCGACTTTTACGCGCACTTGCAGAGAAAGAATGGCTGATCTCGGCCGACAACCTTGAACAGCAGTTTTTCGACACCATTAATAGCCTTGCCGCCCGACAGCGGGAACGCCGACTCGAAAGCCTGCTGCGTAAGGCTCGCCAAGGTGAACTCAGCGCAGAGGAAAAAGACCAACTGCGTAACCTGCTGAGCCGTAATGCAATACCCGCTACACCGACCTCAACTGGCGTCTGAGGTCCTAGCTCGGCTATAATGCTCAGCTTGTTTTCAGCCCGCCAGAACCTTCAGTGGATAGGGTTATATGTCCGGAAAAGCGCAACAGCAGTCCCGCCTCAAAGAGTTGATCCAGCGTGGCCGTGAGCAGGGGTACCTGACTTACGCAGAGGTCAACGACCACCTACCGGAGGATATTTCCGATCCGGAACAGGTGGAAGACATCATTCGCATGATCAATGACATGGGTATCAATGTATTCGAGGTTGCCCCGGATGCCGATGCCCTGTTGCTGGCCGAAGCCGATACCGATGAAGCCGCTGCCGAAGAGGCCGCCGCCGCACTCGCTGCGGTCGAGACCGACATCGGTCGAACCACCGATCCCGTTCGCATGTACATGCGTGAAATGGGCACGGTCGAACTGCTGACCCGCGAAGGCGAGATCGAAATCGCCAAACGCATCGAGGAAGGCATTCGCGAAGTGATGAGCGCCATCGCTCACTTCCCCGGCACCGTCGACAGCATTCTCGCCGACTATGAGCGAGTGACGACCGAAGGTGGCCGCCTGTCCGACATCCTCAGCGGTTACATCGACCCTGACGACGACGGCGCCGCTGGTCCTCAGGAGGTCGAGCCGGAAACCCCGCAGACCACCGCGAAGCCGGCGGCCGACGACAAGGATGATGAGGAAGAGGACGATTCCGACAGCGAAGAGGAAGAAGGCGATGGCGGCCCCGACCCCGAGGTCGCGCGTATGCGTTTCGGCGCAGTCGCCGAGCAGCTGGAGAAAGCCAAGAAGGCGCTGAAGAAGCACGGCCGCGCCAGCCAGCAGGCCGTCGAGGAGCTCGAAGCACTCGCCATTCTGTTCATGCCGATCAAGCTCGTACCCAAGCAGTACGACGCACTGGTCGAGCGCGTTCGCAACGCCCTGAGCCAGATCCGCGCCCAGGAGCGCGCCATCATGCAGCTGTGCGTGCGTGACGCCCGCATGCCGCGCGCCGACTTCCTGCGTCAGTTCCCGAACAACGAGACCAATCTCGACTGGGCCGAGCAACTGGCTTCCGGCAAAGGCAAGTATGCCGAAGCCATCGGCAACCGCAAGGAAGACATCGTTCGCTGCCAGCAGAAGCTGATCGAGCTGGAACAGGAATGCGACCTGGTCATCGCTGACATCAAGGACATCAACCGTCGCATGTCCATCGGCGAGGCCAAAGCCCGCCGTGCGAAGAAAGAGATGGTTGAAGCCAACCTGCGCCTGGTCATCTCGATCGCGAAGAAGTACACCAACCGCGGCCTGCAGTTCCTTGATCTGATCCAGGAAGGCAACATCGGCCTGATGAAGGCGGTGGACAAGTTCGAATACCGCCGCGGCTACAAGTTCTCTACCTACGCCACCTGGTGGATTCGCCAGGCGATCACTCGTTCCATTGCCGACCAGGCGCGGACCATCCGTATCCCGGTTCACATGATCGAGACGATCAACAAGCTCAACCGCATCTCCCGTCAGATGCTGCAGGAAATGGGTCGCGAACCCACACCTGAAGAGCTGGGCGAACGCATGGAAATGCCCGAGGACAAGATCCGCAAGGTACTGAAGATCGCCAAAGAGCCGATCTCCATGGAAACGCCAATCGGTGACGACGAAGACTCGCACTTGGGTGACTTCATCGAAGACTCGGCCATGCAGTCGCCAATTGACGTAGCCACTGTGGAAAGCCTCAAGGAAGCCACTCGCGAAGTGCTCTCCGGCCTCACGGCTCCCG
>NZ_AOFQ01000050.1 GCF_000495915.1 Stutzerimonas chloritidismutans AW-1
ACCCACTCGAACGTCGGATTACGCCTTCGGCTAATCCAACCTACCTCGACTGAACATCGCGGTACGGCGGATCGGCATCCGTATGATGGAATCGCCAAAGGCGCTTCCGTCGGTTACCGCGAACCGACTGTATCCACCGCCCCAACACCGCAACCGCACCCACCCACTCGAACGTCGGATTACGCCTTCGGCTAATCCAACCTACGTTGCCTGGACATCGCGGGGCGGCGAACCGCTTTCCGTAAGATGGAATCGCCGTAGGCGCTTCCTTCGTTTACCGCGACTGGGCCACACCTCCGACGGCTGATCCAACTTACACTTTTGGCTCATTAATACGTCGAGGGGGCAAGGATGCCTAACTATCGTCGCGCCCTGGCCCCAGGGGCGAGCTGGTTTTTTACGGTGAATCTTCTTGAGCGGCGCGGCAATGATTTACTGGTGCAACACATCGATGTTCTGCGTACTGCCGTCCGGCGCGTGCATCGACTCCATCCCTTTACTATCAATGCCTGGGTAGTTTTACCCGAGCATATGCATTGCGTCTGGACACTACCGCCGGGCGATGCGGACTATTCGCTGCGTTGGCGCTTGATCAAAACGTTCTTCAGCCGCGCCTTGCCCCTGGACGAATACCGTTCGGCTGTACGCCTGCATCGCGGCGAGCGGGGTATCTGGCAGCGCCGTTATTGGGAACACCTCATCCGTAACGAAGCCGATTTCCGGCGACATATGGATTATGTGTATGTAAACCCGCTCAAGCATGGCCTGGTTCAGCGCGTTGAGGACTGGCCCTATTCGAGCTTTCACCGCGACGTTCGTGCCGGGCTGTACCCTGCCGACTGGGCGGGCGATCCGGAGCTTGTATTGCCAAGAGCCAAGCGTGCTGCTTGCGGCCTGTTGCATCCCTTTCCGTAAGATGGAATCGCCGAAGGCGCTTCCGTCGTTTACACCGAACCGGCTGCATCCATCGCCCAACGTCGAAACCGCACCCACCCTCACGAACGTCGGATTACGCCTTCGGCTAATTCAACCTACGTAAGGCATTGACGGGCTATCGCTGGCCCTCACGCAGGTGCTGGGCTAGCATCGGTCCCTCTTTGCCTGCGAGGCATATCGCAAGCAGCAAGATATTTAGGAGGAACCATGCCATTTACCGTTTACCTGTCCGGCGAGATCCATACCGATTGGCGCGATGAAATCGAGCGCGGCGCTAAGGCCGCCGGACTCGATGTAGTCTTCACTTCCGCCGTAACGGATCACGAAGCCAGCGATGCCGCCGGCGATTGCCTGGGCGCCGAGCCTAATGGGTTCTGGCGCGACCATAAGTCGTCCAAGGTAAACGCGATCCGCACCAAGACGCTGATCCAACAAGCAGATCTGGTGGTGGTGCGCTTCGGCGACAAGTACAAGCAATGGAACGCCGCCTTCGACGCTGGTTACTGCGCAGCCCTGGGCAAGCCTTATGTGACGCTCCATGGCGACGACCTCGTGCATCCCCTGAAGGAAGTCGACGCAGCCGCCATGGCTTGGGCTACCACCACAGAGCAGGTGGTGGAGATTATTAAGTACGTGGTTCGCGACTGATAGCTGGCGATATCGGCAGGCTGATAGCCTGCGTTCGCCGCGAGGGCGCGCCTCCTACGCAAGCAAAGCAACCGCTATAAACAAAAACGCCCTGCATCTGCAGGGCGTTTTTGTTACCGCGACTGCTTAGATCGCACCACGCTGACGCAACAGATCAATAACCTGCTTGGCACCCTCTTCCACCGTCAGCGACTCGGTGTCGATCACCAGATCGGCATTGCCCGGCACATCGTAGGGGAAGGATTCGCCGGGAATGTTGTCGCCGCCCGCCGCATACAGACCTTGCGGGTCACGTTGCTGGCAGGTTTGCGGTGAGGCCTGGACATAGACGGTAATGGCCCGATCAGCACCAATCAGCGCCTTGGCCTGTTCGCGTCCTTCGGCATCCGGCGCGACGAATGCTGCCAGGGTCAAAAGACCCGCCTCGTTGAACTGGCGCGCCACATGGGCGGCACGGCGCCAGTTTTCGGTGCGGCCGGCGCGATCCTGCGGTAGGCCCTTGTTGAGATCGTGGCGCAGGTTCTGGCCATCGAGCACGTAAACTGCGCGGCCCATATCGAACAGCTTGCGCTCCACCGCATAAGCCAGCGTGCTCTTGCCGGCGCCGGAAAGGCCGGTAAACAGCACGGTCGCCGGTTGTTGGCCGAAGCGAGTGGCGCGCTCTTCGGTAGACACATGAGCCAGCGCGCCGTGATGGCCGCCCGATCCATGGGCAACCGGGTCGGCGATGATCATGCCGGCGCCGACGGTGCCATTGGTAAGGCGATCGATGACGATGAAGGCGCCGGTGGTGCGGTTCTGCGCGTAGCCATCAAGGGCGATCGGCGCGTCCAGGCTGACCTTGACCTTACCGATCTCGTTGAGCTGCAGACTGCTCGCAGCCCCCTCTTCCAGGGTGTTCACATCGACCTTATGGGCGATGCTGGCAATGGAGCCCGGCACGTAGCTGGTGGCACGCTTGATGTCGTATTTCTTGCCCGGCAGCATCGGCTCTTCGCCCATCCAGACGAGCATCGCATCGAAGCTGTCGGCGATACGCGGACGACTGTCCGCATGTACCAGCATGTCGCCGCGCGAAACATCGATCTCGTCTTCCAGCGTCAGGGTGACGGCTTCACCCGGCGTCGCCTGCTCCAGCTCGCCATCGAAGGTGACGATGGATTTGACACGGCTGGTCTTGCCGGACGGCAGCACGGCGATCTCGTCGCCCTTGCGCACGATACCGCTGGCCAGGGTGCCGGCGAAGCCACGGAAGTTCAGATTCGGGCGGTTGACGTACTGCACCGGGAAGCGCAGGTCGTCGAAGTTACGGTCGCCGGCGATCTCGACACTCTCGAGAATCTCCATCAGCGACTGCCCCTCGTACCAAGGCGCGCGCTCGCTGCGATTGACCACGTTGTCGCCCTTCAGCGCCGACATCGGCACGAAGTGTAGAGACGACGGCTTGAGCTCGATGCGATCGGCAAATGCCAGGTAGTCGGCCTTGATCTTCTCGAACACGTCCTGATCGAAGTTCATCAGGTCCATTTTGTTGATGGCGACGACGATATGCTTGATGCCCAACAACGAGGTAATGAAGCTGTGACGCTTGGTCTGGGTCTGCACGCCGTAACGGGCATCGACCAGAATGATCGCCAGGTCGCAGGTCGACGCGCCGGTCGCCATGTTGCGCGTGTACTGCTCATGGCCAGGAGTATCGGCAATGATGAACTTGCGCTTGGCGGTGGAGAAATAGCGGTAGGCCACATCGATGGTGATGCCTTGCTCGCGCTCGGCCTGCAGCCCATCGACCAGCAGCGCCAGATCGACGTCTTCGCCAGTGGTGCCAACCTTCTTGGAGTCGCGAGTGATCGCTTCGAGATGGTCCTCGTAGATCATCTTCGAATCGTGCAGCAGACGGCCGATCAGCGTGCTCTTGCCGTCATCGACGTTGCCGCAGGTCAGGAAGCGCAGGAGTTCCTTGCGCTCGTGTTGCGCCAGGTAGGCGAGGATGTCCTCGCTGATCAATTCGGATTGGTGGCTCATGGTGCGCTTCCTTAGAAATAACCCTGGCGTTTCTTTTCTTCCATCGAGCCGGTGGCGTCATGGTCGATGACGCGCCCCTGACGTTCGGAAGTACGGGTCAGGAGCATCTCCTGGATGATTTCCGGCAGGCTGGTCGCGGTCGACTCGACCGCACCGGTGAGCGGATAGCAACCGAGGGTGCGGAAGCGGACCATGCGTTTTTCGATGCGCCCTTTTTCCTCATCGGTGAGGTGCTCGAGAATGCGCTCATCGTCGATCATGATCAACGTGCCGTTCTTCTCGATGACTTCCCGCTCGGCAGCGAAGTACAGCGGCACGATCGGGATCTGCTCGAGGTAGATGTACTGCCAGATATCCAGCTCGGTCCAGTTGGAGAGCGGGAACACGCGGATCGACTCGCCCTTCTTGACCTTGCCGTTGTAGAGATTCCACAGCTCGGGGCGCTGGTTCTTCGGGTCCCAGCGGTGCTTGCTGTCACGGAAGGAGTAGACACGCTCCTTGGCGCGAGACTTCTCTTCGTCGCGACGGGCACCACCGAAGGCGGCATCGAAACCGTACTTGTCCAGCGCCTGCTTGAGCCCTTCGGTCTTCATCACATCGGTGTGCTTGGCACTTCCGTAGGTGAAGGGGTTCATGTCCTGCGCCACACCGTCGGGGTTGATGTGGGTGATCAGCTCAAGGCCCATCTCCTCGACCATCTTGGTGCGGAAGCTGTACATCTCCTGAAATTTCCAGCGCGTGTCGACATGCAGCACTGGGAACGGCAGCTTGCCAGGGAAGAAGGCCTTGCGCGCCAGGTGCAGCATTACGGCCGAATCTTTGCCGATGGAATACAGCATCACCGGGTTGCCGAACTCTGCAGCGACCTCACGAATGATATGGATGCTTTCCGCTTCCAGCTGTTTCAGATGCGTCAGTTTGTCGACCATGGCTACTCACGATTTGGCAGATGGACGGCCGGCCGGCCGTGGAATGGGCGCAACTCTAACACGACCTTCAATTCTAATCAGGCCGCCTTTTAGACCTAAAAGCTATAGATTTATATCGACTCTCCGCCATGCCACGGAACCGTGAAATGGGGGGGCTGCACGACTCACTGCGCTTGTAGAGCAAGCTTTACGCGGGGTTTGGGCAATCGATGAATTGGTGCTCGATGCCGAAGCGACTTGCCAGGTACTCACCCAACGCACGGATCCCATAGCGCTCTGTCGCATGATGGCCGGCAGCGAAGAAGCTCAGGCCATTTTCACGCGCGATATGTGCCGTGGGCTCGGAGATTTCGCCGGTGATATAGGCGTCCACTCCGGCCGCCACAGCCTGATCGATATAGCCCTGTGCACCACCTGTGCACCAGGCAACGCGCCGAATCGAGCCGTTGCCGGCAACCATCAGTGGCTCCCGTCCGAGCACCTCATGGATTCGATGCATGAAATCGGCAGGCGTCAGCGGCTTCTCGAGCGAACCAACCAACCCCACCGAACGCGGATTGCCCGGCTCCAGCGGACCTTCGATGCTAAGACCGAGCAGGGCGCCCAGTCGGGCGTTGTTGCCGACCTCGGGGTGGACATCGAGTGGCAGGTGGTACGCCAGCAGGCTGATATCGTTGCTTAGCAGTGTTTTCAGGCGGCGCTGCTTCATGCCGACGACGCGGGCATCTTCGTTTTTCCAGAAATACCCATGGTGGACCAGGACCACATCGGCGCCCGCCTCGACTGCCGCATCCAGTAATGCCTGGCTGGCCGTCACACCGCTGACGATCCGCGCCACCTGAGGACGCCCTTCGACCTGCAGACCATTGGGGCAGTAATCGGCAATCCTCGCGGCATCCAGATACCGGTCTGCTTCCTGAACCAGGGCAGTGAGCGCAACAGTCATGGCAACCTCTTGGTAGGTGAGACACGGCTCGATAGATTTCTCGTCGAACCGCCACGGCAAATCATGCACACATGAAGCTGCATTTCAGTTGGAGCTTCGTATAATGCCGCCACCTTAAGGGGCGCTCCCCGCGCCCGCAACTCTGTCCGGACCCCTGCGCGATGTTCAATGCCCTACGTTTTCTCGGCTGGCCGTTGCTGGTCGGCTTGCTCGTAGCACTGCTGATCATCCAGCGTTACCCGCAGCTGGTGGGTGTCAAGGAGCACGACATCGGTCTACAGCAGGCACCGCTGGTCGCCAGCGCACCGCAGCAGGGCCCTTATTCGTACGCCAACGCGGTGGCGGCCGCTGCGCCAGCAGTCGCCAACCTCTACACCACCAAGGTCATCGAGAAGACCGAGCAGCAACCGCTGTCCAAGGACCCGCTGTTTCAACGCTTCTTCAGTGACAACCTGCCGAGGCAACGGCGCATGGAGTCGAGCCTCGGTTCTGCGGTAATCATGAGTTCCGAAGGATACTTGCTGACCAACAACCATGTGACCGCCAACGCCGAGCAGATCGTCGTGGCCCTCAAGGATGGCCGGGAAACGCTGGCCCGGGTGATTGGCAGCGATCCCGAGACCGACCTTGCTGTGCTGAAGATCGACCTGGCCGACCTGCCGGCCATCACGCTCGGCCATTCCGATCGCATACGCGTCGGCGACGTCACCCTGGCGATCGGCAACCCCTTCGGTGTTGGCCAGACGGTCACCATGGGCATCATCAGCGCCACTGGTCGCAACCAGCTGGGCCTGAATACCTATGAGGATTTCATCCAGACAGACGCTGCAATCAACCGCGGCAACTCGGGCGGCGCGCTGGTGGATGCCGGCGGCAACCTGATCGGCATCAATACCGCCATCATTTCCGAGTCTGGCGGTTCCCAGGGCATCGGTTTCGCGATTCCGGTAAAGCTGGCTCTGGAAGTGATGAAGTCGATCATCGAGCACGGCCAGGTGATCCGTGGCTGGCTGGGCGTGGAGGTGCAGTCGCTGACCCAGGAGCTTGCCGAGTCCTTTGGTCAGGAGGGACGACCGGGAATCGTGGTGGCCGGTGTCTACCGCGACGGCCCGGCGGCACGCGCCGGACTTCAGCCAGGCGACCTGATCCTGAGCATCGACGGGGTGCAGTCGGCCGACGGACGCAGCTCGATGAATCAGGTCGCACGCGCGCGCCCAGGCGAGAATATCGACATCGACATCCTGCGCAATGGCAAGCCGCTGACCCTTACCGCCGAAGTTGGCATGCGACCACCGGTGAACGCGGCGCCGAAATAGCGATGACGCTCCTGCCAAAAGAGTGAAATGCAGCAACATGCTGCGCCCCCTCCACCACTTGATCGGCAAGGGCAGGCAGTAAGCCTGCCCGAACCAGACTCAGCGTCAGCCGAGCGCAGCCAACAGCGCCTGATTCTGCTCCGGCGTACCGATGGTGATACGCAGAAACTGCTCGATACGTGGCTGCTTGAAGTGCCGCACGATCACGCCCTGCTCGCGCAGGCTCGCGGCTATCGCGGCCGCATCGCGCTGCGGATGACGTGCGAAAATGAAGTTCGCCGCCGATGGCAGAACCTCGAACCCCAGCCCCTGCATAGCCGTGACTACCGCCTCGCGACTGTCGATGACCTGCTGACAGGTCTGCTGGAAATGGGCGCGATCCTCGAACGCCGCCGCCGCGCCGGCGATGGCGATACGGTCCAGCGGGTAGGAATTGAAGCTGTTCTTGATCCGCTCCAGCGCCTCGATCAGATCCGGATGGCCGACTGCCAGACCCACACGAAGGCCGGCCAGCGAACGCGACTTGGACAGCGTCTGCGTCACCAGCAGATTCGGATAACGGTCCACCAATGCGATGGCAGACTCACCGCCGAAATCCACATAGGCCTCATCGACCAGCACCACGGATTCAGTGTTCGCCTGCAATAGCTGCTCGATCGCCTGAAGTGGAAGCAGGCAGCCAGTCGGCGCATTCGGGTTGGGGAAGATGATGCCGCCGTTCGGCCGGTTGTAATCGGCCACATCGATCTGGAACTGTTCATCGAGCGCGACGGTTTCGTAGGCGATGCCATACAGCCCACAATACACCGGGTAGAAGCTGTAGCTGATATCAGGGAACAGCAGCGGCTGGCCATGCTGGAACAGGCCATGGAACGCATGGGCGAGTACTTCGTCCGAGCCGTTACCAACGAATACCTGTGCCGGCTGCACGCCGTAGTAGGTGGCCACCGCCTGCTTCAGCCGCTCGCCGTTCGGGTCGGGATAAAGCCGCAGATTGTCGTTGAGCTCGGCCTGCATCGCGGCAATCGCGCGCGGCGACGGACCATAGGGGTTCTCGTTGGTGTTGAGCTTGACCAGCTTACTCAGCTTGGGCTGCTCACCCGGCACATAGGGCACCAGGTCCTTGACGAAAGGGCTCCAGAATTTGCTCATCTGCCCTTCTCTCCTCGAAAGTGATCGGTTGGTCGTGAGGCGATAGTTCAAAACGCCTTGCCGAGTGGCGACGGCGAACGGGCATGAGCCAGTCCGTGCCGGCCGCCCAGCGTCAGCTCTTGATGCGGTACTCGGCGCTGCGCGCATGCGCGGTCAGCGATTCGCCGCGCGCCAGCACCGATGCCACCTTGCCCAACGTCGAGGCACCCTCGGCCGAGCAATTGATGATCGACGAGCGCTTCTGGAAGTCATACACACCCAGCGGCGAGGAGAAGCGCGCCGTGCCCGAGGTCGGCAGCACGTGGTTCGGGCCAGCGCAGTAATCGCCCAGCGCCTCGGCGGTGTAACGCCCCATGAAGATCGCGCCGGCATGCCGAATCTGCGGCAGCCATTGCTCCGGCTCGGCGACCGAAAGCTCCAGGTGCTCAGGCGCGATGCGGTTGGCGACATCGATCGCCTGCTGCATGTCGGCCACCTGAATCAGCGCACCACGGCCTTCGATGGAGGTACGGGCGATATCGGCACGCTCCAGCGTCGGCAGCAGGCGGGCGATGCTTTCGGCGACGCGATCAAGGAAGGCGGCATCCGGGCTGACCAGAATCGACTGGGCATCCTCGTCATGCTCGGCCTGGGAGAACAGGTCCATGGCGATCCAATCCGGGTCGGTCTGGCCGTCGCAGACCACCAGGATTTCCGACGGGCCGGCGATCATGTCGATGCCGACCTTGCCGAACACATGGCGTTTGGCGGTAGCCACATAGATGTTTCCGGGGCCGACGATCTTGTCCACTGGAGGCACGCTCTCCGTGCCGTAGGCCAGCGCCGCGACCGCCTGAGCGCCACCGATGGTGAAGACCCGATCGACGCCGGCAATGCAGGCCGCCGCGAGCACCAACTCATTGAGCTCGCCACGCGGGGTAGGCACGACCATGACCACTTCCGGCACACCAGCAACCTTGGCCGGAATGGCGTTCATCAGCACCGACGATGGATAGGATGCCTTGCCGCCCGGCACGTAGAGACCGGCGCGGTCCAGCGGGGTGACTTTCTGCCCCAGCACCGTGCCGTCGGCTTCGGTATAGGTCCAGGAGTCCTGTTTCTGCCGCTCGTGATAGCTGCGCACCCGCTCGGCAGCAATTTCGAGGGCCTCGCGCTGTTCCGGGGTAATCCGCTCGAGGGCCTGCTCCAGACGTGCGCGTGGCAGGATCAGATCAGCCATGGAGGCGACCTGTAGTCCATCGAAGCGCTGGGTCAGCTCGACCAGCGCCGCATCGCCGCGCTCGCGCACAGCCTTGATGATCTCCAGCACTCGCTCGTTTACGCCATCGTCGGAAACGCTTTCCCAGCTCAACAGATGATCCAGATGACGTGCGAAGTCGGCATCGGCAGCGTTGAGTCGACGAATGGCGGAGGGAGCGGTCATAGCGGGCCTCATGGTTGGCTAGGCATCGGAAGCGGCCGGCTTCGTTGCAATGGCACGAAGCACCGGCCGGATTCTCAGGCGCCGCTAGAATATCAAGCCCACCGTGCGGGCACCTGAGAATTTCAGCTATGGCACGGATAGGCAGGCGCGGTGGGGACCGCGAAACGCATCAATGCTGATGCTGCTGAACCGCCGTATGCAGGGTATCGATCAGCGCTTGGATGCGCGCATGCTGCATCTTCATCGAAGCCTTGTTCACCACGAGCCGCGAACTGATGTGTGCGATCAGTTCCTGGGGCTCTAGGCCATTGGCACGCAGGGTGTTGCCGGTGTCGACGACGTCGATGATCTTATCCGCCAGCCCCACCAGCGGCGCCAGCTCCATCGAGCCGTACAGCTTGATGATGTCGACCTGGCGGCCCTGCTCGGCGTAGTAGCGCTTGGCGACATTGACGAACTTGGTCGCCACGCGCAGGCGGCCCTTGGGCTCCGGCGCACCGACCTTGCCGGCGGTCATCAACTTGCAGTTGGCGATGCGCAGATCGAGTGGCTCGTACAGCCCCTGGCCGCCGTACTCCATCAGCACATCCTTGCCGGCGACGCCGAGATCGGCCGCACCATGCTCGACATAGGTGGGCACGTCGGTAGCGCGGACGATCAGCAGACGCACATCATCCTGAGTGGTCGGGATGATCAGCTTGCGGCTCTTGTCCGGGTTCTCGGTGGGCACGATGCCGGCTGCGGCGAGCAGCGGCAGGGTATCGTCGAGGATGCGGCCTTTGGACAGGGCGATGGTAAGCATGGAGCACATTTCCTTTGGAACCTCGGGTGGGCCCTTGATAGTCCAGGGCCCGCTAGCCATCCGTCTCGCGAAAACCTAGCCAGGCACGCGGCGAATCTTCGCGCCCAGCAGCTGCAGCTTCTCTTCGATGCACTCGTAGCCACGATCAATGTGGTAGATGCGATCGATCAGCGTATCGCCCTCGGCAACCAGGCCGGCGATGACCAGGCTTGCCGACGCGCGCAGATCGGTCGCCATGACCGGCGCACCTTTGAGACGCTCGACGCCGGTGACAATGGCGGTATTGCCTTCGACCAGTATCTGCGAGCCCATGCGGTTCATCTCGTAGACGTGCATGAAGCGATTCTCGAAAACGGTCTCGATCACCGTGCCGGTGCCTTCGGCAATGGCGTTCAGCGCAATGAACTGCGCCTGCATGTCGGTCGGAAACGCGGGGTATGGCGCAGTCCGCACGTTGACTGCCTTTGGCCGCTTGCCCTTCATGTCCAACTCGATCCAGTCGCTACCGGTGTCGATATGCGCGCCAGCCTCAACCAGCTTATGCAGCACAGCTTCGAGCAGCGTTGCGTCGGTATCCTTCAAGCGAACACGGCCACCAGTGGCAGCCGCCGCGACCAGATAGGTCCCGGTTTCTATACGGTCGGGCATCACGCTGTAACGACCACCGCCAAGACGTTTAACCCCATCGATGGTGATGGTGTCGGTGCCAGCACCGGAAACCTTAGCACCCATGGAGTTGAGGAAGTTGGCCAGGTCAACCACCTCGGGCTCACGCGCGGCGTTTTCCAGCACGCTGCGGCCGTTGGCCAGCGCGGCGGCCATCATGATGTTTTCGGTACCGGTCACACTTACCGTATCGAAGAAGAAATGCGCACCACGCAATCCACCGGCAGGCGCCTTGGCCTTGATGTAGCCACCTTCGACGTCAATGTGCGCGCCCATGGCTTCGAGACCACGGATGTGCAGATCGACCGGCCGCGAGCCAATGGCGCAACCGCCGGGCAAGGCAACTTCGGCTTCGCCAAAACGCGCGACCATCGGGCCGAGCACCAGGATCGAGGCGCGCATGGTCTTCACCAGCTCATAGGGCGCAACCAGCGTCTTGATGCTGCTGGCGTCCACTTCGACACTGAGCTTTTCGTCGATGACCGGCTGCACGCCCATGCGACCGAACAGCTCGATCATCGTGGTGATGTCGTGCAGGTGCGGCAGGTTGCATACCGTGACAGGGGTGTCGGCCAACAAAGTGGCGGCCAGAATCGGCAGGGCTGAGTTCTTCGCACCGGAAATGCGAATCTCGCCATCGAGGCGAATACCGCCGGTAATGATCAGTTTGTCCATGAGTATTCCCGTAAGCCGCAGGCTGTAAGCACTGCCGAAGGGGGCGGCGCAGTCAATTCGACGCGCTCTGCCTGGAATGAGTGGAGGTGCTGGCCGCCAGCGATCAGGCGCGCCCGGCCCAGTCGACGCGACTGAAGAACTTCATGGTGACGGCGTGAATGCTGCCGTCGGCGATCCAGGGGTTGAGGTGGGCGTAGATCTGCTGCTGGCGTTTGACCGGGCTCAGACCGGCCAGCTCGTCACTGATCACGTTGAGCTGGAAGTTGCAGCCTTCGCCTTCCACTTCTACCTGGGCACCTGGAATCTTCTCTTCCAGGAAATTCTTCACTTCTTGGGCCTGCATGTTCAACCTCGATCGGCGCAGGACGCGCACGGGCCGATCATCATACAAAAAAGCCCGAAGGCTGCGAACCCCGAACCTCGCCGAACCAACGCAGATGTCTCAATCGAGCGTCTCGGCGCCCTGGTCACGGCTACGCGAATGGCGTGGCCGACCGCTATCGCTTTGCACGGCGGGAAAGCGTGAGGAGGCGAAGCGCACCACCAGAATCGCCAACGCCAGAAGCAGGATCGCACCGGATACGTAGACCACGCCCATGTCAGGACGATGGTGGTGGGAAACATCGGAGATCAACAGGCGGGTCAGCGCGGTAATCGCCACGTAGATCAGGAATCGCACCGGCATGTGGTTGGTCTTGAAATAGATCCCGACCATCGCACCCAGCTCCAGGTAGATGAACAGCAGCAGGATGTCATCGACCGTGATATGGCCCTTCTCGACCATGCCGAGAAAGGCCATGACCGCCGCCCAGGCCGTCACCGCGCCGATCGCAAACAGCGCCAGGTAGTGGAACGTCTCGACCAGCAGATTGCCCAGCGATTCGGCCAGCTCATGCACGCTATCGCGCAGCTCTTCCGCCCAGCGCAGTTTCATACGGCTATTCCTTTCAGACCCGGGATGCTTCCAGCGGCAGGATATCCAGCAAGCCGGACACCTTGGCAATCTTTTCCATATCGTCAGGTAACGCAGTGACGCGCAGTTCGACGCCGGCGGCCTTGGCATCGCGAATGAACGCCAGCAGGAGAGAAAGCCCGACACTGCTGGACCGCTCGACCGCCGAGCAATCCAGCATAAGTGCCGAGCGGCTGTCCGCGATCAGCGCTCGCCCGGCCTCGCGCAGCGCGGGTCCGCTGCTGTAGTCGAGCACGCCGATCAGGCGCAGTTCGCCTTCGGCACCACGCTCGATACGCGCCTCACTCATCGCCAGCAGCCTGCTGCCCGGCTTCGGTGTCCTTCGCGCGCGCCACCACCTCGGCCCAACCATCGATGGTCTTATCCAGATCGCCGCCGTTACGCTGCATGGAATCGGCGAACTGATCGCGGAACAGCTTGCCAATGTTAATGCCATTGATGATCACATTGCGCACTCGCCACTCGCCGGCGTTGACCATGGTGTAGGACACCGGATAGATCTCGCCCTGGCGCCCTACCACCTCCATGCCGACGCTGGTGCGCTTGTCATCAGCCTTGCCGCTCGACGGCAGCACGCGGATCTGCTGGTTGTTGTATTCCAGCAGGGCGTTGCCATAGAACTGCATCAGGCTGCGCTTGAAATTCTCCTGGAAGCGCGTCATCTGCTCAGGCGAGGCGTTGCGCGAATATTTGACGGTCATGATGCTGCGCGAGATGCCTTCGGCATCGACGACCGGGCCGAGAATCTCGTTCAGCGAGTCATAGAAAGCCGCCGGATCGTTGCGGTACTGCTCCTTGTTGGCCTTCAGATCGGCCAGCAACTCATCGGTGGTCTGCTGAATGACCTGGTGGGCTGTCAGCGCAGCGTGGGAGAACATGGGCAGAACGGCCAACAGAATCAGCAGGCCGCGGCGCAAGGCAGTCATCATGTGCATCTCCTTCAATCTTTGTTAACCGAGTTGAGCAGGAATTTGCCGATCAGATCCTCGAGCACCAGCGAGGACTGGGTGTCCTGAATGGTGTCGCCATCCGCGAGCAACTCCTCCTCACCGCCGACGCTGATGCCGATGTACTTCTCACCCAGCAGCCCTGCGGTAAGGATCGAAGCCGTCGAGTCGGCCGGCAGGATGTCGACATCCTGCTGGATTTCCAGCGTGACTCGTCCGGTGTAGCTGTCACGATCCAGGTCGATCGCGGTGACCTTGCCGATGGTCACGCCAGCCATGGTCACCTTGGATCGGACAGTCAATCCGGCAATATTGTCGAAATAGGCATACAGCTTGTAAGTGTCGGCATCAGTGACGCTCAGCCCGCTGACACGCAGTGACAGCAGCAGCAAGGCCAGCAGCCCGGCAAGCAGGAACAGCCCGACACCCATTTCCAGTGTGCGGATACGCATCAGAAATCTCCAAACATCAACGCGGTCAAAATGAAATCGAGGCCGAGCACCGCCAGCGAGGCGTAAACCACAGTCCGGGTGGTGGCACGGCTGATACCTTCGGAGGTCGGGTCGCAATCGTAGCCCTGGAACACGGCGATCCAGGTCACTACCAGCGCAAAGACGACGCTCTTGATAACGCCGTTGAGCACATCGGAACTGAAGTCGACACTGTTCTGCATGTTGGCCCAAAACGAGCCTTCGTAGACACCGAGCCACTCCACCGCCACCATCGCTCCGCCCCAGATACCGACCACGTTGAAGATCAGCGTCAGCAGCGGCAGCGAGATGAAACCGGCCCAGAGGCGCGGAGCGATGATGTACTTGAGCGGATCGACTCCGATCATTTCCAGGCTCGAGAGCTGCTCGGTCGACTTCATGTTGCCAATCTCGGCCGCCAGAGCCGAGCCGGCACGCCCGGCGAACAGCAGCGCAGTAACCACCGGACCGAGCTCGCGCAACAGCGTCAGTGCGACCATCTGCCCAACCGCCTGCTCGGAGCCGTAGCTGCTGAGAATGTTGTAGCCCTGCAGCGCCAGCACCATGCCGATGAAGATGCCGGAGACAACTACAATGGCCAGTGACAGCACACCAACCGAATAGAGCTGCTTGACCAGCAGCGAAAAACCGTTACGCAGCCCGCTTCGCCCGAACAGCGCATGCACGAGAAATATCGTCGAGCGCCCCAGGGCTGCCAGCACATCCAGTCCGGCGCGACCGAGCAGGGCAATCCGATCCAACAACGAACGCTTACGCATCGGTGCCTCTCAGTAGATCGTCGGCATAGGCCGGTGCAGGAAAATGGAATGGCACCGGCCCGTCGGCTGCGCCCGTCATGAATTGCCTGATGCGCGGATTGTTCGACTCCATCAGCTCCGCCGGCGTGCCCTTGCCAAGCACCTGGGCATCGCCAACCACGTAGATGTAGTCAGCAATGGACGCGGTTTCGGCCAGATCGTGCGAGACCACGATACTGGTGATGCCCAGCGCGTCGTTGAGCAGGCGAATCAGCCGCACGAGAACGCCCATCGCAATCGGATCCTGCCCGGCGAAGGGTTCGTCATACATCAGAATCTGCGGATCCAGAGCAATCGCCCGCGCCAGCGCGACACGCCGCTTCATACCACCGGACAGCTCGTCGGGCATCAGTTCGATGGCGCCACGTAGCCCTACCGCTTCGAGCTTCATCAGCACGATGTCGCGGATCATCTCGTCTGGGAGCTTGGTATGCACCCGCAGCGGAAACGCAACGTTCTCGAACACGTCGAGATCGGTGAACAGTGCCCCGCTCTGGAACAGCACACCCATCTGCTTGCGCATGTCGAACAGCTCGCTGCGCGAGAGGCTCGGCAGATTATTTCCCGCCACCCAGACTTCACCACGCGACGGCATCAGCTGCGCAGCGATCAGGCGCAGCAGCGTCGTCTTGCCACAACCGGACGGCCCCATGATGGCCGTAACCTTCCCTCGCGGTATGGCGATATCGACATCGTTGAAAATACTGCGCTCGCCTCGCTTGAAGGTCACTCCCTTCAGCTCGACGGCGAAGTCATTGCAGGCGCTCATCTGGTCTCCTTGCATGCAGTCTGCGAAACAGACGGCTCCCGATGACGCTGGGATACTTTCTGCCCTGACCGTTTTCGGCGGCGCACTATAGCATCGCGCCAGAGGCCGCCCAACCGATGAGCGTTTCGGCAGATGACGAGCGACGCCCCGTTCAGCTTCGGTTCAGCTCAGGCTGATCAAATTGATTGTGCCGACCCACAGTGATGTGCCGACATTTTCCATGAGCCCGCAACGGATTCTCGCTATAATCCCCGCCTTTTAATCGGACGACCTCGCCAGCCATGAGCCAGAGCAGCCAATTGATCGAAACCGCGCAACGCACCATCCGCCTGGAAATAGAAGCGGTTGAGCAGTTGAACGCACGTATCGATGCCGATTTCGTGCAGGCTTGCGAGCTGATCCTTGGCTGCAAGGGCCGAGTGGTCGTGGTTGGCATGGGCAAATCCGGGCACGTCGGCCGCAAGATCGCCGCCACATTGGCCAGCACCGGCACCGCTGCCTTCTTCGTGCACCCCGCCGAGGCCAGCCATGGCGACATGGGCATGATCACTCAGGACGACGTGGTCCTCGCCCTTTCCAACTCCGGCACCACCAGCGAGATCGTCACCCTGTTACCGCTGATCAAGCGGCTCGGCATCACCCTGATCAGCATGACCGGCAACCCCAACTCGGTACTGGCCAAGGCCGCTGCGGTGAATCTGGACGCTAGCGTCGCCATCGAAGCCTGCCCGCTGAACCTCGCGCCGACCTCCTCCACCACTGCCAGCCTGGTGCTCGGCGATGCCCTGGCTATCGCGCTGCTCGAGGCTCGTGGGTTCACTGCTGAAGATTTCGCCTTCTCTCACCCGGGCGGCGCGCTGGGCCGCCGCCTGCTGTTGAAAGTCGAGCACGTCATGCATACCGGCGAGCGCTTGCCGAGGGTTCCGCGCGGCACATCGCTGCGCGACGCCCTGCTGGAAATGACGCAGAAGGGCCTGGGCATGACCGTCATCGTCGAAGCGGACGGACGACTCGCCGGCATCTTCACCGACGGCGATCTGCGCCGTGCGCTGGACAAGGGAGTCGACGTGCGCCAGACGCGCATCGACGAGATCATGACCGTACACGGCAAGACCGCCCATGCCGAGATGCTCGCCGCCGAGGCTCTGAAGATCATGGAAGACCACAAGATCAGTTCGCTGGTAGTCGTCGATGACCAGGAGTTGCCGATTGGTGCGCTGAACATGCACGACCTCCTGCGCGCGGGGGTGATGTAATGCACGAACACCTGCTGCAACGCGCCCGCGACATTCGCCTAGCGATCTTCGACGTCGATGGTGTGCTCACCGATGGCCGCCTTTATTTCCTGACCGACGGCAGCGAGTTCAAGACGTTCAACACACTGGACGGCCACGGCATCAAGATGCTGATCAACTCCGGCGTGCGCACCGCGATCATCAGCGGGCGCAAGACGCCCGTGGTAGAGCGTCGAGCGCAGAACCTCGGTATCCAGCACCTTTATCAGGGGCGCGAGGACAAGCTGGTCGTGCTCGACGAACTGCTGACCGAACTTGGCCTGAGCTACTCTGAAGTAGCCTATCTCGGTGACGACCTGCCTGATCTGCCGGTGATACGCCGCGTAGGCCTCGGCATGGCCGTGGCCAGCGCCGACACCTTCGTTCGTGAACATGCCCACGGCGTTACCCTGGCCCGCGGTGGCAAGGGTGCGGCACGCGAGTTCTGCGAACTGATCATGCGCGCGCAGGGCACCCTGGCCGCCGCGCAAAACGCATATCTGTAGGGGTCTGCATGCTTCGCAAAATGCGCTTCGCTGTCCTGCTGACGCTGATCGCCGCCCTGCTGGTGGCGGTCGGCTACTGGAACATCCGGCCGGAAAGCTTCATGCAGGAGCCGTCCGTCGCCAGTGGCGCAACGCCTGATGTCGACTTCTATGTGATCAAATCCCGCACGGTGCAATATCAGCCCGACGGCAAGCGCAACTACGAACTGACCGCAGACAAACTCGAGCACATCAAGGCGAGCGACATCAGCCTGCTGACCAAACCGGATCTGCTGTCCTATCGCGGCACCGAACTGCCGTGGCACGTGCGTAGTGAGCGCGGCGAAGTATCGGCCGAAGGCGACGAGGTGCTGCTGATCGATCAGGTCAAGGTCGAGCGCACCGACGCCAAGGGGCGCCCGACGATCCTGACCACCAGCCGCCTGACGGTGTGGCCGGAGAAGGATTATGCCGAGACAAACCAAGCCGTTAGAATCGAGGCCGCCAATGGCGTGACCACGGCAACCGGCATGAAAGCGTACATGGATGACGGCAGGATGCTCCTGCTGTCCAACGTAAGAGGCCAGCATGAGCTGCGTTAAGACTCTCCCCCTCCTGCTCGGTTTGAGCGCATTCTGGCTTGGCGCCAGCGCCTGGGCGCTTCCCGAGGATCGTGAACAACCAATCCGCGTTCAAGCCGACACCGCCGAACTGGACGACCGACAGGGCGTGGCGGTCTACCGCGGCGACGTGGTCATCACCCAGGGCACGATGAAGATCACCGGCGACACGGTGACCATTACCCAGGATGACAACGGCGACGTCGAAGTCTTCACCTCCATCGGCAAGCCGGCCTACTACGAGCAGAAGCCTGCGGTGGACAAGGAGATCGTCAAAGCCTACGGCCTGACCATCCAGTATTTCGCCGCCAACGAGCGGATCGTGCTCATCGATCAGGCCAAGGTCGTTCAGGAAGGCAACACCTTCGAAGGCGAGAAGATCGTCTATGACACCCGTCGGCAGATCGTCAACGCCGGTCGCGCCACCAATGCCGATGTCACCACGCCGCGCCCGCGCGTGGACATGGTGATCCAGCCGCGTAAAAACGGTCAGGCTGCGGAGCAGCCCGAGTAATGGCCGTTCTCAAAGCCCAGCATCTGGCCAAGAGCTACAAGAGCCGGCAGGTCGTGCGCGATGTCAGCCTGTCCATTGAAAGCGGGCAGATCGTCGGCCTGCTCGGCCCCAACGGCGCCGGCAAGACCACCTGCTTTTACATGATCGTCGGCCTGGTGAATGCCGACCAGGGCCGCGTGCTGATCGATCAGGACGACGTCACCCACCTGCCGATGCACGGGCGCGCACGGGCCGGCATTGGCTACCTGCCACAGGAGGCCTCGATCTTTCGCAAGCTCTCGGTCGCCGACAACATCATGGCCATTCTCGAGACCCGCAAGGATCTGGACCGCAACGGCCGTCAGCAGGCGTTGGAAGGCCTACTGCAGGAATTCCATATAAACCATATCCGCGACAGCCTCGGCATGAGCCTCTCTGGAGGTGAAAGACGCCGCGTGGAGATTGCCCGCGCACTGGCCACCGCACCGAAGTTCATCCTGCTAGATGAACCCTTTGCCGGTGTGGACCCGATTTCAGTGGGCGATATCAAGCAGATCATCCATCACCTCAAGGCCAAGGGCATCGGCGTGCTGATCACCGATCACAACGTCCGCGAGACCCTGGATATCTGCGAGACGGCCTACATCGTCAACGACGGGCAACTGATTGCCGAGGGCGATGCGCAGACCATCCTGAGCAATCAGCTGGTCAAGGAAGTCTATCTGGGCCACGAATTCCGCCTGTAAGGCGGATTTTTTGCTCGGCTCGGCAAATCGGCTCTAGGCAAAGGCTTCATCGGCAGGCATATAATTTGCTTTCTGCCGGCGCCCCGCGCACGGCATGTCGGAATGGGCGCGGTTGCGCCGGCATAAAAGGTTCGAAGTCCTCTGCCATGAAACCATCGCTAGTCCTGAAGATGGGCCAGCAGCTGACGATGACACCGCAGCTGCAACAGGCCATACGGCTCCTCCAGCTATCCACCCTCGATCTGCAACAGGAGATCCAGGAGGCGCTGGACTCCAATCCCATGCTCGAGCGCGAAGAAGACGGAGACGACTTCGACAGCTCCGACCCTATGGCCGAGGCCGCTGAACGGCCAGGCGACACCGTCACCGAGAAGAGCAGCAGCCAGGAAAGCACCTACGAGGAGCCCTCTCATAGCAGTGACAGCCTGGACGACAGCGACGGCGACTGGGGCGAGCGGATTCCCAGCGAGCTTCCGGTCGACACCGCCTGGGAAGACATCTACCAGACCAGCGCCAGCAGCCTGCCCAGCAACGATGACGACGAGTGGGATTTCACCAGCCGGACATCGAGCGGCATAAGCCTGCAGAGCCATCTGCTGTGGCAGCTCAACCTCGCGCCAATGAGCGACACCGACCGGCTGATCGCGACCACCCTCATCGACTGCATCAATGAACAGGGTTATCTCGAAGAGACGCTGCAGGAAATCGTCGACTCGTTCGATCCCGAGCTGGAAATCGAACTCGACGAGGTCGAGGTCGTTCTGCGTCGTATCCAGCAATTCGAACCGGCCGGCATCGGCGCACGTGACCTGCGTGAGTGTCTGCTTTTGCAGCTGCGCCAACTGCCCGACCGCACACCATGGCTGAGCGAAGCGAAGCGTCTGGTCAGCGACTATCTGGACATCCTCGGCAGCCGGGATTACAGCCTGCTGATGCGGCGAATGAAGATCAAGGAAGACGACCTGCGCCAGGTCATCGAACTGATCCAGAGCCTGAACCCGCGCCCGGGGTCGCAGATCGAGGCGAGCGAACCGGAATACGTGGTGCCCGACGTGATCGTGCGCAAGCACAATGATCGCTGGCTGGTCGAGCTGAATCAGGAAGCCATGCCGCGCCTTCGCGTCAACGCGCAATACGCCGGCTTCGTCAAACGCGCCGACTCCAGCGCGGACAACACCTTCATGCGCAACCAGCTGCAGGAAGCGCGCTGGTTCATCAAGAGCCTGCTCAGCCGCAACGAGACCCTGATGAAGGTGGCGACTCAGATCATCGAACACCAGCGCGCCTTCCTCGAGCATGGTGACGAGGCGATGAAGCCTCTGGTACTGCACGACATCGCCGAGGCGGTGGGCATGCATGAGTCGACCATCTCCCGCGTGACCACGCAGAAATACATGCACACGCCACGCGGCATCTACGAACTCAAATACTTCTTCTCCAGCCACGTCAGCACGGCTGAAGGCGGCGAATGTTCGTCCACCGCGATCCGCGCGATCATCAAGAAACTGGTCGCCGCGGAAAACCAGAAAAAGCCGTTGAGCGACAGCAAGATCGCTGGTTTACTGGAAGCGCAGGGCATCCAGGTGGCCCGCCGCACAGTTGCGAAGTACCGCGAGTCGCTTGGTATCGCACCATCCAGCGAGCGCAAGCGTCTACTGTGATCGGCCCCTGGTCGAACTGTCCCGGCGGCAGGCCTACCAACCTGCTCTTCGTACAAGGCAAAGGAGATAGCAGTATGCAAGTCAACATCAGCGGTGTTCATCTGGAAGTAACCGATGCCCTGCGTGACTACATCGAGGAAAAATTCGATCGGCTTGCTCGCCACTTCGACCGCATCATCAGCGTTCAGGTGATCCTCCAGGTCGAGAAACTCAAGCAGAAAGCCGAAGCAACCTTGCACGTCGCAGGCCGCGAAGTCGTGGCCATCGCCGATCACGAAGACATGTACGCTGCCGTCGACCTGTTGGTCGACAAGCTCGATCGCCAGTTGATCAAGCACAAGGAGAAGCAGCTCGACCACACACAGGGCGCTGTCACCCGCTGACTCCAATATGATCCGACTCGAAAACATCCTCACCCCCGGGCGTTCCTTGGTGAACGTCCCGGGCGGTAGCAAGAAGCGCGTCCTGGAACAGATCGCCAAGGTGATCGCCCAGGACCTTATCGATCTCGACTCCCAGACCATCTTCGAAAGCCTGATCGCGCGCGAGAAGCTCGGCTCGACCGGCTTCGGCAACGGCATCGCCATCCCGCACTGCCGCATGGTTGGCTGCAATGCGCCGCTGAGCGCCGTTCTGCGCCTGCAGACGCCAGTGGATTTCGACGCCATCGACGGCGCGCCGGTGGACCTGCTGTTCGTCCTGCTGGTACCGGAGGCCGCCACCGACGAGCATCTCGAACTGCTGCGCCAGATCGCCAGCATGCTCGACCGCGAAGACGTACGCCAACGACTGCGCCAGGCGCCGAGCAACGAAAGCCTCTACCAGGTAGTGGTCGACGTGCAGAACGGGGCATAGATGCGGCTAATCATCGTCAGTGGACGCTCGGGTTCGGGCAAGAGCACTGCACTGAACGTGCTCGAGGACAACGGTTTCTATTGCATCGACAACCTGCCTGCCGGACTGTTGCCTGAGCTTGCCGAGCGCGCCCTGCTGCACACTGAGCTGCTGCATCCGCAGGTCGCTGTGTCGATCGACGCGCGCAACCTGCCCAGCCAGCTCAAGCGCTTCCCCGAGCTACTCGAAGAAGTCCGCGCCAGGCACATCCAGTGCGATGTGCTCTATCTGGATGCCGACGATGAGACCCTGCTCAAGCGCTTCTCTGAAACCCGCCGCCGCCATCCGTTGACCAACGAGAACCGCTCTCTGGCCGAAGCGATCCATGATGAGGAGTTGCTGCTCGCAGCGATCATCGATCACGCCGACCTGAAGATTGACACCACCCATCTCAATCTCTATCAGCTGCGCGACGTGCTCAAGTTGCGCTTGCTCAACAAGCCTGAGCCGGGCACCGCTTTTCTGGTCGAGTCATTCGGTTTCAAGCGCGGGATGCCGGTCGATGCCGATCTCGTGTTCGACGTACGTTGCCTGCCCAACCCTTACTGGAAAGCCGAGCTTCGCGACTTTTCCGGGCTAGACCAGCCGGTGATCGACTACCTCAGCGCCCAGGCCGACGTGGAAGAAATGTTCCAGGATATCCACGGCTATCTGAGCAAATGGCTACCGCGCTTTGCAGCCAGCAACCGCGCATATGTCACCATCGCCATCGGCTGCACCGGCGGCCATCATCGCTCGGTCTACCTGGCCGAGCGGCTAGGCCAGGCGTTGAGAGAACCGCTGAAGAACCTGCAGGTCCGTCATCGGGACCTCGCCTAGGAATACCTGCACCATGCCCGCCCGCGAAGTCACCATCATCAACAAACTCGGCCTGCACGCGCGCGCTGCCGCCAAGTTCGTCGCCGTTGCCAATCGCTACCCCTGCAAGATTCGCGTTGGCCGCTGTCCGGCCACGCTGGTCGACGGAAAGAGCATCATGGCGGTCATGATGCTCGCCGCCAGCAAAGGCACCACCGTGCACCTGGACACCGAAGGTGAACAGGAAGAGGACGCACTGAACGCGCTGACCGCGCTGATCGACGACTATTTCGAAGAAGGCGAGTAGACCACCTTGCCACAGCGGCGCGAATCGTTGCCGACCGCGCCGCGCCTACCTTACTTGCCAGCGACCATCATTCGCTCGACCAGCACCGAGCCGGTCCGCACGTTGCCGCGCGTTTCCACATCGCAACCGACCGCCACGATCTGGCGGAACATGTCGCGCAGATTTCCGGCAATCGTTACTTCCTGTACCGGGAACTGGATCTCGCCATTCTCGACCCAGTAGCCGCCGGCGCCACGAGAATAGTCGCCGGTCACCAGATTCAGGCCCTGTCCCATCAGCTCCGTTACCAGCAGGCCTCGGCCCATGCGCCGGATCAACGCCGCCTGATCCTCTTCCCCATGGCTGACGAACAGGTTGTGCACACCCCCGGCGTTGGCCGTACTGGGCATACCGAGCTTGCGTCCGGAATAGGTCGAAAGCACATAGGAGAGCAAGCGACCGTTTTCCACGAACGGCTTGGCATAGGTTGCCAGGCCATCGCCATCGTAGCTGGCACTACCGAGGGCACGGGGAATGTGCGGACGCTCATCGAGGCTCAGCCACTCGGGAAACAGCGTCTGCCCCAGGGCATCCTCGAGATAGGACGCCTTGCGGTAGAGATTTCCGCCGGAAATCGCTGCAATGAAGTGGCCAAACAGACCGGTCGCCAGCTCGGGGGCGAAAAGTACCGGCACTTCGCAGGTAGGAACCGGGCGCGCGCCCAGACGTCGCACGGCACGCTCGGCTGCACGCCGGCCGATGGTCTGCGGGTCGAGCAGCGCCTCGCCGATGCGATTGACGTCGTAGAAATAGTCACGCTGCATCTGCCCTTCGCTCTCGGCGATCATCACGCAACTCAGGCTGTGACGGCTGCTGCAATAGCCCCCGATGAAGCCGTTGCTGTTGCCATAGGCGCGGCAGCCCTGATGGGTATTTAGCGTAGTGCCGTCTGCGTTGCGGATACGCTGATCGAAGGCGAACGCGGCGTCTTCACAGCTGAGCGCCTGCTCGATGGCCTGTTCGGGGGTGACCGCCCACGGATGGTAAAGATCGAGATCGGGAAGCTCGCGAGCCATCAGCGTAGCGTCAGCGAGGCCAGCAAATTCGTCCTCCGAGGCATGCCTGGCGATGGCCAGCGCGGCGGCTACGGTTTCACGGATGGCGTCGTCACCACTGCCGGTGGTGCTCGCAGTGCCTTTGCTCTGGCCGACATAGAGCGTGATGCCGAAGCCCTGGTCGCGATTGAACTCGACCGTCTCCACCTCGCGCTGACGCACTGTGGTCGACAGCCCCTGCTCCATGGAGACCGAAACCTCGCTGGCGCTGGCGCCCTGCCGGCGCGCTTCCTCGATGATGCGCTCGACCTTCTCGCGCAAACCGGGCAGCGCGTGCGGGCCGATGCCCTCTACTTCACTCATAAGCACTCCCAAACCACTGCAATCGAATCAAGTTGCAACCTGGCGCCGCTCCTCTGAAGCCTGCTGCCAGGGCTGCTGTTATCATGGCGGCATTTCCTAGTGGACCATCCCCATGTCTGAACACTCCGACGCCGACGATTTCGACGAAAAAAGCAAGTCCCAGGTCAAACGCGAGCTGCTTGCCCTGCAGGAGCTAGGCGAGCGGCTAACTACCCTCAAGCCTGACCTCATCGCTCGCCTGCCGCTGAGCGACGCGTTGCAGAAGGCGCTGGTCGACGCGCCGAAACACAAGGCGCATATCGCGCGCAAACGGCACATCCAGTACATCGGTAAGCTGATGCGCGACCAGGATGTCGATGCCATTCTCGCGCTGGTCGATCAACTGGACGCCTCGACGCGCCAATACAACGAGCGCTTCCATGCGCTGGAGCGCTGGCGCGACCGTCTGATCGGCGGTGACGACGCCACCCTGGAAGCGTTCGTAACCGAATACCCCGAGACCGACCGCCAGCATCTGCGCGGGCTGATCCGCCACGCCCAGCACGAGGCGGCGCGCGACAAGCCGCCGGCCGCCAGCCGCAAGATATTCAAGTACATCCGCGAACTGGACGAAGCCAAACGCGGCTTGCGTTGACGGCAATCTCAACCCGTACCTCAACCCCTAGCCTTGAAGCTCGCGGCTGGCACTCGCCGCGGCTTCACGCACCCGTTCCGCCTACGGTTATCTCGTCGATCTTCAGGGTCGGCTGGCCGACGCCCACCGGCACCGACTGCCCATCCTTGCCACAGGTGCCGACACCGCTGTCGAGCGCCAGGTCGTTACCGACCATCGACACCCGGTTCATCACCTCGGGGCCATTGCCTATCAGCGTCGCGCCCTTCACCGGCGCGGTGATCCTGCCGTCCTCGATCAGATAGGCCTCACTGGTGGAGAAGACGAACTTGCCGCTGGTGATGTCGACCTGACCGCCGCCGAGGCTGGCGCAGTAGATGCCCTTCTTCACCGAGCGAATGATTTCCTGCGGATCGCTTTCGCCGGCCAGCATGTAGGTGTTGGTCATGCGCGGCATCGGTAGATGCGCGTAAGACTCGCGGCGGCCGTTACCGGTCGGCGCCACGCCCATAAGGCGGGCGTTTAACTTGTCCTGGATATAACCCTTGAGAATGCCGTTCTCGATCAGCGTGGTGCATTGGGTCGGCGTACCTTCGTCATCGACGCTGAGCGAACCTCGGCGATCCGCCAGGGTACCGTCATCGACGATGGTGCACAGGCTGGACGCCACCTTCTGCCCGATCCGGCCACTGTAGGCCGAGCTGCCCTTGCGATTGAAATCACCCTCCAGGCCATGGCCGACGGCCTCGTGCAACAGCACGCCGGACCAGCCAGGCCCAAGAACGACCGGCAAGGAACCGGCCGGTGCCGACACCGCTTCGAGGTTGACCAGCGCCTGACGCAATGCCTCGCGGGCGTAGCCCATGGCGCGATCCTCGGTGAGGAAGTACTGGTAGCCGGTACGCCCGCCGCCACCCTGGCCACCGCGCTCGCGGCGGCCGTTCTGCTCGACGATCACGCTGACGTTGAAACGCACCAGAGGGCGGATATCGGCTGCCATACCACCGTCCATTCCGGCCACCAGGATATGCTCCCAGACGCCCGCCAGGCTTACGGTCACCTGCTTGATGCGAGGGTCCAGCGCCCTTGTCGCGACGTCGATGCGCTTGAGCAGCTCGACCTTCTCGGCACGGCCGAGCCCGTCGAGCGGATTGTCCTGCGCGTACAACGGCGCGAATGCCGCCCTGGTCAGAACCTTGACCTGGCCTTGCTGGCCGCTGCGCGCGATGGAGCGTGCAGCCTGAGCCGCCTGACGCAATGCATCGGCAGTGATCGCGTTGCTGTAGGCGAAACCGGTTTTCTCGCCGGACAGTGCGCGCACGCCGACCCCCTGCTCCAGATGGAAGCCGCCCTCCTTGACGATGCCATCCTCGAGTACCCAAGACTCGGAAACCTGATCCTGAAAGTACAGGTCCGCCGCATCCACGCCGGGCCCGGCGAGTTCACCGAGCAAGCCTGGCAGGTCATCGATACCCAGGCCGCCAGGTGTCAGCAGTCGCTCGGTGACAGGTAACAGCAGTTCACTCATATTCACTCCAAACGGTCCGTGGCCAGGCACGGTACGGAAAATCGGCGGTGGCGCTGCAGCGGCATTCGCTGGCGGATGGCAGCCTGTTCGGACGCATCCCGAGCGGCAACCAAAGCCGCCTCGCCAGCCGCCTGCTCGCACAGCAGACGGCCCCATGGGTCCACGATAGACGAATGCCCATGGGTGAGGCGACCACCAGGATGCTCTCCACCCTGTGCGGCAGCCAGGATATAGCACTGAGTCTCGATGGCACGGGCACGAATCAACGTCGCCCAGTGCGCTTCACCGGTCACCGTGGTGAACGCCGACGGCACGCTGATCAACTCGGCACCTGCCGCCCTCAGCGCACCATACAGCTCGGCGAAACGCAGGTCATAACACACGCTCAGCCCCAAGCGTCCAACCGGTGTGTCGGCAATCACCAGCCTTTGCCCCGCCGCATAGTCGTCCGATTCACGGTAGTGGCCACGGTTATCTGCAACCTCCGCATCGAACAGATGCAGCTTGTCGTAGCGCGCCACCCGCTGCCCCTGATCATCGAACAGCAGCGAGCAGGCATTCGGCTTGCCCTGCGGGTCGTCGTCGGGCGGTAACGGCAAGGTGCCAGCCACGATCCACAACCTGAGGTCACGGGCGACCTGTTTCAACCAGGGCAGGATCGGCCCGTCGCCAGCGGCTTCGGCGCGACCCAGCCGCGGTAGATCGCTGCGGCCCATTGCGGCGAAGTTCTCCGGTAGCACCGCCAGCCGCGCGCCCGCTTCGGCCGCCTGCTCGAGCAACTCGCGCGCGCGGGCCAGATTGAGCATTACATCCGCCTGGCTGGCCATCTGAATCACGGCTAAGGACATGCTTTCCCCGATGCTGAAAGACCCGGCCCGATGCGGATCAGTTGGGCTTTTCGAATGGTTTGTCGAAGCTGATCTTAGGCGCCTGCCAAGGCCCCTTGACGTCGTACTGTACGCTGGCGAAACGCGCAACGCGGTCGCCGAGCAGCTTGTCCACCACGAACAGCGCCCCGCCGATCGCCGGTGCGCCGACAATCAGCGCCGCCAGCGGCAGGTTGTTGCTGATCGGCAAGGTGACCAGCAACTTGGCGTCGATCTCGTCACGCGCCATATCCAGCCTGCCATCCAGCTCGAGGTTGGTCGACGGACCACTGACGGTGATGGGCTCGCGGGTGTTAAACACACCCTCCTTGGCCAGCAACCGCCCATCCAGCCGGTCGTAACTGAGCCCCTTGCTGAACAGATCGGAGAAATCCAGCCGCAGGCGGCGCCCTATCGAATTGAAGTTGAGCACGCCGAACACGCGCAGCGCCTGGGCGCTGCCGTCGATCTCGACAAACTGCCCCTTGCGCAGCCGAGGTCGCATGCTCCCGGAATAGCGCGCCATGGCGAACCAAGCCGGCGAACCAGGCCACTGCCCATCCACATCCAGGCGAAAACTGTCACTGGTCACCGAAGGCGCAAAGCCCCACGCAAGCGATACGTCAGCGAGATTGCGCCCTTCGAGGCGGCCCTTGTACCAGGTCTGCGCACTGCCCCAGCCGCCGTTCCCGGTAATCTTCAGGCCCTTGAGGTCGAGAGCGATATCGCGGAACTCGGTCCCGCCGCTGACCGGGCGCAGCTTCAACGCCCAGGCGCCGAGCACATCGTCGCCCAGGGAAACCCGTTCGATCGCGACATCCATTGCCGGCAGGCTTTGCGGGTCGACATCATCCAGCGGATCGGGTCGCTCCTTGACCGCCTCGTCGGATTGCGCGGCAGCCGGCAGACGCAGGCGCTGGAGATCGGCAACGATGATGCCGCCCTCGGCATCTGGCAGGCGAACCGAGCCGCTGATGATCGAACTGCGAAGGCCAAGGCCCCAGGCTTCGCTCATTCGCCGCAGGTCCAGCCCAAGATTGTCGATTCGGGTGCCAAAACCTTCGAAACGATCGATATCGACCTGCGCCCGGCGCAGCAGCGAGCCGGTCGTCTGCTGCGCTTGTGCCTTGCCGTGCTGTTCGAGCACCGCCTGCCAGGCTTTCAAGTCGAGCTGCGGCAGGCGTCCCCTGACATAAAGCCCGGCACTGGCCGGAAGATTGGCCGCCCCAGGCCCGAGACGCAGCTCGCCGCGCCCCTGCGCCCAGGCGCCCGGCGGCGCAGCGAACGCCAGCGCGGCGAGCACCCCATGCTGGACGCCGTAGTGACGCTCGGCCCCTTGCAGAGACATCCGCAACGAGGTGTCGCGGCGCTCGCCGGAAGACTTGCCGAACGGCGCTGGCAGATCGATGCGCAGCCCCTGTAGCGACGAGTCGATTTGCAGCTGACTATCCTCACCCGCCAGATCCAGACGCAACTGATAGGGCAGTTCACCGCTGGCGGGCAGCGATTGCCCGATAGCGAGCCACTCAACCAGACGCTGCAACCCCACGGTGCCCTGCGCCTCCAGGCGAGAGGCTGGCTTGCCGGGCGCGCCTGTCGCTACCGCCTTGCCCTTGACCGAAGAGCCGAACAGGCGCGCCTGGATGGCCTCTGCACTCAAGCCTCGCGCGGTGTCGTAGCGGAATTTTCCACTGAGCTGCTCGAAGGCGAGCGCCGGCTCGGGGATCCTCAGCCTCGCATCGTCACTGGCGAAATCCACGATGACTCGCGGAGTGCCCTTGCCCAGCGGGATCTGCAGGTCAAGCGTGCCGCTGAGCGCACCCTGCCCCTGCCAGCCGGCGAACAGCTCGGCAGTACCGATCGGCGCCTCCTGCAGCAACTTCAAGGCGTCCGCCAGACTGCTGCTGACCTGTCCTTTCACCGCCAGTTGCGGCACGTTTCCGGCCCCGGCGCGAGGTATCTCCGCTGTCGCATCCCGCACCTGGCTGTCGAGGATCCGCCCTTCCGCGAGCCGGACACGCACCCCACTGTCTTCGATCAGCACCTCGCCGCGGCCCTGCTGCAGCAGGGGCCAGCCGGACTGAAACGCCAGCTCCGCATCACGCACCTTGAAGTACAGGCTCAGGGCGCGCGCGCTATCGGAAGCGCCCTTGTTCAATGCCCCCTGGTACTGGAAATAACCTTGCTCGACCGTACCGCTGCGGATCGCCTCCCTGAGCCAGTTGACCAGCGCCGGGCTCAACGCCGGCGAGCGTGTCGGCAGGTATTTTTCGGTGAAGCGCGCATCGCCTTCGCTCAAGCCGACCCGCAGGTCCATGTAATCCTCGGCAGCGGGGTCCCGAGCCAGTCGGATAAGGAAGTCTCCGGCGATCTTGCCTTCCTCGCCGTCGATGCGCAGATAGGGCGCAGCCAGCGTGAAGGCCTGCTCATCCAGCGCCCAGGTCAGGCGCCCGCCGACGTGTCGGTAGTGCCACGGCTCGGGATAAAGTGGCGCAAGCTGCAGGCTGAAGTCGTCGCTGTCCACGCGCAACTCGCCGCCGCCCAGGTCACCACGAATGCTGCCACTCGCGTTCCCCACCGCCGGTATCCAGTTCTGCGCAGCAATGCTGATGCGGTCCAGATTGGCAGCGAACTGCAGGCGCTGCGGCGACTCCATCTGCGGGTAGTAGTCGAGCTGCAGGTTGCGCAATGTTCCGTTGGGTTGCAGCGCCGTCAGCGTCTCGGCGGCAGTCGGCGGCAACGGCGCCAGTGCACGAACGAGCGTGGCGATCGGCGCGATAGCCAGCCGATCCGCCTGCAGGCGCCAGTACTGCTGGGCCTGATCCTGCTGAAGCTGGATTCGCGCATCGCCCCAGCGCTCGCCGTCGAGATCGAATGCCAGCCGGTCCAGCAGCAGCCGGTAGCCCTGCTCGTTACGATCGATATACGCCTCGCCCCCCAGGTCCTCGAGCTGAACGGGCTCACGATCGGCAAAGGACATGCTCAGCTGCGACGCGTTCAGCCGTAGAGCCGCACGCTCCAGCGCCTGTTCGCGCCAGCTCACCCACAGCTCGCCACCCATCTTCAGCGTCTGCAGATGCCAATCGGCAGTCAGCCGGCGTGGCAACCAGGCGGCCCAGTCGCTTTGTGGCAGGCTGAGGTAAACCTGCGCCTCGGCTTGCTGCCAGCGTTGCGGCTGCACCCGCCCCTGAATGTTCAAGGCCAGCGGCTGACCATCTGGCAGGATACTGCGCCCGTCCAAGCGGAGCCGCTCGCCGTCGACGCGCAGGCTCAGATCGGTGTAGCTCAAGGTCAGCGGCGACTCACCGAATGGTTCCAGCGTGATCTGGCTGTTGCGCACCACCAACCCACGTACCCGCTGCAACGACTCGAGAATCTTCTGCGGTTCGGGCGGTTTCTGCTCGGTACGGGCCGGCAAGCCCTCCACTCGCCACTTGCCCTCGGCATCTTCAGCGACAGACAGCTGCACGCCGCTAAACTCCAACCGGCTCAACCGCCACGCTCGCGCCCAGAGGCTGGCCGCCAGATCTGGGACGATGGCAATACGGTCCAGGCGCATCGCGCTGTCACCCTCGCCGAGCAATACATCATGCGCCAGCAAACGGGGAGCGAAACCCTCCCAGCGGCCTTCGAGCCTGCCCAGCGCGATTGGCATGCCCAGCGCCGCCTGCGCCTTCTCCTGCACCTCGGCCCGGTACTCGGCGATTACAGGCACCAGCTGCCGCCCCAGACTCACGTAGAGCGCGGCCAGAATCAGCCCGAACGCGATTACCCAGAACAGCTGGCGCGACAGTGTCACGAGGAAGGCGGCGAGGCGGTTCATCTGGATGCGCTCCGGTCATCCTGGCCCTTGCGGCCCGGTCTACCATTGTTCAGAGCAACACCACGTCGTACTGTTCCTGGGAGTACATGCTTTCCACCTGGAACTTGATCGAGCGACCGATAAAGGCCTCCAGGTCGGCGACATTGCCCGACTCCTCGTCGAGCAGACGATCGATCACCTTCTGATTGGCCAGCACCCGGTAGCCTTCCGCCTGGTAGGCCCGCGCCTCACGCAGGATCTCGCGGAATATCTCGTAGCACACGGTCTCCGGCGTCTTCAGCTTGCCGCGCCCCTGACAGCACATGCAGGGTTCGCACAGCACCTGTTCGAGGCTTTCGCGGGTGCGCTTGCGGGTCATCTGCACCAGGCCGAGTTCGGTGATGCCGATGATGTTGGTCTTGGCGTGATCGCGCTCGAGCTGCTTCTCCAGCGTGCGCAGGACCTGGCGACGATGCTCCTCGTCCTCCATGTCGATGAAGTCGATGATGATGATGCCGCCCAGATTGCGCAGCCTGAGCTGGCGGGCAATGGCAGTGGCCGACTCGAGATTGGTCTTGAAAATGGTTTCTTCCAGCGTGCGATGACCGACGAAGGCACCGGTGTTGACGTCGATCGTGGTCATCGCCTCGGCCGGATCGATGATCAGGTAACCGCCGGACTTGAGCATGACCTTGCGCTCCAGCGCCTTCTGGATCTCGTCCTCGACGCCATAGAGATCGAAGATCGGCCGCTCGCCCGGATAGTGTTCGAGGCGGTCGCCCAGTTCGGGCATCAGCTCGCCGACGAACTGGGTGACCTTCTGGAAATTCTCCCGCGAATCGATACGGATCTTCTCGATCCGCGGATTGACCAGATCACGCAGGGTGCGCATGGCCAGAGAGAGGTCTTCGTAGATCACCGTGGGCGCTTCAACGGTCTTGATCTGACTGGCGATCTGCTCCCACAGACGGCGCAGATAGCGGATATCCATGAGTATCTCGTCGCTGCCGGCCCCTTCAGCCGCGGTACGCAGGATGAAGCCACCGGCTTCCTGGATGCCCTCTGCCTCAACGCATTCGGCAACGACCTGCTTGAGCCGCTCGCGCTCGGCTTCATCTTCGATACGCAGGGAAATGCCGACATGGCTGGTACGCGGCATGTACACCAGGTAGCGCGATGGGATCGACAGCTGCGTGGTCAGGCGCGCGCCCTTGGTGCCAATGGGGTCCTTGGTGACCTGCACCACCAGACTCTGGCCTTCGTGAACCAGGGCGTTGATCGGCTCGACCGCATTACCCTCGCGGGCGGAAATCTCGGAAGCATGGATGAACGCGGCGCGATCCAGCCCTATGTCGACGAACGCCGCTTGCATACCCGGCAGGACGCGCACCACCTTGCCCTTGTAGATGTTGCCGACGATGCCGCGGCGCTGGGTGCGCTCGACATGCACCTCCTGCAGGACACCGTTCTCCACCACCGCCACCCGCGACTCCATGGGGGTGATGTTCATCAGGATTTCTTCGCTCATTGTTGTTCTCGGCGGTGGCTTGATGTGCAGCGCTAGCTGGTGGTTGAGTCGATTCTAACCGGCCTGCGCGCCGAAGCCACAGGCTCTAGCTTGAGCCTTTGGTCCAACGTGGAAGTCCGAAGGCGTCGATCAGCTGCGCCGTTTCACATAACGGCAGGCCAACCACCGCCGAATAGCTGCCGTGCAACTGGCTGACGAACACCGCACCCCAGCCCTGGATGGCGTAACCGCCCGCCTTGTCCGCCGGCTCCCCGCAATCCCAATAGCGTTCGGCTTCGGCTTCGTCGATGGTACGGAAGGTCACCTCGCTGATGACCACACGCACCTCGCAGGCACTTCGACTGGCCAGCGCGACGGCGGTCATGACCCGGTGCGTACGCCCGGATAACGCCGCCAGCATGGCGAGCCCGTCGGCACGGTCGGCAGGCTTGCCGAGAATATGCTGATCGAGCACCACGCTGGTGTCGGCACCCAGCACGCAGCCGTCGCGATCCCCCAGACTGACGAGCCCGGCGAGCGCCTTGTCGCGCGCAACGCGCTCGACATACGCCTCGGGCGACTCGGTTGGCGAGGGCGTTTCATCGACGGACACGCTGATGAGAGAAAACGGCACGCCAATCTGCGCGAGCAATTCGCGGCGGCGGGGTGATGCCGAGGCAAGAAACAGAGCGCCCATGGCAGTTCCTCAGACGGTAAAGCGACAGCGTCGCATATCCGGGGTACGTCGAGGAAGGCGCAGAGGACCGGCGTAAGGACTACGACGGGCATGGATCAGAACTTGAAGTTGACCACCTGATCACCCTTGAGCGACAGCGTGCGCTTCTGGGTAATGCCACCGGAGGTGACCTGAATGTCATAGACACCGCTGTCGAGCACCAGCGAAACCGGCGTGGCGCCATGCTCCTGGTCGTTGATGCGGACCCTATCGTCGTACTTGTTGCTACGCACGATCAGCGAGTGGGTCTTGCTGTCGCATTGCTCGTAGGGCACATCGAGAATCGCGCACGGCATCATCTTCTTCGCCGTGATGGTCGCCTCGACGTTCATCTGCGCGTTGACGGTGCCGTCCAGGCTCATGCTTGCCTGGGCGAAATCGGTACGTGTGCGGTAGCGGTACCAGGCGGTATCCAGGTCGACATCGACAATCTGCTCGCGGATATCCTCGGCCAGCACACGCTGGTAGTTTTCCAGCACCCATTGCGACATCTGACCATCGTTGCGGTGCTCGGCCAGGCAGGCCGCGAGACTCTTGCTGGCGGAACAGCGGAACGAAACCGACTGCTCGAAGCGAATGGTCTTGTCCAGCTTGCGGGCAATGGCCTGAATCTTCTTGCTGTTGCGCTCGCGAACCTCGGCCGCCAGCTGGGTCTTGAGACGATCGACGTCACGCGCGGCAAGCGAGAACTTCAGGTGCTGGCTGCCGAGATCCTTCTCCAGAGCTTCGACGCGTTCGCCAATGGCTTTCTCGGCTTCGGCACTACGTTTGTGCTCGTCCAGCAGCTCATCGAGACGCTTGCGCTCGGCGCTCTGACCGAGGAAGTCGTCGACCTCCAGGCGAATCAGCTTCTTGCTGTTGGCCAGCTGCAATTGCACGGCAGCGAGCTCGCTCTTCTCGGCTCGCAGCGCATCTTCAAGCTTCTGCTTTTCAAGGAGAATGGCGTCGAGCTCTGCAATCTTGCCGGCCAGCTGCTCGGCGCGAGGCGAATCGGCAGCGGACTCAGAGGGAGCGGTAACGGTGGAGAGCGTACCTGGGGCCGACAGCTTGGCCAACTGAGGGGCCTGCGGGGCGCTATCGGCCTGAGAGTAACCAGTGCTCATGACCAGCGTCATCAGCAGCGACCCTACCGCGCCGGCAGCCAGCACCGCACGGGCGCCACGAGAGCCTTGCGGCCTGGAAAAAATCGAACTGCCAGCTTCCATACTCATCGCCCGTGCTGTTGTGCTTATCGTCTTCTGAAGCAGAAACCAGTAATGGCGGAACGCCATAGCGGCAGCATGATTTCAGAATTGCTTTGGAGCAGCAAGGCGTAAGCCGTGCCCGGCGGCACAAACCCACACAAAAGATCAGATTTTTTCAGCGCAGAGTACGACGGACGAAATTGACCGGGCGTTGGTCAATACACCGCAAATCGCTGACGCAGCCCCTGCAACGCGACATAAACCCAAGGCCAGAGCAACGCGCTGACCGGCACAGGCACGAGGAACAGCAGCGTCGGCGGCCTATTACCGGTCAGCGTGTTCAGCCAGAGCTGCACCAACTGGGCGAGGCCGAGCACAACCAGCAGCACCATGCTCTGTTGCCACAGCGGAAACATGCGCAGGCGTTGTTGCAGGCTCAGCACCAGAAAAGCGATCAGGATCAGCGGCAAGGCGCTCTGGCCGAACAGCGTGCCGGCCAGCACGTCCTGCGCGAGCCCAAAACAGAACGCGGCGCCCAGCCCACCGCGATGCGGCAGAACCAACGACCAGAAGGCGATGACCAACCCCAGCCATAGCGGCCGTGCGATCTCCGCGCTGCCGGGCATGGGCGCGACGCTGAGCAGCAGCGCGATCGTCAGGCTGAACCAGATGACCCATCCATTATTCGGCCGCCCGCTGATCATTGCGCCTCCTCCGATACCGTTGTCGACGACGAGGCGGCGGGCGCCTGCTCGGAATCGCTCGTTTCAGCCCCTGCCTCAGCAGCAGGTGCAGGTGCGGCTGCCTCCGCGCCTTCGGCAGCGGCTTTCTGATCGGCATCGGCCTGGGCCTCGGCAGCGTCGGCGGCCCGCTCTTCCGGCGTCCGCGAATCGCTGAAGACCAGCATCAGATAGCGGCTGCGATTGAGCATGGCGGTCGGCACCGCACGTACGATGGCGAACGGCTGGCCGGAGCCGTGCACCACCTCGGTCACCTGCGCCACCGGATAGCCGCTAGGGAATCGCTGACCGAGCCCGGAACTGACCAGCAAATCTCCTGCTTTGACATCAGCCGTTTCGGCCACATGGCGCAGCTCTAGATAGTCTGGATTGCCGGTGCCCACGGCGATCGCACGCAGTCCGTTGCGGTTGACCTGCACCGGAATGCTATGGGTGACATCGGTCAGCAGCAGCACGCGCGCGGCATACGGCAGCACCTCGACGACCTGCCCCATCAGGCCGCTGGCATCGAGCACCGGCTGCCCCATGAAGACGCCGTCCTTCTCGCCCTTGTCGATCAGGATGCGATGGGTGAACGGGTTCGGATCGAGCCCGATCAGCTCGGCGACGATGACCTTGTCATCCACCAGCGCCGCCGAGTTGAGCAACTCGCGCAGGCGCACGTTCTGCTCGGTGAGCATCGCCAGCTTCTGCAGGCGCCGCTGCATCAGCAGCGCCTCGGCCTTGAGCTTCTCGTTCTCGGCCATCAGGCTGCTGCTACTGGCGATCTGCTCGGTCGCACCTCTCCAGATCCGCACCGGCATGTCGGCGACCCAGTAGAACGGCGTCAGTACCAGCCCCATCTGGCTGCGTACCGCCTTCAGCGCGTCGAAGCGTGCATCCACCACCATCAGCACGACACAAAGCACGACGAACACCAGCAGGCGCACACCGAGCAAAGGTCCCTTGGCAAATAGCGGCTTGATTGCAACTACCTCACGAGTAAAAGCTTGAGACTAAACGCGACAAGCCGAAAGCCGGTGCGACCGGATCTTTCGGCTTGTCATGAGCACAGCGGCGCAGGCTCACTCCGTGGACAGCAGGTCCATGGCGTGACGATCCATCATCTCCAGCGCGCGACCACCGCCACGGGCGACGCAGGTCAGCGGCTCCTCGGCGACGATCACCGGCAGACCGGTTTCCTGGGCGAGCAGCTTGTCCAGATCACGCAGCAGCGCGCCGCCGCCTGTCAACACCAGGCCGCGCTCGGCGATGTCGGAGGCCAGCTCCGGCGGAGATTGCTCCAGCGCGCTCTTGACCGCTTGAACGATGGTCGCCAGCGATTCCTGCAGGGCTTCGAGCACTTCGTTGGAATTCAGGGTGAAGCTGCGCGGCACGCCTTCGGCCAGGTTGCGGCCACGGACGTCCACTTCGCGGACCTCGCCGCCCGGGAAGGCGGTACCGATTTCCTGCTTGATGCGCTCGGCAGTGGATTCGCCGATCAGGCTGCCGTAGTTGCGACGCACGTAGGTCACGATGGATTCGTCGAAACGATCACCGCCGACTCGCACGGATTCGGCGTAGACCACGCCGTTGAGGGAGATCAGCGCGATCTCGGTGGTACCTCCACCGATGTCTACGACCATGGAGCCGCGGGCCTCGTCCACCGGCAGACCGGCACCGATCGCAGCGGCCATCGGTTCCTCGATCAGGAACACTTCGCGAGCACCGGCGCCGAGTGCGGACTCACGAATTGCACGACGCTCGACCTGGGTCGACTTGCAGGGCACGCAGATCAGCACGCGCGGGCTGGGCTGCAGGAAGCTGTTCTCGTGCACCTTGTTGATGAAGTACTGCAGCATCTTCTCGCAGACGCTGAAGTCGGCGATCACACCGTCCTTCATCGGACGGATCGCGTTGATGTTGCCCGGGGTACGGCCCAGCATGCGCTTGGCCTCGGTGCCGACGGCGACAACGCTCTTCTGGTTGCCGTGGCTACGAATGGCGACTACAGAGGGTTCGTCGAGAACAATGCCGCGATCGCGCACATAAATAAGGGTATTGGCAGTGCCCAGGTCGATCGACAGATCACTGGAAAACATGCCACGCAGTTTCTTGAACATGGGAAAAGGGCCCTGGGGCAAACGCGTGGGGAAAAAAGTGCCGCAAACTCTAACAATGGTGCGAAGTTAGGGCAAGGCGAGAGTCCGCCCGCGTGGCGCCAGAAATGAGGCATTGCGTGCCAGGTCGCATGACGGTGGTCGCCACTCATCCTAAGGCCGCGCACCGCGTCCACGCTACCGATAACCGCCTCGGGCATGTAAGATTGACGGCTTTTCCGGGCCAGAAAGCCCATTGCCGCGGCTCGTCCCGTGCTGCCATGCACCCCGTCCAGTCGACGGAAGGTGCAGTCCCGATTCGCTTTCCGCTGGAGATACCCGATGGCGCTTGAACGCACCGAGGTGGAGAAGATCGCTCATCTGGCCCGCCTGGGCCTGTCTGAAGCCGACCTGCCCCGCACCACCGAGACCCTCAACAATATCCTCGGCCTGATCGACCGCATGCAGGCGGTCGACACCACTGGTATCGAGCCGCTGGCCCACCCGCTGGAAACCACCCAGCGCCTGCGTGCCGATGCAGTCACCGAGAGCAACCAGCGTGATGCCTACCAGGCCATCGCACCCGCCGTGGAAGAAGGCCTCTATCTGGTTCCGCGAGTGATCGAGTGATGATGAAGGATTCCGACATGCACAACCTGACGCTTGCCGAGATCGCCCGCAACCTCGCCGAGAAGCACTTCTCCGCCGAGGAGCTGACGCGCACCCTGCTGGCCCGCATCGAGCAGCTCGACCCGCAGCTCAACGCGTTTATCAGCGTGACCGACGAGCTTGCCCTCGCACAGGCCAAGGCCGCCGACGCGCGTCGCGCCGCCGGCGAGAACGGCGCCCTGCTCGGCACACCGATCGGCCACAAGGACCTGTTCTGCACCCAGGGCATCCGCACCAGCTGCGGCTCGAAGATTCTCGACAACTTCAATGCGCCCTACGATGCCACCGTGGTGGAACGACTCGCAGCTGCCGGCACAGTTACCCTCGGCAAGCTGAACATGGACGAATTCGCCATGGGCTCGGCCAACGAGTCGAGCTATTACGGCGCGGTGAAGAACCCCTGGGACCTGACCCGGGTACCGGGCGGCTCCTCCGGCGGTTCCGCCGCGGCCATCGCCGCACGACTGTTGCCCGCTGCGACCGGCACCGACACCGGCGGTTCGATCCGCCAGCCGGCTGCGCTGACCAACCTCACCGGCCTCAAGCCGACCTACGGCCGGGTATCGCGCTGGGGCATGGTCGCCTATGCATCGAGTCTCGATCAGGGCGGCCCGATGGCACGCACGGCCGAAGACTGCGCGCTGCTGTTGTCGGCAATGGCCGGCTTCGACGCCAAGGACTCCACCAGCGTCGACCAGCCGCTGGACGATTACCTCGCCGCGCTGAGCCAGCCGCTCGCCGGTCTGCGCATCGGCCTGCCGAAGGAGTACTTCGGCGCCGGCCTCGATCCGAAGATCGCTGACGCCGTCATGGCATCCGTCGAGGAACTGAAGAAGCTCGGCGCCACGGTCAAGGAAATCAGCCTGCCGAACATGCAGCATGCGATTCCTTCCTACTACGTGATCGCGCCAGCCGAGGCCTCTTCCAACCTCTCGCGTTTCGATGGCGTACGCTTCGGCTATCGCTGCGAAAACCCGGTCGACCTGACCGACCTCTACAAGCGCTCGCGCGCCGAAGGCTTCGGTGACGAGGTCAAGCGGCGCATCATGGTCGGCACCTACGCGCTGTCCGCCGGTTACTACGATGCCTACTACCTCAAGGCGCAGAAAATCCGCCGTCTGATCAAGCAGGACTTCGTCGCTGCCTTCGAGCAGGTCGACGTGATCCTCGGCCCGACCACGCCGAACCTGGCCTGGAAGCTGGGCGAGAAGAACGCCGATCCGGTTTCGGCCTATCTGGAAGACATCTACACCATCACCGCCAACCTGGCGGGCATTCCGGGCCTGTCGATGCCGGCCGGCTTCATTGATGGCCTGCCGGTGGGTGTGCAACTGCTGGCGCCGTACTTCCAGGAAGCGCGCCTGCTCAATGTGGCGCACCAGTATCAACAAGTCACCGATTGGCACATGCGCGCCCCGGCCGGATTCTGAGGAGATTGAAGATGCAATGGGAAACCGTGATCGGGCTGGAGATCCACGCACAGCTCGCGACCCAGTCGAAGATCTTTTCCGGCAGCGCCACCACCTTCGGCGCCGAGCCCAACACCCAGGCCAGCCTGGTCGACCTCGGCATGCCCGGCACCCTGCCGGTGCTCAATGCCGAAGCCGTGCGCATGGCCTGCAAGTTCGGCCTGGCGATCGATGCCGAGATCGCGCCGAAGAACGTCTTCGCGCGCAAGAACTACTTCTACCCCGACCTGCCCAAGGGCTACCAGACCAGCCAGATGGACCATCCCATCGTCGGCAAGGGCTATCTGGACATTACCCTGGAAGACGGCAGCACGCGGCGCATCGGCATCACCCGCGCGCACCTGGAAGAGGACGCCGGCAAGAGCCTGCACGAAGACTTCCACGGCATGAGCGGCATCGACCTCAACCGCGCCGGCACCCCGCTGCTGGAGATCGTCTCCGAGCCGGACATCCGTTCGGCCAAGGAAGCGGTCGCCTACGTCAAGGCGATGCATTCGCTGGTGCGCTACCTGGGCATCTGCGACGGCAATATGGCCGAAGGCTCGCTGCGCTGCGACTGCAACGTCTCGGTGCGGCCGAAAGGCCAGACCGAGTTCGGCACCCGCGCCGAAATCAAGAACGTCAACTCGTTCCGCTTTATCGAAAAAGCCATCAACCACGAAGTGCAGCGGCAGATCGAGCTGATCGAGGACGGCGGCAAGGTGGTGCAGGAAACCCGCCTGTACGACCCGAACAAGGACGAGACGCGCTCCATGCGCAGCAAGGAAGAAGCCAACGACTACCGCTACTTCCCCTGCCCCGACCTGCTACCGGTGGTGATCGAGCAGAGCTTCCTCGACGAAGTCCGCGCCAGCCTGCCGGAACTGCCGGTGCAGAAGCGCGAGCGCTTCGAGCGCGAGTTCGGCCTGTCCGCCTACGACGCCAGCGTACTCTCTGCCAGCCGCGAACTGGCCGACTACTTCGAACAAGTCAACAGCACCTGCGGCGACGCCAAGCTGGCCGCCAACTGGGTGATGGGCGAGCTTTCCAGCCTGCTCAACAAGGAAGCCCTGGAGATCGAGCAGTCACCGGTTAGCGCCGAGCAGCTGGGCGGCATGATCCTGCGCATCAAGGACGACACCATCAGCGGCAAGATCGCCAAGATGGTCTTCGAGGCCATGGCCGCCGGCGAAGGCTCGGCTGACGAGATCATCGAGAAGAAGGGCCTCAAGCAGGTCACTGATTCCGGCGCCATCGAGTCGATGCTGGACGAAGTGCTGGCAGCGAATGCCGAGCAGGTCGAACAGTACCGCGCCAGCGACGAAGCCAAGCGCGGCAAGATGCTCGGCTTCTTCGTCGGCCAGGCGATGAAGGCTTCCAAGGGCAAGGCCAACCCTGGCCAGGTGAACCAACTGCTGAAGAAAAAACTCGAAGGCTAAGCTGAGCGATGGCCCTCCGCGGTTGCCCCTGCTGCAACCGCGGACATCGCTGCATCACCGCTCCCGGCATCGCCACAACGTCACGAAACCTGCCGCGGGCCATCGCCGACTCAGCGATCGACCCAACGGAAGGATTGTTCATGCGCCTGACACGCTTCACCGCCCTATTGTTGCTGGCCTTGCTGGTCAGCGGCTGCGCAGATCGCCAGCCGGCCCAACCCGCCAAGGCACCACCAACCACGCAAGAGCGCTTCAGCCAGAGCGGCAAGGCCTCCTATTACGCGAGGATGCATCACGGCCAGCGTACCGCCAACGGCGAAACCCATGATCAGAACGCGCTGGTGGCCGCTCATCGCAGCCTGCCTTTCGGCACGCGGGTGCGGGTCACCAACGAGCAGAACGGCAAGCAGGTGGTGGTACGTATCAACGACCGCGGACCATTTCGCCGCGGCCGCATCATCGACCTTTCCCGCGCCGCGGCGGCACAACTGGACATGCTCAAGACCGGCGTGATCCGCGTGCGTATCGAAACCCTCCCATGAAGGAACAGGCACCTGCAGTGATGTCACCGAGCACAGACTGCGCTACCCCAGCCAAGGGAGCGCCCGCATGTCGCTGATTACCTTTGGCTACCTCATCAGCGGCCTGGTACTGCTCGTCGTCGGTGCCGAAGCGCTGGTACGCGGCGCGGCCAAACTGGCCAGCCGCTTCGGCATTCCGCCCCTGATCATCGGATTGACGGTGGTGGCCTTCGGCACCAGCGCCCCGGAAACAGCCGTCAGCGTGCAGGCGTCGCTGAATGGCAGCGGTGACATCGCAGTAGGCAACGTGATCGGCAGCAACATCGCGAACATCCTACTGATTCTCGGCATTTCCGCACTGATCGCACCGCTGGTGGTATCCCGGCAACTGATCCGCCTCGATGTGCCAGTGATGATCGGCGCCGGCCTGCTCTGCTATGGACTGGCCTGGAACGGCAGCATCAGCCGACTGGACGGTACCCTGCTGCTCGTTGCCCTGATTGGTTACACGCTGTTTCTGGTCCTCGCCAGCAAGCGGGACAAGCCGGGACCAGGCGTCGATGAATTCGACACCGAGTTCGGCCCGGACGCTGGCGACAAGCCTTATGCCTGGGTGCTCCAGCTGCTGCTGATCCTGCTCGGCCTGGGGCTGCTGGTGGGAGGCTCGAATCTGCTGATCGAAGGTGCCGTTGGCCTTGCGCGCGCGCTCGGTCTTTCCGAGCTGGTCATCGGCCTGACGGTGGTTGCGGTCGGCACCTCGATGCCGGAGCTGGCGACCTCGGTGCTGGCGGTCATCAAGGGGGAGCGCGACATTGCTGTCGGCAATGTGGTGGGCAGCTGCATCTTCAACCTGCTGCTGGTACTCGGCGCCGGCGCCGCGGTGGCCGCGGAAGGCCTGTCCATTTCCCCCAATGCGCAGTCCTTCGACTTCCCGGTAATGCTGGCCGTGTTCGTCGCCTGCCTGCCGATTTTCTTTTCCGGGTATTGCATCCGGCGCTGGGAAGGGCTGATGTTTTTCGCCTATTACCTGGCCTACACCCTGTATCTGGTGATGTTCGCCACCGGCCTGGGTGCGATCGAGCTGCTGCGCGACGCGATGCTCTGGTTCGCGTTCCCCTTGACGGCCGTCACGCTTTTGGTGATCTTCCTGCGCGCCTGGCAACACCAGCGCTGAAACACCCACTTTCTGGATTTTTTGCGGAGCGCCCCATCGTGACCCTGATGACCTTTGTCTACCTCATAGCCGGCCTGGTGCTGCTCGTCGCCGGCGCGGAGGTCCTGGTGCGAGGTGCAGCCAAACTCGCCGCCCAGTTCGGCATCTCCCCACTGGTCATTGGCCTCACCGTGGTCGCCTTCGGCACCAGCGCGCCGGAGACGGCCGTCAGCGTGCAGGCCGCACTCAATGGCAGCGGTGACATCGCGATCGGTAACGTCGTGGGCAGCAACATCGCCAACGTGCTGCTGATTCTCGGCATGACCGCACTGGTCGCACCACTGGTGGTATCGCGTCAGCTGATCCGCCTGGACGTGCCGATCATGATCGGCGCCAGCCTGGTGACCTTCGGCCTGGCGTGGGACGGAGAACTCAGCCGTATCGACGGTGCACTGCTGTTCACCGCGGTAGTGGTCTACACGCTGTTCCTGATCATAAGCAGTCGCCGCGAAAAAGCTGCGGAAGTCGACGACGAGTTTGCCAAGGAGTTCGGGCTGGATGAGCCGGCCAAGCCGCATGCTGGGCTGATCAACGCTGGCCTGGTGATCGCAGGCCTGGTGTTGCTGGTGGTGGGCTCCAATTTCCTCGTCGAGGGCGCCGTGGCCCTGGCCCGGGCGCTCGGCCTATCGGAGTTGGTCATTGGCCTGACCGTGATCGCCATCGGCACCTCACTGCCAGAACTGGCCACCTCGATCATGGCGGCCTTTCGCGGCGAGCGCGATATCGCCGTCGGCAACATCGTTGGCAGCAACATCTTCAATCTGCTCTGCGTACTCGGCCTGGCCTCGCTGGTGTCGCCGCAGGCGATCGGCGTGTCTTCGAACGCGCTAGCCTTTGATTTCCCGGTGATGATCGCGGTAGCGGTAGCCTGCCTGCCGATCTTCTTCGCCGGCTACTGCATCAAGCGCTGGGAAGGCGCCCTGTTCGTCGCTTATTACGTGGCTTACACCCTGTACCTGGTGCTGACCAGTACCGGCCGCCCGTTCGCGGAAACCTTTGGCGACGCCATGCTGGGCTATGCACTGCCGCTGACCGCGATCACGCTGCTGGTCATCGCCGGCCGCGCCTGGAAAACCCAGCGCTGACAACAGGACAAACCACCGGCGGGCCTGGCTGGCCCGCCTTCACTCAGCCCTCACGCACCTGAGGCCGCGGCAACTCGAACACCTGGGCACTCTCCTCTTCGTCACCCATGCGGTTGAGGGTCCCGTCGACTACCGCGCCGTTCTCCATGCTCAACTGGCGATAGCGGATGTTCCCGCGCACGCGCGCGTTGGAATGTAGTTCGAGCAGATGCTCGACCACCAGATCGCCGACGATGGTGCCGTCGATCAACGCATCGTAACTGCTCACGTTGCCCTCAATTCTTCCCTCGGCGCTCAGGGCCAGCAGGCTGTGTGTGCCCGGCTTGTGGCAGACATCGCCGCGCACTTCACCGCTAACCTTCAATCCTTCCTCGAAGGTCACATCCCCGATCAGGGACAGGTTGTCGGAGATCAGGCTGGAAAATTGATCGATGGTGACGCGGGGTACCGGCTTCTTCTTGTTGAACATCATCTACTCCAAAAAAGTTAACGGGCCTTCTTCTGCTGACGGAAGAACGCCAGATCGGTCTGCAGCCGCTCGACCTGCGCTGAGAGAGTGGCTATACGCCTTAGCAATTGCTCTTCGGTGGCCTGGATTTCCTGGCGCTTCAACCGGCTCTGCCCAAGCGCGGCCCTGAGTGCCTGGCTGTCCTGCGTCAGCGCCTCAACCTGCCGTGCATGAGCCACCTGCTCGTGGTTGCGCAGGTACAGCAGCGCGCCGATCACACAGAGCAGTCCAAAGATCAGCCAACGTCCGCTGCGCGCGCTGCGCGCGGCTTGCAGTCGGTGCTCGGCGCGTAGCAACTCGCGCGTGGAAGGGCGTTTAGTCCTCAGCCAGGCCATCGCTGTCACGCTCCAGATCACCCAGGGCCAGGAACCGCTGCGGGTCGACGAAGCGCCCCTTGTGCAGCACCTCGAAATGCAGATGAGAACCAGTGGATCGGCCTGTCGAACCCACCGCACCGATACGCTGTGCCGGCGTGACGACCTCACCCTGGCGAACATCCAGTCGCGACAGGTGGGCATAGCGCGTGACCAGGCGATTGCCATGGTCGATCTCCACCAGTTTGCCGTAGGCACCTCGGTAGCCGGCGAAGCGCACCCGGCCTCCCGCCGCAGCGACCACGTCGGAGCCGCTGCGCAACGCGAAGTCCACCCCGGAATGGAACGCCAGTTTCTTGCGGAAGGGGTCGACGCGATTGCCGAAAGCCGAGCCCAGCCGTGCCTCGCCTACCGGTCGCCGTGACGGAATCGCCATGAGCGCCGCGTTGCGCTCGGCCACTTGTTGCATCAGCCCGTCCAGCATCACCCGCATGCAGCGAGCAGAGGTCTCGCTGTGCTGCAGGTCGGCAAGGCTCAGCCGCTCGGCATCGACCAGCAGCTCCCCCGAACAACCCCGAGGCGGCAACAGCGCGCCGCCCTGCCCTGCGCCGGCCGTGCGTGCCGGCACCAGCACGGGCAGCAGCGTCGGGTCCAGCGCCGACAGCTGGCCATGCAGAACACGCTGTTGATCCATCATCTGCTGCAGGGCGAGCAGATCGGATTCGAGAGTTTTCAACCGGCCGACCACCTCGCCGACGCGGGCGATGGCAAAGCGGTCCTCATCCTCGACGGGTACATCACCCTGATGCATGGCCAGGTTCGGCGTGCGCAGATCGCTGCCAAGCCAGACACCGCCGGCAAAGCTTCCCAGACTCAGCACCAGCAACAGCGCAAAACCCGGAACCGCAAGGCGCCGCAGGTTCACCACGCGTATGTCGTCACGCGTCAGCGAGCGGCTCGAAGGTGTGAAAAATGCCATGAGAGATTCCCTAGAACACGGAGCGGCCGCCTCGCCAGGCAAGCCGTTGAACGTCCAGGGCAATTTGACGCAAACGCACTTTTTTTTCTGAGGCCTGATGACCGATTACGACCATCGCGCCGCGATTCTTAAGCTGAGAGCCGCATTGGCGACGAACGGCGCGGCGAATCGCAGCCAAGGTCTCGACTAGATCCAGCCCAGCCAGCCCAGCAGAAACAGCCCGGCGTTGATGCTCAGCGCTGCCATCAGCGTCGTGATGACAATGATGGTCGCGGCCAGCTGATGATTGGAATTGACCGCGCGCGCCATGACGAAACTCGCCGCCGCAGTTGGGCTGGCAAAGTAGAGAAACAGGATACCCAGCTCCGCATCGCGAAAGCCGTAGGCCCAAGCACCCAGGGTCGCGAGTGCCGGCAGCCAGACCATCTTCATCAGGCTCGAACTGAGCGCACTGCCGCTGCTCTTGCGCAACGCATCCAATGACAGCGTGGCGCCGATGCAGATGAGCGCCAGTGGCAAGGTCATCTGCGCAAAGTACTGGCCCGAGGTCATCAGCCAGCCCGGCAAGTCAATCTGCCAATAGGCGAAGGGCACGGCCGCGACCACACCAATGATCAGCGGATTACGCAGGATGCTGAGCAAAATTTCCTTCGGACCGACCTGCCCATCGGGGCTGTAGATGGCTAGCACCATCGCCGAGAGGCTGTTGTAGACCAGAATCACCACCCCGGCGAGCACACCGCCAACGGACAGGCCGTAGTCACCGTAGAGGCTGCTGGCCAGCGCCAGACCGACGATGCCGTTGTTGCCACGAAAAGCGCCCTGCACGTACACGCCGCGATCGGATGCCGGGCAACGCCACAAGGCCCAGACCCAGGCCACGATGAATGTCGCAATTGTGGCGAGCACGAAATAAAGCAGCAGTGCCGGCTGCAGCGCCGCTGTCAGATCGGCCTTGATGATGGAGATGAACAGCAGCGTCGGCATGGTGCCCCTGAACACCAGCGCCGAAGCCGTATACACGAACGCAGCGTCGATCCAGCCGAGGCGCTTGAGCGCGACACCGAGAAACAACATGGCAAACACCGGCGCAGTGACGCTCAGGGTTTGCAGTACGAGGGGGAGCATGGAAGACGCCTGCAACTACAAAGCTCGCAAGCATAAAGCATGCGTTACGCGAGGGCTCGGGCGTCGTGTGATGACAACGCCGCCCCCCGCGAGACGATGACGCCGGTTAGCGTCGCACCGGACGTTTCTGTAGCTTGCGCTGCAAGGTCCGTCGATGCATGCCCAAGGCACGGGCGGTAGCGGAGATATTGCCGTCGTGCTCACTGAGCACCCGCTGGATATGCTCCCACTGCAGGCGATCGACCGACATGGGATTTTCCGGCACCAGGCTGTCGAGATCGGCATGCTGCGACAACAATGCCGCCAGCACGTCGTCGGCATCGGCAGGCTTGCACAGGTAATTGCAGGCGCCGCGCTTGATCGCTTCCACCGCTGTGGCGATGCTCGAGTAACCGGTCAGGATCAACACCCGCATCTCGGGGTCCAGCTCGAGCAACTTGGGCAGCAGCACCAGGCCCGAATCGCCTTCCATCTTAAGGTCGAGCACTGCGTAGTCAGGAATATCCTGCTTGGCCAGGGCCAGGCCCTCCTCGGCAGAACCAGCAATGCTGACCTGCAGGCCCCGGCGACTCATGGCGCGCGCCATTACCCGGGTGAACGTCGGATCGTCATCCACCAACAGCAGGTGAGGTTGTTCTTCACCCTCTTGCTGCAACTCGTCGGTCATCTGTGCATTCCTCGCATTGGTCACGATCAGGATCAGGCGCGCACCGAACCATGCGGCAGGCGCAGTTCGGTCAGTGTGCCACCTTCTTCGTGATTGTAGAGCTTCACTGTGCCACCAGCGCGCGTGACGCTAGCCTGACTGAGAAACAGACCAAGGCCGAAACCCTTGCCCTTGGTCGTGATGAAGGGTCTGCCGATCTGCTCGGCGATAGCCAGCGGAACACCGGCACCATGGTCGCGGATGGTCAGTTTGATCCACTGCGGATCCCAGTCCAGACGTATTTCCAGATCCTCGGGACTGGCATCGGTAGCGTTGTTCAACAGGTTGAGCAACGACTGACTGAGGTCCGCCGGCGGCATCAGCTTCGGCGCGCTGCCAAGGCCAACGCACTGGAAGCGGAATGACGCCTCCGGACGCATCAGGTGCCAGCGCTGCAGAACTGAGTCGACCCATTCGCGTGCGGTCTGCTCGACGACCGCCTGGCGCCGGTCCGCCTCGGCAGCGCGGACCAGCTGGCGCAGGCTCTCCTTGCAGAGCTGGACCTGCGACTGCAGCAGGCCGAGATCCTCGCTCAGCTGCGGATCCTTGTATTCCTGGCGCAATTCCTTGAGCAGCACGCTCATGGTCGCCAGCGGCGTGCCCAGTTCGTGAGCGGCGCCAGCGGCCTGGGTGGCCACCGCGAGCAGTTGCTGGTCACGCATGCTCTCCTCGCGACGCTGGGCCTGCTGCTGCTCCTGCCGGCGCAGCTGTTCGGCCATGCGCGCGACGAAGAAGGTAATCAGCGCGGCCGCCAGCGCAAAACTCAGCCACATGCCGTAAACCTGCAGCGTCGCGCGTTCGAAGGGTGGCAGAGTGAGCGGGTCGTACCAAACCAGCATCAGCGTGTAGCCCAGCAGCGCCAGGCCAGAAAGCACGATGGAATAAAGCCACGGCAGGGTTGCCGCAGCGATGGTCAGCGGCACCAGGTAGTAGGACACGAACGGATTGGTCGAGCCGCCGGAGTAGTACAGCAGCGCGCTGTGGATCATCAGGTCGCAGCCCAGATGCACGGCGTATTCCAGCTCGGTGACGGGCCACGGGCCGCGCAAACGCAGTGCCGTACCCAGACAGAGCACCGCCGACACGGCCAGCGTGATGCCCAGCGCCAGCCAAGGCAGCGTCAGCATCTGCGTCGCGTAAGCCACGCCCACGGCGCCGGACTGTGCAGCCAGCACCACGATGCGAATAAGGGTCAGAAGCCGAAGGTTCTGCCGGCTGGCAGATAGCAGCGGGACGGATGTGTACATGGAGTCTCCAAGAATTCGGCGGAGTATAACCAAGCCGTCTGGCGGCCAAACCGAAATGCGGCAACTCGACGCACGGGCAGCTGCATACATTCACCGGCGCAGGTAGAGTCTTGCGCTATCGCACCGGCCGGTGCACATGCCAAGGATCCGTTATGCAGCCAACTCTCTTCCGCAGCGCAGCCCTCATGGCGCTGATCACCAGCCTCGTCAGCCTGCCCGCCATGGCCGAGGAACCACGCTACAACCAAGTCGCCCTGCGCGCCGAGGTCAGCAGCGAAGTGGCCCATGACCGCATGCACGTCACGCTCTACAGCGAAGCACAACACAACGACCCCGCCCAGCTCGCGGCAGAGACCACCCGCGCGCTGAACCAGGCGCTGCAGACCGCTCGGCAGAGCAAGGATGTGATCGTCAGCCAGGGCAGCCGCAACAGCTATCCAGTCTATGACGACAAGGGCCAGCAGATCTCCGGCTGGCGGGAGCGTGCCGAACTGCGCCTGGAGAGCGGCAACTTTGCCAGCCTGTCGAAGCTGACCGCCGAGCTGATGAAGAGCCTGAAGATGAGCAGCATGCATTTCAGTGTCTCCGACCCGATCCGCAAGCAGAACGAGGATGCCCTGCTCAAGGAGGCGGTCGCCGCGTTCCAGGCGCGCGCCCAACTCGCGACCGAGGCGCTCGGCGGCAGCGGTTACAAGCTGGTGAGCCTCAACCTCAACGGCGGCGGATTTCAACCTGTCATGCGCAGCAGCGCGATGAAGATGGACATGATGGAGTCGGCACCCATCCCTGAAATCGAAGCGGGCACTCGCCAGGTCACGATCAACGCCGACGGCGTCATCGAAGTTCAGATGCCGTGACCGAAACTGACCGTTCGGACCACTTCTAAATATTCGCTTACAAATAGCCAGCCCGCGCTGTGCAAGGGCTGGCAACCGATTTGACGACCCAGATGAGAAAGCAATGCAGTAAAGTCTAAATTCTCGTTTACGAATGATTATCATGCTGGCGCCAACGAGACGGCTACAAGGAGCCCGCATGTCTATCCCCTTCGCACGTACCGCCCTGTCCTGCGCCATGATCGGCTGCAGCTGGACGGCTCTCGCCCAGAACGCGCCTGTCACGCTCAACGACACGGTCGTCAGCGCCTCCGGCTTCGAACAGAAGATCACCGAAGCACCGGCCAGCATCAGCGTCATCAGCCGTGAAGACCTGCAGCAGAAGCGCTACAACAACCTGGCGCAGGCCCTGGGTGACGTGGAAGGCATCGACATCGGCCAGGGCACCGGCAAGACCGGCGGGCTCAACATCAGCATTCGCGGCATGCCCAGCCAGTACACCCTGATCCTCATCGACGGCCGTCGACAGAACGCCGCAGGCAATGTCACGCCAAACGGCTTCAACGAAACTTCCACCAGCTTCATGCCGCCGCTGTCGGCCATCGAGCGCATCGAAGTGATCCGTGGCCCGATGTCGACGCTCTACGGCTCCGACGCCATGGGCGGGGTAATCAACATCATCACCCGCAAGGTCGGCAAGGAGTGGACCGGCTCGCTGACACAGGATTACACCTACCAACAAGATCGCGACTTCGGCGACACCCGCAACACCAGTGTCTACGCCAGTGGTCCGCTGGTCGACGGCCTGCTCGGTCTGCAGGTCCGCGGCAGCCTGTTTGATCGCCAGGAGTCGGACCTTAGCTACGGCAATGGCATCGACGTCAGCAAGCGCGGCCCCTCGCCCGTCGATGGTCGCAACCAGAACATCGGCGCCCGCCTGGCTCTGACCCCGCATCAGGACCATGACTTCGCGCTGGATATCGAGCGTGGGCGACAGGCATACAACAACGACGAATGCCAGCTCGGCACCCTCGACGGCTTGAACAGGGCTTGTACCGCACCGGATACCGCAGCGAACGGCTATGACGACGAGCTTCGCTTCGAGCGCGAACAGATCGCCTTGACCCACACCGGCCGCCTCGGCTTCGGCACGCTGGATTCCAGCCTGATGCACAACACCACCGAAACCTTTGGCCGGACCATTCCCGGCGCCATCGGTGCGCCGACCGCCGTACCCGGGGCAATCGGCGGGGACGATCGCGAGCTGGAAACCACCAACCTGGTCTTCGACACCAAACTCGTTGCCCCCATCGGCGACTCACACATCGCCACCGTAGGCGGCCAATGGTGGAAGGCCGAGATGACCGATGGCATCGCCCAGACGGAGTTTGAGCAGAAGACCTGGGCACTCTTTGCCGAAGACGAATGGCGCCTGCGCGATGACCTGGCCCTGACCCTGGGCGCCCGCTATGACGACCACGAGTCCTTTGGTGGACATGTCAGCCCGCGGGCTTACCTGGTCTGGAACACCACCGATAGCTGGACGCTCAAGGGCGGCATCAGCAAGGGCTACAAAACGCCGGACCTGAACGACCTGCACGGCGGCATCAACGGCGTAACCGGCCAAGGCAAAATCATCACCATCGGCAACCCGGACCTGGACCCCGAAACCACCACCAGCACCGAGCTCGGTGCCTATTTCGACAGCCTGACCGGCTTCAGCGCCAACGCCACGCTGTTCCACAACAAGTTCAAGGACAAGATCGCCAGCGGCGACCCGATCACCGATCCACTGTGCGCAGGCAACGACAACGGCACCTGCTCGCAGCAGATCAACGTTGACGAAGCGGTGACCCGTGGCCTGGAGCTGGCTGGCAGCTGGCAGTTCGCACCAGCCTGGAAACTGAGCGCCAACTACACCTACACCGACAGCGAGCAGAAGAGTGGCGATAACCAGGGAGAGCCGCTGACCAACACGCCCGAACACCTAGCCAACGCCAAACTAGACTGGCAGACCACCGACCGCCTGAGCCTGTGGCTGAAGAGCGAGTACCGCGGTGAGCGCGCGCGCTTCACGTCCAGCTATGCCAACCTCGCGAACGCCGATGGCAGCTACTCAACCAGCCAGTCGATCTACGACACGCTGGGCAAGAACGCCAAGGCATACACACTGTTCCACCTGGGCGGGTCGTATCGGGCTACGGAGAACCTGACGCTCAACGCGACGATCTACAACCTCTTCGACAAGGACTTCGTCGACGGCAAGGCCTATACCACCTATTCATCTCCTCGCTATAACAACACAGGCGTTCTCATCACTCCCGGCGGCGCGCCTGGTGATCCCGCCTACGGCACCGACTACAGCCACTCCGGCGCCGCCACCACCGGTATCGTGGAAGAAGGCCGCCGCCTGTGGCTGTCAGCCAACCTGACCTTCTGACCTGAAGGCGACACAACAGAGCCGGGATCATCCCGGCTCTGTTGTTTCTCGCCCATACGGATCATGAAAAACGCGAATGTATGCTGTTTGTAAATCTTTAGCATCGCCGCGTCAGTCGCCATAGAATTCGCCCACCCTCCCATACGCCAAGGACCACCATGCATATCTGGCTCGGCACTCTGCGCCAATGGCACTGGATCAGCTCCGCGCTGTGCCTGGTCGGCATGCTGCTGTTTGCGGTCACCGGCATCACGCTGAACCACGCCGGGCAGATCGAGAGCAAACCGCTGGTGGAAACCCGCGAAGGGCAGCTGCCCGAGCGGCTGCTCAACAGTCTGCAGGCCGACACTCCGGAGGACGGTCTGCCAGCTGACCTGCAGCGATGGCTGGAACAGACCCTGGGCGTGCAGCTGGCCGGTCGCGAAGCCGAGTGGAGCGATGGCGAACTCTACGTCGCCCTGCCCCGTCCTGGCGGCGATGCCTGGCTGAGTCTGAGCCTGGAAAGCGGCGAGCTGGAATACGAGTCGACCGATCGCGGCTGGATCGCCTACTTCAACGACCTGCACAAGGGCCGTCACAGCGGCGAAGCCTGGAGCTGGTTCATCGATCTGTTCGCCGTTGCCTGTGTGGTGTTCAGCCTCACCGGCCTGCTGCTCCTGCAACGCCATGCCGGCAATCGCCCCGGCACCTGGCCACTGGTTGGCCTGGGGCTGGTGATTCCGCTGCTACTGGCGCTGCTCTTCATTCATTAAGGACTGCTCATGCGTAAACGCCTGTTGTTCCCCCTCGCCCTGCTTAGCGCCCCGCTATACGCGGCGGACCTGCAGCTGGACGTGGAAATCCCCCGCCTGGATGTCGCCGAGTACCACCGTCCCTATGTCGCCATCTGGCTCGAGCGCCCGGACCAGAGCCACGTTGCCAATCTGGCGGTGTGGTACGACACCAAGCTCAAGGACAAGGAAGGTGAAAAGTGGCTCAAGGACCTGCGCCAGTGGTGGCGCCGTAGCGGCCGCAGCCTGGAAATGCCGGTTGATGGCGTCAGCGGCGCCACCCGTGCCGTGGGCAGCCACAGCCTGAAGTTTTCTGACAAGCAGGCGCCGTTCAAAACGCTGGAGGCCGGCGAGTACCGCGTGGTGGTCGAAGCCGCCCGTGAGGTCGGTGGCCGCGAGCTGCTGCGCGTCCCATTCAGCTGGCCGCCCCAGCAGAACGCCGAACATCAAGCCCAGGGCAAGAGTGAGCTGGGCGCCATCAATCTCACGCTGACCCCATGAACAGGAAGCACGCCATGAAACCCGTCATCAAATGGACCGCCCTGGCCCTCGCCGTCTGCCTGCCGCTTTCGGCCCAGGCCCACCGCGCCTGGATGCTGCCTTCGGCCACCGTGCTCTCGGGTGAAGAGCCTTGGATCACCGTCGACGCCGCGGTTTCCAACGACCTGTTCTATTTCGAACACGTGCCGATGCGCCTCAAGGGTATCGGCGAGGCAGCCCAGGCGCCGGCAGGTGGCCCGCCCGGCATGCGCGGGCGGCCGGTTCCGGAGCTGCAGGTCATCGCCCCGGATGGCTCCAAGGTTGCGGTACAGAACGGCGCCATCGGCCGCTACCGCAGCACCTTCGATGTGCAGCTGAGCCAGAAGGGCACCTACAAGCTGGCGGTCGCCAACAACGGCCTGTTCGCCAGCTGGAAGGAAAACGGCCAGATGCGCCGCTGGATGGGCACCCCGGAAAGCTTCGCCAAGGACGTCCCGGCCAAGGCCGAAGGTCTCAAGGTCAGCCAGACCAGCAACCGCATGGAAGTGTTCGTGACCTCCGGTGCGCCCAGCACTGACGTACTCGCGCCCAGCGGCCAGGGCCTGGAACTCAAGCCCGTCACCCACCCCAACGACCTGTTCGCCGGCGAAGCGGCGGAGCTCGTCTTTCTGCTCGATGGCAAGCCGGCCGCGGATGTCGAGATCAGCGTGATCCCGGGCGGCAATCGCTACCGCGATGACCTTGGCGAGATCAAGGCGAAGACCGCTGCCGACGGCAAGGTCCGCATCACCTGGCCTGAAGCCGGCATGTACTGGCTGGAAGCCGAACTCGTCACCGACCAGGGCGTGAACAAGCCGGCCATTGAACGCCGCGCTAGCTACAGCGCCACCCTGGAAGTGCTGGCGCAGTGACCGCTGGGTCTCGCTGAAACGAACCGGCAGGCACCCCAGCGGGACGCCATGTCGGTTCTTCGCTTGGCCTGAGCCTTGCTGACTTCACGCTTTCGCGGGAGCCCTGAATTGCCAACACCTCTGGCCACGCACTTGCGCCATTACCCGTTTCCGCTCGCCTGCGTGCTGCTCGCCGCGGCGCTGCTGCACTGGCAGCCACCCCGCGAGGTGTCGGCGGCCGTGGTTGTGCTCGGCTATCTCGCGCTCTGCCTACTGGTTTGGCGACCAGGTCGCGCTAAATCTGTCGAGGCGACCAAGTCATCCGACCTACTGATCGCCTTTGCCAGCCAGGGCGGCCAAGCCCGGGAACTGGCCGAGCGCAGCGCCCGGCAACTGGCCGATGCCGGCGTCAGCAGCACTACCCGCACACTCAACGAACTGGACCCGGCGACGCTGACCGACGCGAGACGGCTGTTGTTTGTCGTCAGCACCTACGGCGAAGGGGAAGCGCCGGACAACGCGGCGCGTTTCGAAAGGCGCCTGCTGGCATCGCGCGCCGACCTGAGCGGTCTGCAGTACGCCATGCTGGCGCTGGGCGACAGCCAGTATCCGAACTATTGCGGTTTTGGCCGGCGGCTGGACGAAGCGCTGCGCAGCCGCGGCGCCGAGCCCCTGTTCGATCGACTGGACGTAGACCGGCTGGACGCCAGCACCCTGCGCCACTGGCAACAGCAGCTCGGCCAACTGAGCGGCCACAACGAGTTCAGCGGCTGGCAGCCGGTCCCTTACGGTAACTGGCGACTCGCCGGGCGAACCGTGCTCAACCCCGGCAGCAGCGGCGCGCCGGTCTGTCATATCAGGCTCGAACCGCTGGAAGAGGCACCCCACTGGCGCGCCGGCGATATCGCCGAGATCGGCCCACGACACCCACGCGGCCCCATCGAAGAGTTGCTACGCCGGCTCGGCCACGATCCGCAGCAGCGGATCGCCGGCGAAAGCCTGCTCGACATCCTCTGTACGCGGCGCGTGCCTGCCGAAGAAGCCCTGCGAGAGCTGGATATCGATGCGCTGCTCGCCCTGCCCCAACTGGCGCACCGCGAATACTCCATCGCCTCGGTTCCGGCCGACGACGCACTCGAACTGCTGGTGCGCGAGGCCCGGCAAGCGGACGGCAGCCTCGGGCTCGGCTCCGGCTGGCTGTGTCGCCACGCACCAGCTGGTGCGCCGATCGCCCTGCGCATTCGCAGCAACCCGGGCTTTCATGGCCCGGCCGTCGCGACGCCACTGGTGCTGATCGGCAACGGCACAGGCATGGCCGGGCTGCGCGCTCATCTTCGTGAACGCGCCGCGACGCCGGGTTCGCGCAACTGGTTGCTGTTCGGTGAGCGCAACGCTGCGCACGACCTGTTCCTTGCCGAAGAGCTGCAGCAATGGCTTGCCTGCGGCCATCTGCAACGCCTGGATCTGGCCTTCTCGCGGGACCAGACCGACAAGCGCTACGTGCAGCACGCGCTGCGCGATGCAGGCGAGGAGCTGTGCAAGTGGGTCGCCGAGGGCGCAGCGATTCATGTCTGCGGCAGCCTGAGCGGAATGGGCCAGGCGGTGCAGCAGATCCTGGTCGGGCTGCTGGGCGAGGCGCGGTTGAACGAGATGTCAGCGCAGGGGCGCTATCGGCGGGATCTGTATTAGCGGCGCGCTTCCAGGCGAGCACCGGGCTGCGCTTGGCAATGTCCACCTACCAGCAGCAGCGCTGCAGGGTGAGCTTCAACCCATCCGCACCGCTCGGTCACACAAATGATGGGAGGAAGCCCATCTGGAGCCTGGCGAGTTAAGCTCACAAGCCAGGGGCCAACCGACGGCTTGGCGCCGAAACGGGCGGCAAGGACCAAGACCTCGTAGCCACCGCCGTTCGCGGTCAAGACCGCTCCTACAAGAGCGCTTCGCCAATCCTTGTGGATGGCGCTGGCACGCGCGGCGCAACAGGCACCACCACCCCCTCGCTCCGTCTCCAACGCAACCATCGCTAGCCGCAATTGCGAGCTGAAAAAAAACGAACCCCGCCAAAGGACGGGGTTCACTGTTGCCGCTCGGATGACGCGGCTTGGGCCGCGTCGCCAAGGCTTGGTCAGAACGACATGTTGGCGCTGACACCGAATGCGCGAGGCGAGCCCGGCATGATATTGCTGTTGCTGTGAGCGGAGGCGTAGTAGTCCTCGTCCAGCAGGTTTTCCACGTTCAGCTGCAGGCGCAGGTCCGGGTTGACGGTGTAGTAGACCGCCGCGTCCACGCGGGTGAAGCTGGGCAGCTCGACTGCGTTGTCTGTGCTGGCATACACCGCATTCTGGTAGACCGCACCGAGGCCTACACCCCACTGGGAGTTGAAGGTGTACTTGTTCCACAGCGAGACGGAGTTGCGCGGCACCTGGGCGATATGGTTTCCATTGTCCGCGCCCGGCTTCGTAATCTCACTATCCTGGTAGGCGTAACCACCAGTGATCTGCCAGGCATCGGTCAGATTGCCGGTCATGCTGAGCTCAACACCGTCTACACGCTGACCATCGACCAATTCCATCCGCGCCGGGTCTTGTAGTGTGGGGGCCTTCACAGCGACGTTCGTACGATCCAAACGATACACAGCAGCAGTAGCCGCCAAGCGTTCGTTGATATCCCACTTTACGCCTACCTCACGGTTCTTGAACTCTTCCGGATCAAGAGACTTAAGGCTGGCAGTGAGGCCATCCAACTGCTCTCCAGCACGCGGTACATAAGCCTTGCTGTAGCTGGCGTAGAAGGACAGGTTATCCAGCGGCTTGTAGATCAGGCCGGCACGCGGAGACACCAGATCGTCCGAACTTGCCACCTGTTCGCCGTTACGATTGTCGTCCAGATCGATCTTCACCTTGTCGTAACGCGCGCCAAGGATCAGTTCCCACTGCGAGCTCAACTCGATTTGGTCTTGGAAGTAGATCGCGACGGTCTTAGTCACGCTGCGGTTGTCCGGATCGCTGGAGCTCTGACGGAAATATACGGGCGCACTATAAATGGTACTGGACGAAGTCACGCTGCCAAGCTTGATGTCATCGTCGATAGAGTCTCCGAAACCAGTTTCACGATAGTTATCAGTCACCTGACGGCTCAGCTCCGCACCCACAAGCAACGTGTGATTCATCCCTAACGCATTGGTATCAATGGTCAGATCGGTCTGATTGATCAGGTTCTTGCGATCGGTCGCTTTGTTGTAAGCAGCAACTGGAATGATGTTATCGGTATCGTTCTTGTCGCTGCCGGGAAACACGTTCTGGTAGAACTTCTCGTAGTCGGCAAAGCGAGTCTGGTTGACCAGGGTGACATTGTCGGAAAAGTCATGGGAGATCCGCGCGTTCAGCGCATCCACTTCAGCTGTCGCATAGCTGAGGTCTGAACTACCGATGAAGGTTGACTCGTCCACTTTCAGCGGCTTGCCGTTAAGAGACGGCACACCCCGATCGACGGTACGGTCATCCTCGAAGTGCTCGTAACCCATCTCGATGCTGGTGGCGTCGCTCAGGCGGAAGGTCGCGGTCGGGTTTATCGCCCAGCGTTCCAGCTCGACATCATCGCGGAAGCTCTCGGAGTCTTCGAACAGTGCGGTCAGACGCACGGCGACGTTCTCGTTGAGGCCCTGGTTGAAGTCGCCGGTCATGCGACGGTTCTGCCAGGAACCGTAGGTCAGACCCAGCTCATGACCATCGGCCCAGTTGGCCTGCTTGGTGACGCGGTTGATCAGACCGCCACTGGCACCACGGCCGAAGATCATGCCGCTCGGGCCCTTGAGCACTTCGACGCGGTCGACGTTGTAGAGGTCGCGCAGGTATTGCACGTCGTCACGCATGCCATCGACGAAGAAGTCCGCCGTGGAGGTATTGCCGCGCAGGATGGGCGCATCGCGATGGCCTTCGCCCTGAGCCATCTGCACGCCAGGTACGTAGCGCACCACGTCGGCCATGCTCTGCATGTTCTGGTCGCGGATCTGCTCGTCGGTCACCACGCTGATGGACTGCGGAATGTTGCGCAGGGGGGTGTCGGTCTTGGTGGCTACCTTGCTGCGTTCCACGCGATAGCTTTCGCGCTGCTCGACCACTTCCATCGAGTCCAGCGTGACGCTCTCAGCGTCCGCCGCGCCGGCCCACTGGGCCGAAGCCAGCAACGGCAGACCATAAACGGCCATGCGAATGACGTTCGCCATACGGGTTTTCTTGAAGCGTGGCTGCTGCGACATCTCTACTCCCCCAAACACTCAAACTAATGCGAATTGTTCGTATTGATATTACGATGATAAATTCGCACAGCAGTCAAAGTCCAGCGTTTCGCTGCCGGTTAACGCGAATAAATCGCAATATTTTCGGAAAGGCGGCAATTGGTCACAACACGCAGATAGCGCCAGAGCAGGATTCGATGAACTCAAACGTAGGGCGGGAGAAACCCGCCGAACGTGGCGCAGCGCCGCAGTACTACCTCGCGATGCAAGGTCCAGAAAAAAGAAACCCCGCGCAGGGCAAGGTTTTCTTTCGCAGCATCGAGCCAGGTGAAACCGCGCGGGTTTCACCCGCCCTACAAAAGCCAACAGCAAAACGCCCACACGAGGTGGGCGTCAGTCGAAGCGATGAGGCTTAGAGGTAGTAAGCCTTCAGCGGCGGGAAGCCGTTGAATTCCACCGCGCTGTAGCTGGTGGTGTAGGCACCGGTGGAGAGCCAGTACATGCGGTCGCCGATGGCCAGGTTCAGCGGCAGGCCGTACTTGTAGTTCTCGTACATGATGTCGGCGCTGTCACAGGTCGGGCCGGCGATGACCACTTCTTCCATCTCGCCCTTCTTCTCGGTCCAGATGGGGAATTTGATGGCTTCGCCCATGGTTTCGATCAGGCCGGAGAACATGCCCACGTCGGTGTACACCCAGCGCTCGACGGCAGTACGCGACTTGCGCGCCACCAGCACCACTTCACTGACCAGAATGCCGGCGTTGGCAATCAGCGAGCGGCCCGGCTCAAGGATGATTTCTGGCAACTCGTCGCCGAAGTCTTCCTTGAGGAAGCGGATGATTTCCTCGGCGTAGGTTTCCAGGCTGTTGGTGCGGGTGATGTAGTTGGCCGGGAAGCCGCCGCCCATATTGATCATCTTCAGCTCGATTCCGTCTTCTTCCTTGAGACGCTCGAAGATCACCTTGACCTTGGCGATGGCCGCATCCCACACGGAGATGTCGCGCTGCTGCGAGCCGACGTGAAAGGAGATGCCGTAAGGCTCGAGCTTCAACTGGCGTGCCAGGATCAACAGGTCCATGGCCATATCGGTTTGGCAGCCGAACTTGCGCGACAGCGGCCAGTCGGCGGTGGTCGAGCCTTCGGTGAGGATGCGCACATAGACTTTCGAGCCCGGTGCCGCCTTGGCGATGTTGCGCAGGTCGGCTTCCGAGTCGGTGGCGAACATGCGCACACCCTTCTCGTAGAAGTAGCGGATGTCCTTGGCTTTCTTGATGGTGTTGCCGTAGCTGATGCGCTCGGGGCCGACGCCGCGGGACATTACTTTGTCCAGCTCATAGATCGAGGCGATATCGAAGCTCGAACCCTTGTCGCGCAGCAGATCGATGATCTCGACCGCCGGGTTGGCCTTGACGGCGTAGTACACGCTGGCGAATTCGAAACCGGCGCGCAGGTCGTCATAGGCCTTGCTGATGGTTTCGGTGTCGATCACCACGAAGGGGGTTTCGTGCTGGTCGGCGAAGGCCTTCATCTTCTGGAAGGTGGCGCGAGGGTAATAGTCTTCGATCTTGACCGTCATGCGTGGGACTCCAAAAAACGGGAAACAAAAGTCGGATGAGGGATGGAGGGCATCAGCCCTGACAAGAACGCCTGATCAGTTTCCCCACTTTGGTTCGCCTACTTCCCAAGGCATGTCGCCGAGTATCACGGAGGATCTCTCGTCGTCAGTACTTGAGCCGGATGGATCGTTGCCAGCATGGACGTTCGGGCGCGAACTTTAGGACCAAGGGGGGCATAGATCAATCAAAAAAAACGTCCCGAAGGTGCATCCGTTTCGAGTTGTTGTCGATTCAAAACAAAGCGTCATGGAAACTGCACAAATCGGCGATTTCCGCAGCCGTGCGGGCCGCAGCGAAATCCATTTGCCGCTATAATCGCCGCCTTTTTTGACAGACCGACTACTCGTCGACGGGTTCCTTAATTCCGATGACCACTCAGGCCGCCGAAGTCGCGAAGCGCCGTACCTTCGCCATCATCTCGCACCCCGATGCGGGCAAGACCACCATCACCGAAAAGCTGCTGCTGATGGGCAAGGCGATCGCCGTTGCCGGTACGGTGAAGTCGCGCAAATCCGACCGCCATGCCACCTCCGACTGGATGGAAATGGAGAAGCAGCGCGGCATCTCCATCACCACCTCGGTGATGCAGTTCCCCTACCGCGAGCACATGATCAACCTGCTCGACACCCCCGGCCACGAGGACTTCTCGGAAGACACCTATCGCACCCTGACCGCGGTGGACTCGGCGCTGATGGTTCTCGACGGCGGTAAGGGTGTCGAGCCACGCACCATCGCGCTGATGGACGTCTGCCGCCTGCGCGACACGCCAATCGTGAGTTTCATCAACAAGCTCGACCGCGATATCCGCGACCCCATCGAACTGCTCGACGAAATCGAGGCGGTGCTGAAAATCAAGGCCGCGCCGATCACATGGCCGATCGGCTGCTACCGCGACTTCAAGGGCGTGTACCACCTCAAGGACGACTACATCATCGTCTACACGCCGGGCCACGGGCACGAGCGCACCGAGGTCAAGATCATCCAGAACCTCGATTCCGACGAAGCGCGCAAGCACATCGGCGACGAGTACGAGCGTTTCATCGAACAGCTGGAACTGGTTCAGGGCGCCTGCCACGAGTTTGACCAGGACGAATTCCTCAATGGTCAGCTGACCCCGGTGTTTTTCGGTACCGCGCTGGGCAATTTCGGTGTGGACCACGTGCTCGACGCCGTCGTCGACTGGGCGCCGATGCCGCTGCCCCGCGCGGCCAACGAGCGAGTGGTCGAGCCGGTCGAGGAGAAGTTCACCGGCTTCGTGTTCAAGATCCAGGCGAACATGGACCCCAAGCACCGCGACCGCATCGCCTTCATGCGCATCTGCTCGGGCAAGTACGAGAAAGGCATGAAGCTGCGCCACGCGCGCATCGGCAAGGATGTCCGCATCGCCGACGCCCTGACCTTCTTCTCCAGCGAGCGGGAAATGCTCGAGGAAGCCTGGGCCGGCGACATTATCGGCCTGCACAACCACGGCACCATCCAGATCGGCGACACCTTTACCGAAGGCGAGAACCTCGGCTTCACCGGTATCCCGCACTTCGCTCCGGAACTGTTCCGCCGCGTGCGCCTGAAGGATCCGCTGAAATCCAAGCAGCTGCGCCAGGGCCTGCAGGAACTGGCCGAGGAAGGCGCCACCCAGGTGTTCTTCCCCGAGCGCAACAACGACATCATCCTCGGTGCGGTCGGCGTGCTGCAGTTCGACGTCGTCGCCAGTCGCCTGAAAGAGGAATACAAGGTCGAGTGTGCCTACGAGGCGATCAACGTCTGGTCGACGCGCTGGATCGAGTGCGATGACAAGAAGAAACTCGAAGACTTCAAGAACAAGGCCTACGAGAACCTCGCCATCGACGGCGGCGGCCACCTCACCTACCTAGCGCCGACGCGGGTGAATCTGAGCCTGATGGAAGAGCGCTGGCCGGAGGTGAAGTTCAGGGCGACGCGGGAGCATCATTGATGCCGGAAATGCGTCTGTTACCGGTATAGCGGGCGTATTTGATCGGGCACCGCCGTAGGGCTGCGCCCAAGACTGCGACCTCTCGCAAGGATGCGAGAACCCCGCTTTTCACAAGGAAGTGATATGCCCACCGAACGCCCCTCCCCCGAACAACGCCAGTTCGCCAGAAATCTTCGAGGCCAACTCACCGATTGCGAGCGTCTGCTGTGGCGCCAGTTGCGCAATCGCGGCTTAGCCGGATTCAAATTTCGCCGACAGCATCCGTGGCCGCCTTACGTTCTCGACTTCTACTGCGCAGCGTTGCAGCTTGTCGTCGAGCTCGATGGCGGGCAGCACTACGACGAAGCTGGCCTGGCGAAAGACCGTTTGCGCACGGCCTATCTGCAGCGTCAGGGGCTGGAAGTTCTTCGCTTCAGCAACCTGGATGTAATGCGGAATCTCGAAGGTGTCCTGGCGGAAATTTTGCGCTGGATTGAGGCCCGCTCCCCTCACCCCAACCCTCTCCCCAATGGGGAGAGGGAGCTGGATTGAAGTTACCGAACCATCTCATGCCTGGTCCGATACGACTGGGTCATCGCGCAGCTACGCACCAACAAATCCTAATCAGAATGTATCGCTTCACATCACTCCAAGACTTGTTCGAGTCCGTGCAGCAGATACGTGCAGCAGCTCGGCGATTGGCATCGCACGAATTGAATCGCTGCGCATCGCCTTACACCGATACCGAAACCCCAACTCGGTTCAGTCCCCTCTCCCCTCCGGGGAGAGGGTTAGGGTGAGGGGCTGGGCGCTATGTCTAGCATCGCAACCAAGAGCCACACCGCGCCGCTTCACCTACTCTTCAAGCGTCCACGCGATCACCGAATCCCCAATCTTCGTCCCGAACGACCCATGCCCGCCGGCCATCTGCACCACGTACTGCTTGCCGGTCTGCTCGGACACGTAGGTCATCGGCGTTGCCTGGCCACCCGCAGGCAGGCGGGCTTTCCACAGTTCTTTACCCGTTTGGAGGTCATAGGCGCGCAGGTAGTAGTCCAGCGTACCGCTCATAAAGGCCACTCCACCGGCCGTCACGATCGGTCCGCCCAATGCTGGTGTGCCCACCGGGAAAGGAATGCCCAGCGGCGCACTGTCGCGGCTGGTGCCGTTCTTGTGCATCCAGACCTTCTTCATGGTGCGCAGGTCGACGGCGGTGACATAGCCCCACGGCGGGCTCTGGCAAGGCAGGCCCAGCACTGATAGCAGTGGCTTCAGACTCACCATATAGGGCGCACCAAGGTTGGGTTGCAGGCCGGTTTCGCCGCCTCCGGTGCGCTCATTGGGATCGACCTCGCTGCGCTTGTACACCTTCGAGACGAACGCCAGGTAGTTCGGGGCGCCAAACAGCAACTGCCGACTCGGATCGACCGCCACGGACGGCCAGTTGAAGGTACCGACATTGCCCGGATAGATCAGCGAGCCCTTCTCCGATGGCGGCGTGAAGTCGCCTTCATAGCGCAGCTTGCGGAACTGGATGCGGCACATCAGCTGATCCAGCGGCGTGCCGCCCCACATGTCCTTCTCGTACAGCGGCTCCTGCGGCGCATACGTCAGCGCCGAGACCGGCTGAGTGGGCGCGGTGAAGTCACCGTAATCGGTGCCCTGCGGAACAGGCACCTCGGTCACCGGCACGATGGGCTCACCGGTGCGCCGATCGAGCACATAGAGATCGCCGCGCTTGGTCGCCTGAATGATGGCCGGCACCTTGCCTTCGGGCCGGTCGATATCGACCAGCGTCGGCTGGGAGGGCAGGTCGCGGTCCCAAAGGTCATGGTGAACGGTCTGGAATTCCCAGCGGACTTCGCCGGTCTCCAGGTCCAGCGCAATCAGGGTGTCGGTGAAACGCTCGGCCTGGGCCGATCGATCGATTGCCCACTGATCAGGGGTCTGGTTGCCGGAGGGGATGTAGACCAGGCCCAGCGCCTCGTCAGCGGTGGCCACCGTCCAGGAGTTCGGCGTGCTGCGCACGTAGGTTTCACCCGGTGGCAACGGTTCCGTGGCATCCGGGTTGCCCGGGTCGAAATTCCAGACCAGGCGGCCAGTTTTCACGTCGTAGGCACGAATCACGCCACCGGGTGAATCCACGGCGCCGTTATCGGTAACCGAACCGCCGATGATCACCAGCTTTTCGGTCACCACCGGCGGCGAGGTGGGCAAGTAGACCCCTAGCGCCCCTTCACCCAGGCGCAGCTTCAGGTCGACGACACCGGCATTGCCGAAGTCTTCGCAGGGCTTGCCGTCTTCCACGTCGAGCGCGATCAACGTGGCATCGTTGGTCGGCAGGAACAGGCGACGCTCGCAACGCGCCGCCGATTGATCCGGCTGGCCGCTGGTCGAACCCGGCGAGGGATAGCGAGTGCCGTCGTGAAACGCCAGGCCGCGGCACGTCATGTGTTGGTAGTACTCGGCATCACGGTTGATGCTCGGGTCAAAGCGCCAACGCTCTTCGCCCGTATCGGCATCCAGCGCAATGGCGATGCTGTGGGGGGTACAGATGATCAGGCTGTTGCCGACCTTAAGCGGGGTGACCTCGTAGGTGAACTCGCCCGGATCGTTCGGCCCCGGAAGATCACCCGTGTGGTATTCCCAGGCTTTCGTCAGCGTGCCCACGTTCTCGGGCGTGATCAGATCTGCCGTCGAATACCGGTCGCCCTGCTCTGATCCGCCGTAAGACGGCCAATCGCTGTTGGAGCGACCGGCCTGCCCTTGCGGATCGAGCCCCTGCATCTGCGCGTCGCTGAACTGGCCGTCGATCGAGTGGTAGTCCTGGGTCAACGAGTATCCTGCCATCAACGCTCCGGCCAGCAGACCGAGCCCGAGCAAGCCACTGGCACCGTCGCGCCAGACCAGCCGGTCGCTCACGTAGCGGTTGACGAAGGGCAGGATCAGCCAGAGGCCGAGGATGCACCAGAGGTCGATCCGCGGCGCCAGCTGCCACCAGTCGAAGCTGACTTCGTACAGCGTCCACGCCAGCGTCGCCAGCAGTAGCACCGCGTAGAGCCAGATCGCGGCGCGGCGTCGAGCGAACAACAGCCCGGCCACGCCCAGCAGTCCGATGCCGGCCAGCAGGTAGTACCAGGAGCCACCCAGCATTGCGAGGTAGCCGCCACCGACCGCCATCAGCGCTCCCAGTAGCAGAACCACCACGGCGGTCAGGGTGATGCGCATGGGCCGCGGCCCGTAATCGATACTCATGCAACGCTCTCCAGCCAATTCATCTTCAAAACAAAAAGCAAAAAGCTGGCGAAACTTTCTGACACAAAGTCTCGCCAGCTTGTAGTGGATACGATAGGCGGGGCTTTAGTTCAGCCGTTTTGCGACTGCTTACGCCGTCGCCCCGACACTGAGCGGCTGCGTTTCAGGCCGCTTGATTACTGCGTAGATCACCCCGGTTACCAAGCTGCCGGCGAGGATTGCAGCCAGATACAACAGCGCGTGATTGATGGCGTTGGGGATCAGCATCACGAACAGCCCGCCATGGGGCGCCAGCAGCTTTGCGCCGAAGGCCATGGACAGCGCGCCGGTCAGCGCACCACCGGCGATGCTGGCCGGAATCACCCGCAACGGGTCTTTCGCAGCGAACGGAATCGCGCCTTCGGAAATGAAGCAGCAGCCCAGCACCAGCGCGGCCTTGCCAGCTTCGCGCTCGGTCTGGGCGAACTTGCGCCGGGCGATCAGAGTGGCAATGCCCATGCCGATTGGCGGCACCATCCCCGCCGCCATGGTGGCGGCCATCGGCGCGTAACTCTGGGACGCGAGTAGCCCGACGGAGAAGGCATAAGCGGCCTTGTTCACCGGTCCGCCGAGGTCGACGCACATCATGGTGCCGAGCAGCAGACCGAGCAGGATGGCGTTGGAGGTGCCCATGGTGTCGAGGAATTCGGTGAGCCCGGCGAGCATCTTCGCCACCGGCGTGCCGACCACGTAAATCATCACCAGGCCGGTAACCAGGCTCGCCAGCAACGGAATGATCAGGATCGGCTTGAGCGATTCGATGCTCGCCGGCAATGGAATCCAGCGGCTCACGGCCTTGGCCGCGTAGCCCGCCACAAAGCCCGCGATGATTCCGCCGATAAAGCCCGCACCGAGCGTGCCGGCCAGCAGCCCACCGATCATGCCAGGCGCCAGGCCCGGGCGGTCCGCGATGGAATAGGCAATGTAGCCGGCAAGCAGCGGCACCATCAGCTGGAAGGCCGTTTCGCCACCGATCTTCATCAGCGCGGCGGCCAGCGTGCCCTCCTCCTTGAACGCCTCGATGCCGAAGACGAACGACAGTGCGATCAAAAGACCGCCCGCCACCACCATCGGCAGCATGTAGGACACGCCGGTCAGCAGGTGCTTGTATACGCCAGCCTTCTCGCCCTTCTGTTCACCACTTGCGCTGGCAGCGGCGCCTCCAGCGAGCACCGCGCCTTCTTCCAGCGCGCGATCCAGGGTCGCATCGGGTTGCTTGAGGGCGACGCCAGTACCGCAGCGAAATACGCGCTTGCCGGCGAAACGGGTGACATCCACCTCGATGTCCGCAGCCAGCAGCACCACGTCGGCCTCTTCGATGGCCTGGGCTTCGAGCACATTGCGCGCCCCCACCGAGCCGCGGGTTTCAACCTGCAGGTCATAACCCTTGCGGATCGCCGCCTGCTGCAGGGCTTCAGCCGCCATGAAAGTGTGTGCCACGCCGGTCGGACAGGCGGTGATGGCCACCAGCTTGGGCTTGCCGCTGGTATGCGCCGCATCCGCTTCGTCGGCCTGCTGCAGCTCGCTGGCGGTGTCCGCGGCACTGCGCAAGAAGGCTTCCGGGTCAAGCAGCGCCTCGGATGGCGTGGACTGGGCGACGCGCTTGCCAACGAAGCGCTGCAATGACAACGGCCCGGTTTTCACCACCACCACCAGATCGGCATTGGCGATCTGCGCGGGCGTCAGCGGCGAACCGATGGCCTTGGGATCGTGGACTTCCACGGCGGTCGACCAGCCCAGACGATGGGCGGCCGCTTCGAGCAGGCGTGAAGTCAGCACGCTGGTGACCATTCCGTTGGGGCAGGCCGTGACGATGAGAAGATTCATTCCTTCACCTCTTGTTCGAATTATTGGCTGAGCGACTGCAGGCGCACCGCAGCTTCAAGCTCCGCAAGTTCAGCCGTGTCGGTGAGGCCGAACCCAACCTGCCCGACCGCCTGCGCGGCGATGGCCGTGGCCTGTGTGAGGGTGCGCTCTGCCGGCCAGCCTTCCAGCAAACCGTGAAGCATCCCGGCGAGCAGCGAGTCGCCGGCACCGACGGTGCTGACGACCCGAACCCTGGGCGGATTTGCATGCAGTGCCGCGCCTGATGAAAACCAGCTGACACCGTCAGCGCCCTGCGAAACCACCACATGCTCGATGCCTTCGGTTTGCAGCCGCCGCGCTTCGGCCAGCAGCGCCGAAGAGCCGGTGAGATCAACGCCACGGGCCTCGGCCAGCTCTTCCTCGTTGGGCTTGATCAACCAGGGCGTGGCGGCCAGCCCGTCACGCAACGCGGCACCACTGGTGTCCAGCGCCACCCGCACGCCGAGACTCTTGAGCGTCTGCAAGAGCTGGACGAACCACTGACTGTCGATGCCACGCGGCAAGCTGCCGGCGACGACCACGAGGTCATGAGCAGGCGCCAGCCGCTGGAGGCGCGTCAGCAGCTCCGTGCAGTGCGCCTCGCTCACCGTCAGCCCTGGGCCGTTGATGTCGGTGACCTGCCCGTCCGCTTCGGCGAGTTTGATGTTGCTGCGGGTATCGCCCGGCACGCGGACGAATTCGTCGGCAAATCCACGCGCGGCGAACAACTGCTCGAAGGCCTGCGGATTGCCCTCGCCGAGAAAGCCGGTGACGGTCAGCTGATGACCGAGATCGGCCAGCACCTGCGCGACGTTGAGCCCCTTGCCGGCGGCGTGCACCTGCAGGCTTTCGCTGCGATTGACCTGGCCCAGGCGCAGCGCGGGCAGCTGCACGGTCAGGTCCAGGGCCGGGTTAAGGGTGACAGTGAGAACGCGGGCCATCAGCAGTGCTCCCCGACGAAGGCGCGAACTTCATGGGCGCCAGGCAACATCAGGGCTTGCTGAGCCAACCTCTGGCACGCGGCGAGATCCAGTTCGCGAACGCGCGCCTTCACCAAGGCAATGCTGCGCGCCGACACGCTCAGCTCATCCACGCCCAGGCCCACCAGCATCGGCACCGCCAGCGCATCGGCAGCCAGCTCACCACAGACGCCGACCCACTTGCCGTGGGCATGGGCGGCCTCGACCGTCATGCCGATCAGGCGCAAAACCGCCGGATGCAAGCCGTCGGCCTGGCCGGAGAGCGTCGGATGGCCGCGATCGATGGCCAGGGTGTACTGGGTCAGGTCGTTGGTGCCGATACTGAAGAAGTCGACTTCCTGCGCCAGCACCGGCGCGATCAAAGCTGCTGAGGGGATCTCGATCATGATGCCGACCTGCAGGTCAGCTACCGGCAGCTCAACGCGCAGGCGGTCGACCATGGCTTTGGCGGTGCGCCACTCGTCAATATTGCCGACCATGGGGAACATGATCCGCAACGGGCGGCCATCGGCCGAAGCGAGCAAGGCACGCAGCTGGGTTTCAAGGATGTCCGGGCGTTGCAAACTCAGGCGAATGCCACGCACGCCGAGGAAGGGGTTTTCCTCGGCGGGCATCGGCCAGTACGGCAGCGGCTTGTCCCCGCCGACATCCAGCGTACGTACCACCAGCGGACGCCCTTCTAGGGCTTCCAGCACGCGGCGGTACTCGGCCTCCTGGGTTGCCTGGTCCGGCGCCTGGGAATGGTTCATGAACACCAGTTCGGTACGCAGCAGGCCGATGCCTTCGGCGCCCATCGCCACCGCTTCCGGGGTTTCGCCAGCAGCGCCGATGTTGGCAGCGATCTCTACCGGATGGCCGTCACGGGTGATGGCCGGCTCAAGGCGACGCTCGTTTACCAGGCGCTTGCGCTCCTCGCGGGTGGCGCGCTCGTTGCGGGCCTGCTCCAGCTGCGCATCGGTCGGGGCGACCAGCAGTTCACCGCGCTCGCCGTCTAGCAGCAACAGTGTGTTTGGGGCCAGCCCGAGCACCCCCGGCCCTGCACCGACGATGGCTGGAATACCCAGGGCGCGGGCGATGATGGCGCTGTGGGACGTCGCACCGCCGCCAGCGGTAAGAATGCCTGCGACGCGCTGGGCGTTGAGCGTGGCGACGTCCGAAGGCACCACTTCGTCCATCACCAGGATGTAGGGCTCGTCTGGGGCCTGATCGGCTTCCACACCAGTCAGGCAGGCCAGCACACGGCGACCCACGTCACGCAAGTCGGCGGCCCGCTCGGCCAGCAGCTTGTCGTGCAAGGCCTCCTGCTGTTGCGCCGCAATTTCGATTTCCTCCATCCAGGCGGCCTCGGCACTCAAACCTTTTTGCAGGCGCGCCTGGACTTCCTCGCGCAGCGCCGGGTCGCGCAGCATGGCCTGATGGGTGGTAAAGATGTCGCGGATGCTGGCGACCTGACTCTCATCGATCAGCGTGCCGATCTCCGCATGGACCTTGCCCAGCGCCGCATCCAGCCGCTGTAGTTCGATCACCGGAGACTCGCCGCGCTTGGGGTAGTCGATCACCTGCGGCTTGCGTACCAGGACCGGACCGATGGCGATGCCGGGCGCGGCGGCGATGCCGATGACCTGCTCGCCGGCCCGCAAGACGGGCACGTCCTGGGCTGCCTCATTCAGTTGCACGGCCCGCGGCTCCGCCGGCGCCCCGCCGGCCGGCAGCGGCTCGATTTCCTCGCCCAGCCCTTCTTCCACCGCGCGGACCAGCGCCGGCAACGCATCGTCGGCGATCGAGGGCTCGGCGATGAACTCCAGCACCTGGCCGCGATGCGAGCCCATCGCCAGCAGCTTGCTCAGGCTCTTGGCCGAAACGCCCGCGCTCTGGCTACCAGCCAGACGCACTCGAATCTCGCCGGCGAAGGCCTGTGCGACCTCGGTCAGCACCTTTGCCGGGCGGGCATGCAAGCCATGGGCGTTAGCCAGTGGCACCTGGGCACTCGGCCAGTCTGCCGGCACTTCGCCGCCCAGGGCTTCGAGCACTGTGCGACTGGACGTTGCCTGACTCAGCTCCTGCCCGCGGCCTTCGATCAGCAGGTTGCACAGGCGCTCGAGCATCGCCTGATGCGCTTCGCCCAGGCTGGCCAGCACGAAAAGACCGTTGAGGGGCTGGCCTTGGTGTTCAAGATTCGACGCCGGCGTAACGAACGCCAGTCCAGGGCGCTGCACCGATTGCTCGCTGCTCAGCCACCAGAGGCCATCACCCAGCGGCAACGCCTGGCCAAGCGGCAGGCTGGCATTGAAGCCTGGCTCCACGCACTGCGCGCGCTTGAGCAACTTGACGCCCTGCCAGGCCAGCTCGTCGAAATCATCCGCAGCGACACCCAGCGAGACCAGCTCGCCATCCAGCGCCAGCGCCTGTGGCGCACCCTGCAGCAGGTCGATGATGGCTTCGGGGCTTTCGGCTTTCTGCAGCGCCTCGCTCAGATCGCCTTCACCCAATGCTCGGGTCAGCAGCTGTAGCAGGCGCAGGTGTTCGTCGGAACGCGCAGCGATACCGATGGCCAGATACACCAGCTGGCCGCTGCCCCAGTCGACGCCGGCCGGAAAATGCAGCAGCCGCACGCCAGTGGTGAACACCTGATCGCGGGTTTCCGGCGTGCCATGGGGAATCGCAAGGCCCTGACCGAGAAAGGTCGAGCCCTGCGCTTCACGCGCACGCAGCCCGTCCAGATAACCCGGCGCGACCAGCCCGTCGGCGACCAGAACTTCACCCAGCAGAGCCAGCGCCGCTGGCTTGTCCGCCGCGGCCTGATGCATGTGGATGTGTTGTGCATTCAACTCAAGCATGGAGAACTCCTGCGGGGCTCGCGATTGTTGTGGCCGACGGTCGCGCCGGCTTTGCCCGAATCCTGGGCTGGCGCTTCAGACCGAAGCAGTGCTGAAACGTTTCACCTAAGGCTGGCACATTACGCAATATTGGGTAATTCTAGAAGCCCGAGTTCATACCACCCGTCTCAGGACCCTCTGTTGAAACTGACCGACATCGCCCGCCTCTCCAACGTTTCGGTAACCACCGCCAGCTATGTGCTCAATGGCAAGGCCGCGCAGCGCCGTATCAGCGCGGCCACGGTCGAGCGGGTGATGGCCGTGGCCGAACAGCAGGGCTTTCAGCTCGACCAGCAGGCGGCTGGCCTGCGTCGCGGGCAGTCGCGCACCCTCGGCTTCATCGTTCCGGATCTGGAAAACCCCAGCTACGCGCGTCTGGCCAAACTGCTCGAGCAGCGCGCGCGGCAGCGCGGCTACCAGCTGCTGATCGCCGGCACCGACGACGAGCCGGATACCGAGCGCCAGGTCATCCAGCTGCTGCGCTCGCGCCGCTGTGATGCGCTGATCGTTGCCAGCTGCCTACCAGCCGACGACCAGAGCTATCGCAAGGTGCAGGCGGCTGGCACGCCGGTGATCGCCCTCGACCGCGCGCTGGACGCCGAGCACTTCTGCTCGGTGGTCAGCGATGATTGCGAAGCGGCCGCCCTGCTCACCCGCTCGCTGGCAGTTCCGGCCGCCGCCCATATGGCCCTGATCAGCGCACGCCCGGCATTGCCCATCAGTCAGCAGCGTGAGGAAGGATTTCGCCAGGCACTGTCGCAGCACAGCGGTCAGGTCAGCATCCTGCAGGCCGAACAGTTCAGCCGTGCGTGCGGCCGTGAACAGATGCTCGCCCTGCTCGAGCGCGGCCCGCTGCCCGATGCGCTGATCACCACCGCCTACGTCTTGCTCGAAGGCGTCTTCGATGCGCTGCGCGAGCGGAACCTGCTGTGGCCAGAGCAGCTGCGGCTGGCGACCTTTGGTGACGCGCAGTTGCTGGATTTCCTGCCGATCCGGGTCAATGCGATTTCCCAGCAGCACGAGCAGATCGCCGAGCAAACCCTGGAACAGGCAATCCGCGCCATAGAGCAGGGCGATTACCGTCCCGGCGTGATCGCCATCGAGCGTGAGCTGAAAGTGCGGCGTCTCTGATCCGCCCCTTGCGGGCGCTGCCGCGCTGGCGGAAGCTTGTCGTCTTTCGAACACGCCCACCCTCCCAGATGAACATCGAACAGATCACCCAACGCCTGCACGCCATCCGCGATCAGAACGACTGGCAACGCTTTCACAGCCCCAAGAATCTCGCCATGGCCGCCAGCGTGGAAATGGCCGAGCTGGTGGAAATCTTCCAGTGGCAGACCGAGGACGAGTCGCGCCAGCTCTCAGCCGACAAACTTGAGCATGCCGGTCAGGAAGTCGGCGACATCCTCATGTACCTGCTCTTGATGTGCAGCGAGCTGGGCATCGATATGGAACAGGCGCTGCTGGCCAAGCTGGCCGACAACGAGCGGCGGTTCGCCCGATGAGCGATCGGCATTTCGACGAGCTGGCGACGCGCTTCGCCGAGAAGATCTACGGCGGCGCCAAAGGCGCGATCCGCCTTGCCGTGCTGCAGGCCGACCTGACGGAAGCCCTGCCGCAACGGCCACTGCGGGTGCTGGATATCGGCGCCGGCCTCGGCCATATGAGCCTGTGGCTGGCCCAGCAGGGCCATGATGTGACCCTGGCAGAACCGGCAGAGCCGATGTTGGAAGGCGCGCGCAAACAGTTTGCCGCAGCCGGCCAGCAGGCAACCTTCATTCAGGCGCCCTGGCAGACAGTCGAAAGCCAGGTCGAAGGCCGCTTCGATCTGGTGATCTGCCACGCGGTACTGGAATGGCTGGCCGAGCCCCAGGCGATCCTGCCGGTGCTGCATCGCCTGACATCGGCCGATGGCTGGCTATCGCTGGCCTTCTACAACCGCGACGCGCTGATCTACCGCAACCTGCTCAAGGGCCATTTCAAGAAGTTGCGCAGCCAGACCTATGCCGGCGAGCGCCAGAGCCTGACGCCTCAGCAGCCGCTGGACCCACGCGAGCTGGCGGCGCAACTCGCACCGCACTGGCAGGTCGAAACAACCAGTGGCGTGCGCGTATTCCATGACTACATGCCCGCCGATTTCCAGGCCCGCACCGAGCCGGCCGAACTGATCGAGATGGAACTGGCCTACCGCCGCCATCCACAATTTGCCGGTCTCGGGCGCTACCTGCACTGGATGTGTCGGCCGCTCTGAGCCGACCGGGAGGTACCGATGTCGATTCGCGCCATGCTGCCGGTGCTCTGCCTGGGCCTTGCAGCCTGCCAGAGCCAGAACCCCTATACCGACGAATCCGCGCCGATTCCTCCGGCGCCACCTATCGAGCAGATCCAGTCACCGGTCTATCCGGCGGCACCACGGGACTTCTCCAGCTACCAGAACTGGAGCTGGCAAGCCCCACCGGCCGGCACCGCGTCGATCACCGGTGAGGAGCTGCAGGAAATGGTCGCCGGCGCGCTCGATCAACTCGGCTTGCGCCCTGCGCAGGCCGAGCGCAAGGGCGAGCTGTTGATCAGCGCCCGCGCCAGCAAGGAGACCCGTATTCGGCAGACTTACGATGATTACGGCCCGCATGTCGGCGTAGGCCGCTACGGTGGCGGCTACGGGTACGGCTCAGGTTATGGCGTGGGGACGAACGTACCCATCGTACGCAACTACGAGGAAGAGGTGCTCTCGGTGCGTATCGAGATGTTCGACGCGGCTTCCGGCCAATCGATCTGGAGCAATCGCGCCGAAGCACGTAGCGGCGGTAGCCGCGCCAAGCAGCAGGATGCGCTGCGCGAGGCGGTGCAGCGGGCGCTGGCGGACTACCCGCCGCGCTGAGCGTGACAGCGATGCAGACTCCGCACCGCGCCGAGGCCTAGACTGAACAGATTCCACCCGGAGAACGATCATGTTGCGCTGCCTGATGCTGATACCTCTGCTCTTCGCGCTCGCCGCCTGCCAGGGCCCGCAGGTGCAGCGCGATTTCGATCCGACGCGGGATTTCTCGGCCTATCGGGCCTGGGGCTGGCAGGAACCGGCGCTGCAGTATCGACCTGATGATCCAAGAATCAAAAGCGACCTCACCGAACAACGCATTCGCGCGGCGATCGCCGAACAGCTCGATCAGCAGGGAATGCGTCCCGCCACGGCCGGCCAAGCGGCGGACCTCAAGGTGCAGGCCTGGTACATCGTCGACCAGCGCACCCAGCAGTACACGACCACCTCCGGCGCCTGGGGCAATCCCTGGTACGGCTACTGGGGTGGGCCGATGTTCACCGACACCCGCACCATCGACTACCAGGTTGGCACGCTGCAGATAGACCTGTATGACGCCGCTGACGGCAAACTGGTCTGGCGCGGCAGCGCCGAGCAGACCCTGAGCAACCGCCAGGGCACCCCCGAGCAACGCGCCGGCAGCATGCGCGAGCTGGTGACACGGGTGCTTTCGCAATACCCGCCGCACTGAGTCAAGCACAGCGAACCGCTGTCCCGCTATGGCGAGTCGTATCCCGGCTCGCCATACTGTCGCGCCCTGATTCCGGAGATCCGAAATGCCTGCCGTTGCCTGGTGGTTACTCACCCTTCCGTTCATTGCCGGCGCGATGCTGCCCCTGCAGGCCGGAATCAACGGCCAGGTCGCGCGTCACCTCGGCAACGTGATGGGCGCGGCACTGCTTTCGTTTACCGTGGGAACACTGGCGCTGTTCGTCATCGTGGCAGTCCAGCGCGATATCCCGGCGTTGCAGACGCTGAAGGGCCTGCACTGGTGGCACTGGTGTGGTGGGCTGCTGGGGGCCTTTTTCATCGCCACGGCCGCCTTCGCCGCACCGCGCACGGGAGCGTTGCTGTTCATGGCGCTATTGCTGGCCGGCCAGCTGTTCGTCGCCTTGCTGCTGGATCACTTCGGCTGGGCCGGCTTTCGCCAGTCCAGCATCAGCTTCGGTAAAGTCTCCGGTCTGCTGCTGATCTTCGCCGGCGTCTGGCTGATCCAGCGCGGCTAGTAGGTGCGCGGCGGGCGTCACTCGTGCTCGAAGGCGTAGAACAGGTTGGGCTCGCTGACCAGGTATAGATTGCCCTGTGCATCGAAGGTCATCCCTTCGGCCTGCGGCACGCTGCGCTCCAGTCCGGCAAACCCGCTCCAGAGCGAGCGGAAGCTGACCAGCTCGCCCTCGGCATCGAGCTCCAGCATCATCTTCGCCTCGTCGCTGAGCAGCACCAGATGGCCGGTACGCTCGTCGAAGTGCACCGAGGACAGATCACTGGCCATGTCCAGCTTCTCGATCCAGGCCTCACGGTCGATGATCTTGATGTCCATGTCACCTGCCAGACTGCGCTTGATGCCCTGGATCTCGTATAGCTTGCGCGGTGAATGCTCCTTGACCACGAACAGCCGGTCACCGGCGCGGTCGTACCCGACGCCCTCGAAACCGGTATTGTCCTCGTCGTTCAGAGCCAGGGTGATGGAGCGGGCGTCGGTACGCTGCAGCGGCCCGGCAATCCTGGGAACCTGCACGATCACCAGCGATTGCTTGCGCTCCTCGGTCAACACCAGCAGGTCATCACCCAGATAGGTCACGCCCTCGACGTCCTGGAACCCGCGCAGCGGGTAGCGCGCGAGGAAGCCGCCGTCCTTGTCCAGCGCCAGCAGCTCTTCGGGGTTATTGACGACGCCCCAGAGATGATCGCGGCGTTCGTCGTAGGTCAGCCCGGAAAGATTGTCTTCCACCGTGGCCACCGGCAGCGCGTCGATCTTCACCCGGTATTCGGGTAGCCAGAGGCTGTGCCTTTCCCAGCTGCTTTCATGCCAGGTGGTTTTCAGCGTATAGAACAGCCGCTCATCCAGATGAGTGGCGGTGACAACGTAGAGCAGGCCGAAAAAGACGCAGCCATAGGCCCAGGCCGGGCGCAGTGTCGTGATTCGTTCCAGGCGCGCTCTGGCAATGGCCAGCATCGTTGGTCTTCTCGCTCAGGGAATGGTAGGCAGGCTGCCTGGCGCTTGTTGCAGTTGCATGAAGGTCGGGAACGCATGATGCGCAAAGGACTCACAGCGACATTCCGACCGCCTCCTGCGCTGGTGGTTCCAGCGCAGCGGCGACCGTTCGGAACTCTCGGGCGCACTCGAGAGCCCAATGCCCAGAGCCGTGCTTGGGCACCGCAATCGAACGTTCAGGAGAGTGATACATGCGGGTAGAAGGATTCTTCGAATGGCTGGGACAGGCGCTGGGCGCGGTCATACGTTTCATCGTCGAGGCGCTGGGCGACTTCTTCGGCCTGTTTGCCAGGGCCGGACACAATTTCCTCGAGGGGTTGTCGCGTACGCTGGGCATGGACCGCTCGCTGATCAGCCTGGTAGCACTGGCTATCGGCCTGCTGTTGCTGGTTGCGGCGGTCCGCGCGTTCTTTCGCGGCTCGATCATCGGCGGGCTGATCTGGCTGTTCCTCGGGCTGTGGCTGCTGAGCTGGTTGATTCACTGACGCGCAGCCTAAAGCTCGGATTTTCCCTCTTTCATTGCATGCCACGTATAGTGCCGGGCCGTCCCGGAGGCCCGTAATGTCCAGCATGCTTGCCGCCTGGCGCCACGCCCCAACCCACAGCAAGGTGTGGGCGCTGGCGGCGCCGATGATCCTGTCGAACCTATCCGTTCCGCTGGTCGCACTGGTGGACAGCAGCGTGATCGGCCATCTGCCGCACGCGCATCAGCTGGGCGCAGTGGCGGTCGGCGGTAGCCTGTATACGCTGCTGGTGTGGGTGATGGGCTTTCTGCGCATGGGCACGACGGGCTTCGCCGCCCAGGCCGCTGGTCGCAACGACGGCGGCGCCCTGCGCCAGATCCTCCTGCAGGGGCTGCTGCTGGCCCTGGGTTTCGCGCTGTTGCTCGGGGTGCTCGGCGTGCCGCTGAAAGGCGCGGCCCTGCAGCTCATGCAGCCCTCGGCCGAACTGGACGAACTCACCCGTGATTATTTCCACACGCGGCTGTTCGGCCTGCCCGCGGCGCTGGCCAGCTATGCGCTGATCGGCTGGTTCCTCGGCACGCAGAATGCGCGCGCGCCACTGGCCATCCTGCTGACCACCAATCTGATCAACGTGGCGCTGGACCTGTGGTTCGTGCTCGGCCTCGACTGGGGCGTGACCGGCGCCGCACGCGCCTCGGTGATCGCCGAATGGAGCGGCGCGCTGCTCGGCCTGGCGCTCACCCGCAATGCGCTGGCCCGCTATCCGGGCCGACTCGACGCCGGCGCGTTGCATCAGTGGGCAAGCTGGCGGCCGTTGCTGGCGGTCAATCGCGACATCTTCCTGCGCTCGCTGGCGCTGCAGCTGGTGTTCTTCCTGGTCACGGTACAGGGCACACGACTGGGTGACGCGACGGTTGCAGCCAATGCGCTGTTGCTCAACGGCCTGCTGCTGACCGCCCATGCGCTCGATGGACTGGCTCACGCCGTGGAAGCGCTGAGCGGGCACGCCATCGGTGCCCGCGATCGCAAGGCGCTGCAGCGGGTGATGGTCGTCGCTGGCGGCTGGTCGCTGATGGCCAGCTTAATCTTCGGCCTGTTCTTTCTCTGTGCCGGCCAGTTGTTCATCCAGTTACAGACCGACATCCCCGATGTTCGCCAGACCGCGCTGACCTACCTGCCCTATCTGGCGGTGCTGCCGCTGGTGACGGTCTGGAGCTACCTGCTCGATGGCCTGTTCATCGGCGCCACCCGCGCGCGCGAAATGCGCGACAGCATGCTCTTGGCGGTGGTGCTGAGCTTGCCACTGGGCTGGTTGCTGCAGGGGCTGGGCAACCATGGACTGTGGTTGGCCTTCCTGAGTTTCATGCTGATGCGCGGCCTCTGCCTGGGTACTGTCGCCTGGCGCCTGCAACGCCGCGGCGCCTGGTTTACCATGACCGGGCCGACCGTCGGACACCCTGTCGAAGGAACCTGAACACATGGCCTATGCCGTCGCCGCCTACCTGCACTTTCTGGCGATATTCGTGCTCTTCGCACTGCTTCTGCTGGAGCATCAGCTGTTTCGCCAGCCACTGACGCTGGAGCGGGCACGCAGTCTTTTTCGCATCGATATCGCCTTCGGCATCACCGCGGCGGCGGTACTGGCGAGCGGTAGCGCACGGGCGATCTTCTATGGCAAGGGCCTGGACTATTACCTGAAGAACAGTCTGTTCCACGCCAAGGTCGGCCTGTTCGTGGTGGTCGCGGTCCTGTCCATCTACCCGACCCTGACCTTCCTTCGCTGGCGCCCAGCCCTGGCGGCAGGCCAGGCGCCGGAGGTGTCGGGCAGCTGCGCCAGATGGGTCAGGCTGAGCATTCGCCTGGAACTGTTGCTGCTCCTGCTGATCCCCATGCTGGCGGTGCTCATGGCGCGTGGCTTCGGTGTCATGCCGGGCTGACCGCGCACAGCCCGGCACATCGCTCATCCCCTCAAGGCGTCAGATAGGACGATCGCGTCAGCCCCAGGCGTAACGCATCGATGTACTGGGTGCGCTCCTTGGCGGTCAGCCTGGCGCCGGCAACCTTGTCCCGGTAGTAGGTCATCAGCTCCTCGGGTGACAGATGCACGTAGCGCAGCATGTCCTCGATGGTGTCATGGGTCTCGATGCCGGCGTGGTAATAGCTGCCATCCTCGCGCTGATAGACGTTCACCGAATCGGTATCGCCGAACAGGTTGTGCATGTCGCCGAGGATTTCCTGATAGGCGCCCACCAGGAACACGCCGAGGAAGTACTCCTCACCCGGCGCGACCTCATGCACCGGCATGCTGCTCTCGATGCTCTGCTCGTCGACGTAGTGCTTGATCTTGCCATCCGAGTCACAGGTCAGGTCCTGCAGCACGGCACGACGCACCGGCTCCTCGCTCAGTCGCTGCAGCGGGACGATCGGCAGGATCTGGTCGATGGCCCAGGTATCCGGCAGGCTCTGGAATACCGAGAAGTTGCAGATGTACTTGTCCGCCAGCTTGTCGTTGAGTTCGTCGAGCACCGCACGATGCGAGCGCTGGCGGGCCTTGAGCTGGTTGTACAGGCGTCGGCAGATGGCGAAGTAGCTCTGCTCTGCCAGCGCCTTCTGCGCCAGGCTCAGCTTGCCCGACGCGTACTGCGCGCCGGACTCGCTCATGTAGTGGGTAGCGCGCCAGTAGGTTTCGGTGACCATCTCCGGGTCGGTCGGCCCGAGCAGGTCGACCAGCGACTGGACGATCTCCGGCAGTTCGTCGTAGTTGTCGATCTGCGGCACCTCGTCGTTGTGCCGCTCGATATCGGTGACCTGCATGACCAGCACGGCATGGTGCGCGGTCATCGCCCGGCCGCTCTCGGAAAAGATGTGCGGATGCGGCAGTTCCTGACGGTCGCAGAACTCCTTGAGCATGCCGACCACGGTACCGGCGTATTCGTCCATGTCGTAATTGATCGAGCTGGCATTGCGCGAATGCGTGCCGTCGTAGTCGACCCCCAGGCCACCGCCGACGTCGATGTAGTCCACCGGCAGCCCCAGCGCACGCAGCTCGGCGTAATAGCGGATCGCCTCGCGAAAGCCCTGGCGGTAGTCAGCCAGATTGGCGATCTGCGAGCCCATGTGGAAGTGCAGCAGGCGAATGCCCTGATCCATGCCCACCGCGCGGAAACGCTCGATCACCGAAAGCAGCTGCGCCGCGGACAGGCCGAACTTGGAGCGCTCGCCACCGGTATCGGCCCACTTCGACGACGCCAGGGACGACAATCGCACGCGCAGGCCGACCTGCGGGGTCAGCTTGAGCTCGTTGGCTTCCTCGATCACCAGCCCGACCTCGGACTCCTTCTCGATGACGATGAACACGTTATGGCCGAGCTTCTGGCCCATCAGTGCCAGACGGATGAACTCGCGGTCCTTGTAGCCATTGCAGACGATGGTGCCGCCCTTCGGCGCCAGCGCCAGCACGGCCATCAGCTCCGGCTTGGAGCCGGCCTCAAGGCCGATGGAAACGTTCTGCGTGGCGATGATGTTCTCCACCACCGCTTCCTGCTGATTCACCTTGATCGGATACAGCGCGGTGTACTTGCCGGCGTACTCCATGCGCTCGATATTCGCATCGAACGCACCGGTCAGACGCCGCACACGGTCCTGCAGGATGCCAGGGAAGCGCACCAGCAACGGCAACGAAAGTCCCGCTTCGCGCAGTTGCTCGATCAGCCCGCTGAACTCGATCGGCTCGCCGCTCGGGCCTTGCGGCCTGACTTCGACGCTGCCCTGGTCATTGATCGCGAAATACCCCGCGCCCCAGTGGCGAATGCCGTAGATGCTGCGGCTATCGGCAGCTGTCCACTGGCTACCGTCGTCTTTACGTGTGCGTCTTACAGGCATCGAGGCCTCCCGGAAAAATTGACTGGTTCGCAGCGGGCTGAAGCAGCCCGGCGAAGGCTATGCGGCTTCGACAGCCGATATGCGGAAATGGCGAAACTGGCAGCCGGCGCGGCAAGGGTTCTCAGCCACCGGACTTCTTTGCCTTGAAACCACGCTTGCTCAACTCGTCGATCAGCAGCGTGACATGATCGCCCTGAATCTCGATGACACCGTCCTTCAGTGCCCCGCCGGTACCACAGCGGCGCTTCAGCGCGCTGGCCAGCTCCTTGAGTTCGCTTTCCGGCAGTGCAACGCCGCTGATGGTGGTCACGGTCTTGCCGCCCCGCCCCTTGCTTTCACGGCGTACCCGGGCGATGCCGTCGCCTTCGGGAATGGCCGTCTGCCTGCAGGTACACGCATCGTCCGGCTTGCCGCAATCGGGGCAATGACGTCCCGATTCGGTGGAATAGACCAGCCCGCCCAGGCTGGCGAGTGAGGTGGTTTTCTTCGCCACCAGACACCTCTCGATCAAACGGATGGAAGCCGCGCCAGCAGGCGGCGGAAGAGGGCGCAATTTAACAGACAGAGGCGAACGAATCCGCCACCGCTCGACAAAACTTTCCTCCACCTCCCGGCGTTTCGGTTTGCCGAGGCTCAACCATCAGCTATTCGAGAAGACAATGTCCCCGTTTCATGTTGCACGGAGGCAGTTCTGTAATCAGATGGACTCGCCCTCGCCGAGGCGTCAAAGCGCCACGGTGGCATCTAAAAGCCAACGACAGCGAGGGCGAGCCCATGAACAAGCGTACAGCGAAGAAGCAGTCCCAACCACTGAACGACGTGTCGGCCTGCACGACGGTCGCAGTCGATCTGGCCAAGCGGGTGTTTCAATTGGCGGGCGAGGATGCTCAAGGCCAAGTGGTCTTTGAGCAGCGGATCAAATCGCGCGAGGCGTTCCAGGCGTTCCTGGGCGCACTGCCGGCTGGTGTGATGGTGCTGATGGAAACCGGTCCGGGCGCACAAGCCTGGGCCCGGCTGTTGCAGGCGCAAGGCGTGCGGGTGCGCATCCTGCCGGCGCAGCGCGTGGCCGAGCATCGCAGCGGGGCGAAGAACGATCGTAACGATACGCTGGCCATCCTGCGTGCCGGGCGAGACAGCAGCATCGCCGCGGTGCCGGTCAAGAGTGCGGCGGCACTGGCGATGCAGGCCCTGCATCGGGCCCGGCAGGGCTATGTGCGCCGTCGCACGGCCATGGGCAACCAGATGCGCGGGCTGCTGCTCGAGCATGGCATAGCCTTGGCCCAAGGCGAGGCGGCCATCGCGCGGGGCGTGCCGCGCGTCCTGGAAGACGCCACCCAGCCGCTGCCCGACATGCTGCGCGAACTGCTCGACGAACTGCTGGGCGAATGGCTCCAGCTGGGGGCGCGCATCGACGTGCTGACTGGACGCCTGGAAACCCATGCGCGCACTGACGAGACGGCGAAACGGCTGATGACCGTACGCGGGGTCGGCCCGATCATCGCCACGGCGCTACTGGCCAAGCAGACCGAGCCCGAGCGATTCGCCAATGCCAGGCAGTTCGCCGCCTACTTCGGCGTCGTGCCCGACCAGCACAGCAGCGGACAGAAGGTGCAGTTGGGCAGGATGAGCAAGCGTGGCGATGCTTATCTGCGCAGCCTGATGATCCAGGGCGCGCATGCGGTCTTGCGGCAGTTGCAGCCTGATACGGAGCAGCCAGACGACCGCCGCCTGCAGCGCTGGCTACAGCGCCTCGGTCGCAAGGGCGCCGCGGTGCGCCTGGCCAACCGCAACCTGCGCATCCTGTGGGTGCTGCTGCAGAGCGAACAGACCTATCGTCGCCAGCCGAACCTGGATCAGGAGGCTGCGATGAGCCACTGAGCAAACGAGTGACCGCCACCGGGGCGCCAAGCGCTCCAACCCCTGCTGAAGAACATTGACCCCAGGTCAGACCGTCGCGGAACGATGCCTGCCACCCTACCGGCTCTTGAAGCCTCCACGTAATGGGCATACCGCGAGCTGAACTGATGTTGGCCAGAAGCCCGACGAGGCTTCCTCGAACAGGCCTGATACATAGATGCAACCGGGTAGCGGTGTTCAAAGAGCAGAAGGTTGACAGGTGGGGGCGAGTCCATACATAGGGTGGGCTTCAGCCCACCAATAGAGCACCGACGCAGCGATTACCTTGGGATCAGCCAGGCGGGTTGTAAGTCGCCCTACACGATCCGCCCGGCTGGTGCATAGGGCGCAGGATCGACAACCGGCTCACGCCCCAGCATCAGGTCGGTCAACAGCTGGCAGGACGCAGGGGCCAGGACCAACCCGTTGCGGAAATGCCCGCAATTGAGCCAGAGTCCTTCGAAGCCGCTCACCGGCCCGATATAAGGCACGCCGTCCGGCGAACCGGGACGCAGGCCCGCCCAGTGCCTGACCACCTGCGCGCCGGCCAGCGCCGGCAGCAGCTCGATAGCGGTCGCCCGAAGGCTCTCCAGGGCATCCTCTGTCGGCGTCTTGTCGAAGCCGACATCTTCCAGCGTGCTGCCGATCAGGATATGGCCGTCACGCCGCGGAATCGCATAGCGCCGCTTGGCCAGCACCATGCTGGGCAGGAAAGCCTCGGCGCACTTGAACAGGATCATCTGTCCCTTCATCGGCTTGACCGGCATATCCAGGCCCAACGTCGCCAGCAGCTTGCCGCTCCAGGCCCCCGCAGCCAGCACCACCTGGTCCGCCAGCATCTCGCCCTGCGCCGTCTGCACGCCCACTATGCGCGCGCCGTCGCGCAGGAAGCCCTGGACCGGGCACTGCTCGATCACATTCACGTTCGGCAGCAGGCGCAGCGCCTCGCGCAATGCACGGAGCAACCGCGGATTGCGCACGTTGGCGACACCCGACATGTAAACAGCCCGCTCATAACCTTCGCCCAGCGACGGCACGGCGTGGTGCACGGCTTCCATCGGCACCGACGCCAATGGCCGCCCGTACCGCTCGGCCCAGCTCAGTGCCTCGGCCTCGTCATGCAGATCGAGCCAGTAGAGGCCGGTCACATGCAGCTCCGGGTCCACCCCCGTCTCGGCCAGCAACCGCTCGCTCAACTGCGGATAGAAATCCTGCGACCAGTGCGCCAGCGCCGTGACCGCAGGGCTGTAGCGCCACGGATACAACGGCGACACGATCCCGCCGCCAGCCCAGGAGGCTTCGCTGCCGACAGCACCGGACTCCAGCAACGACACCGATTTGCCGGCCTGGGCCAGACGATAGGCGCAAAGAAGACCAATCACCCCGCCACCGACAACGATCACTTCTTGATTCACATGTCTCTCCAACCGTCTGGTTCACATTTCTGCCCTTCCTGTCTTGGACTGGCTGGCAGCCTGCTTTTAAAGTGCGTCTGTGACTGTTACGCAAGCATCTGCATGACAAACAGCAGCCAGGACGGCTGAGCATCATACGTGCAAAGGACCCGCACTATGGCGAACCGAAATCAAGGCTTCACCCTGATCGAACTGATTAGCACGCTAGCGATAGTGGCCATTGTCCTTTCGATAGCCGTGCCGGCATTTTCCGAATTGATCGAGCGGAATCGTCAGGAGGCGCTCATGCACCAAGTGCAAAACGTCCTGCACAATGCCCGTGCCCGAGCGGTCATGCAGCGTCGCACCATCGAGATCTGTGGTAGCGACGACGGCCAGACCTGCTCGGCGAGCTGGGCCGACGGCTGGCTCGTGCGCACCTCGAATGGCCAAATATTGCAGCTCACCCAGCTTCCCACGCCTGATGCACTACGCTGGCAGGGCTTCGGCCAGAGCATTAGTTTTCATGACAACGGCACTAGTCCAACCGGCAACGGGAGGTTTTACCAATGCCACAAGAGCCGAATAGCCTGGCAGCTGATTCTCAGTCGCCAAGGTCGCCTGCGCCAGGGAACGCCGACGGAGAACGTAAGCAAAGCCAGCCTATGCGATTGATGTCCTCGCACCGAAGCGCCGCACAAACTTTGACGCAGCTCACACTGCAGGGAGCGGGCAAATCGATGACCGACCGTCCGTCCACGTAAACGCGCCAACCATCTTTCCCGCGGGGACAAGACAACGGCGCATTTGCATCATCCGCTCACGATTGTCCTGGAGCACATCATGTCACGCCGAACCGACATGCACGGATTCACCTTGGTCGAGCTGATGATCACCTTGGCGTTGCTCGGCATATTCGCAGCTATTGCCGTGCCCAGCTTCAATTCGCTGATCCGCAGCAACCAAGTGCAGAGCAAGGCAGAGGAACTGGTCATCTTCCTGCAGCACGCGCGGGGGCAAGCCGTCCTCAACCGACAGCCATACGAAGTACGGATCAAAAGCGATGCGCCTTGGGAAATCAGCAAAGCGGGAAGCGACTACATCGAGCGAATCTTGGAGCATAACCCCGACCACGCGGAGATCCTCAGTTCAGCCCTGAGCAACGACAAGCTGGTCTACCGGGCAAACGGCACCGCTACAGCAGCCAGGTTCACCATATGCCGCGAATCAGACCCTGCCACCGGCTACCTGCTTGAGGTGCAGCCCAGTGGCAGCCTTATTCTTTCCCAGCGGGGCCAAGAAAACGGGACTGCCTTGAACAGTTGCACCCCATGAGGAATGCGATGAAAACCAGCAAGGGCTTCAGCCTGATCGAAGTGCTCGTGGCACTGCTGTTGACCACCATCGGCGTGCTCGGGATGGTGGCTCTGCAGGGACGCAGCATCCAATACACTCAGGACTCCGTGCAACGCAACACTGCCATCGCCCTGTCCGGCGACCTGATCGAAATCATGCGCGCTCAGCCAAAGGAGCTTTTCAACGCATCACCTCCACAGTTCCCTATGAATAGCGGCTTAAAAGACACTTCCCTGTTTTACAAGACCCTTGGTGATGACTTTGCCAACCGCGAGACCTGCGTGGCGGGCCCGAATCGCATCGCCGAGACCGCCGAGGAACTACGCGACTGCTGGGCAGATAAGGTCGAGGCCCTGCTGCCGGGTGGCACCGATGTGTTCACCGAACATACCTACATCTGCCGTAGCTCTGTCCCAGGGGACTGTGACGGCAAGGGTTCGATGCTCGAAATTCACCTGGCGTGGCAAGTCCGGGAGGGCGCCTGTCTCGATGCAAGCAATACCGACGGCGCAGTCTGCGCCTATACCGTTCGGGTAGAACCATGAAACTTATGAAATATACATTCGGCCTTTCTATGGTGGAGTTGCTGATCGCTCTAGCCATCAGCAGCTTCCTCGTCCTTGGTATTACTCAGGTCTATATCGACAACAAGCGCAACTATGCTTACCAGCAGAACCAGGCTGTAAACATAGAGAACAGCAGGTTTGCCGCGCTTGTGATCAACGACTACCTGGGCAAGGCCGGCTATCGCCGATCTCCCTCGGCGTTACTGGAAACGGTTTTCCCTGCTCTCACAGCGTCTGGGGACTGCCTCGCCTTCAATGCAGGGCATGCCGCTACCGGACTGGACCCCAACGTAGGAACCGGCTTCTGCATACGCTACCAACCGCAGATCAGCGGCGAGCTGGATTGCCAAGGCGCAGCGAGTCCAGTGGTATATGACGTGGCCTTTCCTTCACTCCCTCCTGACGAAAGCGACTTGACTGTTCTGGCATTCAAATACGAGCCCGGCAGCGGCGGTGAACTGCAGGATGGCCGACTACTGTGCAAAAGCCTGAATGCAAATAGCCCGCAATATGGAGAGGTGCTCCGCGGAATCGCGGATCTACGGCTGGATTTTGGCGTAGGCAGCACCGGCATGCTGGAAAAGCAAATCACCACTTTCATTTCGCAAGCCGACTGGACGCCAACCAGCGGTGCAATTCGTAGCGTTCGCTATGCGTTGCTGCTCGCCAGCCGTACTCGACAGCGCGACGCAGACGACTCCAAGGTTTTGGCCGATTGGTTGGCCGACGCATCGGCAGACACGAAAACCCGGCTGGAGGAGGCGGACAACAGACGCATCTATCAGATGGCAGCCGCCACGCAGACCATCAGGAATCTCATGCCATGACTCTCCATACGCGAAGCAAGCAGGAAGGAGCGGTACTTCTCGTTTCCCTCGTCATGCTGCTTGTATTGACCGTGCTGGCCGTCGGCAGCATGCGTGGGGTAACCCTCGAATCACGCGTCACCGCCAACCGTGCTCAAGACCTCAAGACCCAGAGCATCGCTGATGCGGCGTTGCGCGAAGCGGAGTTCCGCTTTTACGGCCCGGGCAACCTGGCTGACAAGCTCGAGGCAAGGGCCGAGAACTGTGCCGCGTCGAACACCTTGAAGACCAACGGAATAAACAGGCCCTGTCTGTTGGAGATCCGGGAGGATCGCCTCCTTGCCTTCGTGGACAAGCCCGGGCTGACCGGAGCTGACGATCTCTCGCTTTCGTCGAGCATCTGGATGCCCTACCGGGGCACGGATCCCGCAGCCGAAACCGAAGCCGATGCGTACTACAACAGCATCCTGGCGGCAGAAACTGGCAATGCCGCTGTAAACGCTGAATACGGCGGCCGCGGCGAAGGAAGCGGCACCTATTTCTATCTCAACAATGGCAAGACTGGTGATGCGATCTATCTGCAGTCGACGCACGCCAATATTTACCTTGGTCTTAACAATTGAGAGCCGACATCATGTCCCGTCTTCATCTCCACTCTCATACCAAGGCGCTCTCGTATGCGGTCTTCGGCGTAATTCTGTTCAGCGCTGCCGATGTGTTTGCCGCCGTATCTCAGAGCCCATTGAGCCTGACCGTGGGCGTTCCGCCGAACATGCTGCTGACGCTCGACGACTCGGGCAGTATGCGCTGGGCTTTTGCTCCGGATAATAAAAGCGGCTATTCCGACACACGCCGAGCCAAATCGAGCACTTTCAATCCGATCTACTACAATCCCGAGGCAACTTACCAGGCACCGATCGTCTTCGATGCTTCTGGCAACGAAAACCAGCTTTCCACCAGTTTCACCTCCGCGCTGGTCAACGGCTATAACAGCTCTCGCGGCGACCTGAATCTTTCTGGTGATTACAAGGTGTCATGGACCTACGTCCTAGAAGAAGGGCTGCCCACCAGCTATGGCTATAGCAGCACCAGCAATCGGTTGGCAGAGAACCCCTATGCAGACTTTTCCTGTTATGTGGCGTCTCTGAATAGCAACGGCTCATACAAAACCTGCAATCTCAGCACAGGGCAAACGGTTAAGATCACTCGCGGTGCTGATACCGGAGGCTGGAACTCAACTCGGACTTGCACCGCCACTATTGATAACTGGGTTGCTGGAGACTGCTCCTACAACAGCAATAACGGCCGCTATACCGGCAGTTGGGCACGCAAGGGAGTCCCAGCGTACTACTACATTTATGATTCGAGCAAAGCCGCGAACTGCACGTTCGATAATGATGAGTGTTACTCCCTTCAATTCGTCGGCAGCGACGAACAGCAGAACTTCGCCAACTGGTACTCTTTCTACCGTAACCGTGGCCTGGCAACCATTTCTGCCGCAGCGCTGGCCTTTTACGACGTGTCTCCTGCGGTACGCCTGAGTTGGCAAGGGCTTGGGCGCTGCACCACTTTCAACGGCAGCGACAGTAACTGCCGGAGCAACGCCTTCAAGGCCTACTCCCCCGAGCACAAAGGCCAACTGTATACCTGGCTGCAGAATATCAATTTCAACCAGAGCACCTACCTGCCAGCCGCAATGAAGCGTGCCGGCGAGTTCTTCAAGACCGCGACGCCGTGGCAGAAGACCCCCAATGGCACGGGCAATACAACGCAGAACACCTATGCTTGCCGCGCCAGCTATCACATCATGATGACCGATGGCCTGTGGAACGAATCGGTCAGCGCTCCCAGCAGTTTCCGGCACGATGCCGCCAGTTTCACCCTGCCAGATGGACGTGCTTATGCCCAACGAGCCCCCTATTACGACAGCCAGAACAACACCCTGGCCGACCTCGCTATGCACTACTGGGCAACAGACTTGAATTCGGAGCTAGACAACAACTTGCCGGCCTACGCCCCCTTCAAGAGCGGTGACACTACCACCGATTACTGGGACCCACGCAACGACCCAGCCACCTGGCAACACATGACCAACTTCATGATGGGCCTGGGCCTGACCGAAGCCATGAATCGAACGGATATCCTTTGGGAAGGTAGTACGCACAAGGGCGCCGGCTACAACGCCCTGCTGGCAGGTAATGTAACCTGGCCTCCCGCCAGCGACTCTGGTAACAATAACAACGTCTATGACCTATGGCATGCCGCAATCAACTCTCGCGGAGAGTTCTTCAGCGTTGATAGTCCTGAGGCGATGGTCCAGGCATTCGATGACATCCTGTCCCGTATTGCCGATCGCAAGTCCACCGCCGCTCGCCCTGCCATCAATTCCGGCCAAGTGAGTACTGACGAAAACGATAACGGCACGGTCAAGACCGTCTCCTACCAGACGTCATATGCCAGCGACGACAATTGGTCTGGCGATGTAAAACGTTTCGAAAAGGCTTGGAACGCTCAGGACAACGCTTTTGAAACTTCCGAAATGTGGAGCGCCAAGAGCCACGTACCCAGCTGGCAAAGTCGTACCATTAAAATGGCGGGCGAGACGAATAGTGGCCTGATGGACTTCACTTGGGCGAATGCCGGCTCCGCGGGCACCACCGGCACGCTGGCCAGCCTGCTCAGCCGCGATCCGGAAAATGGCAATCTACCGGACGCCAAAGGGGAGCAGCGCTTGCAGTATCTCCGTGGCAACCGCAGCGATGAAGGCTCAACGTTCCGTCAACGTAGCGGCGTGCTGGGTGACTTCTATTCATCCAGTCCAGTCGTGGTATCCGGGCCGCGCTACCTCGTCAATTTCAGTAATCGCCTGGAAGGCAATACCGCTTATTCAACCTTTGCAACCAATATTGCCGGCCGGACACCTCGCGTGTATGTGGGCGGCAATGACGGGATGCTGCATGGCTTTAATGCGCTTACCGGCGTTGAAGAATTTGCCTTCGTTCCTAGCGCTGTGTTTGCCAAACTCAACAAGCTGACCGGCACCAACTACAGTCACGAGTTTTATGTCGATGGCAGCCCGGTCGTAGCAGACGTATTCAATGGAACAGAATGGCGCACCATTCTGGTAGGTACGTTAAAAGCAGGTGGTAAATCTATATTCGCGCTGGATATCACGACTCCGGGAAGCGAGAAGCTTCTTTGGGAGTTCGACGACAGCAGCCTTCCGGACGATGCTGAAGCGAAGATGGGTTACAGCTTCTCGCAACCCACGATCGCACGGCTGCACACCGGCACTTGGGGCGTAGTGTTCGGCAATGGTTATGAAAGTACCAACAGCACCAACGGCAAGGCAGCCCTGTTCATAGTCGATGCAATGCAAGGCACGCTCCTCACCAGCTTGGAAGTCGAGGGTGTGGACAGCGTTGCGAATGGCCTTTCGACCCCCAAGCTGGCTGACTACAATGCCGACGGGGTGGCCGACTATGCCTATGCTGGGGATCTCCAGGGCAATCTCTGGCGTTTCGACCTCCTGCGTGACAGTCGTAGCGATACGGCACCTTTTACCACCGCAGACGATAGCGCAAACGCCATTGATGACTTCGAGGCAGCCTTTGGTGGCCACCCCCTATTCAGGGCGGTAGCGAACACCGGCACCGAAAGCCGTCAGCCTATTACCTCTGCACCCAGCCTGGTGCTTCACCCCACGGGGTTCGGCTATCTGGTCGTATTCGGTACCGGTAAGTTCTTCGAAATAGGCGACAAGGAAGGCGACAAGAGTTTCGCCCAAACGGTATACGGCATCTGGGACAAGCAAACGCTGGGTGAGGAAGCCAGCGACCCAAATATCGCCCGCAGCAGTTTGCAGGAGCAGACGATCACCACTCAAACCACTGTCGAGGCCAACGGCACCACGCGCCAAGGCTTAGTACTGAGCGATAACAACATCAGTTGGCAGGGTAGCGACGTCCAAGCGGCACAGAATGGCTGGTATCTGAACCTGCGCCAGAGCCAGGGGGAAATGGTGGTGGAGAATATGTCGCAGCTGGGCCGCACCATTTTCTTCCAGTCGCTGATTCCGAATGACGATCCTTGCAGTGATGGCGCGAACAACTGGACCTATGCCATCAATCCCTTCACGGGTGGCCGAACCTCTCACAATGCTTTCGACTACAGGCCAACCACGGACATCGGCACGATCAATGTCTCGGCTATCCGTCAGGATGGCGAGGGAGGCGGCACGCTTTCGCAGGATTCCGACGGAACCTACCAGTACTGCACGGGCCAGGAATGCACCAATGTCTATCCAGACCCAGCCAGTCTAGGCCGCCAAAGCTGGCGTCGCGTCGAGTAGGAATAACGAGATGAACCCTGTACTAACGGAGCAGTCCATGAAGCGTGCTCAACGTGGTGTCACCCTGATTGAACTCATGATAGTGGTCGCCATCATCGGCATTCTGGCCGCAATCGCCTATCCGAGCTACGAGGAATATGTGAAGCGCGGTAACCGCACCGAAGGCCAGACCCTGCTGAGCGAGGCATCTGCTCGGCAGGAACGCTACTTCGGTCAGAACAATGCTTATGTGACCACCGATGCAGACATCGCCAAACTGGGCCTGAGGAACGGGAACACATCGGAAACGGGTAAGTACACGCTTTCCGTAGGCATTGAAAACGATGACGGAGGCTACACGCTGACGGCAGAACAGGAGTTCGGCGATACCAAATGCGGCAATCTCACGCTGAATGCCCTTGGCATGAAAGGGAATACTGGTAGCGAGAGCGCAGAAGAATGTTGGCGCTAAGCTAAAGCGCGCCTTTTTCTCGATAAAAAGGGGCCGCCAAAGCCCCTTTCCGCAAGCCGCTCAGAACGAAGTCAAAGAGCCTTCACCCGAAGCTCCTTCGGCATCGAGAACGTCACGTTCTCGGGACGTCCATCGAGCTCATCCATGTCAGTCACCCCCCATGCACGGAGCTGGTCGATCACCCCACGCACCAGCACCTCAGGCGCTGATGCACCTGCGGTGATACCGATACGCTCGATGTTCTCGAACCATTCGCGCTTGAGGTCTTCGGCGCCATCGATGAGGTAGGCCGGGGTGTTCATGCGCTCGGCCAGCTCACGCAGACGGTTGGAGTTGGAGCTGTTGGGACTGCCAACCACCAGTACCACATCACACTCATCGGCCAGTTGCTTCACCGCATCCTGGCGATTCTGGGTGGCGTAGCAGATGTCATCCTTGCGCGGGCCGCCGATGCTTGGAAATTTGCTGCGCAGCGCGTCGATGACGCGACTGGTGTCATCCATGGACAGCGTGGTCTGGGTGACGAAGGCCAGCGCCTCGGGATTGCGCACCTGCAGCCTGGCCACATCGTCCTCGTCTTCCACCAGGTAAATCGCGCCGCCGTTGCGCGGGTCGTACTGCCCCATGGTGCCTTCCACTTCCGGATGGCCCTGGTGACCGATCAGGATGCATTCACGCCCATCACCGCTGTACTTGGCGACCTCCAGATGCACCTTGGTCACCAGCGGACAGGTGGCATCGAAGACCTTCAATCCGCGCTGCTCGGCTTCCTGCCGTACCGCCTGGGAAACGCCATGGGCGCTGAAGATGACGATCACGTTGTCTGGCACCTGGTCCAGTTCCTCGACGAAAACCGCGCCACGCGCGCGCAGGTCTTCCACGACGAACTTGTTGTGCACCACTTCATGCCGCACGTAGATTGGCGGCCCGAAGACTTCCAGAGCCCGATTGACGATCTCGATGGCGCGATCTACACCCGCGCAGAAGCCGCGAGGGTTGGCGAGTTTGATTTGCATGGTGAGTCTCGGCACGCGAAAGCTTGATGACGGGAGAGTGTAACGTGATCCTGCACGGACATTCGCTGATGCCCTGGATCGGCCAGCGGCTACCCAAAAGGCACCCGCCTGGCCTGCAATCCGGTTACACCGGTTTGACGTCGATGATTTCGACTTCGAAGGTCAGGGTCTTGCCGGCCAGGGGATGGTTGAAGTCAACGGTGACCTGGTTGTCGTCGAACGCCTTCACCACACCCGGCAGTTCGGTGCGCGCCGCATCCTGAAAGCTCACCATCAGGCCCTCGGAAAGCTCCATCCCGGCGAACTGGCCACGCGGCATGACCTGCACATTCTGCGGATTCGGCTGGCCGAAGCCCTGCTCCGGCGCGACCTGCAGGGTACGCTTGTCGCCGGCCTTCAGCCCATAGAGCTGCTGCTCGAAACCCGGCAGCAGGTTGCCGTCACCGACCGTGAAGGTGGCTGGCTTCTTGTCGAACGTGCTGTCGACCAGCTCGCCCGTCTCCAGGCCGAGCGCGAAATGCAGGGTGACTTCCTTGTCCGGCCCAATGCGCTGTTCAGTCATGTGCGGATTCTCCGGTCTTGTTGCTCTTGAACATGTCCAGCGCCAGCATCACGGCGCCGACGGTGATGGCGCTATCGGCGATGTTGAACGCCGGGAAATACCAGCGGTTCTGCCAATGCACCAGAATGAAATCGACCACGTGACCCAGGACCACGCGGTCATAGAGATTGCCCAGCGCGCCACCGAGAACCAGCGCCAACGCCACCGCCAGCCAGGTTTCACTGGCCTTCAGACGCTTGAGCCAGATCACCAGCACGATGCTCACACCGATCGCGATCAGCGCGAACAGCCAGCGCTGCCAGCCACTATGGTCGGCCAGGAAACTGAACGCTGCCCCGGTGTTGTAGGCCAGGGTCCAGGCAAAGTAGCCCGGAATCACGTCCATCTTCTGATACAGGCTGAAGTTGGCCTCGAAGTAATGCTTGGTCGCCTGATCGAAGGCGATTACCAGCACGCTGAGCCACAGCCAGGCGAGTCTGCCGAAACGCGCACTCATGCAGTTGCCTCCGCTGGAACACCGCGCGGTAGGGTGGGCTTTAGCCCACCGAGACTGAAGGCAGCATCGTGATGGTGGGCTGAAGCCCACCCTACGATCGTACGCAGAGGTTCACGCATAGTGACGGACCTCACCGGCGCCTTCGATATTTTCCACGCAGCGACCGCAGATTTCCGGGTGCTCGGCATGGCTGCCAACGTCCGGCAAATGGTGCCAGCAACGGCCGCACTTGCTGTGCCCGGTTTTCTTGACCAGCAGCTTGAGCCCGGCCAGTTCGCTATCCACGGCCTCGGCAGGCGCCTGGGCCAGAGGTGCGATGTCGACGGCCGAAGTGATCAGCACGAAGCGCAGCTCGTTGCCCAGCCTGGCCAGCTCCGCAGCCAGCGCTTCTTCTGCATACAGCGTGACTTCCGCTTGCAGGTTGCCGCCAATGGTTTTCGCCGCACGCTGGTTTTCCAGCTCCTTGTTCACCGCGCTCTTGACCGCCATGACCTTGTCCCAGAAGGCGCGATCCAGCTCGGCGCTTTGTGGCAGCTCGGTCAGGCCCGCGTACCAGGTGTTGAGCATCACCGACTCGTTGCGCTCGCCCGGCAGGTACTGCCAGATCTCCTCGGCGGTGAATGCCAGGATCGGCGCGATCCAGCGCACCAGCGCTTCGGCGATGTGATACAGCGCAGTCTGGCAGGAACGACGCGGCAGGCTGTTCGCACCAGTGGTGTACTGGCGGTCCTTGATGATGTCCAGATAGAAGCCGCCCAACTCCTGAACGCAGAAGTTGTGCACCTTCTGGTAGACGTTCCAGAAACGGTAGGTGGTGTAAGCCTCCTCGATCTCGCGCTGCAGCAGCAGCGCACGGTCGATGGCCCAGCGATCCAACGCGATCAGCTGATCGTTCGGCACCATGTGCTGTGCCGGATCGAAGCCGTCGAGGTTGGAGAGCAGGAAGCGCGCGGTATTGCGGATGCGGCGGTAGGCATCGGCGCTGCGCTGCAGGATCTGCTTGGACACCGCCATCTCGCCGGAGTAGTCGGTGGCCGAAACCCACAGACGCAGGATATCGGCGCCCATGCTGTCGGTGATTTCCTGCGGCGCGATCACGTTGCCGAGGGACTTGGACATCTTGCGGCCGTTCTCGTCCACGGTGAAACCGTGGGTCAGCAGGCCCTTGTACGGTGCATGACCATCGATGGCTGCGCCAGTCAGCAGCGAGGAATGGAACCAGCCGCGATGCTGGTCGGAACCTTCCAGATACAGGTCTGCGCGCGGGCCCTGATCGTGCCCCATCGGGTGCGAACCGCGCATCACGTGCCAATGGGTAGTGCCGGAATCGAACCAGACATCCAGGGTGTCGCTGATCTTTTCGTACTGTGCCGCTTCGTCGCCCAGCAGCTCGCTCTCGTCCAGCTTCGACCAGGCCTCGATGCCGCCCTGCTCGACGCGCTGCGCCACCGCTTCCATCAGCTCGACGGTACGCGGATGCAGCTCACCGCTTTCCTTGTGCAGGAAGAACGGGATCGGCACGCCCCAGGTACGCTGGCGCGAGATGCACCAGTCCGGACGCCCGGCGATCATGCCATGCAGGCGCGCCTGGCCCCAGGCTGGAACAAATTCGGTCTGTTCGATGGCGTCCAGCGCGCGACGGCGCAGCGAGCTGCCATCGTGGGCGACCTTGTCCATGCCGACGAACCACTGCGCGGTGGCGCGGTAGATCAGCGGCGTCTTGTGTCGCCAGCAGTGCATGTAGCTGTGCTGGATTGACTCGTGCTTGAGCAGCGCGCCGACCTCGGCGAGCTTCTCGACGATGGCCGGGTTGGCCTTCCAGATGAACTGGCCGCCGAAGAACGGCAGGTCAGGGACATAGACGCCGTTGCTCTGCACCGGACCGAGAATGTCGTCATTCTCCATGCCGTAGTGCTTGCAGGAGCGGAAGTCGTCTTCACCATAGGCAGGCGCCGAGTGGACGATGCCGGTACCGGCACCGGTTTCGACGTATTCGGCCAGGTACACGGGAGCGAAGCGCTCGTAGAACGGATGGCAGAAGCGGATCAACTCCAGCGCCCTGCCTTCGCAACGGGCGATGATCTCGCCGGACAGGCCGTAGCGCTGCAGGCAGGACTCGACCAGCTCCTCGGCCAGCACCAGCAGACGCTCGCCGGTGTCGACCAGCGCATAGACGAACTCGGGGTGCACGTTCAGCGCCTGGTTGGCCGGGATGGTCCAGGGCGTGGTGGTCCAGATGACGATGCTGGCGCGTTTGGCCAGGCGATCGAGACCGAACGCGGCGGCCAGCTTGTCGGCGTCCTCGACCTCGAAGGCGACGTCGATGGCATCGGACTTCTTGTCCTGGTATTCGACCTCCGCTTCGGCCAGTGCCGAGCCGCAGTCGAAGCACCAGTTCACCGGTTTCAGGCCCTTGAAGACGAAGCCGCCCTCGACCAGCTTCGCCAGGGCACGGATCTCGCCGGCCTCGTTGACGAAATCCATGGTTTTGTACGGATTGTCCCAATCGCCGAGCACACCGAGACGGATGAAGTCGGCCTTCTGCCCTTCGATCTGCTCGGCCGCGTAGGCGCGGCAGCGCTCGCGGGTCAGGTCGGCGGGCTGGTTCTTGCCGAAGGTGGTCTCGACCTTGTGCTCGATCGGCAGGCCATGGCAATCCCAGCCCGGCACGTAGGGCGCGTCGAAACCGGCCAGCGTGCGTGAGCGGACGATCATGTCCTTGATCACCTTGTTCACCGCATGACCGATGTGAATGTTGCCGTTGGCGTACGGCGGGCCGTCGTGCAGGACGAATTTCGGGCGACCTTCGCCGATCTGCCGCAGCTTCCGGTACAGGTCAATGCTGTTCCAGCGCTGCAGAATCTCCGGCTCGCGCTGTGGCAGACCGGCCTTCATCGGAAATGCCGTGGACGGCAGATTGAGGGTCGCTTTGTAATCGGTCATTTCAGTCCTGACTCGTCATAAGGGGTGAAGCCCGCCAATAATCGCGGGCAGCGGCGATATCCGCATCGATCGCCGTCTTGAGCGCCTCCAGCGAGGCGAAGCGCTGCTCGTCGCGCAGCTTGCGATGGAAGGTGACCTGTACCAGACGCCCGTACAGGTCACCCTGGTAATCGAGCAGATGCACTTCCAGATGGGGCCTGCCGTCGCTCTCGACCGAGGGCCGCATGCCGATGTTGGCCACGCCCGCCAGCGCTATGCCTTCCAGCTCGAGCGTGACGACGAAGACGCCACTGAGCGGCGTGTTGCGGCGCTTGAGTTGCACATTGGCCGTTGGAGCACCCAGCTGGCGCCCCAGCTTCTGCCCATGCATGACCCGGCCGGTGATGCCGAACGGTCGGCCAAGCAGGGCTTCGGCCAGCACCAGATCGCCTTCGGCCAATACCTGGCGCAATCGTGTGCTGCTGACCCGCTCGCCATCCACCTCGATGGTCGTGGCCGCCTCGACGGTGAAGCCTTCGGCAGCGCCGGCCTTGAGCAGGAAATCGAAATCCCCGGCACGGTCACAGCCGAAACGGAAATCGTCGCCGACCTCCAGATGCTGCACCCCAAGCCCCTCCACCAACGTGGCGTGGACGAATTCCGCGGCGCTCAGCTCACGCAGCCGGCGGTTGAAGGCCAGGCACAGCACCAGATCGACGCCCTGCTCGCTCAACAACTGCAGCTTTTCACGCAACCGGGTCAGACGCGCAGGCGCCTTGTCCGGCGAAAAGAATTCACGCGGTTGCGGCTCGAAGATCACCACGCAACTGGGCAAACCCAGCTCGGCCGCACGCTCGCGCAAACGCGCCAGGATGGCCTGATGCCCCCGGTGCACGCCGTCGAAATTGCCGATGGTGGCGACGCAGCCCCGATGTCGGGGGCGCAGGTTGTGAAGGCCTCGAACCAGCTGCATACCGCACTTCTTGCTTGAAAAGTGGCCGATTATACGCATGTGCCGAGCATCCCGGACAGGTTTGCATCGGCCCGACAGCATCGATCAATGCCGCAAATGTCGCGGCCGCAACCCTGTCAGCAGGAGTCCGCCGGCAAATGCCGCCAAGCCGGCGCAGACCAGCAATCCCAGCTGCAGCGCCCGCTGCTGCCAGCCCCAGGCGAACCACTCCTGCGCAGGCACATTGAGCCACCAGACCACCGCCACCATCGCCGCGCAGGCCGCCGCCAGGCGCAGGCCGAACAGCCACCAGCCAGGTGCCGGCCGATAAACGCCGATCTTGTAAAGCCCCCAGAACAGCAGCACGGCATTGAGCATGGACGACAACGATGTCGCCAGGGCGAGCCCCACATGCTGCAGCGGCCAGATCAGGATCAGGTTCATCACCATATTCGCCACCATGCAGATCACGGCGACACGCACGGGTGTCTTCAGGTCCTGGCGCGCGAAGAAGCCAGGCGCAAGCACCTTGATCAGCATGAAAGCCAGCACGCCCAGCGAATAGGCCTGCAGCGCCCTGGCCGACTGCACCACCGCCTCCTCGCTCATGGCACCGTAATAGAACAGGCTGGCGATCATCGGCTCGGCGAGAATGCCTAGCGCCAGCGCAGCCGGCACACCGACCAGCAGCACCATGCGCAATGCCCAGTCGAGCGTCGCGGAAAATGCCTTCGGGTCCTCACCCGCATGCTGGCGCGACAGACTCGGCAGGATCACCGTGCCGATGGCGATGCCGAAGGCGCCCAGCGGCAACTCGGACAGGCGGTCGGCGTAATACAGCCAGGACACACTGCCGGTCTGCAGAAAGGACGCCAGTACGGTATCGAGCAGCAGGTTGATCTGGCTGACCGATACGCCGAACAGCGCCGGCACCATCAACAGCATGATGCGCCGCACACCCTCGTCACCCCGCTTGACTCGCGGCCGGGGCAACAGGCCCAACTTGGCGACGTACGGCAGCTGGAAGGCCAGCTGTGCAAAGCCGGCGATGAACACCCCCCAGGCCAGCGCCATGATCGGCTGATCGAAATACGGCGTGAGGAATAACGCCGAGGCGATCATGCAGACATTCAGCAACACGGGCGTGAAGCCGGGCACCGCAAAATGCCCATAGCTGTTGAGCACGCCAGAGGTGAAGGCGGTCAGCGAGATCAGCATCAGATAGGGGAAGGTTATGCGCAGCAGCTCGCCAGCCAGTTGCATCTTCGCCGGATCGTCATGGAAGCCCGGCGCGAAGACCATCACCACATAGGGCGCGAACAGCACACCCAGCGCAGTCAGTCCCGCAAGCATGAGCCCCAGCATACCGGCGGTGCGATCCACCAACTGCTTGACCTCGGCCAGCGAGCGCCTGGTGCGATATTCCGACAACACCGGCACGAAGGCCTGGGCGAACGCCCCCTCGGCGAACAGCCGACGCAGGAAGTTGGGAATCTTGAATGCGATGAAGAAGGCGTCAGCCGCGGCACCAGAACCGAAGTAGCTGGCGACGACCATATCGCGTACCATGCCCAGCACGCGCGACAGCAGGGTCATGACACTGACCACCGCGCTGGAACGCAACAATCCGCCCTTGCCGGTTTTTTCGGACATTTGTCTTCCTAGAATTGCAGCGAGATTGATCGACCGAGCGCTCGGCGCCGGCCGGATCGATGGCCAGTTACGACACGAAAAGAGGCGGCGAGTTTAGCCGCAGCCCTTCTGTCCGACCAGCTTCTCAAGCCGTTCGACCAGGCTTGACAAGCGACCTTCGCGTCGGCATGATTCGCGGCCTTATTTGCTTTGCAATCCCCCACGTTTTCGAGGAGTTCGACGGTGGCCAACAGCCCTTCCGCCAAAAAACGCGCAATTCAGGCTGAGAAGCGTCGCAGCCACAACGCCAGCTTGCGCTCCATGGTTCGTACCTACATCAAGAATGTGGTCAAGGCCATCGACGCCAAAGACCTGGACAAGGCCCGCGCAGCCTACACTGCAGCCGTACCGGTCATTGACCGCATGGCTGACAAAGGCATCATCCACAAGAACAAAGCTGCTCGTCACAAGAGCCGCCTGAACGGCCACATCAAGGCCCTCGGCGAAGCTGCTGCAGCCTAACTGCAGGTTCTTGTAAAAAAACCGGCCTAGCGCCGGTTTTTTTGTGCCTGCTTTTCTGCCCCCGACGGATCGAGACGACTGTGGCTATTGCGCCCCCGGCCAGGGCAGGATCGGAATCGCCGTCACCGCATTCTGCGGACTGCCCTCGATGACACGGTCACTGTAGACGAGATAGACCAGCGTATTGCGCGACTCATCGAAGAACCGCACCACCTGCATGGTCTTGAAGACGAGCGACGTGCGCTCCTTGAAGACCACATCGCCATCCTCGAGCTTGCCATTGATGCGAATGGGCCCGACCTGGCGACAGGCAATGGAGGCTTCCGCGCGATCCTCGGCCAAGCCCAGGCCACCCTTGATACCACCGGTCTTGGCGCGCGACAGATAGCAGGTCACGCCTTCAACCAAGGGATCATCGAACGCCTCGACCACGATCTTGTGGTTCGGCCCGAGCCACTTGAACACGGTATCCACTTCGCCGACCTGCTCGGCCAATGCCGGCTGAGCCAATCCCAGCATCAAAGCCATCGCTACCAGACGCATCATCACATCAGACCAGAATCATGTTGTCGCGATGGATCAGCTCCGGCTCGTCAACATAGCCAAGCAGCTTCTCGATCTCGTCGGACGGCCGCCCCAGAATCCGCTGCGCCTCGGCCGCACTGTAGTTGACCAGGCCGCGGGCAACCTCGGCACCCTGCGGCCCGACACAGACCACCATCTCGCCACGACGAAACGCCCCCTGCACCGCCTTCACCCCGACCGGAAGCAGGCTGCGATTACCCTGGCGCAGCGCGTGCACCGCGCCATCATCCAGAGTCAGCGTGCCACGCGTCTGCAGGTGCCCGGCGAGCCATTGCTTGCGCGCCGCATGCCGACTGCACTCGGGAGCCAGCAACGTACCCAGACGCTCACCCGCCTTGAGCCGCGCCAGCACCTGCTCGATCCGCCCACCCACGATCACCGTATGCGCACCAGAGCGCGCCGCCAGACGAGCCGCACGCAACTTGGTCTGCATGCCGCCGCGACCCAACGCCCCACCAGTACCGCCCGCCACCGCATCCAGTGACGGATCATCGGCCCGAGCCTCACTGATGAGCTGTGCATCGGGATTGAGACGAGGATCGGCATCGAACATGCCATCCCTGTCGGTCAGGATGACCAGCAGATCAGCCTCGACCAGATTGGCGACCAGCGCGGCAAGGGTATCGTTGTCACCGAAGCGGATCTCGTCGGTGACAACGGTGTCGTTCTCATTGATGACCGGAATGACACCGAGATCGATGAGCGTACGCAGCGTGCTACGCGCATTGAGGTAGCGCTTGCGATCGGACAGATCGTCGTGAGTGACCAGGATCTGCGCCGTCTGCTGATCGCAGCGCGCAAAACTCGACTCCCAGGCACGGATCAGCCCCATCTGCCCTACCGCAGCCGCAGCCTGCAGTTCATGGACCGCCCTGGGACGAGAAACCCAGCCAAGACGACTCATGCCCGCGGCGACGGCGCCCGAAGAGACCAGCACGAGCTCCACACCTGCCGCACGCAACGCCACCATCTGGTCGACCCAGACGGCCATGGCATCCTGGTCGAGCCCGCGCCCATCGGCAGTCAACAGCGCACTGCCAATCTTCACTACCCAGCGCCGCGCGCCGCTCACCTTGTCCCGCATCGTTCCCGCCTTCTATTCGGCCAAAACACTTTCGGATCGGACTGCACACGAGCCAGCCCACCGACCACCCGCATGACCAGGCCGCGCAGCGGCCCGGCACTCGAATCAGCGAACGTAGATGATCTCGGCACCATCCTCGTCGTCGTCATCATCGTCGAAGTCATCGTCATCCACCTCGTCGACGGCCTTGACACCCGCGCGCCGCAGCGCGCGCTGATCGTCGAGCTCCTGCAGCCGGGCCCGAGCCTCGTCTTCGATCTGACGATCCAGCTCAGCCAGGGCCTCGGCGTACTCGGGCTCCTCGGCGATGCGCAAGGTGCGCTCATCCAGGTAGCGCATGATGGCCTGACTCAGCGCCTCGGTACCCTCACTTTCAAGCGCCGAGATGACGAATACCGGACCCTTCCAGTCCAGACGCTCGACCACCTGCCGGACACGCTGCTCACGCTCGTCTTCCAGGAGCTGATCAGCCTTGTTCAACACCAGCCAGCGGTCGCGCTGCGTCAGCGCCGGGCTGAATTTCTCCAGCTCATGCAGGATCACCTCCGCCGCATCGGCCGGATCGCCACCATCCAATGGCGCCATGTCGACGAGATGCAACAGCAGGCGAGTCCGTGCCAGGTGCTTCAGAAAGCGAATACCCAGCCCCGCACCCTCGGCCGCACCCTCGATGAGACCGGGAATGTCGGCGATCACGAAACTCTTGTAACGCCCGACACTGACCACGCCGAGATTCGGTACCAGCGTGGTGAAAGGATAATCGGCCACCTTCGGCTTGGCCGCCGACACCGAACGAATGAAGGTACTCTTGCCGGCATTCGGCAGCCCCAGCAAACCGACATCTGCCAAGACCTTCAATTCCAGCTTGAGGTCACGCGCATCGCCCGGCTTGCCTGGCGTGGTCTGTCGCGGCGCCCGATTGGTGCTGGACTTGAAGCGCGTATTGCCCAACCCGTGCCAGCCACCCTGCGCCACCAGCAGGCGCTGCCCGGCCTTGGTCAGATCACCCATGATCTCCTGGGTAGCGGCATCGATCACGGTGGTACCGACCGGCACCGGCAGGATCAGATCGTCGCCCTTGGCACCGGTGCAGTCGGTGCTGCCACCCTTCTGCCCGTTCTGCGCATTGAAGCGACGGGTATAGCGGTAGTCCACCAGGGTATTGAGGTTCTCATCGGCCTCCAGGTACACCGAGCCGCCGTCGCCGCCGTCGCCGCCGTTGGGACCACCCTTTTCGATGAACTTCTCACGACGAAAGCTCATCATGCCGTTGCCGCCGTCGCCGGCCTTTACAAAAATCGATACTTCATCGACGAATTTCATGGGAACGCCTCCCGTCGCAGGACGGGCTTAAGAAACAAGAAACGTAAGGGTCTTGCAAAAAACCCAGCGAAAACTGAATGAGCACCGAGCAGTTCTTTGCAAGAGCCTCACAGGATACAGAAACAAAAAAGCCCCGTCGCATGACAGGGCTTCTTCAGCAACGCCGCAGTTAGGCTGCGACGACGCTCACGTAGCGACGGCCGAAAGCGCCCTTCACTTCGAACTTGACCACACCTTCGACCTTGGCGAAGAGAGTGTGATCCTTACCCATGCCAACGCCGTAACCGGCATGGAACTGGGTGCCGCGCTGACGCACGATGATGTTGCCGGCCTTGATGACCTGGCCGCCATACATCTTCACGCCAAGGCGTTTGGCTTCTGAGTCGCGACCGTTGCGGGTAGAACCGCCAGCTTTTTTGTGTGCCATGAGTTCAATACTCCTGTAGGGGGATTCAGGCCCAGATTAGCCCTGAATACCGGTGATTTTGACCTCAGTGAACCACTGACGGTGGCCCTGACGCTTCATGTGGTGCTTACGACGGCGGAACTTGATGATGGTCACCTTGTCGTGGCGGCCCTGGGCAACCACTTCGGCAGTGACTTTGGCACCATCGACCACCGGAGCACCGATCTTCACATCGTCGCCGTTGCCGATCAGCAGAACGCGGTCGAAAGTGACAGCTTCGCCAGTCGCAACTTCGAGTTTTTCAATCTTGAGGTATTCGCCTTCGGCAACCTTGTATTGCTTGCCGCCGGTAACGATAACTGCGTACATCTCGTATCTCCGTTGATCCTGCTCACCCAGCGCTTTGAAAGAATGATTAGTGGCTGGCATGGCTGCATGGGGCCGGAAGTTGACGCCCGTGCAATTGCGTAAGGCAGGGAAATGCCCAGGGGGAAGTTCAGGGTCCGCGATTGTACGCATGCGGCACACCCCGCGCAATAGCCAACGGGCGTTGCCTTGACAGTGCCAGACCCGCCCCCTAGCATGCCGCGCAATCTGCGAGGAGTCCCCGATGCAACCCCAGCCTTTCTATCAAGTTGTGGCGGACGATTTTGCCGCTGTCGACGGCATAATCCGCAAGCAACTGACTTCGCGCGTCCCTCTGGTGGAAAAGATCGGGGATTACATCACGTCGGCTGGCGGCAAACGCCTGCGTCCGCTGCTGGTGCTGCTCAGCGGCAGTGCGCTCGGTCATCAGGGCGACCAGTTGCGCCTGCTTGCCGCCATCATCGAGTTCTTGCACACCTCGACCCTGCTTCACGACGATGTCGTCGACATGTCCGGCATGCGTCGCGGCCGCTCCACCGCCAACGCCCTGTGGGGCAATGCGCCCAGCGTGCTGGTCGGCGACTTTCTATATGCACGCTCGTTCGAAATGATGGTGGAACTGGATTCCATGCCGGTGATGCGCATCATATCGCAGGCGACTCGCGTCATCGCCGAGGGCGAGGTCCTGCAGCTGTCCAAGGTACGCGACGCCAGCACTACCGAAGAAATCTACATGGAAGTCATCCGCGGCAAGACCGCCATGCTCTTCGAAGCCTCGACGCATAGTGCGGCCACCCTGGCCGGTGCCAGCGACGAACAGCGCGAGGCGCTGCGCACCTTCGGCGATCACCTCGGCATCGCCTTCCAACTGGTCGACGACCTGCTCGACTATCAGGGCGACGCAGAGACGCTCGGCAAGAACGTCGGCGACGATCTCGCCGAAGGCAAGCCTACCCTTCCGCTGATCTACACCATGCGCGAAGGTACCACCGAACAGGCCGCTCTGGTGCGCAAAGCCATCCAGAAAGGCGGCCTCGAAGACCTGGAAAGCATCCGCGCCGCTGTCGAGGCATCAGGTGCGCTGGACTACACCGCCAAGCTTGCCCGCGACTATGCCGAACGCGCTATTGCCTGCCTCGAAGTGATCCCCGCCAATCAGTATCGCGATGCCCTGGTCGAGCTTTGCCGCTTCGCCGTAGCGCGCACCCACTGACACCCCAGCAATGTCGACGCTGCGCTTCGAGCGCAGCCTTCACCCCGCCCGTTGACCCCTCACCTCCACCCTCATCAGGGGAATATTTGCGCTTGCATATTTGCAAATAACAATTATTCTCATTACGAGAATGAATTGGAGGTGACTCATGACTTATCTGATAGATGCCTGGCTGGATCGCCCGCAACCCTACCTGCGCATACTCGACCGGAATACCGGCGCCGTATGCGTTTCACTCGAAGGGGATGCACTGGAAGAGTTGCGAGAACAAGGTGATCTCGATGTGCAGGAGTTGAGCACGAGTGAACCCTGCGTGCTCAAGGAACAGGTTCGAAACCTGTTCCTCTTCAGCTATGCCCGCGCGCTGCGGCCCTGACCAGTACGTAATACCGAGATCGAGAGCCGCACACGGGCAAGCGGTCAGGGCTCACCAGCAGCTTGTCGGTAACCGATTAGTCGCCGACCACAGACGCTACGCCCCAGCAGCCGGACTCAGAGCACGTCCAGCAGTTCGACGTCGAATACCAGCGTGCTGTGCGGCGGGATACTGCCAACGCCCTGAGCACCATAGGCCAGCTCGCTCGGCACATACAGGCGCCACTTGCTGCCGGCATTCATCAGCTGTAGCGCTTCGGTCCAGCCGGCGATCACGCCGCCTACCGGGAACTCGGCAGGCTGGCCACGCTGGTAGGAGCTGTCGAACACACTGCCGTCGATCAGCGTGCCGTGGTAATGCGTGCGCACACTGTCCTCGCGAGACGGTTTGGCGCCCTCACCGGTCGTCAGCACTTCGTATTGCAGACCCGACTCCAGCACCACAACGCCTTCGCGCTTGGCATTCTCGACAAGGAAGGCACGACCTTCTGCTGCGGCAGCTTCGGCTTTCTGCTGCGCCTCGGCCTGCATGCGCTCGCGGATCACCGCGAAGCTGGCGTTCAGCGCTTCCGGGCTGACCTGGCTGGCAACACCGGCAAACGCATCACGAATACCGGCGATCACCGCATCGAGACTGACGCCCGGCGGGGGATTGTCACGCAGCTGGTCGCCCAGCTGGCGGCCGATGCCGTAGCTCACACGGGTTTCGTCAGTGGATAGATTGAGGTCGGTCATGCCGGGCTCCGAGAGGAAAAAAGGTCGGCCAGCCTAGCACAGCTGAAGCGAGCGGACGCAGCCACCCATACCGCATTGCCGCCGGCAGTGCCTCCATTACCTGCCCTGCCGATTGCGCCGACAGCGTTCGGAGCAATAACGCACCTCATCCCAGCAGCGCGACCACTTCTTTCGCCAGGCAAACGGCAAGTTGCAGGCGGCACAGCACTTGAATGGCAGGTCCGCTTTCCTTCTCACAGCGCGTCCTCGGCATCCAGCCGCGCCAGCAGCGACTCGCCACGCTCCCACAGCGCCTGCTGCTTGCTGCCTTCCATGCGCGCGAGGTTGCGATAGACCATGCTCATCCGCGGATTACCCTGCAACTGCTCGCGGTGGCGCATGAGAAAGTGCCAGTACAACGCGTTGAACGGGCAGGCATCGTCTGTCGTGCTCTCGCGCACCTTGTAAGAGCAATCCTGACAATAGTTGGACATGCGTTTGATGTACTGGCCACTGGCACAGTAGGGCTTGGAGCCCAGGTAGCCGCCGTCGGCGTGCAGCACCATGCCCAGCACGTTGGGCAGTTCCACCCAGTCGAACGCATCCATATAGACCGCCAGGTACCAATCGCACAGCGCGGGCGGTGCGATGCCAGCGAGCAGCGCGAAATTACCGGTCACCATCAGCCGCTGGATATGGTGAGCGTAAGCATGCTCCAGCGTCTGCCCGATCACCTGGCGCATGCAGTTCATGCGCGTCTGCCCGGTCCAGTAGAACCCCGGCAGCGGCCTGGAATTGCCGAGGGCATTGCGTTGCGCATAGTCAGGCATCTGCAACCAATAGATACCGCGCACATACTCACGCCAGCCAATCAACTGGCGAATGAAGCCCTCGGCAGCGTTCAGCCCGACTCGCCCCTGCCGGTAGGCCGCATCCACGTCATCACACAGGCGGCGCAGGTCAAGCAGGCCGACGTTGAGCGCGGCGCCGACGCGCGCATGGAACAGGAACGGTTCGCCGCTGGCCATGGCGTCCTGGTAGTCACCGAAAGCGGCCAAGCCGAAATCGAGAAAATGCAGCCAGAGCTGTTCGGCCTCGGCGTGGGTGACGGGGTAATCGAAGCCGTCCAGACGGCCGTAGTGATGCGCGAAATGCGCGCTCACCAACGCCTGCACAGCGCGCGTGGTTTCGTCAGCGGCGAAGCGCAAGGTGATCGGGCCGTGCAATCCGCGTGGCAGCGGCTTGCGGTTGTCCGTATCGAGATTCCATACACCGCCCTCCGGTGTGCCATCCGGATTCAGCAGAAGGCCCGTTTGGCGACGCATCTCGCGATAGAAGAACTCCATGCGCAGCTGTCGCTTGCCACTGGCCCAACCGGCGAACCCGGTCCGCGAGCAGAGGAAGCGGCGGTCGGCATGCCAGGTGATCGAAAGCCCACTGCTCTTGAGCGCCTGTTCGACCCGCCAGTCACCGGCCTCGGTGACATGGATTTCGTCAGGTCGATACCATGCGGCGAAGCGCGCCAGCTCCCCGGCCAGCGAACCGCTGTTGGCAGGATCGTCGAGTGTCACGTAATCCACCGTGATTCCGCGTTTGCGCAACGCCTCAGCGAAGTGCCGCATGGCGCTGAACAGAAAGATGATCTTCTGCGGGTGATGCGGGACGTGTCCGGCTTCTTCAGCGACCTCAGCGAGCAGCACCCGGTCACGCGTCGGATCGAGCCCATCCAGGGCGGAGAGCTCGAAGCTCAACTGGTCGCCGAGCACCAGGCGCAGTGCGGCGACGCTCACGACCAGTTCTCTTGATGCTTACCGAACAGGGCGCTACCGACGCGCCTGCCGCCGGCCGTCACCACTGGGACCGCATGCCGACCGGCACGCGCAACGGCTCCCCCACCCCCCCCC
>NZ_AOFQ01000051.1 GCF_000495915.1 Stutzerimonas chloritidismutans AW-1
CCGATTTTCGTTCGGGGGAAGTGGCTGGAACCCGCGCCATTGCTGCGTTTGAGCACTTCCCCCTAATGCGTAATTCCCCATAACCACTACGCACTTCCCCCGAACGGGGGAATTCACTTCCCCATAACCGATTTTCGTTCGGGGGAAGTGGCTGGAACCCGCGCCATTGCTGCGTTTGAGCACTTCCCCCTAATGCGTAATTCCCCATAACCACTACGCACTTCCCCCGAACGGGGGAATTCACTTCCCCATAACCGATTTTCGTTCGGGGGAAGTGGCTGGAACCCGCGCCATTGCTGCGTTTGAGCACTTCCCCCTAATGCGTAATTCCCCATAACCACTACGCACTTCCCCCGAACGGGGGAATTCACTTCCCCATAACCGATTTTCGTTCGGGGGAAGTGGCTGGAACCCGCGCCATTGCTGCGTTTGAGCACTTCCCCCTAATGCGTAATTCCCCATAACCACTACGCACTTCCCCCGAACGGGGGAATTCACTTCCCCATAACCGATTTTCGTTCGGGGGAAGTGGCTGGAACCCGAGCCATTGCTGCGTTTGAGCACTTCGCCCTAATCCACAGTGGCGTCACTGTGTTTTGTTGAGAGTGTCCGCAAGATTCGCTAGGCGAAGGGTCTCTGCGGCTGAAATCGACCCTTCACATTGCCCTATTACCTTGGTTGCCCGGTTCATCGTATTGGTCATAGTGCGGCGTAACGAGCGGTTTTCCTGAGCCGCTTTTCGTAGGTCCGCAAGCAGCCTCTCGTAGTGCATCGCCACCTCACGAACCTCGTGGGGCAGACAGTTAAATGTCGCAGCCTTTTAGGTGAAGCCCTCGCCTTTTGGCATCTCGGCGGTGAGGTTTTGACCGATCCTGACTGGCGATCCAGGTCTTAGCTTCTTGGCTACGGAACGTGATTTTTCTGTGTCCTTCACATTGACCTTTTTTATCCAGGTCGCTACCCAGCAGGTAGGCGTCTTGACTCTTACCGAGATCATCAGATGCGTGCGTAGCTTTCGTCCTTCTATACGCTCAATCAGCCAGTTCGCATGCTCAAGGTAGGCCGCTGCTACAGCCATAGCAGCCTCGTATAGAGCCTGGTACTGCTCGTCCAAAGGGTGGTCGATTCTTAGTTTTTTGGGGCTCATGACGTATTCCGAAAAATTTCGGAGAAGCATGTCAAACCGTTCGGTGGCAGGGCGCGCCAAACTTACAAGAATCTTGTAAGACGTCGAGCCCGCCACGCACACCGCCGTCCATAAAGACTTCAGTTTTGTCGCCAACGGCGGCGACAACCTCCGGTAGCTTGCGGATCGTGGACGACACGCTATCCAACTGGCGTGCGCCGTGGTTGGAAACCACGATGCCATCGGCACCCACATCGACCGCCGACTGCGCGTCACGGCCTTCAAGAATGCCTTTGATCAGGATGCGACCCTTCCAGATCGTGCGCACCCATTCGATGTCCTTCCATGTCACCGTGTTGTCGTAGTTGTTATCGACCCACTCCTTGTAGGCGTTCAGGTCAGCCCCTTCGGAGACAAGATCGGCGTAGTTGCCAAAGGCATGCGGCTTGCCCCGCATGCCCACGTCATAGACCCAGCCAGGGCGGGTCATGACCTGCCAGCCACGCATCAGGGCACCTCTTAGGTTCTTCTCAAACAAGCCATTGCGCGTATCGCGGTGCCGCATCCCGGCCACCGGCAGGTCAACGGTAAACACCAGCGTCTGGCATCCAGCCGCCATGGCGCGCTCCAGCAAGCCCTGTACGGCCTTGCGATCCTTGACCATGTACAACTGAAACCAGAAGGGTTTTTCCGCCGCCCGAGCCACTTCATCCACCGGGCAGATGCCGACGGTGGACAAGGTGAACGGCACGTCGACTCGATTGGCAGCGCGCACGCCTTGCACTTCACCACGGCGCTTGAACATACCGGCCAAACCAACGGGTGCCAGAATCACCGGCATGGCGGCGCGCTCTCCTGCCAGGGTGGTCGCGGTGTCGATACGTGAAACATCGCGCAGGACGTTGTGCTTGAGCGTGATACGCGCAAAGTCACTGACATTGCGCGCCAGCGTCAGCTCGTCATTGGCACCGCCGTCGATATAGTCGAACAAAAAACGGGGCAGCGCCTTGTCGGCCAGACGGCGGTAGTCGCGGGAAGTGGCGGGAACGACGTTATAGGTCATGATCAGTATCCTGTTGACCCGGTAGTGGCTGCCGATCCGGTATAGGTGGCCATGGCGGCCTGATTGGCAGCCAGAATAAAGCCGATGTCAGAGCCAAAGGTCACCATATTGAACCCGCGCGCGGCCATTTTTTGGGCGTAAGCGGGTGTGGCGTTGTGCATGGCGGCGACCAGGCCGTGGCGTTTGGCGGCGGCGATGATCTGGTCATACAGCGCCAGCATCTCCGGGCGCTCACTGTCGAACTCCGGCGGTAAGCCATGATCGAAGCCCAGATCCGACGGGCCGACATACACGCCATCCAGCCCTGCTACGGCCATAATGGCATCGATGTTTTGCAGCGCCTGACGGGTTTCGATCTGCGCCAGCGCCAGGCAGGTGTCGTTGGCCGAGGCCACATAGGCCGGCCCTTCGCGCAGCAACCCACGCATCGGGCCAAAGCTGCGCTGCCCCAGCGGCGGATACTTCACCGCGCGGACAAACTGCTGGGCTTCTTCGGCGGTGTTGATCATTGGGCAAATAATGCCTTGGGCGCCGGCGTCGAGCGCCCGGTAGATCACACCCGGATCATTCCACGGCACACGCACCAACGGCACCGGGGAGTTCTTGGTTCCGGCCAGCGCGGCGAGCAGGTTGACCAGATCGGGCAGGTCGATAAAGCCGTGGTGCATGTCCAGCGTGATCGAATCCCAAGGCTGAGAGGCCATTACTTCGGCACTGAGCACATGCGGCAGCCCCAGCCAACCGTTTGTCGTGGCTTTGCCTTCGGCCCAGCGGGCTTTGAGTTTATTGGTCATGTTTTCTCTTCCACTTTTGAAGGGCGTTGACGCGCTCGGGGTGGGTTGGCAGTGCGGTCATAGACACAGCGCAAGGTATTTGCAGCCATGCCTCGATCCGCACTGCCCCCCCAGATCAAGTCACGAGATCAAACCAGGTGCTCTAGGCACCCAGCATGCCGCCCGTGACGGCCTTGAGAAACTCGCGCGCCATCGCGTCGTGCGGCGACATGATCGGAGCCGTATTGGAGTCAGCCGCAAGCTCGACACAGCCGCGCGGGTTGGAGAACTCCTTAAAGCCCTCGATGCCGTGATGGCGGCCCATACCGCTCTGCCCAACGCCACCAAAGCCGAGATTCTCCTGGGCACCCTGCAAGGAAGCAGAGTTGACGCAGAAACCACCCGACGAAGTGCTGAGGCGTAGGCGCTCGACCAGGTCCGCCTGATCCGAAAACACGTAGATGCCCAAAGGTCGCTCGCCAGTCTGAATACGCGCAATGGCTTCATCAAAGTGGGTGTAGGTGATGATCGGCAAAATCGGGCCAAAGACTTCGTTCTGATCGATCAGCGAACCGGCGGCCGGGTTGATCACCAGGGTGAGCGGCATCCGGCACGCGCCATTGCTCTCGGCGGCGGCCGAGCCCAGCTCGATAACCTTGCTGGCATCGATGCTCTTGGCATCATCGACATAGCGCTGCAGACGATCAAACTGGCGCTTGTTGATCACCGCGCAATTCAAGGTGCTGGTGGTGTAGTCACCCAGCCGGGTCTCGACGAATTCTTTAACCAGCCCAACGAATTTATCCAGCGCGCTGGCCGGCACCAGGCAGTGGTCGACCGTGATGCACAGCTGGCCGTTCTTGGTCAGTTTGGCCCCCATCATCTGCGCCACGTTTTTCGCCGTAACGGCTTCTTCGGTAAAGACAGTTGGGTTCTTGCCACCCAGCTCAAGCGTCACCGGCACCAGGTTTTCCGCCGCCTTGCGCATGACTTCACGGCCAATGGCGGTGTTGCCGGTATAGAGCAGGTGATCCCATTTCAAGGTGCTGAAATGGCGTGCCAGATCAACGCCGCCGTTTTCCACGGAGACACGGTCGCGATCAAACGTGGCCCCAATCATTTCGGCCAGCAATTGCCCAATCGCCGGCGTTTGCTCAGAAGGCTTGATGATCACGCGGTTGCCTGCAGCGAGCATTTCGCACAAAGGCCCAATCGACAGATCAACCGGGAAGTTCCAGGCCGGCATATTGCCGATGACGCCCTTGGGCTGGTACTCGATATAGGCCTTGGAACTGCCGTAGAGATGCGGCTCCAGCTCACGATAATCGCGCGCCATCCAGGCGGATAAGGAGTTGGCGGCGAACTGGGCCCGGCCCGCAACGTTGACCACATCGAACAGGTAAGTGGTGAGCTCGGGGTGATGACCGTAATCACTGTTCATCGCCTCGGCAATGCGTTTAGCGTTGGCCATCAGCATGCCGGGTATGCGCTGCAGCAGCTCTGCGCGTTCTTCAAGCGATGGGCAAGGGGCCTTGAGATAGGCCGCTTTCTGCAGCACGAAGGTTTCTTCGAGGTGGGCGATGGCTTGCTGATCGTTGGGGGTGACCATTTTAGCGTTCCTTTTAAACTACCAGAGTGGGTGTGAGCAGTAACCTGCTCAGGTGAGCAACTCATACAGCTGGCAAATACAGGCCAATCGCAGACCTGGGTAAGGCAATAGGCCAGATGAGGTTTATAGCGACGGGCCGGCGTATATCTTTTTCACCTTGGCATCCAGGGTGCGTCGCATCAGGCCGGGAAATACGCGGTTGACCCACTCAAGCACACGACTAATACGCCCGGGGATGGTCATGTACTGGCCCTTGGCAATACCTGCAAACACTTCATCGGTGACCTGTTTAAGGCTTAGGACCGGGATCGTCTGCGAAATGATGCGGTTTTCATCGGTGCGCGAAGTGCTGAGCTGCTGGGTCATCGGCGTATCAAATTCGCCAGGGCAGACCAGTTGCACTGCAATATTGCGTGGTGTGAGTTCCAGCCGCAGAGTCTCGGTCAAGCCGACAAGGGCAAACTTTGATCCGCAATAGGCCGCATAGCCAAAGGAGCCAAACTTGCCCGCCAGCGAGGCAATATTGACAATGCGCCCGCCGCCTTGGCGATTGAAGTAGGGCAAGGTTGCACGAATGAAATTGATCACGCCGAAGTAGTTGATCTCCATCACCTGACGAAAATCACTCAAGGCTAACGTATCGAAATAGCCTTCTTTAATGATGCCGGCGGAGTTGATCAGGATATGCGGGGCACCCAGTTGATGGGCAATCTCCTGCAGAGTTTGCTCACAGGCCGAGATGTCTGACACATCGCACGAGAAGGTCTCAAGCTTTTGCCCCGCCCTGAGGTACCCGGCAAGATCGGTCTTGACCTGAGCCAGCTTCTTGCCGTCGCGGGCGACCAGTGCGACTGCAGCATGCTGTGCCAGAAACCGCTGAGCAAGCGCCTTGCCCAAACCGCTGGAGCCGCCGGTGATGATGACCACTTTACCCTTGTACATGCGCTGACCTCACTGCCTGTGGGCCAACGACAGCCCCGCTGACGGAGCCACTGCAGCAAGCTGTACAACAAGGCGCATGGCATGCACCGGCAAGACGCACGAGGGCGCGTCGGCATTGACTGGTATTCATCATCCACCTCCAATCTATTTTTTATGCAGTGGATACTAGAACTCGCAGTCGCAGTCGTATTGTCTTTTTGCGCCAACATGCTTACAGCATTCGGCAGGCACTGGAGGGAGCGCCCTAATGAATCAGTGCATGTCGCCACGAAGAATTCATGCCCGCAGCTAGCCGGGCTGACAGTGATTACCCGACATGGCGGGGACTGGATGCTGTTTGTGTGGACAGAGCGGCACGTTCAGCCACTCGCACAGACACAGCCTAAAAAAGGCGACCCGAAGGCCGCCAAAAAGCTCACGGAGTAGTGAGTGGAGGGCACGCTGCAGAGGTCGAGACACAGCGTTTTTGCGAGGATGGCAACAACCAGGCCGCCAGCGCTGGCAAGAGGAGAATGGCTGCGAACGCGTTAACCAGGAACATAAAGGCCAGCAATACGCCCATATCGGCCTGGAACTTGAGCGTAGAGAACACCCAGGTAGCCACAGACACCGTCATGGTCACCGCCGTGAACAACGAGGCGGTGCCACGCTGCTTGAGGGCCTCGACGAAGGCCGCGCGCAAATCCAGATTGTGCGCGTGCATCTCATGCTTGATCCGCTCAAACAGATAGATGCCGTAATCCACCCCAACCCCAACTCCCAGTGCGACCACCGGCAAGGTGTTCACCTTGAGGCCGATGTCGAGCAGCGCCATCAGCGCATTGCACAGCACCGTCACCAAGGCCAGCGGCAGGATGATGCACAGGGTAATGCGCCAGGAGCGAAAGCTCAGCAGGCAGAGCAAGGTCACCGAGCCGAACAGGGCCAGGTTGACCCATTTGTCCGCAGTCGCCACCGCCTCGTTGGTCGCTGCCATAACCCCTACGTTGCCGCTGGCAAGCTGGAATTTCAGCCTGTCAGTGTCATGCTCGGACTTGAATGCCTTGATCCGTTCAATGATGTGCCCGATGGTCGATGCCCGATGGTCCTCGGTGTACAGCGAGATGGGCATGGCGGTGCAGGTAGAGTTCATCAGCTCATTGCCGAGACGAGTTGCGAAGCCCACACCTTGGGCGATCTGCGCCTGCTCCTCGGGCACGGTGCGCCACTTGATAAAGGTTTCCGCATTCGCCTGCGTGATCTGGGCGACATAGCCGGCCAGGCCGCGCACCGTTGCGACGCCATCGGTCTGCTTCATACTGAACTCGAAGTCTTCGACCCGACCCAGTACGTCTCGATCGACACAGGGCGACTCGCTGCCGCCGGCCTCCACCACCACTTGCAGCAGATCCACACCAATGGCGAAATTGCTGGTGACCATGGCCACGTCCTGGTTGTAGCGTGAGTCGGCGCGCAGCTCGGGCACGCCCTGCCCCATATCGCCCACCTTGAGCTTGCCGGCCTGCCACAGCCCGCCGCCCAACAGCGCTAGCGCGGCAACAATGGCCACAACACTGCCCTTGCGCGTGGCCAACCCGCCGAGCCGCTCCCACAACCAGTCGCCTGCCGTTTCCTTGCCCTGCAGGCGCTCGGTGTCCTTAACCGAGAAGCGCATATAAGACAGCAGAATCGGCAACAGCAGCTTGTTGGTGAGGATCATCAGGCTGACCCCCAAGGTGGCGGTGATGGCCAGTTCACGAACCATCTCGATCTGCACGAAGGCGATCACCATAAAACCCAGGGCATTGGCCAACAGGGCCATGGCCCCAGGAATAAACAACTTCTGAAAGCAGTTGCGCGAGGCGGTCACGCTGTCGTGACCGTGTAAGGTTTCCAGCTTCCAGGCGTTGGTCATCTGCACCGCATGGGACACGCCGATCGAGAAGATCAGAAACGGCACCAGGATCGACATCGGGTCGAGCGCCAGCCCTAGCAGCGGCAACAGGCCGAGCAACCAGACCACAGGCACCAGCGCGCAAATCAGCGCCCAAGCCGTGAGCATGCGCGAGCCGGAATACCAATAGAGCAACAACGCGGTGATGACGAAGGCCACGGCGAAGAACAACAGTACGCCGGCGGCCCCCTCGGCGATGTCGCTGACCGACTTGGCGAAGCCGATGATATGGACGCTGATGCCGTCCTTCTCGTACTTGGTGCGAATCGCCTCAAGCGCCCTGCCCACCTCCTGCAGGTCGAGCCGTGCGCCGCTGTCCGGATCCACCTCTAACAGGTCGGCCACCACCATCGCCGAGCCGAGATCGTTGCCGACGATCCGTCCGACCCAGTCAGACTTCAGCACGTTCTCGCGCACTATCTTGAGTTGCTCGGGCGTGCCAGTGAAATCCGCGGCGACTATATTGCCCCCACGAAAACCGTCCTCCACCACCTCGCTGTAGCGCACGTTGGAGGTAAACAACGAAGTGACCGAGCTGCGCTCCACACCCTTGACGTAGAACACCTCCTCGGTTACTTGTCGCAAGGTATCCATGAACGCCGGCTCGAAGATTTCACCCCTGTCATTCTTCAGCGCCAATAGCACCTTGTTAGCACCGCCGAAGTCGCCCTGATACTTGAGGAAGGACTGCATGTACTCGTGCTGCAGCGGGATCATCTTGTAGAAGCCTGCCTCCACCTGTAGACGGCTGGAGGTGAAAGCGAACAGCAGCGTCAGCAGGATGAAGAACACCAGCAGCGCGCGCCGGAAGTGAAAAATCCAGTAGGACACGCGGCCAATTAGGTCGCTGGAAAAATTCTGCCGGTCGAGTATCTGCTGATCGTCGACAGGCTCAAGCCCACAAGGCTCTTGATCTCTGCTCATATAAACCTCAGTTTGCTGCCGTTTGCTTGAGCGATAGCGCCTGCACGCCAGCATCGCCAACGGCGAGAACGCCATCCTCCACAGCCACGACTTGGGCCAAGCCACCACGGGCCGTCCTGCTCAACGCAAAACTACGCCCGTCGTCAGCGCTGAACGCCACCAGGCCCGCGTTACCAACCAGAACGATACGGCCGTCCGCCAAGATGGCACCGCCCTGCAGCGCCGCCTTGGTATCCAGCGCGATCTGCTGCCAGCTTTGTCCCTGATCGGCGCTGCGATAGAGGTTTCCACGCATGCCGAAAGCCAGCAGGGCCCCGGCTGGCGTCACAAGGGCACCGAAAAACGAGCCCTCGTAGGGCGACGGCAACGCTTGCCAACTCTGGCCAAGGTCACTTGAGCGCAGCAAGGTACCGGACTCGCCGAATAGAAACAGAGAGTCAGCAGCCTTGATCACCCGGGCGATGTGCCGGTCGAAGTGCTCATCAAGTAGCTGACGCCTGCTCCAGTGCAGTCCCCCATCATGGGACTCCAGATAGAGGCCGAAGGCACCATAGGCGACGAAGTGCTGGTCACCCAGGTGGATCACCCCAAGCAGCGAGTCGCGGCCGATATCGTCGAGCGGCACGGCTGTCCACTGTTGGCCGCCATCAGTGGTGCGCAACAGGGTCGCCCCATGTCCGATGGCGATGCCAAGCTGCTCATCGGCGAAGGCCAGTGCCGTGAGAGTGCGATCTGCCGGGCTGCGTACGGACTGCCAGTGGCGGCCATTATCCGTCGAGTGAAGGATCCAGCCGCGCTCTCCGGCACTGAACAAGTGCCCACCGACGCGCTGGATATCGAGCAGGACGATGCGCTCCGGTTTGACCTGTATCGCAGTTGCACCGAGCACCTCGGCGCGCACCCCAGACGCAGCGATGAGCGCTGCACACAACAACCCGTAAACGGGCTTAACGAAAGTAGCCATTGGCCACTCCTTTGTTGTTATTAGAATCGGCGACCCCTGAGCGGGGTCACCTAAGTCGCCGCTGCTGACTCAGTGGCCGGCGCGGCGCAGGGCGTCCGGCTGGAACTCGGCCTGACGCCCCTTGCTACCGAACGTCCAGGGCTGCTTGATCTCGTTATCCAGACCAGAGACCAGGTAGTTGCCGTTGCTCAGGTCATGCCAGATGTTGGCGCGATACCATGGCACGCCGGCATCGTAGAACTGAATCAGCGGGTGCACGCCGACCCGCCACAGCTGGCCACGGGTGTCATAGGCGTCTTCCACCAGCAGGGTCCAGCTGTCCTCGTCGAGGTACATCACGCGCTTGCCGTAGATGTGCTTCTGCCCATTCTTCAAGGTGCCCTCGACCACCCAGGTACGGTGCAGCTCATAGCGCATCAGATCGGCGTTGATGGTGCCCTTCTGCAGGATGTCCTGGTATTTCAGCGACTTGTCCGACAGCTTGTAGGCGTTGTAAGGAACGTAGATTTCCTGCTTGCCGAGCAGCTTCCACTCGTAGCGATCTGGCGCGCCGTTGTAGCCGTCATACTGGTCGGTCACCCGCATGCTCTCGGTGCCGTCGCTGACGTTGTCATAAGCCAGATCAGGGGCCCGGCGAACGCGACGGGAGCCGGAGTTGTAGATCCATGCCGAACGTGCTTCCCTGACCTGATCCACCGGCTCACGCACTAGGTACACCGTGCCCTGCAACGTGGCCGGGCCGAGGAAGTAGCCGAGGTAGGAGAACAGGTGATTGTCCACGCTACGATCCATGTTCTGGTCGAATACACGGAACTCGCGGAAACCCACCTTGTAAGAGTCGCCGCTGCTACGCACCGGGAACCAGTGGAAGGTACGCTCGAAGCCGCCCCCCAGGTAACGCACCAGGTGGTTCCAAATCGCCTCCTGACCATCCTTCGGTATCGGGAAGGGAATGGTGGAGCCATTCAGGTTGCTCAAACCAAACCCTTGCAGCTCGACCTGGGAGGACTGCGCCTTGGCCTTGTCCGTGACCTGCACCGGCAGTGCGGCGCTGCGCCGGGTCTGGTAGATCGGCATCTTGAAGTTTTCGTACTTCTTCAGCAGTGCCAGGGTGCCGGGCGTCAGCTTGTCTTGATATTGCTCGGCGTTGGCCGCGCTGATCACCATCTGCACTTGATCTTGCGGGAACGGATCGACGTAGCCCTGTTCCGGGCTCCAGCCAGCCGGCGCAGCCGCCTGGCCGCCCTCCCAGGCTGGAATGCTGCCATCGGCATTACCCGCTTTCTCGGCACCTACCGGCGTCAGGTCGTTGCCCAGGCGGGCGACCTCCTCCGGCGTCAACTTGGCCCAGGCGCTACCCGCGACTGTCAGCCACACAACAGCGAGCACCAATGACAATGGGCCGCGGCAAGTCTTTATTGTTTTCATGCCTTTTTCCTTATCAGAATTTGTAGCTGTAATTCATCGAGTAATGGTCGCGATCACGCAGGGGGTCGTAGTCGGCGTCGTTGCTGTACGTGACGTAGTTGAAGTCCAGGCTGTGGGCCTTCTGGTAGTCGAAACGTACGCCGGCACCCACGGTCATCCGACCCTCGTTGAACTGGCCGTCCAGCGAGTAGCCCTCAACGTCATGACCGAAGAACAGGCTGGGGGTCGTGGTTACGCCCACAGCAAACGGATCGGCATACTCCAGTTGGGCACGCAGGCGATAACCCCAGGCAAAGTCGGTGACATAACCATCGTTCTTGCAGCCGGTCGGGTTCGGGTTGATCCCGTTGCAGGCATCAATGCCGCCAAACATCTCCGCATGAGTACCTGAGCCGAATACGGGAGCACGGCCATAACGCACCCCGTCAGCACTGTCGGGCACATCACCCCACTGCAGGACCACTTCACCGATCACCATCAACTGCGACGCCCCCAGCACATTGGGGAAGATATTGATGCCGTTGACCTGTAGCTGGGTCTTCTCGAAACGGTCATAACCGGCCACATAGCCGCCCTGCCCGGCTGCCAATACATCGCCTGTCACCGGCCCCTGATTGAGCAACAGGCCGGTGATGATGTCGTTGCCATTGCGCTGTACCGGAGTATTCGGCGAGTAAGACAACTCAGCCCCCATTGACCAACCGGCCAGCGTCGTGGCCGCACTTAAGCCGTAGAGGCGGATGTCCTCGGGGTACTCATAGAAGCCACTGGTAGCCGTCACACCAGCCAATAGCTCGTCCAGTACCACTGGGTTGGCCAGGCCGGTGACGCCGGCTGCGCCTATGCCGTTACGCGCCGAGAGGATAGGCGTGCGCGAATGCAGGTTCATCGCATACAACCCGACTTCGGTGTCGATGGACTCGACCAGGTAGCGCAACGCCAGCCCCCACTGGCCCGAGTCCCGGGCATCACGCCCCTTGCTTAGGCGGGGGTATAAACCGATCGCATGTTCGCCGACCGTGTCGGTCAGAGAGGTGGCCATATCACAGCCGCCAGGATGGGTAGAAATCAGGTTTTCGGTAGTGGACCAGTAGTTGCCGCAACCTTCGACAACCGTAGGCTCCCACTTGAACTGGTAAAACGCTTCAAGCGACAGGCCATCGCTAAGGCTGAAGTTTGCGTGCAGCATCCACAGTGGCAACAAGGCTTCCTTGATCTCGGTGCCTGGACGGCGGAATGAGGGCACGTCCAGCGGGTTGATCTGGTTCACCCCCTGAATAAAGATGCTCTCGCCCCAGTTCACCACCTGCCGACCCAGCCGCAGTTGCAAGGCTTGGTCGTTCAGGTAGTAGGTGTCATACACGTAGGCATCGAGCAGGTAGACGCCCTTGTTCTTCTGCAGATCTTCGAAGCCCTTGTCGGACAACGGCTTACCGCTTTTGAAGCCGTTGGCCTGGTTACCGAAGTCGACGTTCTCGTCTTCCAGCGCCTGGTCGTACCAGCCCTTGACGCGCACCAGGCCGCCGAAGTCGCCCTTACGCAGCGACAACTCGCTGAGCACCTTGCCGATGGTGGAGAAGCGGTCGCCGCGATCATAGTTGAGGTTGCCGCTGTCGATGGCCGTACCTGCCTGACCATCGTTTTTGCCGACAACCAGGCCGTCTGCCGCGCTGTAGAGTGCGTTGTCGCGCCCTTCGGCACGCCAGCTGCTGCCGACGGATAAGGTTGTATCCAGACTGCCCTGCCAACCACTCTCCGTTTCGAAGGTGAAGGCCTGGGCAGCGTTTGCAGCCATGCCCAAAATGCCCAGCAAAATAGCCTGGCGCAGCGGGTGGCGGACAACGTCCAACCCGGTGAAATGCGTTCTTGTCATTATTATTCTCCAGCCGATAGTTCAGGTTATCGAGTACCCAGACCAGCCCCACTGCGCTACGAAAAATTTGCGCGGCGGCAACGTGAGCGCTGTAGCAGGACTCTATTCAACGCCCTGCCAAGGTTCTCCCCCCCTGTTGGGGGATGGCCGACAAAGGTCGGCGCGGCGGGTTTGCGCAGAGGTAGGAAGGCGAGTGTGTACGGCAGGCAGGGCAAGGAATCCCGGCAACTTATGGGAATCCCTCCCCAGCTTTTGGCAGCCGTTTATTGCGCCAAATAGCCGCCGTCTAGCACCAGGTCGCTGCCAGTCATGTAGCTGGAGTCTTCGCTGGCGAGGAACAGCATGGCGCGGGCGATCTCCTCTGGCTGGGCCAGACGGCCCATTGGGATGCGCTGCCCGAGGTAATCCTGGAAAGCCTGGGCCTGCTCGCTCGGCAGCCCCGTCAAGCCGTCCCTGATCATCGGTGTGGCGACGTAGCCGGGACACAGGTTGTTGATGCGGATGGCATAACCCTGGCGGGCGCAGTGCGCGGCGGCGGAACGGCTGAAAATGCGTACGCCGCCCTTGCTGGCATTGTAGGCTGGCACCAGCGGCTCACCGATGATGCCTTCGATGGAGGCGACGTTGATGATCGAACCGCCGCGCGCCTTCATCATCGCGATGCCCTGCTGGGTGCCGAGAAACACCCCATCCAGGTTCACCGCGAGGGTCTTGCGCCACATCTCCAGAGTCAGCTTTTCGACATCGGCCAACAGCGCCATGCCGGCGTTGTTGACCAACACGTCGAGCACGCCCCAGCGCTCGCGCAGGGTTTCCATGGCGCGCGCCCAAGCCTGCGGGCAGGTCACGTCGAGCTGCTGAAACAGCGCGTTGAGGCCTTGCTCGCGCAGGCGATGCGCCTGACGCTCGCCGGCCTCGGCGTCTATATCGGTGAGCAGCACCTTGGCACCTTCGCGCAGGAAGAGTTCGGCGGTGGCCAAGCCGATGCCGTTGGCGGCCCCGGTGATCAGGCAAACCTGGTTGGTTAATCGTTGCATTTCACTGTTCCTTTAAATGCCGTGCCCGCCAGCTCGATGAGCAACAGGCAGATCAACGAAGACGCGTACGCTATCCGCCACCGGGCCAATGGCCAGACGGTTTTGCCGCTGCGACCCGCCAGTTGAATAGCGCCGCGCCAAGAAAGATGCGCCGTGCTTAAACATGCCAGGGCGTGCTCAGCAGGCGCTGGCACCACCGTCGGTGACAATCTCGGTGCCGGTCACCCAACGCGAGGCTTCGCCGGCGAGGAACAGCACCGCATTAGCGACGTCGCTCGGCTGGCCATAGCCAATCGGGTGCATCGACTCGACCATGGCATCGGCGGCGGCTTCATCCGCCGCCATGCCCAGGCGGGCAAAGCTGCGCACCACGTTGATGCCCATCGCGGTCTTGATGATGCCCGGATGAATCGAATTGACCCGAATTCCGTAGCCCAGCTTTCCGCACTCCACCGCCGCAGCCTTGTTCAGCAGGCGCACCGCTCCTTTCGAAGCGCAGTAAGCTCCGAGGGTGGGCATCCCCACCAGACCGGCCACCGACGACAGGTTGATGATCGAGCCACCCTTGCCGGCCACACCGTCAGGGCGCATGGCACGAATACCGTGCTTGATGCCGAGGAACACGCCATCCACGTTGATACTCATGGTGCGCTGAAAATCAGCCAGTTCGCAGTCCGCCAGCAGCGCAGCGGTTTCGATACCGGCGTTATTGACCAGCACATCAAGGCCACCGAAGTACTCGACAGTGCCAGCCACAGCCGCTTCCCACTCTGCCTCCCGGGTCACATCCTGGTGCAGGAAGGTGATGCGTCCAGGCGCTTTGGCCTCCAAGTGTGCCGCCGTAGCTGCACCGACTTTGTCGAGCACATCGCTGATCATCACGCTGGCCCCCATCTGCAACAGTGCATCGGCGATTTCGGCACCCAGGCCACGGGCACCGCCAGTAACCAACGCCACCTTGCCATCCAGTCGACTCGCTTTCGAGTAGTCCATGCTCATCCCCCTGTCAGTTGGGCAGCGCACTGCAGTAGCCGAGTGCATGAAAGGTGCGGATCAGCTGACGATGGTCGAAACCGCTGGCGACAGACTGGAAGCCGGCGCGCTTGAGCTGGCCTTGCAGAATCAGCTTGGCGCACTCGGCCTGAATCTCCCCCGTCCAGGTGTAGGCTGCAGACAGGTTCATGACGTAGCGGGTGGTCTTGGTCCGGCTCTGGCCATTGACCACGATGACGCCACGTTGCACATCCGGATGATCCTTGGGCGGCTCTCCCGTGTTGATCTGGTCACCAATCGCGTTGGTGAGCGCCTCCTTGCCGGCCTGATCCATGCCCACTGACTGCTCGTTGAAGGTCTTGATGGCACTAATCACGCCATCGATCATGTGCTCGCCGATAGCTGTCAGCACCTTGCAGTTGCGCACCCGCCCCTTGAGCCATACCGGCTCGCAGGCTCCCCCCCACGGGTGGGCGCGCAGCTTGGCATTGCGGTGGGGAACGAACACGTCATAGGCGACGTCATTCGGCCAGGCCTTGAATTCGTTCTGATCCAGGTAGTACTGCGACCCCTCGTTGCACACCATGCGCAGAAAGGACTTGGTCGAGGCCTCCGACGGCAGGCCATTGTCGATCTGGTAAAGGATGTCGAGCATGTCGATTTCCGGGTCTTCCAGCACGACTTCCGCCGCCAATGCCCCGGCTGCCCACATAAAGGAAGTGGCCGGTGCCAACAGCAAGCCCTTGGCTTCGAACGCCTTGCCGAACTTCTCGGCGATGGCGAGAGTCCAGTCCTGCTCGCCGGTGGTATCCATATAATGGCAACCGGCATTGAGGGCGGCCTCGACCACCGGCCAGGCCACTTGCATGAACGGGCCGACGACGTTGATGACGATGCTGCATTTCTGGAACACCGGCGTCAGGGTCTCGATGCTGTTGTCCACGGCGACTATCTCGGCGTCCAGCTTCCAGGCATCGGCCCCCAGACGTTCACGGACAATCTCCAGGCCACTCTCCAGCTTGTCCTGGCTACGCCCGGCGAAATAGAACGGTATCTGGCGCTGGGCCAGGGATTCAGCTATCAGCTTGCCGGTGTAGCCATTACCGCCATAAATCAGAACCTTGCGTGCTTGGGTCATTTTCTTGTTCCTCTATTATCAACTTGCCAAAAAAGCGTTTATTGCTCGCGGCCTACGCCATGCACATCAGCGGCTTTCGCGATAAACGTTTGCGGGTTCGTGTTGCAGCGCCTCGATCAGAAAACGCTCCTGAGGCTTTTCTGACGCCGTCTTCGGAATCTGTTGCAGTACCTGCACCAAGCGCGGCACATAGCTGGACTCCAGGCGCTGGCGACACAGGCGAAACAGCCGCTGCGGGTCTAACTCAAGGCCCGACTTCGCCACTACGGCCGCAACCACCTCTTTCTCGCCAGGCGCGCCCGAGGCGGCGGGAATGCCATAGACATAGACGTCATCCACTTCCGGCAACTCGGCCAGCAGCTTCTCGATAAAGGCCGTGTCGATAAACTCGCCATTGCAGCGAATGCCACTGCCCATGCGGTACTGGAAAAACAGCCAACCCTCGGCGTCCGCGATCACCACATCGCCCATGTGCAGCCAGCCTTCTGCACATTTTTTCTCTGAGGCTTGCGGGTTGTTGAAGTATTCAAGCCGGTACGCACTGCCGTCGGCAGGCCGCAGCCACAGCTCGCCGGGGGTGCCGGGCAAGCAATCGCGGCCCTGCTCGTCAACAATCCGGTGCTGCAGGCTGGGAACCGGTTTACCGATGCTGCCTACCGGGCCGACGCCAATCGGCTTGATCGTCAAACCGCCTTCGGCAGCACCGTAAAACTCGAGAATTTGCACGCCGAAGCGGCGCTCGAAGTCCTCCCAAATGGCCGTCGGCATGCCAGCCGAGATCACAAACCGCACCGGGTTGTCGGCATCGTCCGGGTGCGCTTGCTCGGCGTACACCGCAGTGGTCATGCCACCTAGCAAGCTGAAGCTGGTGCAGTTGTAGTGACGGGTGATGTCCCACAGCCGCGACTTGGTGAACCGTCGCGACAGCACACAGCACAGGCCATTGGCGAGCGTCGCACCAAGGGTCACCAGTTGGGCGTTGGCATGGGTCAGCGAGAGGCCGGTATAGGGACGGTCGTCATCGCGGTAACCGAACATCTGCCGCGCCATCTGGGCTGTCTGGCAGTAACGGCCATGGGTCATGACGATGCCCTTGGGATCGCCGGTGGTACCCGAGGTGAAGATCAGCTGCATTGGCGACTCAGGCACCAGCTCAGCCAGAGTATGCTCCGGTGTATCTGCCTGCGCCGCCAGGACGCGGTCATAACGGCTCACGCCGGGGGCACTCAGCATAGCCTCAGCGCCTTCACCACTGGCCAGACCGAGCACCCACTGCACCTGACTAAGCGCACCTCGCACCTCAAGCAGATTGGCCAGTGCATAATCGGCAGCGATAACCCCGCGACATTGCGCATGGTTGAGGAAGAAGGCCAGTTTGTCGCCCTTGGCGCGCGGATCAATCGGCACGAAAACGGTGCCCGTGATGGCCGCCGCGAGCATGGCATCGACAAATTCTGCGTGGTTGGCCATCAACAGAGCGAAGCATTCGCCCTGCTGGAGGCCCATCTTCGACAATGCCCAGGCTAGGCGATGACCATTGCGCCACAGCTCGCGGTAGGTGCGCTGCTCATCGGGGGTCTTGCCGCCGTTTTCCACGATCAGGACGGTCTGCTCACCGCACTCCGGCAGACGGTTAGCCACCAGGCCGGCGAGGTTCAGATCACTGTAAGTGCTCATACTCAGTTATCCCGTACCAGAATGCTGACGACCGTGGCCGCGGCATCCAGGCCGATGGCACCACCACCGTTATGGGCCAGGCCAATTCGGGCCCCCTGTACCTGCCGAGCCTCGGCACGCCCCTGCAACTGCTCGGTCAGCTCGACGATCTGCGCGCAACCGGTAGCGCCGATCGGGTGGCCTTTGCGCAGCAGGCCGCCGGAGGTGTTGACCGGAATACGCCCGCCCAGACGGGTAGCGCCGGACTCGATCAGCGCCCCGCCCTCACCGCGCGGGCACAGACCGAGGTATTCGTAGGCCTGGATTTCCGAGGGTGCCGAGGCGTCGTGCAACTCCACACAGGACAAATCCTGCGGGCCGAAGCCGGCGCTCTGATAAGCCTGTTCGGCCGCCAAGGCACCGACGCTGTCTTCGGGGTTGTCGAAATCCCAGCCAGACACCAGCGCCGAGGCCGCCACCCGCACCGGATTGCGCAGGCCCAACTGGCGCGCCTTGCGCTCGCTGACCAGGATCACTGCGGCGGCACCGTCACCGAGCGGCGAGCACATCGGCAGGGTCAGGGGGTCGATGATCTGGCGTGCCGCCAACACATGCTGGACACTCAACTCATCACGAAACTGCGCCCGTGGGTTGAGGCTGCCGTGGAAGGAGTTTTTCGCGGTGACCATGGCAAAGTGTTCGACTCGGGTGCCGTACTGTTTCATGTGTTTCTTGGCCATCATCGCGTAGATGTCCATGAACACCGAACGATTGACCCCCGCACCTTCGGCGTCGAACGGCTCCCCCCCGGCCCCGGGCGCCTGCGGCCTCGGCCAGCTTCTTCACCACGTTCAGCGCACCGTCCGGATCTTCGACATCCACCGCACTGGAAAATGCACCCAGGCTGCGCGCCTTGTCCTGGTGAAACAGCTTCTCGTAGCCGCAGGCCAGGACGATGTCGTAGTAACCGGCACTGACCATGGCGCAGGCCTGATGAAATGCAGTCGACGATGACGCGCAAGCATTTTCCACGTTAACCACCGGAATACGGCCAATGCCCATGCCACGCAGCACCACCTGGCCACGGATCATTTCCTGACCGGTAACCACGCCAGCGGCGGCATTGCCCATCCAGGCAGCCTGCAGCTCGCCGGCTTCGATTCCCGCGTCATTGAGGGCCAGCTGGATGGCCTGCCCGGCCAGGCCCTTGAGGGTTTTGTCCAGGTGTTTGCCAAAGGGCAGCATGCCGACGCCGGCAACATATGCATTCATCTTCATTGCGAATTCTCTCCTCAGGCCTTGGCCAGCAGACTGCCGCCCTTGATGGCAAGCATTTCGTTGCAGCCGTCCTCGATCATCGAGGCGCGCGCATCACGCAACAGTTTTTCCACCGGATACTCACGGGTCAGGCCATTGCCGCCATGCATCTGGATGGCCATGGAGGCAACGTCGAAGGCGGTCTGGGTGGCGGTAATCTTGGCGGCGATTGAGCCCTGCAGCGCCGGGGCCGGGGCCACGCTATTGAACAGCACGGCGCGACGGGCCAAGGCACGGGAGGCCTCGACTCGGGCAAACATGTGAAACAGGCGGTAGCGCACGTTCTGGTGCTGGATGATTGGCACCCCGCCCTGCTTGCGCTCATGGGCGTACTGGTGGGCCAACTCGTAGGCGGCACGGGCAACGCCGGTCCACATCAGACCCATCAGGGCGTTGGCATCGGTGAGCACACCCTGCTCGGCCTTGATGTAGTCCTCGGGACCGGCGACCAGGTGGTTCAGTGGCAGGCACACATCGTCGAAGTACAGCTCGCCCTGCGGCAAGGCGCGCTGGCCCATCTTGTCCAGCGGCAGGCCACGGCTAACGCCAGGCGCATCCAGCGGCACCAGCACCACACAGCGCTTGTCTTCACCCGAACCATCGTCGTAGCCGCAGAACAGCATGCACGTCTGGGCGATCGGGCCGTTGGAAACCCAGGCGGACTTTTGCCCCTTGATGACGATTTGCTCGTTCTGGATCTTCGCATAGCAGTTCAACCGGCCATGCCCGACCCCAGGATGACGAGTATGACCGCTGCCGTCGAGCATGTCGGAACCGTGGTCCGGATCGGTGATGCCCCAGCAGCCCAGCGGGCGATCGGCATACAGTTCGAGCAAATCATGGCGCTGCATCTGGTGCATCACCATGCTCGGCACCATGGCCGCGCCAAGCGACACGGCCAGGCCACCGTCGCCCCACGCCAGTTCCTCGAACACTAGGCTCATCAGCCGGGCCTGCTCAACCGGCGGCAACTCGAAAATATCGGTCAGGCTCAAGCCGAGCCTGGTGTACTCCTGATAGACCTGCCACAACGGCGAGTCGGCGGCGACGACCTGCTCGGGCGTCATAGCGTCCAGCTGACGGCCAACCGGGCGCAGTACTTTCTCGGCAAAGCGGCGCACATTCAGTTGAACCGTGCTTTCCAGTTCGCTGAGGTCAGCATCCAGGCCGGTGGGTTCGAGTTCGACACGCAGAGTATGCCCCGTCATTGTTATTCTCCTGATTAGAGGCCGCGTCAGGCGCGGTCTTACACGTTGAGGTCAGGAGCGATACTATTCGGGCACTTGCCCAGGCTTTACCCCCTTTACGGGGGATACGGAATGTAATGGCCATTACCTCTCAAGACCCCCTGATCACGACCAAGCTGACCCCACCCCGACGTGGCCGCGGGGTGCTTGCCAGACCCCGTCTGGAACGACTGATCGACGCCATCAGCCATACCACCCTCAGTGTGCTCAAGGCTCCCCCGGGCTTCGGCAAAACCACCCTGGCTACGGCCTGGGCCGATGCCGCACAAGCACGCGGCGGCAAGGTCGCCTGGCTGACCCTGGACGAAACCGACGACAGCTCGCCACGCCTCTTGTTCTATATGGCTGCGGCCTTTCATCGAGGCTTTGCCGGCACGCTATTTACCGACACGGCGCGCCTCCAGGAGCTGGGCCGGCTACCCGCCGAACACCTGCTCAGCCAATTGCTGCAAGAGATCGAGCAGAGCCAGGTGCCCTGCTACCTGTTTATCGATGACTACCACTGTGTGCCCAGCGAGGTCTTGGAGCAGGCTCTCGGCCCACTGATTCGCTATGCACCCGATAATCTGCACCTGTTGCTGGCCGGACGCTGCGATCCGCCACCCAGCCTCTATCAGTACCTGTATGACGATGCCGTGCTCACTCTGGATGTCGCCCAGTTACGCTTCACCCTGGGGGAAACCTGCGAACTGATCGCCAGCGCTAACCAGGGGCCATTCAGCCCCGCCGACATCCAAGAGCTGCAGCACAGCAGCGAAGGCTGGATTGCCGCACTGCGCGCGCGCTTGCTGATTCTGCAGCAGAATCCTCAGTCCACCAGAATGTCCGGCCAGGGCCTCACCAGCCTGTTCGATGACGTTCTGGCGCGCCTGCCCTGCGCCCTAGCCGAGCAACTGCCGGCACTCTCGGTGGTCGATAAGTTCAGTGCGCCGCTGGTGGAGCAGTTGACCGCTTGTCACGACGGCCAGGGGCTGATTCACGAGCTGGAAAACCGCCAGTTATTCCTCTGCGGGCTGGATGAGTCGGGCACCTGGTTCAGCCTGCATCCACTGTTTCGCGAGCACCTGCGACAGCGCCTACGCCGCATCGACGGCAGCGAACTCCAAGCGCTGCAGCGTGCCGCGCACTGGTTCGCCGAACAGCAACTCTGGGCCAATGCGGTGCAAAGCGCGCTAAATGCCGGCGATGAAGAGCATGCATTGCAGTGGATCGCTCAGTGCGCCATGCCCCTGGTCGAGCAAGGCGACATCCTCCAACTGCTGGACTGGCAGCGCCGTCTCCATGACCACCTGCTGCAATCACCCCCTCAACTCAAGCTAGCGCTGGCCTGGGCGGCGGCGCTGGCCATGCGTGGCAAAGACGCGCACGGCCTGCTCAATGAAGCGCGCCACGATCTGCGTCGAACCGGCGAGCCGAACAGCAGCAACGCGCTGAATTGGGAATGCCAGGCCCTTGAGGCCATGCTGCTGGCCAGGGATGACGAAGCGCAGGCCGGCGGCCAATTGGCGCAACAGTGCCTGCCGCATCTGAGCGCTGCCCCCTGGATCATGCAGGTGCTACGCAATGTACTCAGCTTCAGCCATCTGCAGGCCTGTGACTGGCGAGCGTTCTATAGCATGCCGGCGCTCGCCTACTCCCCTCAAGATCACGAACGCTACCTGTTCGCGCTGATCTACCAGCAATGCCTGCTCGGCATTGGCGAACTCCGGCAAGGCCGCTTAAGTCAGGCGGTGGCGATTTTCGAGGAGGCCATGCGCCAGGCCGCACCGCCCCACAGTCTGTCGGGGGCAAGCCCCGTGCTGCGAGCCTTGCCTGCTGCACTGCTGTCATGCGTGCGCTACCAGCAGGGGCATCTGGACGAAGCACGATTACTCAACCTGGAAAGCTTGGAAATCGCCAAGCTAGTCGGCTTTCTCGATTGCGCGGCAGACGCCCTGATCTGCGCCAGCCGCCTAGCCAGTTGCCAAGGCAACACGCTGGACGCCCGCCGGCTGCTTAGCACCGGCGAAAACCTGGCGCAGAACCGCCACTGGCCACGCCTGCAGATTCTGCTTTTGCTCGAACGCATCCGTTGCGGCCTTACCGAACGACATGACCAGGAAGCACTGGCGTGCTACCACCAACTCGCAGCGCTATGCGAAACGCTGCCCATCGAACGAATTGAGTACCTCGGCCTGGACAGCCTGGCCAGACTTTGGCTGGAGGCAGCTGGCCTGCCCATACAGGCTGACCTGCACCACGCCCTCACAGAAAGTCGCCGAGCCATCGCGCTCAACCTGTGTTTACGGCAGATCGAACTGCAATTCGCAATTGCCTTGGTGGCTTGGCAACGGCAGCAGCCCGAACTGGCTATCGAGCAACTGCTACACGCCGCTACACGCCTCAAGCACAGCGAAGCGCCACGATTATTGCTCGATCACCCCTGCCGAGAACGCTTGAAATCCATGCTCGCCGCTTGCCAGGAGAGCGGTCGTAGCGAACCAGGCCAACGAGTACTGCTGAAAGAGCTTGAACACAGCCTAACCCCTATGGTCGACGGCACCGATGCCCCGCCTGCCAGCAACCTCACCAGTAAGGAGCGGCAGATTATGGAGCTGGTCGCCAGCGGTAAATCCAATAAGGAAATGGCCAAGCTGCTCAACGTAACGCCAGAAACCATCAAGTCGCACATGAAGAGCATTTTTCAGAAGCTTGAAGTCGATAGCCGAGCCCAGGCTGCGGTCAAAGCTAAAGCCATCGGCCTGGTAGTCAATGCCTGCTGACAGGCAGGCCTATGTGATACCTCGAGTGGTTTTTACCCGGGAGACTCAGGGTTATCAGCGGTAAATTAGATGTATGCTCGCGCTTTCTATCCAGCGCGGCTTCACAGGTGACGATTGATACGCATATGAGCAACTGGGACGATCTGCAACACCTTGGGCGACAACTGGCCACGGCCGTGCTGGGTCAGGACGAACTGATCGAGGGCATTCTGCTGGGCCTGCTGGCCGATGGACACCTGCTGGTCGAGGGGCTCCCGGGGCTGGCCAAAACCCGCGCAATCAAGAGCCTCAGCCACTATCTCGACGCCAGCTTCTCGCGCCTGCAATTCACTCCGGATCTACTGCCCTCGGATATCACCGGTGCCGAGCAGTACTACGGCGAGCTGGGCCATGGCGGCCTGCGTTTTCGCCAGAGCCCCATCTTCGCCAACCTGGTGCTGGCGGACGAGATCAACCGGGCACCGGCCAAAGTACAGGCGGCGCTGCTTGAAGCCATGGAAGAGCGCCAAGTAACAGTGGCCGGCGAACGCCACCCGCTGCCCGAAGTGTTCCTGGTGATGGCCACACAAAACCCGATTGAACACGAAGGCACCTACACACTGCCGGAAGCTCAGCTGGATCGCTTCCTCCTGCACCTCAAAGTGGATTACCCGGACGCCGCCGCCGAACAGGCGATGCTGCGCCTGGTTCGCGAGGAGCGTTACCGCGCCAAGAGCGACCGTACAGAGCCGGCAAAACTGGCCAAGTCGGTCTTACTGGAGGCGCGCCAGGAAATCGGTCAAATCCATGTAAGCGACAGCATTGAGCGCTACATTCTCGATCTGGTGCGCGCCACGCGCCACCCCGAACGCTACGACGCAGCGCTCGCCCGGCAGATCGAATGGGGCATCAGCCCCCGGGGCAGTCTGGGCCTTGAACAAGTGGCCCGGGCCAAGGCCTGGTTGCGCGGTGGCGACTTTGTCACGCCGGACGATGTCCGCGCGGTGGCCCTGCGCGTGCTGCGTCACCGCCTTGGCTTGAGCTATGAAGCGCAGGCTAAGGGGGTCAATGCCGACGACATCCTGAACCGCCTGTTGCAACTCGTGGCAGTGGCCTGACGCCCTATGTCGACGCAGCCAGTGCGCACGGGCAGCCATGGGGCCTATGTCGAGCTGTCACAGCTGGCCAGTTTGCGTTTGGCGGCAGACGGCCTGGCCCTGCTGCCACGGCAACCGGCCCGCAGCGTGCTCGCCGGGCGTCACCACGCGCACCTGCGCGGTCGTGGCCTGTCCTTTGAGGAGCTGCGCCCTTATTGGCCCGGCGACGATGCCCGGCTGATCGACTGGAAAGTCACCGCGCGCTTGCGCAAGCCCTTTGTCCGCCTGTTCGCCGAGGAGCGCGACCGCCCGCTCCTACTGTTGGTCGATCAGCGCATGAACCAGTTCTTCGGCAGCCAGCGCGCCTTCAAGTCGGTGGTGGCCGCCGAACTGGCGGCCTTGGCGGGCTGGACCTGGCAAATCGCCCGTAAAGGACAACTCGCGTATGACCACCTTCGACAGCACCAAGTTACCGCTGAAAGACATTCTTAGGGACGTAGTAGACGGCAAGATTCAGCTACCCGACTTTCAACGCGGCTGGGTGTGGGATGACGAGCATGTACGTAGCCTGCTCGTCAGCTTGGGTCGCTCTTTCCCGGTAGGCGCGGTGATGCTCTTGGAGACAGGTGGCCCGGTCAGGTTTCAGGTACGCCCGGTGGAGAACGTACCCAAGGACAAGCTAGCGGCACCCGAGCGCTTGATTCTCGATGGCCAACAACGACTGACCACGCTTACTCAGGTGCTAAAGCTTTCTGGCCCGGTGCAAACCCGCACCGAGAAGGGAAAGCCCATCGAGCGCTATTATTACATTCACATTCCGACCGCCCTTGCCGGCACAGACCGCCTTGACGATGCCATCATCGCGGTGGACGCGAGCCGTCAGCAGCGCAGCGATTTTGGCCGTAAGGTCGATCTGGACTTGTCGACGCGCGAACTTGAATGCCAGCAGCTTTACTTTCCCTGCAGTGAAATTTTCGAAGCCATGAACTGGCTGCAAGACCTCTATAAATTCAACCCAGACGGGGTACAGGAGTTTTTCAATTTCAAGGCGGCAGTACTCGACGCCTATAACGAATATCAGATCCCGCTGATCGTACTGAAAAAGGAAACCAGTAAAGAAGCGGTCTGCCTCGTCTTTGAAAAAGTCAATACAGGTGGTGTACCGCTGTCCGTATTCGAGCTGATCACTGCCAGCTATGCCGCTGATGGCTATAACCTGCGCGACGATTGGTTTGGCAGCGAAGAACGACAGGTCATCTCGCGACAGCAAAAGCTGGCGAAGGAACCACTGCTGTCTGCGGTGGAAAGCACTGACTTTTTACAGACAATCACCCTTCTGCATACCTTGGAAAAACGTCGCGCAGACCTGGCTGAGGGTAAGAGCGGCAAGGCCGTTTCACCCGTCAGCGCGAAGCGCGCGTCTGTCCTTGAACTGCCGCTTACTGCCTATCTGGAATGGGCTAAACCGGTAGAGCAAGGGTTTATTCGAGCTGCAAAATTCCTGCGCCAGGAATGCCTCACAGCGGTAAGGGATCTGCCCTATAGAACTCAACTCCCGCCACTCGCAGCTGTGATGGCGATGATTGGCGATAACGAGCGCTGGCGTGAACCGCGTATCTATCAAAAGCTTGCGCGCTGGTATTGGTGCGGCGTTCTTGGCGAGCTTTATGGCGGTGCCGTTGAAACCCGTATCGCCAATGATGTGGAAGAGCTGCTGAATTGGATTGAAGCTGATGCTGAGCCGCCGCGCACCATCAGTGATGCGACGTTCCAGATAGACCGCCTTGCATCGCTCAGCTCGCGCCTCAGCGCCGCTTACAAAGGTATCAACGTTCTTGTGCTACGCGAGGGCGCAAAGGATTTCTTCTGGAAGGCAAATATCCGTGACCTAGAAGCAGATGAAGTCGCCCTGGATATTCACCATATTTTCCCGCGTGACTGGTGCGAAAAGCAGGGCATTGCCTCGCGTCTTTATGACTCGATCATCAACAAGACACCTATTTCCTACAAAGCCAATCGCATGATTGGCGGAACAGCGCCATCCCAGTATCTGGGCAAGCTTCAAGCCCACGAACAGGTTCAGCTGGACGACATAGAAATGAATGCGCTCCTGGCGAGTCATTGCATTCCCGTTGAGGCGCTACGCGCTGATGACTTCGCGGCCTTTTACGAACTCAGGCAGAAAGAGCTGTTACTGCTGATCGAAAAGACCATGGGCAAACAGAGTGCTGCTGAATAGGTTGACCTTACGTCCAGGATTGTGAAGCGAGCACGTGCAAACTTACGATCCGCGAACTGACTTAGATAAGGGTAAGACAATATGCTGCCTGAACACCCACCGTTGATTGCCGGGCTGCCAAAGCTACCCGAGCTCGGCGATATTGAGACTCGCGCAGTTCTCAAACGTTTGGCCTCCGCGCACAAAGCATTGGCAGAGCTCAAAGGGGTAGCCGGCAGCATTCCCAACCAAAGCATCTTGATCAACACGCTCTCACTGCAAGAGGCAAAAGACAGCTCGGCTATCGAGAACATCATCACGACACATGATGACCTCTACCAGAGCGATAGTTTCAACCGTCAGTTCGTCAGCCTCGCAGCCAAGGAGGTGCACAACTATGCGGTCGCACTTCGCAATGGCTTCGAGCAGGTACGTCGCACTGAATTGCTCACCACGCGCGATATTCTGGATATCCAGGCTCGCATTGAGGAAAACGATGCCGGCTTTCGCAAGCTGCCGGGCACGGCCCTGAAGAACGAGCAAACAGGCGAGATCGTCTACATGCCACCCCAGCATCCCGACGAAATACTGGCCCTGATGGATAACCTGGAAGAGTTCATCAACGCCGATGGGCTTTGCGATTGGGACGACCTGACGAAGATGGCCGTCATTCACCACCAGTTTGAGAGCATCCACCCTTTCTACGACGGCAACGGCCGTACCGGCCGTATCATCAACATCCTCTACCTGGTGAAGCAGGGGCTGCTTGGCCTGCCAGTGCTTTATCTTTCCCGTTATATCAACCAGAACAAGGCGGATTATTACCACCTACTGCAGGTCGTTCGTACCGATAACGCCTGGGAGAGCTGGCTACTGTTTATGCTGGAGGCTGTCGAGCAGACGTCCTATCAGACCATCACGCTGATCCAAGCCATCAAAGCACTGATGCAGCGTTACAAGCACAAGATGCGCAGCGAACTGCCCAAGATCTATAGCCAGGATCTGATCAACAATCTGTTCGGCCACCCCTATACGAAAATCGACTTCGTCATGCGTGAATTGCAGGTAACCCGCAAAACCGCAGCTAAATACCTGGATGAACTCGTCGCGGCCGGACTGCTTACCAAGCACAAGGTAGGCAAAGAGAATTTCTACCTCAACGACGAGTTGTATGCACTGTTGAGCAACGTGAATAATCTGCCGCCTGCGGTACGTGGGTAAATTTCCCAGTTTTTTACCCACGTTCTTACGGTTGTGAGTAAAAAATCAAATTCCTTACCCGTGACATACTGGCGTGACTAGCCGCACGGGTTGCCGTTCTCTGACCATGGACAGTGGACGTACCGCTTCCTGTCTGGGCGAGATCCAAATCAGATAAAGGTCAAACCCACTGCGGATTTTCGCCACGCGAAAATTCATGACCATTAAGTCACACCCTCATTTTCGCGACGCGAAAATCTGGACTAGCGAGGAATACCGCCATGAGCAGCGAGCTGCTGACACCCTATGACCCTGCCAAATACCTGACCGATGATGAGGATATAGAGGTGTTTCTGGCCGAAGCGGAAGGAACCGGCGATACCGACTATATCGCGCGCGCACGGCAAGTGGCTGAGCGAGCCAAGGCGATGAATCAGGCGAAAAGCCAAGCCTGCAGCGACACCGACTATGCCGACCTCAGCAAAAATCAACGCGGCGTCTGAAAGCCTGAAAGGAGTGAGCCGAATAGCCGGAATATTCGGCTCACGCAATGAGCCGATTGTCGCTATTGAATACGTTCGTCCGTTTACACTGATTTTCGGTACTATCCGGTTAACTCAGGATTACCAAGGACAGGAAATGGACTTCTCCCCCATCATCGCTCAGGTCTGGGGCATGCTGGCCTGGTTTATCCCAGCTGCACTGCTGATCGGCCTGCTCAAGTCGCCCTGGGCCAAGGGCCATATTGGCGAACTCTTGGTGCGGCTGTTTGCCCATTGGCAGCTGGATAAGCAGACCTATCGCCGCCTGCACAACGTCACCCTGAACACGCCTGACGGCACCACGCAGATCGACCACGTATTCCTCTCGCCCTATGGCATCTTCGTGCTGGAAACGAAGAACATGAGCGGCTGGATCTTTGGCAGCGAGAAGCAGCCACTGTGGACGCAGAAGCTCTACAAACGCACGTTCAAATTCCAGAACCCGCTGCGGCAGAACTACAAGCACCTCAAAGCACTTGAAACCACCCTTGGCGTAAACCCGGAGCGCCTGCACTCGGTCATCACCTTCGTCGGCGGCAGCACCTTCAAAACCGAAGTGCCAGCCAACGTGACCCAGGGCATCGGCTTTATCCGCTATATCCAGTCATTCCGGCAGCCGGTATTTAGCGCGGCTGAAGTCGACGCCATGCTGCACGCCCTGCAAACCGGTCGCCGCGCGCCGACCCTCGCCACCCACCGCGAGCATGTGCAAAACCTTAAGCGCCGGAGCGATCCGACAGCCGAACGGCAATGCCCAAAATGCGGCAGCGCGCTGCTGATACGCACCGTGAAATCAGGGGCTAAAGCTGGGCAGCAGTTTTGGGGATGTTCAGAGTTTCCCAAGTGCCGAACGATACAGAGTATTTGAACCGCAGAGGAGACCAAGAAATCATGGTCCGCCCTCTAATACGTACTAATGCGCTACCACCATGCAAACACCGAGCTGCTTACAGAAAAGCGTAAATAACAATAGGCCGCACAAGGCGAGACAAGGAGATTTAAATGGCTGGCGGTGAAGTATCGGCAATTGCCGAAATGGCAAACATCGTTTCATCTGAAATATTCAACTGGTTCAAGTGGACTAGATTTCCACTCATGGATCAGAATTTCAAATGCCTTAAAACTGATAAGCACGCACCGCCCAAGAAACAAAAGGAACAGTCACTAGACTCCGCTCCAGCGACTACAGAAGCATCAGAGCAAGAGCGCCTGCACAAACACCCTGTAGACGTAGTCTTCAGCTATATTGATCCGTACACCGCACAACGGGTCATGCTAAATACAGACCTAAAAAGCTATAAAAGCGGTTCTATATCTAAAACAATGATTAGATCCGCTCTGAAATCCCTTGCCGTTACGATTGACTGTGCCCGTTCAAGCCCAGAATGGAAAGGAAAGTACAATCACGTCGAAGACAGCGAAGTGCGCGGACTACTCTTTGTATACAACCATGACGGAGAGTACGACAAAAAATTCTATGACGTATTCAAAAGCGAGAAAGTAGATGGCTCAGACAAAGGCCAGGGTAAAATAGACCTCAGCAACTTCCCCGTATGCAAAGGACAGCAAATACACATTATTGAACCAAGAACAATAAACTACCTACTAACCATAAAAAACGACAGCGCAAATCTCCATACTGAAGGCACGTTCCCAGAGAGCGAGTACTTTTTCCATTACCCAGAACTCACCCTACATAAAACAAAACTCCCCAAAGAAGCTCGACCCGCAACGATTGAGCTTCTATCTGCACCGTATATGATAATTGAGCACAACGCGGTGAAGAAGTGGAACGAAAAAACCGAGAGACCCGAAGAGCGATTCGGCGCCGGCTTCATTGTCTACTACAACAGAAGCGGCAGCACAGTAAAAGAATTTATATACCTACTAGACACTCTCTCCAACTTACAAATACTAGACCGAGACTGCTCACTGCGGTTAAGAATTGCATGCGATGCGCCATCACCAGAACTTAGAAGTAATTTTGAAGCCGCCAAAACCTCCTATGCAGGGGACTGGGGTTTTGATGAATATAAGAAACAAAAGCTTGAGAGAATAGATTTAAAGGTTATAGAGATAGTCCAAAAGAAATTTTCTGAAACCGAAATCGGCTGGAGGGATGAGCGATGAAAATGGGACACCTTTATAGCGTCAGCGACAAAGCCCTTTTCGACGCCCTCAACAACTCCAAGCTGACCAATCAAGAGATAATAGATATCTTCTTTTCTAGAGGAATCCTGATTTCCAAAGAAACGAAACGAAAAGACCTAGCCCTTTACTTCTCTAGGCTTACGCACGGGTATCACGACTTTGAATTCTTATCAGAAATACTAGGCTCTTATTCCAGAAAAGAAAAATCAACCTCCTGCGATATACCAAGCACAGTAAAAAAAGAAGATGTAGTCCAAGCTGCCCACGAGCTTTGCAAAAAGATCAATAGTGAAGGCAATACAGCAGACACCAACATCCTGCCTAATGGTGACATAGAAGTAGTAGTAAAATATCAAAAGCTAAATCTTGACAAAAGCGAACTACGGCAGACCGTAAACAAAGAAGCAACACTTATTATTGAGCCAAACAAAACAGGCTTCACACTAAGAACCCCTCTAAACGAGGACGTAAACGTATGGAAAGAAGAGCTTCTTCAGAAAATACAAGAAGAAACAGATGGGGAAATTGAGTTCACTGAAATATCACTTGAGCACATCAGCGACCATAAACTCAGAACAGAATTCTTCACTGAACTGATCAAAAAAATTGGAAGCTACGACCTGGTCGATGTGACAGATGCTTATGTTTACCACCCTAAGGAAAGTCCCCCAGCGGACCCAGATTTTGACAGCGACGATGATGACGATGAAGAAGTAGATTTTGGCGTCCACATATCGAAAGCCTCGCTCAAAGGCGAGGGAGTATTGCAGTCCGAAGAGCTTCATAGCCTGTACGCCAAAGGATTTTACATCTGGAAAATTATCTGGCGCTGCAAAGAGCCAGCGGTCGGCAGCGATCAAATAGAACTTGAGGCACAATTTGCAGAGCCCGAGTCCTGCACAGAATTCTCATACATAGCCAAAGGCTTCTATAAATATAAGAACCAGGGAATCTACAGCAAGAACAGAACACCTCTTAGCTACTCCGCTGAAAAAGACCTACTCCAAAAGCTCGAAAATAAAGCCCGCGAAACAATTAGGGCGATTTCACAAAAGGCAACGGAGAAAGAAAATGAAGAAGATTAAAATCCTCAAGATATTTCTACCAAACAGCCTGGAAGAAACGTACTCAAAGATATTAAACAATCCATTTAAAATTGGAGCGCCAAACGGCTTTGAACCGATAAAATTTTCAGAGTCCTATGCATGCGCAAAATTTATAGAAGAAGTTATCTCAAAAGAACTAATAATCGACCCCTTCGGCAACACTGAAGAAGTCACATCCAAAAGATACATAATAAACGAATTCACAATAAGCAGAATCCGCAACGATCACATACTGATCTTAGAAAACCCCTCACGCTCCGTTAGGGAGCTAATAAGGAAATTATCAGAAATATTAGGAACGAGCTTCTACGCCTCAGCAATACAGATTGATATACATGCACTAAGCGAATTCCTGTCGAACAACCGTGACTCAATTCACTTGAAAAACACTAGAGCCTTACTTTCCGGCGTAAATTTGGACGAGGGTAGCTCTGCAACTATAGAAATAACGAGTCTAAAAGATGCAATACATGATGCAAGATATCACTTCAAAGGCAAAACTTTCAAAATAGAAAGAGCCCGATTTACCGCATCAAGCGGTACAAAGAAGTCTACAATTGAGGTTCGTTCAACCGGGCTAATATCCGTGCATGGACCCGATGAAAAAAGTCTTGTTGAGCTCATAAACATGTTCATAGCCGAAGGGCTGTCTTAGCCCCTCGCTAAAAGTAGTCAGCCTATGAGAAGTCCCCACAAAATATCTGTGCGCATCAATTGCATAGATTGAAAGGGTCAGCATGTACGGGACTGTTTGGTAGCCGCCAAACACACCAACTCCAAGACTTATGCAGGCCGTACGATTTCTACACAACGCATTTCCTATGCCCTCTCTAGGTATAGAGAACAGTACACTGGCGGTACAGTGCCCAGCTTTTACAGATTTCTCTCAATTACGCTTAACCTGCTCTACGACGCTGCTTTCAGCTAACTGTACCTGCGCTAAGCTACGCACGGTTTCACTGGGCTTGCAGCGTTTCTAGGCAACTCATAATCCTTTGGTCCACGGTTCGAGTCCGTGTGGGCCCACCACCTTTTAAAGCCGCGCACTGCGCGGCTTTTTCGTTTATCCCTGCTGACGGACGACTCAGCGACGCCGCCGGGTCCAGCCCTCCGCTCGCCGGCCGTGCCCATTCTCCATTAATAACCAAATCGCATATAAACATCAGGAAAGGTTTCTGGACTCTCTAAGCTGACGTCTCTATCTTGCGCCGCGGGCCCGTTGTTTCGACGCGCGCCTCAGTCGCCACCCTTAAGGACGTCCATGCTTCCAGAATCGCTGCCGCTGTTGTTCGTCTGCGCCTTGCTGATCTGGGTATTGGTGGCGTTCGTAAGAGAGAGCTGGAGCCCGGATATCGTCGTGGCGATTGCCGTGGCGGTGCTGCTGGCGACCCAGCTGCTGACGCCCGGGGAAGTGCTCGGCGTGCTGTCCAACTCGGCCCCGGTCACCATCGCCTGCATGTTCATCATTTCGGCGGCGCTCGAACGCACCGGCTGCATCGATGCGCTGGGCAACTGGCTCGGTAATCTGGTGGGCACCAGCCCTACACGAGTGCTGTTCGGCCTGACGATCACCGCACTGGTGATTTCCGCCTGCCTGAACAATACGCCGGTAGTGGCGATCCTCACGCCGGTGGCGATTTCCCTGGCCAAGCGCGCCGGCACGACGCCCTCGAAACTGCTGATTCCGCTGTCGTACGCCACGATTCTCGGCGGCACGCTGACGATGATCGGCACCTCGACCAACATCCTCGTCGATGGTGTGGCGCGCAAGGCTGGGCTGGCGCCGTTCGGCATGTTCGAGATCACCGGGGCGGGCTTGATCATGGCCGCCGCCGGCATGGTCTATCTGCTGACCATCGGCAAGCATCTGCTGCCGGAACGCGACACCCTGTCCAAGTTGCTCGGCCCGCGCCTTGATCGCAACTTCATGACCGAGCTGCGCGTGCCGTCGAACTCACCAGTGATCGGAAAGACCCTCGCCGAGGCCAACCTGAACGGCGGCAGCGGGCTGCAGGTGCTGCAGGTGAACCGCAACGCGCAGCTGTTCAGCCGCCCGGAGCATGACTTCACCCTGACCGCCGGCGATCTGCTGATGATCCATGGCCAGGTAAAGGACGTGGTGGAGCTGCGCGAAAGCGGCCACCTGACCTTTAACCGGGGCGACGCCTTCGAAACCATCAGCAGCGAAGACGTGATCCTTGCCGAAGCCATCGTCGGCCGCGGCTCGCGCTACAGCCATCGACCGATGCGCGACCTCGACCTATCCGCGCGCTACGGCATCAGCGTCTTGGCCGTACACAGGCAGGACGAGAACATTCAGGGCAACTTCGACGATTTCCAGCTGCAGTTCGGCGATGTGATGCTGGTCGAGGGCACGCCCGCGCAGATCAAGCGTTTCGCCGACAACGGCGAGCTGATCAGCCTCAACGCGATACAGGAGCGCGCCTTTCGTCGCGACAAGGCACCGATCGCGATCATCGCCACCCTGGCGGTCATGGTGTTGGCAGCCTTTGGCGTGATGCCGATCGAAGGCCTGGCGATAATTGGTGCGGCCGCGGTGTTGGCGACGCGCTGTCTGGACGTCGAGGACGCCTACAAGGCAGTCGACTGGAAGATCCTCAGCCTGATCTTCGGCATGCTGGCAATCAGCATCGCCATGGACAAAGTTGGCCTGGTACAGCTGGTCGTGCAGAACGTGACGGCCATTACCCCCTGGGCCGGCCCGCTGTTCATGCTGTCGTTCATCTACCTGCTGACCTCGATGCTCACCGAGATGCTGTCGAACAACGCGGTGGCCGTACTGATCACTCCGATCGCAATCGGCCTGGCCGAGCATCTGGGGGTCGACCCGCGCGCGTTCGTGGTCGCCGTGATGTTCGCCGCCAGCGCCAGTTTCGCCACGCCGATCGGCTATCAGACCAACACCTTCGTCTACAACGCCGGTGGCTACCGCTTCACCGACTTCCTCAAGGTGGGCATACCACTGAACCTGCTGTTGTGGGTCGTGGCGACGCTGGTGATTCCGCTGTTCTGGCCGCTCACGCCACTCTGACGGTAAGGCTTGCCCTGGATCATTGACCGTCCAGGCGTTCAGTTTCATGCTCTCGGGCCTTTGCCCCCGACGAACAAGAACAAGGAGCGCGCCATGAAACTGGAAACCCTCGCCATCCATGCAGGCTACAGCCCGGACCCGACCACCCGGGCGGTGGCGGTACCGATCTACCAGACCACTTCCTATGCCTTCGACGACACCCAGCACGGCGCCGACCTGTTCGATCTGAAGGTGCCGGGCAACATCTATACACGCATCATGAATCCCACCACCGACGTGCTCGAGCAGCGCGTCGCGGCACTGGAAGGCGGGGTGGCGGCACTGGCCGTTGCCTCGGGAATGGCGGCAATCACCTACGCCATCCAGACCATCGCCGAAGTCGGCGACAACATCGTCTCGGTCGCCAAGCTCTACGGCGGTACCTACAACCTGTTCGCCCATACCCTGCCGCGCCAGGGCATCGAAGTACGCTTCGCCGCCCACGATGACATCGCCGCCCTGGAAGCGCTGATAGACGAACGCACCAAGGCGGTGTTCTGCGAATCCATCGGCAACCCGGCGGGCAACATCATCGACCTAGCCGCCCTGGCCGAAGCCGCACACCGCCACGGCGTGCCGCTGATCGTTGACAACACCGTCGCCACGCCGATGCTCTGCCGCCCCTTCGAGCATGGCGCGGACATCGTCGTGCACTCGCTGACCAAGTACATGGGCGGCCACGGCACCAGCATCGGCGGCATCGTGGTCGACTCCGGCAAGTTTCCCTGGGCGCAGCACAAGGAGCGCTTCGCCCTGCTGAACACGCCCGATGTGTCCTACCACGGCGTAACCTACACCGAAGCGTTCGGTCCCGCCGCCTTCATCGGCCGCTGCCGCGTGGTGCCGCTGCGCAACATGGGCGCGGCAATTTCGCCATTCAATTCGTTCCTGATCCTGCAGGGGCTGGAAACCCTGGCGCTGCGCATGGAACGCCATTGCGAGAATGCACTGAAGGTCGCCGAGTTCCTGCAGGCGCATCCGCAAGTGTCCTGGGTCAAATACGCCGGGCTACCGGATCACCCCGAGCACGAACTGGCTCGCCGTTATATGGGAGGCATGCCGGCGTCGATCCTCTGCTTCGGTATCGAGGGCGGCATGGAAGCCGGCGCGCGCTTCATCGACGCGCTCAAGCTGGTGGTGCGGCTGGTGAACATCGGCGACGCCAAGTCCCTGGCCTGCCATCCAGCCAGCACCACGCACCGCCAGCTGAATGCCGAGGAACTGGCCCGCGCCGGTGTGTCACAGGACCTGATCCGGCTATCCATCGGTATCGAGCACATCGACGACATCCTCGCCGATCTGGCCCAGGCGCTGAGCGCGTCCAAGGGCTGACTCGCGCTTGATATCCGCCGCCGAGGCTCCACATTAAGGGCATACCGCCGTGGAGCCTCGTCATGACCGAATCCCTGATCGTCCCCTGCGCGCACTGCGCCAGCCTCAATCGTATCCCCGCGGACCGGCTGCACGACGCACCGCGCTGCGGTCGGTGCAAGGCCGAGGCGTTGCCAAACGCTCCGTTCGACTTGCAACAGAGCCAGTTCGCCAACCAGATCAAGGGCGACCTGCCGCTAGTGATAGATGTCTGGGCCAGCTGGTGCGGGCCCTGCCGCAGTTTCGCCCCGACCTTTGCGCAGGCTGCCAGTCAGCTCCAGGGCCGCTGCCGCCTGGCCAAGCTCGACAGCGAGGCCAATGCACAGCTGTCGACGCAACTTGGCATCCGCTCGATTCCCAGCCTGATCCTGTTCCGCAACGGCCGTGAGGTCGCCAGACAGAGCGGCGCCATGCCGTTGCCGCAGCTGATGGCGTGGCTGGCGCAGCACGGCGTGAGCTGACCACAGCCGCTGGCCGCAGACAGTCGTTGGAGTGACGAGTTCCGCATCAACTGCGACCTCCTATCAGGATATGTATCGCAATGTTTGCCTAGCGTTCATCGCACTTGGATAATGCCCGCACTTTTCGAGCGGCACTTCCAATGCAAGCACTACACGGACGTCTGCACGCCGGTCTCGCTACGAGAGCCGCGCGAGCATGAGCGCTATACGCTTCGACATCGACCAATGGCAGGCCTGGGCTCCGGGCCGCGCCTGCCAGGCCGACTGGTTGCGCTGGGCGAGTGCCAGTCAGTGGCCGGACGATCCCGAAGCGCAGCCGGATGTGTCCTTTCTGCCGGCGATGCAGCGCCGCCGCCTGAGTCGACTGGCACGAATGGTGTTCGCCGTCGCCCAGCCGCTCAGCGAAGGCCGTGCCCCGATGCCGCTGGTTTACGCCTCGCGCCACGGGGAAACCACCCGCAATTTCGCCCTGCTCAGCGATCTGGCCAACGCGCAGCCGCTCTCGCCAACCCAGTTCAGCCTTTCCGTGCACAATGCGATCGTCGGGCTCTGGTCGATCTTCCAGGGCGACCCCAGCGAAATGACCGCGATCGCAGCAGAGGGCGATGGCCTGGAACACGCGGTGCTCGAAGCTGCGCTGCTGCTGAACGAAGGCGCGCCGGCCGTGCTGCTGGTGATCGCCGAAGAATCGCCTCCCGAGGCCTACCGCCCCTGGATAGACGACTGCAGCATTCCCTATGCACTGGCGCTACGCCTGACCGCGGGCGACAGCTGGCAGCTGCAACTGCAGCCCACCGATGAAAGCCCGTCGCAACCGCAAGTCCATGCTCTGCAACTGATTCGGGCCTTGCTCCACGACCACTCCCAATTCACGCATCACTGGAAGACGCGCAAATGGAACTGGCAGCGGACTCGCTGAAGCGGCCCAACGCGCCGTGGCTGTGGCGACTCATCGCCACCGGCCTGTCGTTCGCCCTGTTCGGCATCGGCGGCCTGTGCCTGCGGCTGATCATATTCCCGCTGCTTTCGCTGCTCCCAGGTGATGCCGCCACCCACCGTCGCCGTGCGCGACAGACCGTGAGCAGGCTGTTCTGGCTATTCGTGCAGTTCATGTATCGCAGCGGCGTACTGACCTATGAAGTCGAAGGCGCCGAGCGGCTGGGGCGTCCGGGCCAGCTGATTATTGCCAATCACCCGTCGCTGATCGATGTGGTCGTGCTGATCGCCCTGATCCGCGACGCCAACTGCGTGGTCAAGCAGAGCCTGTGGGACAACCCCTTTACCCGTGGCCCGATTCGCGCCGCGCAGTACATCAGCAACAACGGCAGCGCCGAAATGCTCGACGAAGCCGCCGAGGCCCTGCAGCAAGGTCAGACCCTGATCATCTTTCCCGAAGGCACCCGCACCACGCCCGGGCAGCCGCCGCAGTTTCACCGCGGTGCAGCGGCCATCGCCCTGCGCGGCGCAAGGCTGGTGACGCCGGTAGTGATCAGCGTGACGCCAACCACGCTGACCAAAGCCGAGCCCTGGTATCGCATACCATCACGGCGTTTTCACTTTCATCTGCGCGTGGGCAGCGACATTGACCCACAGGCGTTCGCCGCCCAAGGCGCTGCCCCGATCGCCTCGCGGCGACTGAATGACCATCTGCACCGACACTTCATAAAGGAGCTCGCACTCGATGAGCCAACAACTACAACGTGAAATCAAGCAACTGATCATCGACGCGCTGGGCCTGGAAGACCTCGGTCCGGACGATATTGCCGCCGATCAACCACTGTTCGGCGAAGGCCTCGGGCTCGACTCGGTCGACGCGCTGGAACTGGGCCTGGCGATCCAGAAGCGCTTCGGCATCAAGATCGATGCGGACGCCAAGGACACTCGCAAGCATTTCGCCAGCGTCGACAGCCTGGCGGCCTTCGTCAGCGCCAACCGCGCCATCGCCTGAGGAGTATCTCCCGTGAACAGCCGCAACGAGATTTTCCAGACCCTGCGTGACGCCCTGGTCGAACTGTTCGAGCTCGAGCCCGAGCGCATCACCCTGGAAGCCAACCTGTATCAGGACCTGGAGATCGACAGCATCGACGCCGTCGACCTGATCGACCACATCAAGCGCCAGACCGGCAAGAAGATCGCCGCGGAAGAATTCAAGGCCGTGCGCACTGTGGGCGATGTAGTCGAGGCGGTGTACCGCCTGACCAATACGGAGACAGCCTGACCGACGCGAGCGACCTCACCACACGAGTGGCGCACGGCGTACCCAGGGCATTTCCGGACTTTTCTGATGCTGACATCTCTTTCCAAGATCCCGGCCGGCGTGACGCGGATGGCGGGTTTCGTGCTGCTCCTCATCGGGCTGGCATATCCCTTCGCCGTCTATTTCGGTATCGAGCACCTCTCGCCGCGGATCTTCGCGGCGCTCCTAGGAGCGCTCTGGCTGACCCGCCTGCTGAGTAAAGACGGTGCTGCAAGCCGCTGGACGGCCGGCACCGCGCTGCTGTTCTGTCTGCTACTCGGGCTGCTCGATAACGCCGCCCTGCTGCGCTGGTATCCGGTGCTGATCAACGCGGCCATGCTGGTGCTGTTCGCCGGCAGCCTGTTCAGCGGGATGCCGGTCATCGAGCGCCTGGCGCGCCTGCAGGACCCGGATTTGTCGCCTTCAGGTGTGCGCTATACGCGGCAGGTGACCAGGGTCTGGGTAGGCTTCTTCATCTTCAACGGCTCGATTGCTACAGCGCTGACGCTGTGGGCGCCGCTGGCCTGGTGGACGCTATACAACGGGCTGATCGCCTATCTGTTGATGGGCCTGCTGTTCTCCGGCGAGTGGCTTGTGCGTCAGCGTGTGAGGGGGCGCCCGTGAACTGGATTGGGCTGTGCGAACTTCTGGTTCGAAGCGCGCCGCGCCCGGTAACCGACACCCCCACGCTTGCGCTCGATCAGCTGCAGCAGAAAGCGCTGCAACTGGCCGGCGGCCTGCAGCAGCGCGGCGTGCGAACCATCGCTGTGCACCTGGAAGACGCCGGACAACTGGCTACCGCTATGCTTGGCGCCTGGCGCGCCGGGGTCCGCGTGCTGCTGCCTGCCGACCTGCAACCGGCCAGTAGGGCACGGCTGAGCCCGTTGGCGGACCTCTGGCTGACCGATCAGGCGGGCGACACCGCCCTTGCCGACCTGCAGGCGGCACCTCTTGCTGCCGCCGCGCTCGATCCCGAACTGCTCGGCCTGACACTCTGCACGTCGGGCTCCAGCGGCGAGCCCAAGCTGATCGACAAGCGCCTGCATCAGCTGGCCAGTGAAGTCGAAGCACTGGAGGCCCTGTGGGGCGCCGATCTCGGCGATTCCGCGGTGATTGGCAGCGTCGCCACGCAGCACATCTACGGGCTGCTGTTTCGGGTGCTCTGGCCACTCTGTGCTGGCCGCCCTTTTCTGCGACGCGCCCTGCCGTTCGCCGAAGACATGCAACGGGCCAGCCGTGAGCAGCGATCGTTCTGCTGGGTCGCCAGCCCCGCACTGCTCAAGCGCATGGGCGACAACCTCGACTGGCCGGCATTGCGTCAGGTGTGCCGGGTATTTTCCTCCGGCGGCCCGCTGCCAACAGAAGCTGGTGAATTTCTGCATCAGCGCCTTGGCCAGTGGCCCACGGAGATATATGGCAGCTCGGAAACCGGCGGCATCGCCTGGCGCCAGAGTGGCGAACTCTGGCAGCCGCTACCGGGCGTCGAGCTTGCCCAGGATGACCAAGGCGCGCTGCGCGTGGCGTCGCCGTGGCTTGGGCGCGGCCATGTGGAGCAGACCGCCGATGGCGCCGAGCTGCACGCCGATGGTCGTTTCGCCCTGCGCGGCCGGCTGGACCGCATCGTCAAGCTGGAAGAAAAACGCATCTCGCTGCCGATGCTGGAACGTGCGCTGGCCGAGCATCCGTTCGTCCGCGAAGCGTGCCTGGGGGTGATTCAGGACAACCGGGCCTATCTCGGCGCGCTCGTCGCCTTGAGCGATGCGGGGGTGTTCGCGCTACGCAATCAGGGGCGCCGCAGCGTCACCCAGGCATTGCGCAAACAGCTGAGCACCCACTGCGAGGCACTCGCCCTGCCGCGCCGCTGGCGGCTGGTGCGCGAGCTACCGGTCAATCCTCAGGGCAAGTTGCCACAGGCCGAACTGGATGCATGGCTGCAAGCACCTCGCACCCGTCAACCGGAGCGCCTGGCGCTGCAGTGGAAAGACGATCACTGGCAGATCGAGCTGCGCGTGCCGCTCGATCTGGCGCACTTCAGCGGCCATTTCCCGCGCACGCCGGTGCTGCCTGGCGTCGTCCAGATCGAGTGGGCGATGGACCTCGCGCGCGAACTGATCGACGACTTGCCGCCACGTTTCGGTGGCTTGGAAGTGCTGAAATTCCAGCAGCTCGCCCGGCCCGGCGACCGGCTGCAACTGAGCCTGCGATTCGATCATGAGCGCGGCAAGCTGTACTTCACCTATCACAACGACGACAAGCCCTGCTCGTCCGGGCGCATTCTGCTGGGAGCGCAGCCATGACCACTTTGAACGAGCTGCCACCCGTAGCGGCTGCAACCGCGGTGGTTCGAACGCATTTGCAGCCGGAAGACGACTGGTTCAAGCCCTGCGCGGTGATCCCGGTGTACAACCACGAGCGCAGCCTGCCCGCAGTGGTCGCTGCGCTGCGTGCCGCGGACCTGCCCTGCGTGCTGGTGGACGATGGTTCCTCCCCTGCCGCTGCGGCGGTCATCGACGAGCTGGCAGAGCAAGCTGAGGTCTTCCTGCTCCGTCATCAGTGCAACCAGGGCAAGGGTGGCGCGGTGATCAGCGGCCTGCGCGAAGCAGGGCGCCTGGGCTTCAGCCATGCGCTGCAGGTCGACGCCGACGGCCAGCACGATCTCTCCGGCGTCGGGCTGTTTCTCGATCGCGCCAGCCAGGCACCGGACGCGCTGATCTGCGGCTATCCGCACTATGACGCCAGCGTGCCCAAGGGCCGTCTGTATGCTCGTTACCTCACACACGTCTGGGTATGGATCAACACCCTGTCGCTGTCGATCCGCGACTCGATGTGCGGCTTTCGCGTCTATCCGCTGGAGCCGACGTTGGCGTTGATCGACCGCGTGCACCTGGGCCAGCGCATGGATTTCGACACCGAGATCCTGGTGCGTCTGCACTGGCAGCAGCAGCCGATGGTCTGGCTGCCGACGCGGGTGCATTATCCGGCCGACGGCGTCTCGCACTTCCGCCTCTGGCTGGACAATGCGCTGATCTCGGCCATGCATGCCCGGCTGTTCTTCGGCATGCTGCTGCGCGCGCCGAGACTGCTTGCCCGGCGCCTGCAGCGATGAGCGAAGCCCCGATGCCCTCGCACTGGGCCGCGCAGCGCGAACGCGGCAGTTTCGCCCTGATGCGCCTGACCGCCTGGGCGGTACGGGTGCTCGGCCGGCGCACCATGGCGCCGCTACTGTATCTGATCGTGCTGTATTTCTACCTCTTCGGCCGCAGCGCCCGTGACAGCGCGCGCCAGTATCAGGGCAACCTGACGCGCTGGAGCGGTCGCGCTGAACTGCAGCCAAGCACCCGCTCGGTCTATCGCCAGTTCATGAGTTTCGCCGAAGCGCTGCTGGACAAGCTCGATGTCTGGAGCGGGCGAGTCGGGCGGGAACGCCTGGTGATCCACGATCAGGCCAACCTGCACGCCAGCCTCGCCGGGCCGCGCGGTCAACTGCTGGTCGGCTCGCACCTGGGCAACCTGGAGATCTGTCGGGCACTGGCGGAAATGGGCGGCGAAGTACGGATGAACGTGCTGGTGCACACCCGTCACGCCGAGCAGTTCAATCGCCTGCTGGACCAGTCCGGCGCCGACAACCTGCGCCTGATCCAGGTCAGCGAGCTGGACCCGGCGACCATGCTGCAGCTGTCCCAGCGCCTGGAGCGCGGCGAATGGCTGGCCATCGCCGGCGATCGGGTGCCGCTGCATGGCGGGCGCACCGCCATGGCGGACTTCCTCGGTCAGCCGGCGGCCTTTCCCCAAGGGCCCTGGCTGCTCGCCGGCCTGCTGGAATGCCAGGTGAACCTGCTGTTCTGTCTCAAGCAGGACGGGCGCTTCCATGTGCATCTCGAGCCCTTCGCCGAACGCATCCGCTGGCGTCGCGCCGACCGCGACGCGGTGATCGCGCAGGCGGTGCAGCGCTACGCCGATCGCCTCGCCGCGCGCTGCCTGGAGGCACCCCTGCAATGGTTCAACTTCTATCCCTTCTGGAACACACAGGACCCGCGTCGTGACTGAGCCCGTGATCTTTGGTGAAAACCTTCTGCGCATCGAAGACGTGCTAGCCGTGGCGCAGCGCCGCGCGCCGGCACGACTGCAGGCGGACGAGGCCTTTCGCAGCCGCATCGCCCGTGGCGCACAGTTTCTCGACACCCTGCTGGACCGCGAAGGCGTGATCTACGGCGTTACCACCGGCTATGGCGACTCCTGCGTGGTGGCGGTGCCGCTGCATCAGGTCGAGGCGCTGCCGCAGCACCTGTTCACCTTTCACGGCTGTGGCCTCGGCAAGCTGCTGGACGCCGAGGCCACCCGCGCCGTGCTCGCCGCGCGCCTGCGCTCGCTGACCCACGGCATGTCCGGCGTGCGTGTCGAGTTGCTCGAGCGCATGCAGGCGTTTCTCGAACACGACGTGCTGCCGCTGATTCCTGAGGAAGGTTCGGTCGGCGCCAGCGGCGACCTGACCCCGCTGTCCTACGTCGCCGCCACCCTCGCCGGCGAGCGCGAGGTGCTGTATCGCGGCGAGCGCCGCAGCGCCGCCGAAGTGCACCGTCAGCTCGGCTGGACGCCCTTAACCCTGCGCCCCAAGGAGGCGCTGGCACTGATGAACGGCACCGCGGTGATGACCGGCCTCGCCTGCCTGGCCTATGCCCGTGCCGATTACCTGCTGCAGCTGGCGACCCGTATCACCGCGCTCAACGTCGTGGCACTGCAAGGTAACCCGGAGCACTTCGACGAGCGCCTGTTCGCCGCCAAGCCGCACCCCGGCCAGGCCCAGGTCGCCGCCTGGATTCGCCAGGACCTGGCCATCGACGCGCCCGCTGCGCCGCTGCATCGATTGCAGGACCGCTACTCCATCCGCTGCGCGCCCCATGTGCTCGGCGTGCTGGCCGACAGCCTGGGCCTGCTGCGCCAGTTCATCGAAACCGAACTGAACAGCGCCAACGACAACCCGATCATCGATGCCGACAACGAGCGCGTACTGCACGGCGGACATTTCTACGGCGGGCATATCGCCTTCGCCATGGACAGCCTCAAGAACCTGGTGGCCAACGTCGCCGACCTGCTCGACCGCCAGCTCGCCCTGCTGGTCGACACGCGCTACAACCACGGCTTGCCGAGCAACCTTTCCGGCGCGCCGGCCGCCACGGCGATGATCAACCACGGCTTCAAGGCGGTGCAGATCGGCGCCAGCGCCTGGACTGCCGAAGCGCTGAAGAACAGCATGCCGGCCAGCGTCTTCTCGCGCTCCACCGAATGCCACAACCAGGACAAGGTGAGCATGGGCACCATCGCCGCCCGCGATGCCCTGCGCAGCCTGGAGTTGAGCGAGCAGGTTGCCGCCGCCACGCTGCTCGCTGCCCAGCAGGGCGTCTGGCTACGCCAGCGCCAGGAAGGCGCGCGCCCGCTGCCCGCACCACTGGCAGCCATGCACGGCGAACTGGCGGAGTCCTTCCCGCCGCTGATCGAAGACCGCGCGCTGGAAGCCGAACTGCGCCTGTGTCTCGCACAGATCCGCAACCGGCACTGGAGCCTTTATGCGTAAGGATGGCGTACTGCAGGCCGAGGTCGAGATGCTCGTGCCGTTCTTCGATGTCGACTCCATGGACGTGGTCTGGCATGGCCACTACGTCAAGTACTTCGAGGTCGCCCGCTGCGCGCTGCTCGAACGCATCGGCCACAACTACCAGCAGATGCGCGACGCCGGCTATGCCTGGCCAATCATCGACGTTCAGTTGCGCTACATGCGCGGCGCCCGCTTCAACCAGCGCATCGTGGTGCGCGCCGATCTGGTGGAGTGGGAGAACCGCCTGAAGATCAACTACCTGATCCGCGATGCCGAAACCGGCGAACGCATGACCCGCGGCAGCACCGTGCAGGTCGCTGTGGAGATCGCCAGCGGCGAGATGCTGCTGGCCTCGCCCCGGGTGTTCGTCGAAGCGGTGGAGCGCGCCCTGACATGACACCGACCTTCAAGAAATGGCTGACCGCCATCGCCCTGTTGATGGTGGCCAACATGGCCACGGCGCAGACTTTCGACCTGCCACAGCTTGCCGAACAGCTGAGCGGGCCGGCCGTGGTGCGTGGCGACTTCATTCAGGAAAAGCATCTTCGTGCCCTGCCGCAGCCCCTGACCAGCCGGGGGCAGTTCGTGCTCGCCCGCGACCACGGCCTGCTCTGGCTGTTGCAGCAGCCGATCCGCCAGGACTATCGCATCACCGCCCAGGGCATCGCGCGGCGCAGCGAGCAGGGCTGGCAAGCCGTCGACCCGCAGGGCAGTTCGGCCCGGCAGAACCAGCTGTTCCTCGCCGTACTGAGCGGCGACACCCAGGCGCTGCAGCGCGACTTCGACCTGCAGCTGAAAGGCGACCCCGATGCGTGGCGTCTGCTGCTGACGCCACGCGGCGCGCTGCTCAAGCAGATATTCGCTGACATCGATATCCAAGGCGGCGAGACGGTGACTCGGATCGAGCTTAACGAAGCCCAGGGCGATCGCACGCTGATCCGTCTCCTCGATAGCCAGATCGACGACAGCCTCACGGCCCACGAGCAACGCGATCTTGTCGACTGAGCAACTGCAACCCCGGCGCTGGCCGGTCGCGCTCTTCTGCCTGGCGCTGCTCGGCCTGCTGGCGCTAAGCGCCTGGCAATGGCGCGACGGCCCGCCATTGAGCGCCAACCTGCTGCAACTGCTGCCCAGCGACAGCCATGACGCGCTCGAACAGCGGGCGACCGAACGCATGCAGGAACCGCTCAGGCGCGATCTGATGCTGCTCGTCCACCACACCGACGAGCGACAGGCCCGGCACTTGGCCACGCGCCTAGCCACCGAACTACGCAGCAGCGGCCTCTTCGCCCAGGTGCGCGACACGCTGCAGGACGATCTGTCGGCCGTCGCGCGCCAGCTGCGCGAGCAGTCCCTCGGTCTGCTCGCGACTGCCGATCGCCAACAGCTTGTCGACCATCCGGAGTCGTTCATCCAACAGCGCCTCGAGCGCCTCTACGACCCGTTCGCCGCCAGCCCGCTGCCGCTCGAACAGGACTGGCTCGGCATCGCCGGCCTGGCCCTGCAACGGTTGCCGCAGCTGGGCAACGTTCGCGCCGAGAGCGACGGCAGCCTGGTCGCCGAACATGCTGGTCAGCGCTGGCTGGTCGTACATGCGCGTGCGCAAGGCGATGCCTTCGATGAGGGCTCGCCGCAGCAGGTGGCAACCCTCGTCGAACGAGCTCGTGACGACATTGAAGCGGCGGGGGGCGAGCTGCTGAGTGCCGGCGGCGTGCTGCATGCTGCCCATGGCCAACACACGGCCCGTGCCGAGGCGAGCCTGATCGGCAGCCTGTCGCTGGGTACCACCCTGCTGCTGTTGCTCTGGCTGTTCCGCACGCCGCGCATCCTGCTCGCCGCCTTGCCGGTGCTGGTCGGCGCGCTGGCGGGGGCCGCCGCCTGCGTCGCGCTGTTCGGCCAGATGCACGTACTGACGCTGGTGCTCGGCGCCAGCCTGATCGGCGTCAGCCTGGATTTCCCGCTGCACTTCCTGTCCAAGAGCTGGACGCTGCAGCCTTGGCACGGCCGGCGCGCACTTGGCCTGATCCTGCCGGGACTCGCGCTGGCCCTGTTAACCAACCTAATCGGCTATCTGGCGCTGGCCTTCACACCCTTCCCGGCACTGACCCAGGTAGCGGTGTTCTCTGCGGCCGGATTGCTCGGCGCCTTCCTCTGCACCACCTGCCTGCTGCCCGTGCTGTTCAGCGGCCATTTGACTCCTTGGCCGCGCCCGCTGGGCTGGGCGCAACGCTGGCTGCAGCTGAGGCAGGCGTTACTGGCGCGCATCGCCACACCCTGGCTGCTGGCCGGCCTGGGACTGTTTTGTCTCGGCGGCGTGCTGCAGCTGTCGTTCAAGGACGATCTGCGCCAGTGGGTCAGCAGCGCACCCGAATTGCAGCAACAGGCTGAGCGCATCGCTGCGATCACCGGTTTCCAGCCCACCAGTCAGTATTTCCTCGTGCGTGCGGAAAATGCCGACACCCTGCTCGAGCGTCAGGCGCAGCTGAGCCACCGCCTGGACGCTCTGCAGACCGAGCAGCGGCTGGTTGGCTACCTCGCCTTGAGCCAGTTGCTCGCGCCGGGACCGGAGCAGGCACGGTTGCGCGCAGCCCTGGCGCAATTGCTCGCCGCCAGCCAGCCGCTGACGGCGCTTGGCGTCGACGTCGACACCCTGCGGGCCGAGATCGAGTACCTGCAGGCGCAACCGCCGCTGACCATCGAGGCGGCACTGGCCGGCCCGCTGGGCGAAGCCTGGCGAGCGCTCTGGCTTGGCAAAACGAGCGATGGCGTAGCCGGGCTGATCAGCCTGCAGGGATTGCGCGACAGCACAGCGCTGGTAGCCATCGCCAGAGATGTGCCCGGCACGACGCTGGTCGATCAACCCGCCAGGCTCAACCAGCTGTTCGCCGCAACCAAACTGCAGGCCGCCGAACTCAAGGTGCTGGCCAGCCTGCTGATCTTCGCCCTGCTCTGCCTGCCGTTCGGCGCCACAGGCGCCTTGCGCTGCATCGCGGTGCCGTTGCTGGCGGCGCTGGCAAGCCTGGCCAGCCTCGGCTGGCTGGGTCAGCCGCTGACCCTGTTCGGGCTGTTCGGCCTGCTGCTGGTCACGGCGATCGGCGTCGATTACGCGATCCTCATGCGCGAGCGGGTCGGCGGTGTTGCAGTCAGCCTGGTCGGCACGCTGCTCGCGGCCACCACCACCTGGCTATCGTTCGGCCTGCTGGCGATTTCCAGCACGCCGGCGGTGAGCAACTTCGGCCTCACGGTCAGCCTCGGGCTGGCGTTCAGTTTCTTCCTGGCCCCCTGGGCCACCATCGAGCAAGATCCACCACCACATGCAGGGAGGCCCTATGGCGCCGCTTGAGTTGCAACACCGTGAAGTCGTGATCATTGGCGCCGGGCCTTCCGGCGCCATCGCCGGCGCGCTGCTCAAGCGCAAGGGTCACGATGTATTGATCATCGAGCGCCAGCGCTTTCCGCGCTTCTCCATCGGCGAAAGCCTGCTTTCCCACTGCCTGGACTTCATCGAGGAAGCCGGCATGCTCGAGGCGGTGCGCACCGCGGGCTTCCAGACCAAGCACGGCGCGGCCTTCGGCTGGGGCGAGCGCTATACGGATTTCGACTTCCGCGACAAATTCACCGCCGGCCACGGCAGCACCTACCAGGTCCAGCGCGCCGACTTCGACAAGCTGCTGGCCGACCAGGCCGAGCTGCAGGGTGTGGAGATTCGCTACGAGGAAGAAGTCACCGCAGTGGACTTCGGCGGCGAACGGCCGTGGTTGCAGATCCGTCGAGCCGACGGCAGCGAGTACCGCGTCGACGCCGCCTTCGTGCTCGATGCCAGTGGCTACGGCCGCGTGCTGCCGCAGCTGCTTGACCTGGAGGCGCCATCGGGCTTCCCGGTGCGCCGGGCGATCTTCACCCATATCGAGGACCGCATCGACGATCCACGCTTCGACCGCGAGAAAATTCTCATCACCACCCATCCCGAGCTGCGTGACGTCTGGTACTGGACCATCCCGTTCAGCAACGGCCGCTGCTCGCTGGGCGTGGTCGCCAGTGCCGAGCGCTACGAAGGCCGACCGGTGAATCTGGATGCCTGCCTGCGCGAGTTCGTCCAGGAGGCGCCAAACCTCAAACGCATACTCAAGAATGCCGAATGGGATACCCCGGCGCGTCTGATCGGCGGCTACTCGGCCAACGTCAAGAGCCTGCATGGTCAGGGCTTCGCCCTGCTCGGCAATGCTGCCGAGTTCCTCGACCCCGTGTTCTCTTCCGGCGTAACCATCGCCATGCGCTCGGCGCACATGGCCGCCGCCGTATTGCACCGCCAGTTGAGCGGAGAAACGGTGGACTGGGAGACCGAGTTCGCCACTCCGCTCAAGCGCGGGGTCGATACCTTCCGGACCTATGTGGAGGGTTGGTACGATTGCAGCTTCCAGGACGTGATCTACTACGAACATGCCCAGCCGGAGATCCGCCGGATGATCAGCTCGATCCTCGCCGGCTATGCCTGGGACGAAAATAACCCCTATGTCGCCGAACCCAAACGCCGTCTGCGCGTACTGGCCGAACTCTGCTCGGCGGATGCCGGTGCGTGAGCAGACTGAAATGATACGGCTGCTGTTCGGCCTGTGCTTCGTGCTGCTGGCGGGCTGCGCGGCGCGCGCGCCGCTGCCGGCAACCACGCCAGCGCTGGTCGTGCCGCTGCAGCTGCATGTGCAGCGCCAGGGGAGCGAGCCGGCGGACTGGTTGCTGGTGGTCCAGCGCGAAGACGCCGCACTGCGCTGGACGCTGCTCGATCCGCTGGGCATTCCGCTCGCGCGGCAACAACTGCGCGACGGCGACTGGCACGCCGATGGGCTGCTACGACCCAATCCAGAGGCGCGCGAACTGTTCGCCGCACTGCTGTTCGCCTTGACCGAGCACGATCAACTTGCCGCCTTGTATGGCAGCGCGGCCGAACAGCATGATCCCGCTGAGCGAAGGCTGCGCCAGGCTGGCGACGTGCGTTGGCAGGTGCGCTATCGATCGGCACTGAGCTTCGAACTCGACGTGGCGCCGGGTCTGACCTATGGTGTCGCCCCCTTGCCCGACATGACCGGAAGCCAGCACCGATGACCGCCTACCTCAACGCCCTCGGCGTGATCTGTGCGCTCGGCAGCGGCAAGGCCGAGGTCGCCGGACGGCTGTTTGCCGGCGATACATCGGGCATGCAGGTTCACCCGCAGCCGGTGGCCGGCCGTCGGTTACCAGTGGGAGCGGCCCGCTGCGCACTACCAGCTTTGCCCTGCGACGATCCGCGTCATGCCACGCGCAACAATCAGCTGTTGCTGGCTGCCGCGCTGCAGATTGAAAGCGATATCCGAACGGCCATCAGCCGTTACGGCCAGAATCGTATTGGCATCGTGCTGGGCACCAGCACCACGGGCATCCAGGAAGCTGCGCAAGGTATTGCCGGCCTGCTGCACGACGGCGCCTTTCCGCCCGGCTACCACTACGCGCATCAAGAGCTGGCGGCACCGGCAAGCTTTCTCGGTGAATGGCTGCAACTGGCCGGCCCCTGCTACTCGATCTCCACGGCCTGCACCTCCAGCGCCCGTGCGCTGCTCAGCGCCAAGCGCCTGCTCGATGCCGGGTTATGCGACGCGGTGCTCTGCGGCGGCGTCGACAGCCTGAGCGATCTCACCCTGCAGGGCTTTTCCGCGCTGGAAGCCACCAGCGAGACGTTGTGCAACCCGTTCTCGCGCAACCGCAACGGCATCAACATCGGTGAGGCAGCAGTGCTGTTCCTGATGACCCGCGATACCGACGGCGAAACCAACATCGCCCTGCTCGGCGGCGGTGCGAGTTCCGACGCCCATCACATCTCAGCGCCCGATCCCGACGGCCGCGGCGCCCTGAGCGCGATGCGCCAGGCGCTGGCCCGCGCCAACTGCACACCCAAGCAGATCGCCTACCTCAACCTGCACGGCACTGCCACGCCCCACAACGACGCAATGGAGAGCGTCGCCGTCGCCGCGCTGTTCCCCCATGGGGTGCCCTGCTCATCGAGCAAGCCGCTGACCGGCCACACCCTCGGCGCGGCCGGCGCGCTGGAGGCGGCGTTCTGCTGGTTGTCGCTATCACCCCTGAATCCCGATCAGCAGCTGCCACCGCACCGCTGGGATGGCGAGCCCGATCCGGCGTTGCCGGCATTGCTTCTGGTAGCAGCGGGTACCCGAATGAATCCAACAAGGCCGCGACGAATGATGAGTAATTCCTTCGCCTTCGGTGGCAACAACATCAGCCTGATTCTGGGGGATGCTCGGTGATCGACTGGCCCATCGCCGAGCTGCTGCCGCATGCCGGCGACATGATTCTGCTCGACGGCGTCGAGCGTTTCGACGACGACAGTGTGGAAACCGTGCTGCAGGTGCGTGCCGACGGCCTGCTCAGCGCCGCCGACGGCAGCCTGCCGGCCTGGGTCGGCGTGGAGATCATGGCGCAGAGCGTCGCCGCGTTCGCCGGCTGCCACGCACGCCAGGCCGGCCAACCGGTGGAGCTGGGCTTTCTGCTCGGTACCCGTAGCTACCAGTGCAATGTCGAAGCGTTTCCGGCTGGCGCCGACCTCCGCGTCCGTGCCCATCGCTCTCTGCAGGACGATAACGGCATGGGCGTCTTCGAATGTCATCTCGACGGGCCCGGCATCCATGCCGAGGCCCGCCTGAACGTGTTCCGCCCGCCCGAAGTGGCGAGTTACCTACAAGAGTCTGCCCCATGAGTGAAACCGTCCTCGTCACCGGCTCCAGTCGCGGCATCGGTCGCGCCATCGCGCTGCGTCTGGCCCAGGCTGGCCACGACATCGTGCTGCACTGCCGCTCGCGTCGCGACCAGGCCGAAGCGGTCCAGGCCGAGATCCAGGCGATGGGTCGCAGCGCGCGCATCCTCCAATTCGACATCGCCGACCGCGCCGCTTGCCGGCGTGAGCTGGAAGCCGACGTCGAAGCGCACGGCGCCTACTACGGGGTGGTCTGCAACGCCGGCCTGACCCGCGACGGCGCCTTCCCGGCGCTGACCGACGATGACTGGGACCAGGTACTGCGCACCAACCTGGACGGTTTCTACAACGTGCTGCAGCCGCTGAGCATGCCGATGATTCGCCGCCGCCAGCCGGGGCGCATCGTCTGCATCACCTCGGTTTCCGGCCTGATCGGCAACCGCGGCCAGGTCAACTACAGCGCTTCGAAGGCCGGCGTCATCGGTGCGGCCAAGGCCTTGGCGGTGGAGCTGGGCAAGCGCAGGATCACCGTCAACTGCGTTGCACCCGGGCTGATCGATACCGATATGCTCGATGCCGAACTGCCCATCGAAGAAATGCTGAAGATGGTTCCGGCGCAGCGCATGGGCACCCCGGAAGAGGTCGCCGGTGCGGTGAATTTCCTCATGTCCGCCGAGGCGGCGTATATCACCCGGCAGGTCATCGCCGTCAACGGAGGGCTGTGCTGATGGGCGGCAGACGTGTAGTCGTCACCGGCATGGCCGGCATCACCTCGCTGGGCAGTGACTGGGCAAGCATCGAAGCCAAATTCAGCGCTAACCGTAGCGGCATCCGCCGCATGCATGAGTGGGATCGCTTCACCGAGCTGAACACCCGGCTGGCCGGTCCCGTGGACGACTTCGTCGTACCGGCGCACTGGACGCGCAAGCAACTGCGCAGCATGGGGCGCGTATCAAGGCTGTCGGTGCTGGCCGCCGAGTGTGCGCTGGCCGATGCTGGCCTGCTGGACGACGCCTTGATCCGCGACGGCCGCATGGGCGTCGCCTGCGGTTCCTCCACCGGCAGCACCGAGGAGATCAAGGCGTTCGGCAACATGCTGCTGAATTCGGTGGCAGACGGGCTCAATGCCAATTCCTACATCCGCATGATGCCGCACACCACGGCGGCCAATATCAGCATCTTCTTCGGCCTCACCGGTCGGGTGATCCCGACCTCCAGCGCCTGCACCAGCGGCAGCCAGGGCATCGGCTACGCCTACGAGGCGATCAAGTTCGGTCGGCTGCCGCTGATGCTCGCCGGCGGTGCCGAGGAGCTGTGCGCCACCGAGGCCATGGTCTTCGACGCCCTCTACGCCACCAGCCTGAAGAATGACGCACCGCATACCTCGCCACGCCCCTACGACAGCGACCGGGACGGCCTGGTGATCGGCGAAGGCGCCGGCATGCTGGTGCTCGAGGAACTGGAACATGCGCTGGCCCGCGGCGCGACGATTCACGCCGAACTGGTCGGTTTCGGCAGCAACGCCGACGGCCAGCACGCCACCAAGCCCGAGCAACTGACCATGCGCCGGGCCATGGAGCTGGCTCTGGAAGATGCCGGGCTCGCACCGGCGGCCATCGGTTACGTGAACGGCCATGGCACCGCCACCGAGCAGGGCGACATCGCCGAAACCCAGGCGACCCAGGCACTGTTCGGCAGCAGCATGCCGATCAGCTCGCAGAAGTCTTATCTCGGCCACACACTGGGCGCGTGCGGGGCGCTGGAGTCCTGGTTCAGCATCGAGATGATGAACCGCGATCGTTACATCCATACGCTCAATCTGGATTCGGTCGACCCGCGCTGCGGCGAGCTCGACTATCTGCAGGGTGCGCCGCGCGTCATGCAGCACGAATATGTAATGAACAACAATTTCGCCTTTGGCGGGATCAATACCTCGCTGATCTTCCGCCGCTGGGCCTGATTTTCACCCACAACCGCAAGGAAAAAGCCGATGAGAGCAACCGCATGGATAGGCACAGCGCTGACGCTTCTGGTACTGCCAGGCATCAGCCAGGCCCGTGATACCACCCACTACCTGCCGTTCGACGCCGTTGTCGCCGAGGCCACCCAGGCCGGCCGCCTGGATGGCAGCGTCAAGTTCTACCTGGCCGGCAAGACGCCGAAGAATGCCAAGGTCGTGCGTAGCGGTGTTACCACCAGCAAGAAGACCAACGCCTTCAACAAGACGGACGAAGGCGCCTGCAGCTGGGCGCTGCAATCGGCGCTGATCGCCATGCAGCAGGCCGCCAAGGCTGCCGGCGCCAATGCCGTGGTGAACATCGCCAGCAACTACAAGCACGTCGAGTACAAGGACAGCGAGAAATACGAATGCCATGCTGGCGCCATCATGGCTGGCGTCGCGATCAAGGCTGATCTCGCCAACGTCCGTTGATCATCCCGGGCCGATGCGCGGGCTAAGCATCGGCTCTACATGCCTCCATCGATGCCCGTCGGAACGATTGGCGGTGCCGTCGAGTCCACTGAGCATCAGTGAACTCGACTGGAGCGCCTCATGTTCGGCAAGTCTTCGCACACCTTCGAAATCAACTACATCTACCAGAACGACCCACGCGCCGAGACCTACGACGCGGATGTCGACAGCCTGTCCCAGGGTGAAGCCGCGCGCCATCTCATCCAATTGCACAATGCCGATGCCGAGAACAGCCTGGTGATGCCGAAGGCCGACGCCGACGAGGCGCGGCTGCTGGAGCAGGCCGAAGTCATGGGCATCACCGATATCCGCGTGACCCGTGTTCCGAAACAGGACAAGGGCGAAACACCCGCTCATTACAAGCAGCCCTGAACCACCATTGCGGGTGCGGCGTCAGCGCTGCCGCAATGCCTCGCGCGTCACCAGATCCATGAAGGCCTGTGCTAGCGGCGACTGCTCCTGGCGGCGCTTGACCAGCCACACGGCTGTGGTGGCGTCCTGATCCGACAGAGTGCGGAAGCGCACTCCGTCGATACGGATACGGCGAAAGGATGCCGGCAGCACCGACACGCCCAATCCCGCCGCGACCAGTCCGATAATTGTCAGAGCCTCGTTCGCTTCCTGCGCGATGCGCGGGCTGAATCCCGCCTGTCGCGCCAGATTGAGCAACTGATCGTAGAGCCCGGTGCCGTAGCTGCGCGGAAAGAACACGAAGGGCTCGTCGGCCAGCTCCGCCAGAGCCAGGCCCTCCTCCCCTGCTTCGGCAAGCGAATGCCCCGTATGCATCAGCGCTACCAGTGGCTCGCTGAACAGCTCGACGGTCTGCAGGCCCGGCGGCAAGACAAAGGGACGGATCATGCCGACCTGCAGCGTCTCGTCCTGCACCGCGTCGATCACCTGCTTGCTGGTCATCTCCTGCAGCGCGAGGTGCACCGCTGGGAAGGCCTGGCGGAAGGCCAGAATCGCCCGCGGCAGAATCGACGTAAAGGGCGCTGACGAGGTGAAGCCAACCTGCAACTCGCCGATCTCACCCTGCTCGGCACGCCGCACCACATCGACCGACTTGTCCACCTGAGCCAGCGTGCGCCGGGTCTCGTCGAGAAACAGCCGCCCCGCGTCGGTCAGCGACACCCGGCGGTTGGTGCGATCGAACAGGCGCACGCCCAGTTCCTGTTCAAGGGCCTGGATCTGCTGGCTAAGCGGCGGCTGAGAGATGCGCACCAGTTCGGCTGCTCGACCGAAGTGCAGCTCTTCGGCCACTGCCACGAAATAGCGTAGATGTCTCAGTTCCACGTGCGCTCCAAACGATTCGTAAAACATATCAATAAGGTCGAATAATATATTGGATAGCTTAAACAAAGCTTCCTATCATTTCGCCCATAAACCCGAACAACAGCAGTCGCGCCCCTTGATCGAAAAGGGATCACAGGCGTAACGGGCTGCTTTTGGCCGGAAAAAGCGAATCGGACAGAGGTCTCCATCGTGAGCAGTACGCACGGCGCCAGTGGCGCGTCAGCAGAGATACCTGCGCCTGGCGCGCCCATCAGCCATACCGAGAAAGGCACGCAGCGCTTCGCGCGCACTGCCCTGGCCCTGTTCGCTGGCGGCTTCGCCACCTTCGCCCTGCTGTACTGCGTGCAGCCGATGATGCCCATGCTGTCGCAGGCGTTCGGCATCAACGCAGCGCAGAGCAGCCTGATCCTTTCGCTCTCGACCCTGACACTGGCCGTCGGATTGCTGATCACCGGACCGATCTCCGATGCCATCGGCCGCAAGCAGGTGCTGGTCGTCTCCCTGCTCGCTGCCGCCGTGTTCACCGTCGGCAGTGCACTCGCACCTAGCTGGGAAGGCGTACTACTGATGCGCGCGCTGGTGGGCTTGGCGCTCAGCGGGGTGGCTGCGGTGGCCATGACCTACTTGAGCGAAGAGATTCACCCGCAACACCTCGGCCTGGCGATGGGGCTGTATATCGGCGGCAATGCCATCGGCGGCATGAGCGGACGCTTGCTGAGCGGCGTGCTGGTGGACTACCTGTCGTGGCACAGCGTGCTCGGAGTGATGGGCGGTCTGGCGCTACTGGCGGCGCTGTTGCTCTGGCGCTTCCTGCCGGAGTCGCGGCACTTCCACCCACGCCCGTTGCGCCTACGCGGCTTGCTGCAGGGCTACACGCTGCATTTTCGCGATGCCGGCCTGCCGTGGCTGTTCCTGCAGGGGTTCCTGCTGATGGGCAGCTTCGTCACGCTGTACAACTACATCGGCTATCGGCTGATTGCCGAGCCGTTCCACCTCAGCCAGACCATGATCGGCCTGCTGGCGGTGCTCTATCTGTCGGGCATCTACAGTTCGGCACAGGTGGGCGCGCTCGCTGATCGCTTCGGCCGGCGCCGAGTGTTCTGGCTGGTAATCGCCCTCATGTTGGCAGGCGTGGCCCTGACCCTGTTCGACCGACTGCCGCTGGTACTGCTGGGCATGCTGCTGTTCACCTTCGGTTTCTTTGGCGCCCATTCGGTGGCCAGCAGCTGGATCGGCCGCCGCGCGCAACAGGCTCGCGGCCAGGCGTCGTCGCTCTATCTGTTCAGCTACTACCTGGGCTCGAGCATCGCCGGCACGCTGGGCGGCGTCTTCTGGCACGCTGCCGGCTGGGACGGCGTAGGTCTGTTCATCGCCTCGCTGTTGCTGATCGCCCTCGCCGTGGCCCTGCACTTGGCGCGCCTGCGCCCACTGCCGGAGCCGCAAGCGGCTCACTGAGCCGGTAAAGCAAAACGCCCCGCAAATGCGGGGCGTTTTCCTGGAGCCGCTGGCAAATCAGCCGTGGTACTGCGCCGACAGCTCGTGGACCGACTCGATGAAGGCGCCGGCATGAGCGGGATCGACTTCCGGCGTGATGCCGTGGCCCAGGTTGAACACGTGGCCTTCGCCATGGCCGAAGCTGGCCAGAATGCGCGCCACCTCCGCGCGGATGGCATCGGGCTTGGCATAGAGCACGCTCGGGTCCATGTTGCCCTGCAGCGCGACCTTGCCGCCGACGCGGCGGCGTGCCTCGCCGATATCGCAGGTCCAGTCCAGCCCCAGCGCCTCGACGCCCGAGTCGGCCATCGATTCCAGCCAGAGGCCGCCGCCCTTGGTGAACATGATGACCGGCACGCGGCGGCCGTCATGTTCGCGAATCAGGCCATCGACGATCTTGCGCATGTAGGCCAGGGAGAACTCCTGATAGGCCGCGGCCGACAGGCTGCCACCCCAGGAATCGAAGATCTGCACCGCCTGGGCACCGGCGAGGATCTGGCCATTGAGGTAGCTGGTGACCGACTGCGCCAGCTTGTCCAGCAGGGCGTGCATCGCCTGCGGGTTCTCGTAGAGCATCGCCTTGGACTTGCGGAAATCCTTCGACGAGCCGCCCTCGACCATGTAGGTCGCCAGGGTCCAGGGGCTGCCGGAGAACCCGATCAGCGGCACGCGGCCATTGAGTTCACGGCGAATGGTACGCACTGCGTCCATTACATAGCCCAGGTCCTTCTCCGGATCGGGAATCGGCAGCGCCTCGATGTCCGCAACGGTGCTCACCACCTTCTTGAAGCGCGGTCCCTCGCCGGTCTCGAAGTACAGACCCAAACCCATGGCGTCCGGCACGGTGAGGATGTCGGAGAACAGGATCGCGGCATCCAGCGGATAGCGATCCAGCGGCTGCAGCGTCACCTCGCAAGCGAGTTCGGGATTCATGCACAGGCTCATGAAGTCACCGGCCTTGGCGCGGCTGGCCCGGTACTCGGGCAGATAGCGGCCGGCCTGGCGCATCATCCACACCGGGGTGACGTCGACAGGCTGCTTGAGCAGGGCACGAAGGAAGCGGTCGTTCTTCAAGACGGTCATGGCAGGGTTCCAGCGTAAAAGTGCCGTGCATTGTCGCAAAGCAGAAAAAAAAAGGCACGGCGAGCGCCGTGCCATTTAGCTATGGGCTTGATTCAAATCAGGCCACTCCGGGCGCCCTTCGATGCCCGGCAACGCCCGATCAGACGCCGAGATAATCCATGATGCCTTCGGCAGCCTGACGACCTTCGAAGATCGCCGTCACCACCAGATCGGAGCCGCGGACCATGTCGCCGCCGGCGAAGATCTTCGGGTTGCTGGTCTGGTGCTTGAACTGACCCACCTCGGGTGCCACGACGCGGCCCTGGTTGTCGATCTGGATGCCCTGGGCTTCGAACCACGGTGCCGGGCTCGGACGGAAACCAAAGGCGATGACCACGGCATCGGCCGGCAGCACCTGCTCGGAACCCGGAATCGGCTCCGGGCTGCGGCGACCGCGGGCGTCTGGTGCGCCGAGACGTGTCTCGACCACCTTTACACCCTCAACCTTACCTTCGCCGACGATCGCGATGGGTTGGCGGTTGAAGAGGAACTTCACGCCCTCTTCCTTGGCGTTCTTCACTTCGCGGCGCGAGCCCGGCATGTTCGCCGCATCACGACGGTAGGCGCAGGTCACGCTCTTCGCACCCTGGCGAATGGAGGTGCGGTTGCAGTCCATCGCGGTATCACCGCCGCCCAGCACCACGACCTTCTTACCCTTCATGTCGATGAAGTCTTCGGCAGACTTCTCGAAGCCGAGGTTGCGGTTGACGTTGGCGATGAGGAAATCCAGCGCGTCGTACACGCCCGGCAGGTCTTCACCAGGGAAGCCGCCCTTCATGTAGGTGTAGGTGCCCATACCCATGAACACGGCATCGTAATCGGCCAGCAGCCGGTCGATGGTGATGTCCTTGCCTACCTCGGTGTTAAGACGGAACTCGATGCCCATACCGCCGAAGATTTCGCGACGACGGCTGAGTACGGTCTTCTCCAGCTTGAACTCGGGAATGCCGAAGGTCAGCAGACCGCCGATCTCGGGGTTCTTGTCGAACACCACCGGGGTCACGCCGTTGCGCACGAGAATATCGGCACAGCCCAGCCCTGCCGGGCCGGCACCGATGATCGCGACTTTCTTGCCGGTCGGCTTGACCTTGGACATGTCGGGCCGCCAGCCCATGGCGAAGGCAGTATCGGCGATGTACTTCTCCACCGAGCCGATGGTTACAGCGCCGAAGCCGTCGTTCAGGGTACAGGCGCCCTCGCAGAGACGATCCTGCGGGCAGACGCGACCGCAGACTTCTGGGAGGGTGTTGGTCTGGTGCGCCAGTTCGGCGGCCGCGAGGATGTTGCCCTCTGAGACCAGCTTGAGCCAGTTGGGAATATAGTTGTGGACCGGGCACTTCCACTCGCAATAGGGGTTGCCGCAACCCAGGCAGCGGTGAGCCTGTTCGCAGGCCTGCTGCGGCTTGAAGGGTTCGTAGATCTCGACGAACTCCTTCTTGCGCTGGCGCAGCAGCTTCTTCTTCGGATCCTTGCGCCCGACCTCGATGAACTGGAAGTCGTTATTCAGACGTTCAGTCATTTCAAAACCTCTCAACAGCAACCGTAGGCAATACATACGGCTGCAAGACAATCAGGGTGAGCAACGGCCCCGCGTTGGCTGGGGCCGCTGCCTGAAGCGGCTTATTGTTATTGCGGGTTGGCCCGGGTGCTCGACAGCAGCGAAGCCAGGTTGGCCGCCTTGGGCTTGACCAGCCAGAACCGACGCAGGTAGTCGTCGAGATTATCCAGCAGCTCAGCCCCCCACTCACTCGCGGTTTCAGCAACGTATTCGCGCAGCACGTCCTGCAGATGGCTGCGATAGGCTTCCATCGCCTCGCCGGTGATGCGCTGCAGGTTGACCAGCTCGTTGTTCACCCGGTCCACGAAACTGTTGTCCATGTCCAGCACATAGGCGAAACCACCGGTCATGCCCGAGCCAAAGTTGTGTCCGGTCTTGCCAAGCACGCAGACGAAGCCACCGGTCATGTACTCGCAGCAATGGTCGCCAGTACCCTCGACAACTGCGTGGGCGCCAGAGTTGCGTACCGCGAAACGCTCACCCGCGGTACCTGCAGCGAACAGCTTGCCGCCAGTAGCGCCGTACAGACAGGTGTTGCCGATGATCGCCGAATCCTGGGACCGATAGCTGGCGCCCTGCGGCGGCGTGACCACCAGCTTGCCGCCGGTCATTCCCTTGCCGACGTAATCGTTGGCATCGCCTTCCAGATAGAGATTGAGGCCACCGGCGTTCCAGACGCCGAAGCTCTGGCCGGCAGTGCCTTTGAAGCGGAAGGTGATCGGCGCACCGGCCATGCCCTGGTTGCCATGCTGGCGAGCGATCTCGCCGGAGACACGGGCACCAATGGAGCGGTCGCAGTTACAGATTTCCAGTTCGAACTCACCACCGCTCTTGGCATCGATGGCGCCTTTGGCGAGCTTGACCATTTCTTCGGCCAGCAGGCCCTGGTCGAACGGCGGGTTCTTCTCGACCAAGCAGAATTGCGGCTTGTCGGCGGCGATGTTGCTGCTGCCGAGCAGGGGCGACAGATCCAGGTTGTTCTGCTTGGCCGTTTCACCCGGCAGCACTTCGAGCAGATCGGTACGCCCGATCAGTTCGCCCAGGCTACGCACGCCCAGCTTGGCCAGCCACTCGCGGGTTTCTTCGGCGACGAACTGGAAGAAGTTGACCACCATGTCGACGGTGCCGATGAAGTGATCCTTGCGCAGCTGCTCATTCTGCGTGGCAACGCCGGTGGCGCAGTTGTTCAGGTGGCAGATGCGCAGGTACTTGCAGCCCAGCGCGATCATCGGCGCAGTACCGAAGCCAAAGCTTTCGGCGCCGAGGATCGCGGCCTTGATCACGTCGAGGCCAGTCTTCAGGCCGCCATCGGTCTGCACCCGGACCTTGCCGCGCAGGTCGTTGCCGCGCAGGGTCTGGTGGGTTTCGGCCAGGCCGAGCTCCCACGGCGAGCCGGCATAGCGAATGGAGGTCAGCGGCGAAGCGCCGGTGCCACCGTCGTAGCCGGAGATGGTGATGAGGTCGGCATAGGCCTTGGCCACACCGGCGGCGATGGTACCCACGCCCGGCTCGGCCACCAGTTTGACCGAAACCAGCGCCTGCGGGTTGACCTGCTTGAGGTCGAAGATCAGCTGGGCCAGATCCTCGATGGAGTAGATGTCGTGGTGCGGCGGCGGAGAGATCAGTGTGACGCCCGGTACTGCATAGCGCAGCCGCGCGATCAGGCCGTTGACCTTGCCACCAGGCAACTGGCCGCCTTCACCGGGCTTGGCGCCCTGGGCGACCTTGATCTGCAGCACTTCGGCGTTGACCAGGTATTCCGGCGTGACACCGAAGCGGCCGGTCGCTACCTGCTTGATCTTCGAGCTGCGCTCGGTGCCGTAGCGGGCCGGGTCTTCACCGCCCTCACCTGAGTTCGAGCGCGCGCCGATGCGGTTCATCGCCGCGGCGATGGCTTCGTGGGCTTCCGGCGACAGGGCGCCCAGCGAAATACCAGCGGAATCAAACCGCTTGAGAATCGCCTCAAGCGGCTCGACCTCTTCCAGCGCCAGCGGCTGCTCAGCCACCTTGACCTTGAGCAAGTCGCGGAGCATGGCCACCGGACGCTGGTCGACCAACGCGGTGTATTCCTTGAAGCGGCTGTAATCGCCGCTCTGCACCGCGACCTGCAGCGCGCTGACTACATCCGGGTTGTACGCGTGGTATTCGCCACCGTAGACGAACTTCAGCAGGCCACCCTGCTGGATCGGCTTTTGGCTGGTCCCGGGT
>NZ_AOFQ01000052.1 GCF_000495915.1 Stutzerimonas chloritidismutans AW-1
GAGCCCAACAGCGGGCCGATCCCGCCCCCCGCCACACCTGCGACGATTGCCGCGATTAAATGCCAGAACATATACAACTCCCCCTAAAAAAATCGGGCTTCCATATGGAAGCCCGACTTCTACCTCAACCTTGTGTCAGAGCAGGTCTGACGTCCGGCTGCATTATCAGTTAGTGATCAAGTGCAACGCCAGCACCCTTCGGGGTACGAACGCTCTCGACCAGATCCTGAATCTCCTGCGGCGGAGCCTCGGTAGCCATCGAAACGGCGTAGGCAACAGCGAAGTTCAGAATCGCACCCACGGCACCGAAGGCCTGCGGGGAGATGCCCATCCACCACTGATCAGGCGTGTTCGGGATGCTTGCGGTGCCCGGGATGAAGAACCAGCCCAGGTACAGGAAGATGTACACCGCGGTGGAGATCACACCAACCAGCATACCGGCGACAGCACCCTTGCTGTTCACGCGCTTGGAGAAGATACCCATCATCAGTGCCGGGAACAGGCTCGCTGCCGCCAGACCGAACGCCAGAGCCACCACCTGCGCGGCGAAGCCAGGTGGGTTCAGACCCAGCCAGGTTGCCAGCAGAATCGCCGCCGTCATGGACAGACGAGCGGCCAGCATTTCGTTCTTCTCGCTGATCTTCGGATTGATGAGTGTCTTGATCAGGTCATGACTGATGGCAGACGAAATCGCCAGCAGCAGACCCGCAGCAGTCGAGAGCGCAGCAGCGATAGCACCCGCAGCGATCAGACCGATGACCCAGCCCGGCAGGTTGGCGATCTCCGGGTTGGCCAGAACGATGATGTCATTGTTCACGGTCAGCTCGTTGCCGTTCCAGCCACGCTCTGTAGCGGTCGGAGTGAAGGCGGCGTTAGCGTCGTTGTACATCTGCACACGACCGTCGGCGTTCTTGTCTTCCCACTTGATCAGACCGGTACGTTCCCAGGTCTGCACCCACTCCGGACGATCTTCATAGCGAATCGCGTCGGCAGTCGGGCCTTCCGGATAGATGGTGTCTACCAGGTTCAGGCGCGCCATCGAGCCAACGGCCGGGGCGGTGAGGTACAGCAGGGCGATGAAGATCAGCGTCCAGCCAGCGGACCAGCGGGCGTCGGCCACCTTCGGTACGGTGAAGAAGCGAATGATTACGTGCGGCAGACCAGCAGTACCGATCATCAGCGACAGGGTGAACAGGAACATGTTCAGCTTGTTGTCGACGTCAGCGGTATAGGCAGCGAAGCCCAGGTCCTGAACGACGGCGTCCAGTTTTTCCAGCAGCGGCAGACCGGATTCGGTATGGGTGCTGAACATGCCGAACATCGGGATCGGGTTGCCAGTCAGCTGCATGGCGATGAACACGGCCGGAATGGTGTAGGCGATGATCAGAACCACGTACTGCGCCACCTGGGTGTAGGTGATGCCCTTCATGCCGCCGAATACCGCGTAGGCGAACACGATGGCAGCAGCAATCCAGATACCAGCGGAGTTGCTCACTTCCAGGAAGCGGGAGAACGCCACGCCAGCACCAGCCATCTGACCGATTACGTAGGTAACGGAGATGAGGATGAGGCAGACGACAGCTACCAGGCGAGCGCCACGGCTGTAGAAACGGTCACCGATGAAGTCCGGCACGGTGAACTTGCCGAACTTGCGCAGGTAGGGCGCCAGCAGCATCGCCAGCAGCACATAGCCACCAGTCCAGCCCATCAGGTAGACCGAAGTGGCGTAACCGCCAGAGGCGATCAGACCGGCCATGGAAATGAAGGAGGCTGCAGACATCCAGTCTGCCGCCGTTGCCATGCCGTTGGTTACAGGGTGAACGCCCCCACCAGCGACATAGAACTCTTTAGTTGACCCGGCGCGAGCCCAGACCGCGATCCCGATATAAAGCAGGAACGAGGCGCCCACGAACAGCATGTTGATCCAATATTGGCTCATTGTGGTTACTCCTCAACCCCGAATTCCTTGTCCAGTTTGTTCAGCCGCCACGCGTAGTGGAAGATGATCAAAATGAACGTGATGATGGAACCCTGTTGAGCGAACCAGAAGCCTAGATCCGTACCCCCGACTGGGATTCCGGAGAGCAGAGGACGCAAGAGGATTGCAAAACCATAAGAGACCAGAGCCCAAACCACCAAGCTCCATGTAATGAGGCGAACATTCGCCTTCCAGTACGCAGCAGCATTTTCTTTATCGTTGTCGGCCATTGACGTTCTCCGCCTTATTTTTATTGCGTGTGAAGGGAACCCACATCCTGAATTTAACAGGGGTGGGTTAATGAATGAAAGCCCCGACTTTAGTCTGACGAACAACAAGAGTAGACCAATTCAGCTGCTGGAAGCCCCCTGGAGAGAGGGTCTCGGGTGGCCAAGAGCCATCGTGCAGACCGCTCGCCGTAACCTTCGCGGCAGACGGTTTTGACGCCGACCGGTGCGGCGGGGTGACGCGGAGACTCGCACCGAGGTCGAACGACTCGCTGGCGCACTTGCGAGACCGGTCGGTCACGTGACTCATATGCACCAGATGACCAAATAACAACCGAATAAAAAAAACCGGATTTAAATAAAGAAAGATGCAGCCTTATATATCGGCAACTCAACTTCTTAATTATCGTTAATCCCCAAAACGCAAATATCAGCAATCAAACTACCGCTTATATATTTCCTGCGGATTGCAAGCGCTATTTTGCGAACCCATTCTGTGGGGCAGGATTTCGATCAGCCGGGCACGTTCCAGACGGTCAGCGTTCGGGCAAAAGCCGAAGCGAATCGCGCCGCCTGGGTGACTGCCAGTATCAAGCAGGGACTCGTCAGCCCAGAAGCGGGAGGAAGATGGCGCATGGTGGCTCATGCCGCAGTGAGGAGGTGCGATCGCAGGAATATCCAGGACCGAGCCGGAGGCGATGCCGTCCGGCCCGGATGGTCGCTGGCTGGCGATGCCGCGCTAGCAGGCCGGGCGACCCGCCGTGTACTTCTCGGTTGGATAGATCGCGGCGTTGAGATCACGAATCGTCTCGGCGCCGATCAACAACGGATAACTGAAGTGCCTGCGGTCGGTGAGGTTGACCTCGACCTCACGCTGGCGATCGCCAATGCACAGCTGCATGCCGATCACCGGTCGCTCAGCCCGGGGCGGCTCGCTGTCGGGATCGACATTGCCGGCCTCTTCCGCGCGCGTCTTGATCCGACTGATGCCGAGCAGGCGCTGCTCATAAAGGGTGTCATCCGCGCCATCGACGGCCAGGCGGAAACGCACCCAGTCCTCGCCATCTCGCTTGAACTGCTCGATATCGCGCGCTGACAGGGATGCGGTCATGGCACCGGTATCCATCTTGGCGGGAAGGGTCTTGCCGATCTCCGCGACCTTGATGTGTTCATAACGTCCATAAAGGGTGGGCTCGTCGGCGAACGCGGGTAGCGCCAACAGCCCGGCGAGGAAAAGAACACGAGACAAAACAACCTCCTGGGAGCGAGTAATGGACAAATTTCGATCAGGTCGATGCCTTGGGGTTCCGTCTGGCGGTCTTGCAAAACGTTTCCCCGTGCAAGCCTATAGCCACTACAGCGCCCACCAACCGGCGCGTGCAGCGTCGGCCTGATAGACTGCAGGCCGTTCCCCGTCCGAAGATCCTTCCCGTGCCCAGTACCGCCTTTTCTTCCCTGCCCCTTTCTGCCGCCATGCTGGCGAACCTCGAAGCCCTCGGCTACGCGGCGATGACGCCGATCCAGTCGCAGAGTCTGCCGGTCATGCTCAAGGGCCACGACCTGATCGCTCAGGCCAAGACCGGCAGTGGAAAGACCGCCGCATTCGGCATCGCCCTGCTCGACCCGCTCAATCCGCGTTATTTCGGTTGCCAGGCGCTGGTGCTGTGCCCGACACGCGAGCTGGCCGACCAGGTGGCCAAGGAACTGCGGCGGCTGGCACGGGCGGCGGACAACATCAAGATCCTCACGCTGTGCGGCGGCATCTCCATCGGACCGCAGATCGCTTCGCTGGAGCATGGCGCGCACGTCATCGTCGGCACGCCGGGCCGGGTCCAGGAACATCTGAGGAAAGGCACGCTGAAACTCGACGGGCTGAACACCCTGGTGCTCGATGAAGCCGATCGCATGCTGGACATGGGCTTCTACGACGCCATCGCCGACATCATCGGCCAGACACCGGCCAAGCGGCAGACCCTGCTGTTCTCAGCCACCTCCCCCGCCGGCATCAAGCAGCTGTCCGCGAGCTTCATGCGCGACCCGCAGCAAGTGCGTGCCGAAGCCCTGCATGACGATGCACAGATCGAACAGCGCTTCTACGAAATCGACCCCGAGCAGCGCATGGACGCGGTCCTGCGCCTGCTCGCCAGCTTCCGACCAGAAAGCTGCGTGGCGTTCTGCTTCACCAAGCAGCAGTGCCAGGAGCTGGTCGATCACCTGATTGCCAACGGCATCTCGGCCATGGCGCTCAATGGCGATCTGGAGCAGCGTGACCGCGACCAGGTGCTGGCGATGTTCGCCAACCGCAGCCTCTCGGTGCTGGTGGCGACCGATGTCGCCGCGCGCGGCCTGGATATCGATGCGCTGGACATGGTGATCAACGTCGAGCTGGCCCGCGACCCGGAGATACATGTACACCGGGTCGGTCGGACCGGCCGCGCCGGCAATCAGGGCTTGGCCATGAGCCTGGTCGCCCCGGCCGAAGCCCATCGCGCGCAAGCCATCGAAAAGCTGCAGCAGGCACCGCTCAACTGGCAGCCACTGGACGGGCTCAAGGCCAAGAGCGGCGCGCCATTGCAACCACCGATGGCGACTCTGTGCATTGGAGCGGGCCGCAAGGACAAGCTGCGCCCGGGCGACATCCTCGGTGCACTGACGGGTGATGCCGGCATCCCCGGGACCCAGGTCGGCAAGATCGCCATCTTCGACTTCCAGGCGTTCGTCGCTGTCGAGCGCGGCGTCGCCAAGCAGGCACTCAAACGCCTGAACGAAGGTAAGATCAAGGGCCGCTCGCTAAAGGTCCGCGTCCTCTGAGAAGGTTCGCCTGCTGCTGAACGCGCGTATCCGGGCCGACCTTCTGCGGCCCGGATGATTGAACGCACGAGCCGGCCGTGACAGTGTTCGTGGCAGCTTCGTCCAATCTGGCCTCCCCCAACGGAACGCTCCATGCCGCAACCCTCGCTCAGCCAGTTCTTACGTCGCCTGTGGGCGCTGGAGAAGTTCGGCTACAGCCTGCGCGTACTGATCGCCATGGCCGGCAGCATGGGTCTGAGCTGGTATCTCGGGCAGCCGACACTGATCATTCCACTGTTCCTCGGCATCATCGCCAGCGCGCTGGCGGAAACCGACGACAGCTGGCTCGGACGTCTCAACGCGCTGCTGGTAACGTTGCTGTGCTTCAGCATTGCCGCCGTCGCGGTGGAGCTGCTGTTCCCATACCCCTGGCTGTTCGTCGCCGGTCTGGCGCTTTCCACCTTTGCGCTGGTCATGCTCGGCGCGCTCGGCGAGCGCTACGGGGCCATTGCCCAGGCCACCCTGATTCTCGCGATCTACAGCATGATCGCGGCCGATCAGCGCGATGGCGCACTGCAGCATCTGTGGCGCGACCCCATGCTGCTGGTGGCGGGTGCGGCCTGGTACGGCCTGCTGTCGGTGGGCTGGAACGCGCTGTTCGCCCATCAGCCGGTGCAGCAGAGTCTGGCGCGGCTGTACCGCGAGCTGGGCCTGTATTTTCGCTACAAGGCCGCGTTGTTCGAGCCGGTGCGTCAGCTGGAGGTGGAACAGCGCCGCCTGGAACTTGCGCAGCAGAACGGCCGGGTCGTCAGCGCGCTCAACGCAGCCAAGGAAACGCTGCTGAATCGCCTGGGCAACGGCCGCGGCGGCGGCAAGATCAATCACTACCTCAAGCTGTATTTCCTCGCCCAGGATCTGCACGAGCGGGTCAGCTCGTCGCATTATCCCTACCAGGCGCTGGCCGAGGCCTTCTTCCACAGCGATGTGCTGTTTCGCTGCCAGCGCCTGTTGCGGCTGCAGGCCAGCGCCTGCGCCGACCTCGGCGAGGCCATCCAGATGCGCCAGGTGTTTCGCTACAGCGAGGCCAACGGGCAGGCGCTGGAAGACCTGCAGGCCTCGCTGGAGCACCTGCGTGAGCAGAACAAGCCGGCCTGGCGCGGCCTGCTGCGCTCATTGCGTGCGCTGTCAGGCAACCTTTCCACGCTGCAGCGCCAGCTCGCCAGCGCCAGCGACCCCGGCACCCTGGAGGGCGAGCAGGACAGCAGCCTGCTGGACCGCCAGCCGCAGTCCCTGCGCGAGGCATTCAATCGCATTCGCCTGCAGCTGACGCCGACTTCGCTGCTGTTCCGCCACGCCCTGCGCATGACCATCGCCCTGGTCTGCGGCTACGCGGTGCTGCATGCCATCCATCCGGAACAGGGTTACTGGGTGCTGCTGACCACGGTCTTCGTCTGCCAACCGAACTACGGCGCCACGCGAATCAAGCTGGTGCAACGCATCAGCGGCACCTTGCTCGGCCTCATCGCCGGCTGGGCACTGTTCGATCTGTTCCCCAGCCAGCCGATCCAGGCCTTGTTCGCGGTGGTCGCCGGCGTGGTGTTCTTCGCCACCCGCAGCACGCGCTACACCCTGGCCACGGCGGCGATCACGCTGATGGTGCTTTTCTGCTTCAACCAGGTCGGCGATGGCTACGGGCTGATCTGGCCGCGGCTGTTCGATACCCTGCTCGGCAGCCTGATCGCCGCTGCCGCGGTGTTCCTCATCCTGCCGGACTGGCAGGGTCGGCGCCTCAATCAGGTGGTCGCCAACACCCTAAGCTGCAACAGCGACTACCTGCGCCAGATCATGCGTCAGTACGACAGTGGCAAGCGCGACGACCTCGCCTATCGCCTGGCCCGGCGCAACGCGCACAACGCCGACGCAGCGCTGTCCACCACGCTGTCGAACATGCTGCTGGAGCCCGGGCACTTCCGCAAGGATGCCGAAACCGGCTTCCGCTTCCTGATCCTCTCGCACACCTTGCTCAATTACCTCTCCGGCCTTGGCGCCCATCGCGAGAGCCTGCCGGACGACGCCAGCGATGCCCTGCTGGAGCGCGCCGCGCAGCAACTGGCGACCAGCCTCGACGACCTGGCCAGCGCGCTGGCGCAGAACAAGCCTGTCGCCATCTACAGCGAAGATGAAGAGGCGCTGGCGCAGCAGCTGGAGCAGACCCCGGATGAAATGGACGATGCCCACCGTCTGGTGCAGACCCAGCTGGGGCTCATCTGCCGGCAGCTGGCACCGCTGCGCAGCATGGCCTCCCACCTGATCAAGCAACAACCGGCAGGCCAGGGACAGGATTCGCGCTAGTGGCCTGTGCGGTGAGTTGGTTGAGGCACGTTCGGATGAACATGGCTCCGAGACAAGGCGCTGCGACGAGTCATAGCGGGCTATTGGCGAGGAGCAGCAACGCAGTATCGGGACCATGGGCGCCGAAATTGACCAACTGAACTTACCAAAAAGGCCACTAAGGCAACGCCGTGGGGACCGGCATTCCGTGGCGCGCGAAGATCACCGCGTAACTGCCATCCTCGACCATCGCAGCGATCTCCCGGTTGAAGGTGGCGATGATATCGCTCAGCCGAGGATGATCGCTGCGCACCACCAGCGACAGCTCCACCCGACGGAACTCGCCCGGCACGAAGCGGAGCGCATCCTGCTCATGCCCCAGCTCGCGCTCGAGATGGAACAGCGCAGTACGCTCGTCCTCCAGCGTCAGGTCGACCCGCCCGGCAAGCACCATCTTTGCTGCCTGGACGAAGTTGGCGGCATAGCCCTTCTGCAGCCGCGTGTCCTCGTTCAGCTCGTCGCTGTACATGTAGCCCCGGCTCAGCGCGATGGGATGGTCGATCAGGCTGTCGAGCCCGTCATAGCGGATGTCGCTCTCGCGGCGCTGGACCCAGCGCATCCGGTTGCTCAGAAACGGGCGTGAGCTGAGCGTGTAGTCGACGCGCTTGACCGTCGGCCAGCCGTTGATCATGTCGTAGCTGCCGTTGCGCAGACCCAGCAAAGCGCGCTCCCAGGGCACTTCGATGTATTCCACCTGATAACCCCCACGCCCGAGCGCGGTGCGGATGAGCTCGACCGACAACCCTTCACCGGGCAGGCTGCGATCGGTGTAAGGCGGCCAGACGTTGCCGGCCAGACGAAGCACTTCGGCCGGCAACGATGCGCTTGCCAGCAGCAATATCAACCCGATGACCCGCCGTGTGCCCGTCAAATTCTCTCGCTCTTCTGGCGAAACGCTATCAGCTTCAATCAAAGCACAAAGCGCGCCAGTTGACGCCAGCGTCTCGTCGGATGTCGGGCTGCATCGGAAGCGCTGCAGGAGTACCATCGCGCGTTTTCCGACGAGGTAAGCGCTGGTGCAGACTGACGTGGTGGTAATCGGTGCCGGTGCGGCCGGTCTAATGTGCGCCTTCACCGCCGCTGCACGGGGCCGCCAGGTCCTGTTGCTGGACCACGCCAACAAGGCCGGCAAGAAGATCCTCATGTCCGGCGGTGGCCGCTGCAACTTCACCAATCTGTACACCGAACCGTCGAACTTCCTCTCCAGTAACTCGCACTTCTGCAAGTCGGCGCTGGCGCGTTACACCCAGTGGGACTTCATCGAGATGGTCAGCCGCCACGGCGTGCCCTATCACGAGAAGAAACTCGGCCAGCTGTTCTGCGATAACAAGTCCAGCGACATCCTCGAGATGCTGCTGGACGAATGCGCGCAGGCTGGCGTGGACCTGCGTCTGGACACTCCGGTCGAGTCGATCGAGAAGCATGAAGAGGGTTATCTGCTACACACCGGCATCGGCTCGGTGCGCTGCCAATCGCTGGTAATCGCCACCGGCGGCCTGTCGATTCCGACCCTCGGCGCCAGCGGCTTCGGTTATCAGATCGCCCGCCAGTTCGGCCACAACGTGCTGCCGACACGCGCTGGACTGGTGCCTTTCACTATCACCGAGCCGCAGCTCAAGACGATCTGCACCGAGCTGTCCGGCACCTCGGTAGAGGACTGCCTGGTCAGCTGCAACGGCCAGAGCTTTCGCGAAAACATCCTGTTCACCCATCGCGGGCTCTCCGGCCCGGCGATTCTGCAGATCTCGTCCTACTGGCAACCGGGAGATGTGGTGCACATCAACCTGCTGCCACATCTCGACCTCGGCGAGTGGCTGGCGACGCAGAAGCAGGAGCGCCCCAATGCAGAGTTGAAGACGCTGCTCGGCGAGGTTTTCACACGCAAGATGGCCGGGCTGCTCTGCGAACACTGGTTCGCATCCAGACCACTGAAGCAATACGTACCCAGCGAACTGGAAGCGATTGCCGAGAAGCTCGCAGACTGGCAGCTGGTACCGGCCGGCACCGAAGGGTATCGCACGGCAGAGGTGACGCTGGGCGGGGTAGATACGCGGGAAGTGTCATCCAAGACCATGGAATCGCAGAAATCAGCAGGGCTGTATTTCATCGGCGAGGTGCTGGACGTTACCGGCCACCTGGGTGGTTTCAACTTCCAGTGGGCTTGGGCATCGGCCTACGCCGCAGGCCAGTTCGCCTAGCCTGCGCGACGCCGAATCGACGATCTACTCGTTAGCCTGGTTGGACGGCGGCGAAATTTCCCGCGGCCCGGCAGGATCGGTCGCGGTGTTCTGATATTCCTGCTGGTTGCGGCTGTTGTTATCCAGCGCGGACTCTTCGTCGTCCGGCGAGCACCCGGCCAGAGCCAGCGCGGTCAGCGCACCGGCGAATGCAAATTTCCACTTCATCGCTGTCTCCTGCTGAAGGCACCCCGCGGCAAGCGAGGGGTGCCCGGATCACGCGGTGCCGAACTTACTGCGAAGTACCGGTGCCAGTGCCAGTGCTGGGCGCGGTGCCAGAGCCGGATTCAGTGCCCAGGCCGCTACCGTTGTCGGCCGGCGGGGTCGCCATGTCTCCCGAGGCACCAGTGCCGGTACCCGTCCCGGTGCTCGGCGCAGTGCCGGTCCCGGTGCCACTGCCTGCAGGCGGGGTGGTGGTGTCAGTGGAAGGGGCGGCGGGCTGCTCGGTAGTCGCCGGCGGCGGGGTCGGCTCGCGCTCGCGATCTTCATCCGGGCCGCAACCGACCAACAGGAGCCCGAGTACGGGGGGCAGCAGATAAGTAAGACGCATGGTTAACCTCCTTCAGAGTGGTCCGGCAGTGGCCGGCGAATTCTTGAATCCAGCAGATTCACAGAAGGTTGACCCCCGTTTGCCGCAAGAGTGCCCTGACCGCCCCGTCAGAGCCCATCCCCCACCGATCGGCTCGACGGGCGTCGTGATCGTCACGCGACCGCCGGCTGCGCGGGACGCAGCCGCCAGAGCCCGTCGACACAGCGCTCGCCGTCGAACAATGCCTGAAGTTCCGTAGCCGGCCGCGGCCGGCTGAACCAATAGCCTTGCACCAGCTGGCAGCCCTCGGCCACGAGGAACGCCACCTGCTCGGGGTGCTCCACGCCTTCGGCGACGACGGCTAGGCCGAGGCTCTGGCCAAGGCCGATGACGGCGCGACTGATCGCCACCGAGTCGGCATCGTCCGGTGCGGCGGCAATGAAGCTGCGATCGACCTTTAGCACATGCAGCGGGTAACGTTTGAGGTAACCGAGCGAACAGTAGCCAGTACCGAAGTCGTCCAATGCCAGACGAACACCGAGTGCGGCAATCTCGTGCAACGCGCCCATCATCAGCTCGCTGTCCTGCATCAGAAGCGTCTCGGTGATCTCCAGCAGCAGGCTCGCGGGCGGCAGGCCGGTTTCACGCAGCACACGGGCCAGCAGCGCGGTGAAGCCGGGCTGCTGCAGCTGACGAATCGACAGGTTGACCGCGCAGTACAGCTGGCTCTGACCCGCCAGCTGCCAGCGGCGCACCTGACAGCAGGCCTCGCGCAGCACCCACTCACCAACCCGGACGATCTCGCGCGACTCTTCCAGCACCGGAATGAACTCATTGGGCGCCACCGGCTGGTTGTTGAAGCGCCAGCGCAGCAGCGCTTCAACGCCGACCAGATAGGGCTGATCGCCTGCTACACGGCAGATCGGCTGATAGTGCAAGGTGAATTCGCGGCGCGTCAGTGCCTGCGCCAGTGCGCTCTCGAGCTCCAGCTGGCGCGCTGCCTTGGAATGCAGGCCATCGCAGAACAGCGCGAATTGGTCCTTGCCGGCGCTCTTGGCCCGGTACAGTGCCAGATCAGCCGCTTGCAGCGCGTTCAGCGCCTGGCCATCGCGCTGCAAGGGCGCGATGCCGATACTGGCGCTGACCGACAGCGTTCGCTCGCCGAGCTGCAGCGGCTGGCGCAGCGCGACCAGCATCCGTTGCGCCACACGCTCGGCATCGGCTTCGCAGGCCAGATCGCCGAGCAGGGCGACGAACTCATCGCCGCCGAAGCGTGCAAGGTGATCGCCGGGGCGCAGGCAGCGCAGCAAGCGCTGCGCCACCTCGACCAGCACCTGGTCGCCGGCGCCATGCCCGAGGCTGTCGTTGATCAGCTTGAAGCGGTCCAGGTCCACGAACAGTAGCGCGGCAGCGCGTCCATGGGGACGCTGCTGCACCTCCTTGAGCAGCTCCTCGAGGTGCAGACGGTTGGCCAGGCCAGTCAACGCATCGTGACGTGCCGCGTGACGCAAGCAGTCTTCGGCGGCCTTGCGCGCGCTGATATCGGTCTGCGAACCGGCCATGCGCAAGGTCCCCAGCTCGCAGCGTTCGGCCACACCGCGCACCAGCACCCAGAGGTACTCACCGCGCTCGGTACGGACGCGGTACTCGTGAACCAGCGAAGGGCTGCGCCCGTTCAGGTGGTCGGCGATGGCCTCGCGCAACCCGGGCAGATCGTCCGGGTGCACCCGTTCGAACCAGCTGCGGCTGCAGTAGCTGGGTTGTGCTGGCATTGCCAGCATGGCGGTCCAGCGCTCGGAAAGGTGCAGCCGGTCATGCTCGACGTCCCACTCCCAGATGCCGTCTTCGGAGCCGCGCAACGCGCGCGTCAGGCGCGCTTCGCTGTCCTCCAGCGCATGTCGCTGCGCCGCACTGTAGGTGTCGATGGCGAGAATCATGTCGAAGAAAACGATCTTCAGCAGGCTGTCGTAAACCGCATGCTGCTCGTCGTCGCCTACCAGGGCGCGCAGCATTTCCGACAGATAGAGCCGGTAAGCCCCGAGATACCACTCCAGGTCGACGCCGACGCGCTGATGTACCAGCCCGACCAACAGGCGATCACGCACATAGTCGCGCTCATATGGCCCGTTCCAGAGGCGGCGGTAGTACTCCTGCTGGCGCTGCTTGAGGCGTGTCAGACCGGCGCGATCGCTGCGCATCGCTGACGGCTGGCCGAAGTCGGCAAGGTGTTCGTAGAGTTTTTCGATGAAGACCCGATGCGCCGGCTCGAGCTCAGCCGCCGCCCGGTTAAGGCGCAGCGCATCGCTGGCTTGCCATTGCAGAAAACGCTTGCGCGTAAGTATCTGGTCGAGGCCCAGCCCGACTCGTTGCAACAGCGCCTTCAGCTCGTCTTCCATGCCTTTCCCGATGCGATGGCCCGCCCGGCGCGCCCACCTTCCCTTGGCGTTCTGCCAGTCAGGGGCGACGATCAGGTACGGTACCAATTGATGCCATAAAGCCATCTAGGGTCGCAGCGGCGCTTCGTCGCATTATTGATGCAAGTCAGCGAAGCGATGGGTCCGGGGGCAGACGATAGTCGGGCGCACCGAGGCAGGACGCCCCGGCAGCCCATCAGGTACTCAGGCCGCCAGCTTGGCGGTCAGCTCCTTCTTGAGGCGGGCGCGCAGTTCGCTCATCTGCTCACCCATTTCCTCGAGGCGCTTGGCATCGAAAAGCTCGCGTGCCTGCGGGAACATTTCCGATTCCTCTTCCTCGATATGGTGCTCGAGCAGCTCCTTGCACACCTTGGCGCGACCGGAGAATTCGAGGCTGCCGGGATCGGTTGCCTTCAGATCCGGCAGTACCAGTGCATCCACCGCACGGTGTTCTTCCTTGGCCTCGTGGTACATCTTTGCTTCTTCCTTGCCGCCAGCTTCCTTGTAGGCGGGATAGAGAATCTGCTCTTCCAGCTGGGTATGGATGGTCACTTCCATTTCCAGCTTGCTCAGCAGCTCGGTGCGTGTCTTCACGGCACGCTCGGTGGAATCGGTCAGGCGCGTCAGCAGGTCCTTCACGCGCTCATGATCCTCAATCAACAGGTCGATGGCGTTCATGTGGCTATCCTCTTCGGCTTCACGGCAAACGAACCGGGCTCTGCGGCCCGGTGTCGAAAAATATGGCTGCGGTCATCCCGCAGCCGGGCGGCTCAGGCGTACTCGTAGGTCGGCAGTGCGGTACGGCTCTGGCTCTGCAGATGTGCGATGGAAGGCGACATCCCCGCCTCCAGCGCGAGGTCCCGGCGTACCGAGCTGACGACCCATTCCAGTTGCATCCGGGTCTGGGTCTGGCCCTTGGAAAGCGCTCGCTTGACCAGAACACGGTCGTCGTTGCGCAGGGTCAGCAGCAGCCCGCCATCCGGGCGGGGCTCGGTGAGCACTTCGAACTCAGGAAATGCGGCAGTGAGGAATTGTTGTGCAGCGGTCATTGTTCTGTACTCCAATAAGTTCCAGCGAACCTAACGGAGCAGCGTTCGTGCCAACCTGACCAATGATTTTTTATCTAGCAAAAACAATAACTTATGAAATTATGCCCAGGCATTAAGCCGTGCAAAACGCAATACGAAGCGTGACGCAGGTTGCATTCTGCGGTCTGCATTGACCGTTCAGCCCTTACGCCAGACACTCGCTAGCCAAGGTTGTTCCTCCCGTGGCAGCCCAGCGGGGCGGTAATAGTGCTCCAGTTCGACGAAACCGGCGGCCAGCAGGCGTTCGCACCAGGTCGGCCAGGCATACCAGACGCCGTAGCGATCTCCACTCCAGCCCTCCTGGTCCTGACCGCGCGGGTTGGAGCAGAACAACACCCCACCCGGCTTCAAGCTATCGCTCAGCTGCAAAAGGACCCTGGGCAATTCGGTGCTAGGCACGTGAAACAGCACCGCATTGGCGAAGATCCCATCGAACGATTGGGCCGGAAGCTCCAGTTGCAGCAGATCCTGATGCCAGACTTCACAGCCACTGTCGGCGCGAGCCATCTCGACGAACGCCTCTGTTCCATCGAGACCTATCGCCACATGCCCACGGGTTCTCAGGGTCTTCAGATCACGACCTGGACCGCAGCCGAGGTCGAGGATGCGCAGCGGCGGTTCTGCCCGAATGTGACGCAGAAGGGCATCGATGTTCTGGCTGACGTCGTGGTCGAGCGTACCCTCGCGGAAAGCCTCTGCATTGAGGCGGTAGTAATCGAGCGTGCGCTGCGCGGCGGCCTCGGTATCGTTCATGGGCGACTCCAGCAAGAGAATGGCGCAACCCTAGCGCGGCCTCGAGCCTGGGGCCAGTGCTGCGACCGACCTGTACTGCCGGTCAGGCACCCCCGGCTGCCCCCCGCTAGGCGCCCCCGGCTAAGGTAGGCATTGAGCGTTGCGCCTGGAACGGCGAGGATGCCACCCACAACGTGCGCCAGCGCACAGCCGCCGGTAGAAAGCGACGACCGTCCGGCTGCAGGACTGAAACTTGCAGCGCGTAACCTGTCGAAATCCTGTCCGGCTCTACAACGGCTGGAATGCAGCGAAACGCAACATCGAGACCACCATGAACCACGCACTGCCGAAAATCGTTCTGCTCGTCGAAGACGAGCCGCATATCCTCAGCCTGCTCTCGGACTATCTGGCCAGCGAGGGCTACCAGGTACTGGAAGCGGACAGCGCGCCCAAGGCATTCGAAATCCTGGCGACCAAACCGCAGCTGGATCTGTTGGTAACCGACTTCCGCCTGCCCGGCAACGTATCCGGCGTGATGATCGCCGAGCCGGCACTCAAGCTGCGGCCCGACCTCAAGGTGATCTTCATCAGCGGCTATCCGATCGAAATCTATGAATCGGGCAGCCCCATTGCGCGCTCGGCGCCGGTGCTGGCCAAGCCCTTCGCCCTGGACACGCTGCACAGCCAGATTCAGGCATTGCTCGCCAGCTGACCGACACTGCGCCGAAACGAAAAAGCCCGCATAGCGCGGGCTTTTTCACGTCTGGACGGATCAGTTGATCTTCGGGTCCAGTTCGCCGCTGGCGTAGCGCTGGAACATGCCTTCCAGGGAGATCGGCTTGATCTTGCTGGCGTTACCGGCGGTACCGAAGGCCTCGTAGCGGGCGATACAGATGTCGCGCATGGCCGAGACGGTCTTGGCGAAGTACTTGCGCGGGTCGAACTCACTGGGGTTCTTCGCCATGAACTCGCGAATCGCGCCGGTGGAGGCCAGACGCAGGTCGGTGTCGATGTTGACCTTGCGCACGCCGTACTTGATGCCCTCGACGATTTCTTCGACCGGCACGCCGTAGGTTTCGCCGATTTCACCACCGTACTGGTTGATGATCTGCAGCCACTCCTGCGGCACCGACGAGGAGCCATGCATCACCAGATGAGTGTCCGGAATGCGCGCATGGATTTCCTTGATGCGCTGGATCGAAAGGGTGTCGCCGGTCGGCGGCTTGGTGAACTTGTAGGCGCCGTGGCTGGTGCCGATGGCGATCGCCAGGGCATCGACCTTGGTCTTGGCGACGAAGTCGGCGGCTTCTTCTGGATCGGTCAGCAGCTGGCTGTGGTCCAGTACGCCCTCGGCACCGACGCCGTCTTCCTCGCCGGCCATACCGGTTTCCAGGCTGCCCAGGCAGCCCAGCTCACCTTCCACGGAAACACCGCAGGCGTGAGCGAAGGCCACGGTCTGCTGGGTCACGCGCACGTTGTAGTCGTAGTCGGCGGGGGTCTTGCCGTCTGCCTGCAGCGAACCGTCCATCATCACCGAGGAGAAGCCGAGCTGGATCGAACGCTGGCAGACATCCGGGCTGGTGCCGTGGTCCTGGTGCATGCACACCGGGATGTGCGGGAATTCTTCGATCGCCGCCAGGATCAGATGACGCAGGAACGGCGCACCGGCGTATTTGCGGGCACCGGCGGAAGCCTGGACGATCACCGGGGAGTCGGTCTTGTCAGCCGCTTCCATGATGGCGCGCATCTGCTCGAGGTTGTTGACGTTGAAGGCCGGCACGCCGTAGCCGAACTCGGCGGCGTGGTCGAGCATCTGGCGCATGCTGATGAGTGCCATGTTTTCCTTTCTCCCGGTCTGGGTCGTTTGATCGTGTAGAGCCTGCCGCAGTGGCCGACGCTGTTCAAGCGCCGCACGCTGGGCGCGGCATTGTAGTGGCGGGGGCGGCAAATGCCAGCGTCCCGCCAGCTTTCAGTCGAAAACCCCGCACCGGCGAGGCCTGTATGAATCATTAGCCGCTAGATGCTGATGAGCGACGCACTGCAGCCATGGGCCAGCACCTTGTCATCGGCGACGCGGTACACCAGCGCCTCGTTACCCTTGTCGTGGAAAGCGAGTACGCCATCGCTATAGAAACTGCCGCGGGTGGCTGGTTCCTTTCGCAGGGTATGAATACGTTCGTCATTGCCCACTTTCAGGTCGATCGCCGAGTGCTGGTCGTCAGCGTATCGCCAGGCGATGTTCTGCTGACTCTGGCATTTCCAGCGCACGAATGGCGCATCCGGGCCGGATTGCCAGTGGCCACAACCGCCGAGCAGCAACGCTGCGATCAGCATGGACAGGCCTTTGTTCATTCCTTCTCCTTGGCAAACGGTGATCACGGGCAATCCTGCAGGCCGTCTTGCGTGGTGATGGTCGGGTCGCCCGTGGCCTGCATTTCGACTCGCTGGTCATGCTCGGCAGTCGGGCTGAGGACAGGCGGTGGGTCGAGTACCTGGCAAGCGCTATCCGGTGAATTCCCGGCGCAACCGGCCAACCCCAGGCAGCAAACAGCAACAACGGCATATCGCATGGTGCATCCCCTTTCCTTGTTCCAGATAGAACAAAGACCACGGCGAGCCGCCGGGGTTGCTCCATGCGCTGCCGGCCCGGCATCTCCTGGGCCGGCAGGCGAACGGCACAAGGCGTTCACCTCGCCCGCGAAGTTCAGTCGGCGCGCTGTTCCAGCACTTCGACCGCCGGCAGCACCTTGCCCTCGACGAACTCGAGGAAGGCGCCACCACCGGTGGAGATGTAGGAGATCTGCTCGGCCACGCCGTACTTGTCGATGGCTGCCAGGGTGTCGCCGCCGCCGGCGATGGAGAACGCCGGGCTCTGGGCGATGGCCTGAGCCAGCACCTTGGTGCCGTTGCCGAACTGGTCGAATTCGAACACGCCGACCGGACCGTTCCAGAGGATGGTCTGCGAAGCCTTGAGCATTTCGCCGAACATGGCGGCGGTCTTCGGGCCGATATCCAGGATCATGTCGTCGTCGGCGACGTCGGCGACAGCCTTGACCGTGGCCTCGGCACTCTCGGCGAACTCCTTGGCGACCACCACGTCCACCGGCAGCGGCACGGCAACCTTGGCCGCGATGGCCTTGGCGGTGTCGAGCAGATCCGCTTCATGCAGCGACTTGCCAACGTTGTAACCCGCCGCGGCGAGGAAGGTGTTGGCGATGCCGCCGCCGACGATCAGCTGGTCACAGATGTCGGCCAGCGAGGTCAGCGCGTCGAGCTTGGTCGACACCTTGGAACCGGCGACGATGGCGACCATTGGCTTGGCCGGGGTTTTCAACGCTTTACCCAGGGCATCCAGCTCTGCCGCCAGCAGCGGGCCGGCGCAGGCCACCTTGGCAAACTTGGCCACACCATGGGTCGAGCCCTGGGCGCGGTGCGCGGTGCCGAAGGCGTCCATGACGAAAACGTCGCACAGCGCGGCGTATTTCTGCGCCAGCTCGTCGGTGTTCTTCTTCTCGCCCTTGTTGAAGCGCACGTTCTCCAGCAGCACCAGCTCACCCGGCTGCACCTCGACGCCTTCGAGGTAGTCCTTGACCAGCGGCACTTCGCGGCCGAGGGCCTTGGACAGGTAGTCGGCGACCGGCTTGAGGCTGTCTTCCTCGCTGTAGACGCCCTCTTCTGGTCGCCCCAGGTGCGAGCAGACCAGCACTGCCGCGCCCTTCTCCAGCGCCAGCTTGATGGTCGGCAACGAGGCCAGGATGCGTGCATCGCTCTTCACCGCGCCATCCTTCACCGGCACGTTGAGGTCCTCGCGGATCAGCACGCGCTTACCCTGGAGGTCGAGATCGGTCATCTTCAAAACGGTCATGTTGGTCTTCCTTAAGGTCGAGAAGCAGCGATGTTCCAGGCGCGGGGGCTAGGTGCGATTGGCCACGCGCAGATAGTGGTCGGTGACGTCGAGCATGCGGTTGGCGAACCCCCATTCGTTGTCGAACCAGGCCAGCAGGTTCACCAGGCGCGGGCCGGACGCGCGCGTCAGGCTGCCGTCGACGATCGCCGAATGCGGATCGTGATTGAAATCGCAGCTGGCGTGGGGCAGCTCGGTATACGCCAGCAAGCCCTGCAAGGGCCCGCCTTCGGCGGCCTCGCGCAGCACCCGGTTGATCGTTCGCGCATCGGTATCGCAGGCGGTTTGCAGCGTGATGTCCAGACAGGACACGTTCACCGTAGGCACCCGCACCGCTTTGGCCTGAATCCGCCCCGAGAGTTCCGGCAGCAGGCGTTCGATACCCCGCGCCAGGCCGGTGGACACCGGAATTACCGACTGGAAGGCCGAACGGGTGCGGCGCAAGTCCTCATGGTGGTAGGCGTCGATCACCGGCTGATCGTTCATCGCCGAGTGAATCGTGGTGATCGAGGCGTACTCGATGCCCACCGCGTCGTTGAGCAGCTTGAGCAATGGCACGCCGCAGTTGGTGGTGCAGGAAGCGTTGGACACCAGCCGCTCGGCACCCGTCAGCTGTTGCTGGTTGATACCCATGACCACCGTGGCATCGACATCCGCCGCGCTGGCCATCGGCTGCGAGAACAGCACCCGCGGCACACCCGCGGCGAGAAAGCGCTCGCCATCGGCGCGACTGGTGTAGGCGCCCGAGCACTCCAGCACCAGATCGACGTCCAGCGCCCGCCAATCGATGGCCTCGGGCGTCGACTCACGCAGCACCTTCACGCAGTGTCCGTTGAGGTGCAGGCAATCGCCGTCCACGCTCACTTCACCGGGAAAGCGGCCGTGGGTGGAGTCGAAACGGGTGAGGTATTCCAGGCTGGCCATGTCGGCCAGATCGTTGAGGGCAACGAACTGAAAATCGAAGGCGGCGCCGCGCTCATAGAATGCACGCAGCACGCAACGGCCGATGCGGCCGTAGCCGTTGAGGGCGACGCGATAGGGACGGGCGTTGGCCATGGGTTCTTCGTCGGTCCTGCAGGTGGAAAACCGATGTTCTCCACCCTACGCGGATGGGGCTCGATGGGTGAATGGCCGCAGCCATCCACCCCATCTTTGCGGTCAGTCCTCCAGCAGCTCTTCGGCGACGGCGAGGATGTTGTCGACGGTGAAGCCGAATTCCTCGAACAGCTGATTGGCCGGAGCCGATTCCCCGTAGGTGGTCATGCCGATGATGCGACCGTCAAGGCCAACGTACTTGTACCAGTAGTCCGCGTGCGCCGCCTCGACGGCGATACGTGCACCGACTTCCACCGGCAGCACCTGCTGCTTGTAGGCGGCGTCCTGGGCATCGAACACGCTGGTGCAAGGCATCGAGACGACACGCACCTTGCGGCCCTGCTCGGTCAGCTTGTCGGCGGCCTGCACCGCCAGACTGACTTCCGAACCGGTGGCGATGAGGATCAGCTCCGGCTCGCCGGCGCAGTTCTTCAGGATGTACCCGCCGCGGGCGATGGCCGCCTCGGTCTCGTTGTCGCGCACGTGGAACGGCAGGTTCTGACGCGAGAAGATCAGCGCGCTCGGGCCGTCCTTGCGTTCGACCGCATGCTTCCAGGCCACCGCGGATTCGACGGTATCGGCCGGGCGCCAGGTGTCCAGGTTCGGCGTGGTGCGCAGGCTGGTCAGCTGCTCGATCGGCTGGTGAGTCGGGCCATCTTCGCCAAGACCGATGGAGTCGTGGGTGAAGACGTAGAGCACGCGCAGCTTCATCAGGGCGGACATGCGCACGGCATTGCGGGCGTATTCCATGAACATCAGGAAGGTTGCGCCGTACGGAATCAGGCCGCCGTGCAGGGCGATGCCGTTCATGATCGCGGCCATGCCGAACTCGCGCACGCCGTAATACATGTAGTTGCCCGAAGCGTCCTCGGCGACTACCGGCTTGCAGCCCTTCCACAGGGTCAGGTTGGAGCCGGCGAGGTCCGCCGAACCGCCGAGCAGCTCCGGCAGCAGCGGGCCGAAGGCATTCAGACAGTTCTGGCTGGCCTTGCGGCTGGCGATGGTTTCGCCCTTGGTGGCGACTTCACGGATGAACTCGCTGGCCTTTTCGGCGAAGTCAGCCGGCAGCTCGCCGGCCATGCGCCGCTTGAACTCGGACGCCAGCGCCGGGAATTCGGTTTCATAGGCGGCGAAGCGCTTGTTCCACTCGTTTTCGGCGTCGGCGCCCTTCTGCTTGGCGTCCCACTCGGCGTAGATCTCGGCCGGAATTTCGAACGGACCATGCTTCCAGCCCAGCGCCTCACGAGTCAGGGCGATCTCGGCGTCACCCAGGGCAGCACCGTGGGATTCTTCCTTGCCCTGCTTGTTCGGCGCGCCGAAGCCGATGATGGTCTTGCAGCAGATCAGCGTCGGACGGTCGCTCTTGCGCGCGGTCTCGATGGCCATCTGGATCTCGTCGGCGTCGTGGCCGTCGACGTTGCGGATCACCTGCCAGCCATAGGCTTCGAAGCGACGCGGGGTGTCATCGGTGAACCAGCCGTGCACTTCGCCGTCGATGGAGATGCCGTTGTCATCGTAGAAGGCGATCAGCTTGTTCAGGCCAAGGGTCCCGGCCAGCGAGCAGACTTCGTGGCTGATGCCTTCCATCATGCAGCCGTCGCCGAGGAACACATAGGTGTTGTGGTCGACGATGTTATGGCCGGGGCGGTTGAACTGCGCCGCCATGACCTTCTCCGCCACGGCGAAACCGACAGCGTTGGCCAGGCCCTGACCGAGCGGACCGGTGGTGGTCTCGACGCCGGCGGTGTAGCCGAACTCCGGGTGGCCCGGGGTCTTGCTGTGCAGCTGGCGGAAGTTCTTCAGGTCATCGATGGTCAGGTCGTAGCCGGTCAGGTGCAGCAGCGAATAGATCAGCATCGAGCCGTGGCCGTTGGACAGCACGAAGCGGTCGCGGTCGGCCCACTGCGGGTTGGTCGGGCTGTGCTTCAGATGATCGCACCAGAGCACTTCGGCGATGTCCGCCATGCCCATGGGGGCACCCGGGTGGCCGCTGTTGGCTTTCTGCACAGCATCCATGCTGAGGGCGCGGATGGCATTGGCTCGCTCACGACGGCTGGGCATCGCTGAATCTCCTGCGGGGTGTACGTAGAAAAAGGCGGCCATTTTCCCCTACCGAGGGTGGCCGCGGCAATGACTGAATGGCCGCCCCGCAAGCTCAATCCAACAGCTCGACGCCCTGACTGGTCACGTCCGGCAGGTGTTCGAGCAGGTAATCGCGCATGCGCATCAGGGTCGCCGACTCATCGCCGCCGCCAGGCCAGACCAGGTAATAGCTGTCACCGGACTTCACTGCCTGATGGAACGGCAGCACCAGGCTGCCGCGCTGCAGCTCGGCGCCGACCAGCGCCAGGTCGCCGATCGAGACACCATGCCCCTGCGCCGCGGCGGAGATGCCCAGCTCGAGGGTGTCGAACAGCTTGCCCTGCTGCCAGGCGATCTGATCCGCGCGCCCGGTACGCTGCAGCCAGCGCCGCCAGTCACGGCAATCCCGCGAGGGATGGATCAGCTCCGCCTCGCCCAGCCGCTGCGTGGTCCAGACCGTGGTGCCAAGCAGTTCGGGGGCACAGACCGGCACCAGCCACTCATCGAACAGCTTCACCCGTCGCCAATCAGCGGGGAAACCGCCGTTGCCAAGCAGAATTGCACAGTCGAACGGCTCGCTACTGAAATCCACTGCGTCCAGATCCATCCAGGCACTGGTCAACTGCACGCGGTTCTGCGGATTGGCCATATGAAAGCCCTCCAGCGTGCCCAGCAACCAGCGCATGGTCAGCGTCGACGGCGCCTTCAGGCGCAACGCACCGCGCTGGCGGGTCACCGCAACGCAGGCGTTTTCGATGGTGCGAAAACCGATCTTCAACTCCTGCGCCAGCAGTCGCCCGGCATCGGTCAGCGTCAGACGCGAGCCGTGCCGCTCGAACAGCTGGCAGCCGAGATGCTCTTCCAGCGTCTTCACGTGCCGGCTGACCGCACTCTGGGTGATGAACAGGCTCTGCGCGGCCTGGGTGAACGAGCCGAAACGCGCCGCCACCTCGAAGGCGCGCAAGGCATAGAGCGGCGGCATGCGCGGTGCTGCGACAACCGAATCCGGCATGACTAAAACTCATCCTTAGGGGTCATTTTTTCCATTTTCCAATCTTTTCCAGCGTCCCAATACTGCGCCAGCAATGGGTTCCGGGCCAGCTTCGGCATTCACTTAACGCGCACGCGCACCAATTAAAACTCAGGAAAGGATGCCATGCAGAACAAATACTACGAGACGCTCCTGGCCAATGCGGTAGAGAAGAGCGCGCTGCAGCATGAGCAGATCGGCCAGATCATCAATTTCAGGCTGTTCGGTAACAAGAAAGGCTTCATGACCCTCGAAAGCCTGCCCATCGGCGACATCCCGCCAACACCGCTGAGCCGCGACCTGCTTTGCAAACCCGACGACAGCAGCGAGCGCCTTCTGCTGCAGGCCACCGCCCTTCTCGGCGAACCGATCGGCTATCTGCAGGAGTCCGAGGGCTGCATCGTCAACAACTTCTTCCCGCAGCAGGCACATTCCCGCGGTGCAACGTCGGACAGTTTCGATACCGAACTGGACCTGCACACGGAAAACGCCTTCCACGCCGTACTGCCCGACTATCTGGTGCTGCTCTGCCTGCGCCAGGACCCCGACGCGGAGGCGGTCACCTATATCGCCTCGATCGAGCGCATCCTCGAGCGACTGACCTTCGAAGAGCAGGCGTTCTTCCTCACCGAGCCGTACAACTTCCTGTCCGATTACGGTCCCACCGAAAAGAACCAGCGCATCGACATCAATCGCCACCAGACCATTCTCTACGGCGACCCGGATGCACCTTTCTTCCGTTTCGACCCGCACTTCATGCTGGCCTTCAGCAGCCGCGCCCAACAACTGATGGACAAGCTGCGCGCCATAGCCTGGGAGGTGGTCGAGCCGGTGCGGCTGAATCGTGGCGACATGCTGATCATCGACAATCGCCGCACCGCTCACGCGCGCAGCCCCTTCAGTGCACGCTTCGACGGCAGCGATCGCTGGATCCAGCGCGCCTTCGCCATCACCAATCCGAACTTCTATGCCGAGCGCCTGGGCAAACGCAGCCGGGTATTCGGCCTGGTGACCGAACTATGAACGCAACCTATCTCGCCTTTGCCGCGGCGGTCGCCCTGTTGATCGCCTCTCCCGGACCGGTGGTTGCACTGGTGGTATCCGACGCGCGCCGGCGCTGGCCACTGTGGACGATTCTCGGCGGTGCGCTGTCTGCGCAGATCCTGATGATCGCCGCACTGGTGATGATCTACCTGGCGCTGGACCTCGACCCGCTGGTGCTCGAAGCCGGGCAGATCCTCGGCGGCCTGTACCTGATCTGGCTGGGCTGCGACAGCCTGTGCGGCGGACGCAGCGAGGCCGCCATGCCCAAGCGCAGCGAGGCGCACTATTTCTGGCGGGCCATGGCGGTGGGCCTGTCCAACCCCAAGGACATCCTGTTCTTTCTCGCCTTCCTCCCCGGCTTCATCCTGCCCGCGCAGCCGTTCGCGCCACAGGCGACGGTGCTCATCGTGATCTGGGCGGTGATCGATCTGAGCATCCTGCTCGCCTACAGCCTGCTCTCGCGCCGTCTGGCCGGCGAAGGACTGCTTCAGCGCCTGCTGGATATCCTGCCGAACTACTTCCTCATCGGCCTTGGCCTGGTGTCGTGCACCCTGGGGTTGTCCCGCCTGCTGCAGTAACCCTTCGCCCAGAAGGGCAATATCAAAACTTTTTGATATTGCCCTTGCTGTACGAAAAGTGACCGACTAGACTGCGCGCCTTATGAGCCTGCGCATGCCCCAGATCCGTTTCGACGCCAGTGATTCGCTCGCCGCCCTGTGCAAGGCCGGCGGAGATGCATTGCGTTTGAACGTACTGCGGGCGCTGGCCAGTGATTCGTTCGGCGTGCTCGAGCTGGCGCAGATATTCGCCATCGGTCAGTCCGGCATGAGCCACCACCTCAAGGTACTTACCCAGGCTGGGTTGCTGGCAACCCGCCGCGAAGGCAACGCGGTGTTCTACCGGCGCAGCCTGCCGCTGGCCGACAGCCCCGGCGGCAAGCTGCACGCGGCGCTGCTCGAGGAAGCCGATCGGCTGGAGCTGCCGCGCGAGATCGAGGCCCGTATCGCCGCCGTGCATGCCCAGCGCAGCGCCGCCAGCGAGGATTTCTTCGCGCGCATGGCCGACAGCTTTCAGGCCCGCCAGGACCTTATCGCCGGGCTGCCGCAGTATCGCGACAGCGTGGTGGCCTTGCTCGATGCACTGAACTTCGATGCCAGCGCCACGGCGCTGGAAGTCGGTCCCGGGGATGGCAGCTTCCTGCCGGAGTTGGCGCGGCGCTTCGCACGCGTAGTGGCGCTGGACAACAGCCCCGCCATGCTCGACCTGGCGCGTGCGCGCTGTCAGGAAGCGGGGCTGACAAACGTCGAGCTGAAGCTCGCCGACGCACTGCACGACGACTGCCCGCCGGCCGACTGTGTGGTGCTGAACATGGTGCTGCATCACCTGGCGGCGCCCGGCGAGGCGATCAAACAACTGGCACGGCTGGTGAACGCGGGCGGCAGTCTGCTGGTCACGGAGCTGTGCAGCCACAACCAGAGTTGGGCCAGGGAGGCCTGCGGCGATCTCTGGCTGGGCTTCGAACAGGACGATCTGGCCCGTTGGGCCGATGCCGCGGGGCTCACGCCCGGCGAGAGCCTCTACATTGGCTTGAAGAACGGTTTTCAGATCCAGGCCCGGTACTTTTCCCGGTCCGTCCCTGACGACCGACTCACCCACCGGTAATAGGAAACCGATAGATGAGCGAATACTCGATTTTTACCTCCGAGTCCGTGTCCGAAGGGCATCCGGACAAGATCGCCGACCAGATCTCCGATGCGGTGCTCGACGCCATCATCGCCGAGGACAAGCATGCCCGCGTGGCCTGCGAAACCATGGTCAAGACCGGTGTGGCGATCGTTGCCGGTGAAGTCACCACTTCGGCCTGGGTCGATCTGGAGCAACTGGTGCGCGACGTCATCGTCGACATCGGCTACAACAGCTCGGAAGTCGGTTTCGACGGCGCCACCTGCGGCATCATCAACATCATCGGCAAGCAGTCGGTGGACATCGCCCAGGGCGTCGACCGCACCAAGCCGGAAGACCAGGGTGCCGGTGATCAGGGCCTGATGTTCGGCTACGCCAGCAACGAGACCGACGTGCTGATGCCGGCGCCGATCCGCTTCTCCCACGCCCTGGTCGAACGCCAGGCCGAAGCACGCAAGAACGGCCTGCTGCCATGGCTGCGCCCGGACGCCAAGAGCCAGGTCCCCTGCCGCTACGAGAACGGCAAGGTCGCCGGCATCGACGCCATCGTGCTGTCCACCCAGCACAACCCCGAGGTCAAGCAGAGCGACCTGCGCGAAGCGGTGATGGAGCTGATCATCAAGCACAGCCTGCCCGCGGAGCTGCTGCACAAGGACACCCAGTACCACATCAACCCGACCGGCCAGTTCGTCATCGGCGGCCCGGTGGGCGACTGCGGCCTTACCGGCCGCAAGATCATCGTCGACACCTACGGCGGCATGGCCCGCCATGGCGGCGGTGCGTTCTCCGGCAAGGACCCGTCCAAGGTCGACCGCTCGGCCGCCTACGCCGGCCGCTACGTGGCGAAGAACATCGTCGCCGCCGGCCTCGCCGATCGTTGCGAGATTCAGGTGTCCTACGCCATCGGCGTAGCGCAGCCGACCTCCATCTCGCTGAACACCTTCGGCACCGGCAAGCTCAGCGACGACAAGATCATCGCTTTGGTCCGTGAGCATTTCGATCTGCGCCCTTACGCGATCACCCGCATGCTCGACCTGCTGCACCCGATGTACCGCGCCACCGCGGCCTACGGCCACTTCGGCCGCAATCCCTACGAGATGACGGTGGGGGCCGACACCTTCACCGCCTTCACTTGGGAAAAGACCGACAAGGCCGACGCTTTGCGCGCCGCTGCCGGGTTGTAAGCGCGACCGCACCGACAAGAAGCCCCGCCGGCGCAAGCCGCGCGGGGCTTCTTGCTTTCAAGAGGGGTAGAGCCGCAACAGACACCCTCCGCTGCCAGCAGTGCATCACGAAACCTCCATTCCAGAGCCTTTCCGTTATGCAGGCCAACAGCTATCATCAGCGCCCTTTTCGAACGGACTCGATCGATCACCTGTTGTGATCGGCATTACAAGGAGCGTATCCATGCGTATTTCCCTCATTCTCGGCTGTGCCGCCGTCATCCTCGCCAGCACCTCGCTGCAGGCCGCCACCACTGACGCGCAAGCCAAATGCCAAGCGCAGCTGGCCGCCCAGCAGGGCAATCTGGAAACCGGCAAGCTGCTCGGCCAGATGCTAGGCAACGAAAAACTCAGCAATGCGCTGAATCAGGTCGAAGACGGCTGCGCTCAGTTGGACGCCGACGGCCTGGCAGCCAACGCAGCTGGCGACGACGCTGGAGCAGTGAATGAGAAGGTCCAGGCTGTCACCCAAGCCAAGGATGCAGTTCTCGGTCTGGGCAAGATGTTCGGCAAGTAAGCCCCCCCGACGCGCTAATGAAAACGCCCGCATCTGCGGGCGTTTTCGTTACGGGCTAGTTCTTCAACCGATAGCCGGTCTTGAATATCCACCACACCGCCAGCAGACAGGCGCCGAGGAAACCGAGGATCATCGCCAGGCTGACACCGACGCTGATGTCCGAGACGCCGTAGAAGCTCCAGCGGAAACCGCTGATCAGATACACCACCGGATTGAACAGGGTGACCTTCTGCCACAGCGGCGGCAGCATCTCGATGGAATAGAAACTGCCTCCGAGAAAGGCCAGCGGCGTGACGATCAGTGCCGGAACGATCTGCAGTTTCTCCCAGCCATCGGCCCAGATGCCGATGATAAAGCCGAACAGGCAGAAGGTGACCGCCGTCAGCACCAGGAACAGCGTCATCATCAGTGGGTGCTGGATTTCGTAATCGACGAACAGCCGCGCGGTGACAAGGATGATCACGCCGAGCACCAGCGACTTGGTCGCCGCCGCACCGACATAGCCGATGACGATCTCGACATAGGACACCGGCGCCGACAGCACCTCGTAGATAGTCCCGGAATAGCGAGGCATGTAAATGCCGAACGAGGCGTTGGAGATGCTCTCGGTGAGCAGCGCCATCATGATCAGGCCGGGGATGATGAACGCGCCGTAGGGGATGCCGTGCATCGCCTCCATGCGCGCGCCGATGGCCGAGCCGAACACCACGAAGTACAGCGAGGTGGAGATCACCGGGGTAGCGATGCTCTGCAGCAGGGTGCGCCAGGTGCGCGCCAGTTCGAACAGGTAGATCGCGCGGATCGCGTAGAAATTCATGCGGGCTTTTCCTCAGCGACCGTGAACCAGATTGACGAAGATTTCTTCCAGCGAGCTCTGGCTCGACTGCAGATCCTTGAAGTCGATGCCGTGGGCCGCCAGGCGCCGGAGCAGCTCGGCGATGCCGGTATCCTCATGCTGGGCGTCGAAGGTGAACACCAGCTGGTTGCCGGCATCGGTGAGCTCCAGCGGATAGCTGGCCAGTTCCGCGGGAATCTCGGCCAGCGGTCGCTGCAGGTGCAGGGTCAGCTGCTTCTTGCCAAGCTTGTGCATCAGCACGTCCTTGTCCTCGACCAGAATGATCTCGCCGCGGCTGATCACCCCGATGCGGTCGGCCATTTCCTCGGCTTCTTCGATGTAGTGGGTAGTGAGGATGATGGTCACGCCACGCTCGCGCAGGCCGCGGACCATTTCCCACATGTCACGACGCAGCTCGACGTCGACGCCGGCGGTGGGCTCGTCGAGGAACAGGATCGACGGCTCGTGGGACAGCGCCTTGGCGATCATCACGCGGCGCTTCATGCCGCCGGAAAGCTCGAGGATGCGGGCATTGCGCTTGTCCCACAGCGACAAATCGCGCAACAGTTTCTCCAGGAACGAATCGTCCGGCGCCTTGCCAAACAGGCCGCGCGAAAAACGCACCGTCGCCCAGACGCTTTCGAAGCCCTCGTTGAACAGCTCCTGCGGTACCAGGCCGATCTTCGAACGCGCGGCGCGGTAGTCCTGAACGATATCGTGGCCGTCGACCAGCACTCGCCCGCTGCCGGGGTTGACGATGCCGCAAATGATGCTGATCAACGTGGTCTTGCCGGCGCCGTTGGGCCCGAGCAGGGCGAATATCTCGCCCTTGTGGATCTCGAGGTCGATGCGCTTGAGCGCCGGGTGGCCGGAAGCGTAGGTCTTGGTGAGCTGCTCGATGGCGATCACTGGTTGCACGGGCTCGTCTCTTCGAGGAATCAGGGGCGGAATTGTAGATAAAAACGCACCGTAGGGCGCCCGCCATCTCCCGGCCACGACTCGCAGTGACCGTGATCATGGCGGCGTCGCAGCGCTGCATACATGCTTGGAAGCGCTGGCACACGGGACGCCAGCAAGGAGGCTTTCCCGAGATGAGACAGATAAAACTCACCTACGTCGCGCTGTTCGTCGGACTGACGCTGCTCTGGTTGCTGGTGGACGACTTCATCATGGCGCGCTATCAGTTCTGGCCGCTGCGCAAGGTCCTGGTGCACTACAGCGGCGTGCTCGGCATCGTTGCGATGAGCGTGGCGATGGTGCTGGCGGTACGGCCGCGGCGCTTCGAACGCTTCTTCGACGGCCTGGACAAGACCTATCGACTGCACAAGTGGCTGGGCATCAGCGCCCTGGTGATCGCCATCTTCCACTGGGGCTGGGGGCAGATACCGAAATGGCTGGTCGGCTTCGGCTGGCTGGAAAAGCCGGCGCGACGTGGCGGCGACGGCCAGCTGCACGAAGGTATCTTCGCGCTGCTGCAGCGCTTTCGCGGCCTCGCCGAGACGATCGGCGAATGGGCCTTCTATGCGGCGGCGATTCTGATCGTGCTGGCGCTGGTCAAGCGCTTCCCCTACCGCTGGTTCTTCAAGACGCACCGTTGGCTGGCACTGGTCTATCTGGCGCTGGTGGCGCACTCGGTAGTGCTGACGCCGCCCGACTATTGGACATCGCCGCTGGGCCTGGTCCTTGCCGTGATGATGGCTTCGGGTTCTGTGGCGGCCTGCATTTCGCTGTTGCGCCGCATCGGCCGCAAGCATCAGGTCGTTGGTCGCATTGATGGGCTTACCCATCATCGCGACAACCGCGTGCTGCGCGTCGATATCAAGCTCGATGGTCCCTGGCCGGGGCACAAGGCCGGGCAGTTCGCCTTCGTCACCTTCGACGACAAGGAAGGGCCGCACCCCTTCAGCCTGTCCTCAGCCTGGTGCAACGACGGCAGGCTGGCCTTCTCCATCAAGGGCCTTGGTGACTACACCCGCACCCTGCCGGACACCCTGAAGGTGGGCGATGCGGTGAAGGTCGAAGGGCCTTATGGCTGCTTCGACTTCCATAGCCGCAAGCCGCGGCATATCTGGGTGGCCGGCGGCATCGGCATTGCGCCCTTCATTGGCCGCCTGCAGGCGCTCGCCGCGAGCGGCAAGGGCGACAACGTCGATCTGTTCTACTGCACCAGCGCGCCGGACCAGAGTTTCATCGAGCGTATCCGCGAACTGGCCGCACGCGCCCGGGTGCGCCTGCACGTGCTGGTAGCCAGCGAGGGCGGGCGCCTGACGCCCGAGCGCCTTCGCCAGTTGGCGCCGCAATGGCAGGACAGCGACGTCTGGTTCTGCGGCCCGGCGGGCTTCGGTCAGGATCTGAGCAGGGACCTGCAACGCCACGGCCTGCCGCCAAGAGACTTCCACCAGGAACTGTTCAATATGCGCTGACGCACGGTCGCGCCGCGTCGAGCCGGCGACAATGAGCCGGCCTTCAACGAGTGAGGCCAGACCAACTCATCAGAGCAAGGATGCTCGCCATGCAACGCCTGATCGCACTGTTATTGTGCCTTTTCTCGCCGCTATGCCTCGCCGTCTGCCCAGCCTGGAACGATGCGCGAGCGCAACAGGAAATCACCAGCCTCCAACGACAGCTGCAACACTGGGACGAGGCCTATCACCGCCGCGGCCTGTCGCTGGTGGATGACGAAATCTACGACCAGAGCCGTGTGCGCCTGCACGACTGGCAGCGTTGCTTCCCGAGCACCGTCGCGGCTCAGGCCCCGTTGGACGGCGCCGGCGGTCCGGTACGGCATCCGGTAATGCAGACCGGGCTGGCCAAGCTCGCCGACGAACAGGCGGTCGCCGCCTGGATCGAGCGCCGCGAGGACCTGTGGATTCAGCCGAAGGTGGACGGCGTGGCGGTCACCCTGGTCTATCGTGGCGGCGTGCTGCAGCAGGCCATCAGCCGCGGCGATGGTCACAGCGGACAGGACTGGACAGCCCACGTCCGGCAGCTGCCGGCGGTTCCGTCCCGTCTTGCAGCGCCTGGCGAGGTGATACTGCAAGGCGAACTCTACTGGCGTCTGGAGCAACATGTGCAGGCGGAGCGTGGCAGCGCTGGCGCGCGCGGCCGTGTTGCCGGCGCCATGGCCAGCAACCGGCTGGACACCGATACGGCGGCGCAGATCGGCCTTTTCGTCTGGGACTGGCCGAACGGGCCGGAGCAGATGACCCTCCGTCTGCAGCGGCTGGCCGCCATGGGGTTCAGCGACAGTCAGCGGTTCAGTCTTCCGCTACAGGGTCCCGCGCAAGCGCAGCATTGGCGCGAACAGTGGTATCGGCAACCGCTGCCGTTCGCCACCGACGGCGTGGTGTTGCGGCAAGGCACGCGCCCGCCTGCCGAGCGCTGGCAGGCAGAGCCGCACTGGGCGGCGGCCTGGAAACATCCGCTGCGCAAGGGGGTGACCGAGGTCCGCGCCGTGGAGTTTCGCATCGGCCGCACCGGGCGCATCACGCCCATGCTGCAGCTGGCGCCGGTACATCTCGATGATCGCCGTATCCGTACGCTCAGCCTCGGCTCGCTGGAGCGCTGGCGCGAACTGGATGTGCGCCCCCGCGACCAGGTCGCAGTTGCACTCGCCGGGCATAGCGTCCCGCAACTGGACTCGGTGGTCTGGCGCAGCACCGAACGGGCAGAGGTCGCGGCACCGGACCCATCGCAGTATCACGCGCACAGCTGCTGGCAGCCAACGCCGGGCTGTGAGCAGCAGTTCATCGCCCGTATGGTCTGGCTGAGCGGCAAGCAGGGGCTTGGCCTTGCCGGGGTAGGCCAAGGCAGTTGGCAGGCCCTGCTGGACGCCGGACTGCTGCCCGATCTGCTCGCCTGGCTGGAGCTGGACGCGGCGATGTTGCAACAGGTCCCTGGCATCGGCGAGGCGCGCGCCAGCAAGCTGGTCGCGAGCTTCGCTCTCGCCCGGCAGAAGCCAGCGGGCCGATGGCTCAAGGCGCTGGGCATGCCGGTCAATCTGCCGCTGACATTGCAGCCCGACTGGGACGTACTGGCGGCACGCAGCGTGGCGCAATGGCAGGCGGAACCGGGGGTTGGAAAGGCACGCGCAGAACAGTTGCATACCTTCTTTCATGCACCGGAGCTGCAGCTGCTGCGTCACAGGCTGCACGCTGTCGGTGTTTCGGGGTTTTGAGGGGACTTTCCCCCAATGTCGCGGTCGATAGGAGCTGGATAACAATTATGGAGGCGAGGCATGTCTTTGCGACATTGGCCGATTGCCCTGCTGATCGGCGCTACCGCCATCAGCCCGCTGGCTAGCGCGGACCCCAACGCCGACAGCCAGTGCCACGACCAGCGCCAGGCCTTGCGCGAACAGCTGCAGCAGGCGCGCCTGCAGGGTGACAAGCTGCGCCAGACGCAACTCGACAGCGAACTGCAGGGCCTGACCGAGCAGTGCCAGGGCGTGATTGCCCTGCACCCGCATCAGGTCGAATACGATCACACCAATCGCCAGGTTGAGCGGCGCGAGACGTTGCTACGCGAGGCTTTGGGCACCGGTGATGCCCAGCTGATCGAGCTGCGCCGCAATCAGCTGGCCAAGTCGCGGGAAAAGCTCGAATCGCTGCGCCGTTAGTAGGCGCGGAACTCCTTGTGGCAGGCTTCACAGGCATCCTCGACCCGCTGGAACGCCGGCGCCACGCTTTGGGCGGTGGCCGGGGCGGTGGCCGTCACGCTCACCAGCGCGGCCGTGGTCGCTTCCAGTTCGCGGGCCATCTCCTTGAAACGCTCCTGACGCTGCCAGACGTCGTCACGCGCATCGCTCTGCTCTTCCTTCACATTGGGATAATGCTGCCAAGGCTGCCGCGAGAGCTCGTCCAGCTTGGCCGCGCCTGCACTGAAGCCTTCGCCGTCGAACGGGATGCGCCCGCGCAGCATGCCGCCAAGGTCTTCCTTGGTATCGAGCATTGCCTGGTAAATCGCCTTGCGCTTGCCCAATGGGGAATTGGGGTCGACCCGGTCGCAGCCAGTCAGCGCCAGGACAGCAATCAGGGACAGGCTCAGCAGACTCAGCTTCATGGTTCAACCACTCGTCGATGCAAAGCGCGGGATTATCCCCGTCCATGCGCGGTTGAACAAATCAGTCGGGTTTCGACTCCGTCAGCCAAGATTGCTCAGCAGGCTATTGCGACCAGCTGCCGCCAGCGCTTTCGCAATCGACCTTGGCCTGGGCCCGATCAGTGGCGTGATAGTGATAGGTGACGATCGTCGCATCGCCGCCCACCTGGCTGGGCAAGGTACCGTTCTTCGCCTGGGAGCCAGTGGCACGTTCGTTGGCCAGGGTCTCTGCCGTCATCGGCGCGGTGCAGACACCGAAGTGGCCGTCGGGACAACTGTCGCGGAGCTCGCGGCGGGAGTTCTTCACCGCCTCGTTGTCCTGACAGACCCAGTCGATGGCGTCGTCCTTGTCCACGCCGTGGAATTCGAAACACTGCTCGGTCACCACTGGCGCAGGAACCGCGCCGGAGGTTTCGCTGTGCACGTAGCAGGATTTGGCGGCGGCAGGCAGGCTGAAGGCGCCGACAAGCAACATGGGCGCTAAGCGAAGCATGGGGTTCATGGCGGTCTCCTGAAACGGTTTCGCCCGGCAAGGGTCACCGAACCTGTAGTTTTCGACCCGCGCTCGCTCGCTGTAGTTCGCGCGGCGCGGGGTTGGGATTGCCGCGCGGCGCAGCTATAATCGCCGGGCTTTTCCCCGGTCGACTCCGCTTCGACCGTGCCCGCCACCCGTCCGAGGGGCGCTGCAGCAGGATGAAACCTGTCAGGCTCGGATGGGGCGTTTCCAGAACGCATCAACGGCGCCCATTCGCATCTATACGAATGGAGAACTCTTCGATGAGTGCTGTCATGACGCCTGCCGGTTTCACCGACTTCAAGGTCGCCGATATTTCCCTGGCTGCCTGGGGCCGCCGCGAAATCATCATCGCCGAATCCGAAATGCCCGCGCTGATGGGCCTGCGCAAGAAATACGCCGCCGAGCAGCCGCTCAAGGGCGCGAAGATCCTCGGCTGCATTCACATGACCATCCAGACCGCCGTGCTGATCGAGACGCTGATCGCGCTCGGCGCGGAAGTGCGTTGGTCGAGCTGCAACATTTTCTCCACCCAGGACCAGGCCGCTGCCGCCATCGCCGCTGCCGGCATCCCGGTGTTCGCCTGGAAGGGCGAGACCGAGGAGGAATACGAGTGGTGCATCGAGCAGACCATCCTCAAGGACGGTCAGCCGTGGGATGCCAACATGGTGCTGGACGACGGCGGCGACCTGACCCAGATCCTGCACGACAAGTATCCGCAGGTGCTCGAGCGCGTCCACGGCGTGACCGAGGAAACCACCACCGGCGTGCATCGCCTGCTCGACATGCTCAAGGGCGGCACGCTGAAGATCCCGGCGATCAACGTCAACGACTCTGTAACCAAGAGCAAGAACGACAACAAGTACGGCTGCCGTCACAGCCTGAACGATGCCATCAAGCGCGCCACCGACCACCTGCTCTCCGGCAAGCAGGCGCTGGTCGTCGGTTACGGCGACGTCGGCAAGGGCTCGGCACAATCGCTGCGCCAGGAAGGCATGATCGTCAAGGTCTCCGAGGTCGATCCGATCTGCGCCATGCAGGCCTGCATGGATGGCTTCGAGCTGGTCTCCCCCTACAAGGACGGCATCAACGACGGCACCGAAGCCAGCGTCGACGCGGCACTGCTGGGCAAGATCGACCTGATCGTCACCACCACCGGTAACGTCAACGTCTGCGACGCCGGCATGCTCAAGGCGCTGAAGAAGCGCGCCGTGGTGTGCAACATCGGTCACTTCGACAACGAGATCGACACCGCCTTCATGCGCGCCAACTGGGGCTGGGAAGAGGTCAAGCCGCAGGTGCACAAGATCCACCGCACCGGCAAGACCGTCGACCCGACCAACGACGACTACCTGATCCTGCTGGCCGAAGGTCGCCTGGTGAATCTGGGCAACGCCACCGGTCATCCGAGCCGGATCATGGACGGTTCCTTCGCCAACCAGGTGCTGGCGCAGATCCACCTCTACAACGAGAAGTTCGCCGACCTGCCAGTGGCCGAGAAGAGCAAGAACGTCACCGTCATGGTGTTGCCGAAGAAGCTCGACGAGGAAGTGGCGCTGGAGATGGTCAAGGGCTTCGGTGGCGTGGTCACCCAGCTGACCACCAAGCAGGCGGAGTACATCGGTGTGACCGTCGAAGGCCCGTTCAAGCCGGACAGCTACCGCTACTAAGCAGGTCATGCTGCTGGCGACGAACTGTGCCCTGCATTCGTCGCCAGCAGCCTGCAGCCCAAGGAATAACCGAATGACCGCTTTGAACCGCCCATCCATCAGCTTCGAGTTCTTTCCCACCAAGACCGAAGCCGGGCACGAAAAACTGCTGAACGTGGCCCGCCAGCTGGCCGGCTACCAACCCGATTTCTTCTCCTGCACTTACGGTGCCGGTGGCTCGACCCGTGACCGCACGCTCAACACCGTGCTGCAACTCGACGGCGAGGTAAAGGTGCCGACCGCACCGCACCTGTCCTGCGTCGGCGACAGCAAGGCCGAGCTGCGCGAACTGCTGAACCTCTACAAGGATGCCGGCATCAAACGCATCGTCGCCCTTCGCGGCGATCTGCCCTCCGGCATGGGCATGGCCAGTGGTGAGCTGCGCTACGCCAATGAGCTGGTAGAGTTCATCCGCAGCGAAACCGGCGATCACTTCCATATCGAGATCGCCGCCTATCCGGAGATGCACCCTCAGGCACGCAACTTCGAGGACGACCTGGCCAACTTCGTGCGCAAGGCCAGGGCCGGCGCCGACAGTGCCATCACCCAGTACTTCTTCAATGCCGACTGCTACTTCTACTTCGTCGAGCGCGTGCGCAAACTCGGAGTGGAAACCCCGGTGGTGCCCGGCATCATGCCGATCACCAACTACAGCAAGCTGGCACGCTTCTCAGATGCCTGCGGTGCGGAGATTCCGCGTTGGGTGCGCAAGCAGCTCGAAAGCTATGGCGACGACATGCAGAGCATCCAGGCCTTCGGCGAGCAGGTCATCACCGAGATGTGCGAGAAGCTGCTGGCCGGCGGTGCGCCCGGCCTGCACTTCTACACGCTGAACCAGGCCGAGCCGAGCCTGGCGATCTGGAACAACCTCGGGCTGTCACGCTGAGCACCAACCGGCTCCGTAGAAATACGGAGCTGGCTAATGAACCCGTGACCTGCGACACTGTCAGAGCAATGCGGCGTTAACAGGCTCTGTTATACTCCGCGCTTCCGCCAGGCTTACGCCCGGATGCCGCCATATATGACCCGCGGCAGGACCGGACGGGATCGCACGCCAGTCGCGATTCGAGCCAGGCATGATCATCCCAGGGCCTCGCCCCTAACAAGACAGGATTACTCATGTCCTTTGCTTCCCTCGGTCTCTCCGAGGCTTTGGCCGGTGCCGTCGAGGCCGCCGGTTACACCCAGCCTACTCCCGTGCAACAGCGGGCCATTCCCGCCGTGTTGCAAGGCCGCGACCTGATGGTCGCCGCCCAGACCGGAACCGGTAAGACAGGCGGTTTCGCCCTGCCGGTACTCGAACTGCTGTTTCCGGGTGGTCACCCGGATCGTGAACACCGCTACGGCCCGAAACAGCCGCGCGTGCTGGTGCTGACACCGACCCGCGAGCTCGCCGCCCAGGTTCACGACAGTTTCAAGATCTACGCCCGCGATCTGCCCCTGAAGAGCACCTGCATCTTCGGTGGCGTCGGCATGAACCCGCAGATCCAGGCGGTTGCCAAGGGTCTCGACGTGCTGGTCGCCTGCCCAGGTCGCCTGCTCGACCTGGCCAACCAGAAAGCCATCGACCTGTCGCACGTGGAAATTCTCGTCCTCGACGAAGCCGACCGCATGCTCGACATGGGCTTCATCCATGACGTCAAGAAGGTCCTCGCCAAGCTGCCGGCCAAGCGCCAGAACCTGCTGTTCTCGGCGACCTTCTCCAAGGACATCACCGACCTCGCCGGCAAGCTGCTGCACAATCCCGAGCGCATCGAGGTCACGCCGCCGAACACCACCGTCGAGCGTATCGAGCAGCGCATGTTCCGCGTGGCTGCCAGCCACAAGCGCGCTCTGCTCGCGCACCTGATCACCCAGGGTGCCTGGGAGCAGGTGTTGGTCTTCACCCGCACCAAGCACGGCGCCAACCGTCTGGCCGAGTATCTGGAAAAGCACGGCCTGCCGGCTGCCGCGATTCACGGCAACAAGAGCCAGAACGCCCGCACCAAGGCTCTGGCTGACTTCAAGGCCAACCAGGTGCGCATCCTGGTCGCCACCGATATCGCCGCCCGCGGTCTGGATATCGACCAGCTGCCCCATGTGGTCAACTTCGAGCTGCCCAACGTCGAGGAAGACTACGTACACCGCATCGGCCGTACTGGCCGTGCCGGGCGCAGCGGTGAAGCCATTTCGCTGGTCGCGCCGGACGAGGAAAAGCTGCTCAAGGGCATCGAGCGCATGACCAAGCAGCGCATCCCTGAAGGCGATCTGATGGGCTTCGATGCCAGCGCCATCGAGACGGAGAAGCCGGAGGTGCGCGAACCGCGCCAGCCGCGTCCGCAGCGTGGCGAACGCAAGGCTCGCGCTGAGCGCGAAAAGCCGGCAGAGAAAGGCACCGAGCAGAAGGAACGCAACCGCCGCAGCCAGAGCAAGGCGCGCAAGCCTGCTCGCGATGGAGCCGCCAGTGAAGCGCAAACCGCTGCTCGACCTCCGCAGCTGCCGCCAAACCGTGCTCCGGACGAGTTTCTCGATGACGAAGTGGACAACTTCGGCAATCGTGTCGACTACGTCAGCCCGTATCAGAACAAGCAGAACCGCGGCCGGCGCCCTGGTGCTCCGGCTCCGGCTCCGGCTGGTGCCGCGCCACGTGCCGCCGGAGCCGCACGCCCTGGCGCTGCTGGTGCTCCCGCCGGCAAGGGCAAACGTCCGGGTACGGGCCAAGGCCAGGCGGCGCGCAGCGGCCAGCCGCGCAACGGCCAGCCACGGCGCAAGAACGACAGCCGACGGATCGAAGAGCCAGCCGTCGCGCGCCAGGAAGCTGCCAAGCCGCGTGAAAAGCAGCCAGTGATCATCCACAAGGAATCGAAGATCGATCGGCTGCCCAGTCTGGACCAGCTCGAGCAGCTGCCAACCCGGCCACGAGGTGAGAAGCCGGCCCTGCTGACGCGCAACCGCGAAGGCTGAGCCACAAACGAAAACGCCGCCCGATGGGCGGCGTTTTCGTATCTGCGTGTTGTCGGCGGTGGTCGTACTGCAAGCGACCACCGCATCGCCTCATTCCTCTTGCGGCTGCGCCTGCACCGCGTCCTGCCAGCCGCCACCCAGCGCCTTGAACAGATTGACCTCGCTGGTCATCTGCGCCAGGCGATCGGTGATCAGTTGCTGCTGCACGCTGAACAGCTGGCGCTGCGCATCGAGCACGGTCAGGTAGCTGTCGATGCCCGTGCGATAGCGGCGCTCGGCGAGGTTGTAGTAGTCCTCGCTGGTCTCCAACAAATCACGCTGCGCCTGCACCTGCCGCGTGTAGGTGGCCTGAGCCGCCAGCCCGTCGGCCACTTCGCGGAAGGCGGTCTGGATCGCTTTCTCGTATTGCGCGACCTGGATGTTCTTGCTGATCTGCGCGTAGTCCAGATTCGCCCGCAGTTGGCCAGCATTGAAGATCGGCACACTGATGCTCGGCGAGAAGCTCCAGTAACCGGAGCCGCCGTCGAACAGGCCGGACAACTCGCTGCTCGCCGAACCCGCTGCGCCGGTCAGGCTGATGCGCGGAAAGAACGCCGCACGGGCTGCGCCGATGCTGGCATTGACAGCGCGCAGTTGATATTCAGCCTGGAGAACATCCGGGCGCTGCTGAAGCAGATCGGAGGGCAGCCCGACCGGCAACGTCGCCAGCTGGGTACGCTCCAGCCCGTCGCCCGACTGCAGACCGGCCGGCAGGCTCTGTCCCAGCAACAGCGTCAGCGCATTGCGGTCCTGCGCCACCAGCCGCGTGTACTGCTCGATGTTCACCCGCGCACTGTCGACAGCGCTGCGCGCCTGACGCAGCTCCAGCGCAGAGGCGACCCCGACGTCGAAACTGCGTTGGGTCAGACCAAAGCTCTCTTCATAGGTCTTCAGCGTATCGCGGGTGACCTGCAGCAATGCCTGGTCGGCCTGCAAGGTCAGCCAGGCATTGGCGACACTGGCGATCAGACTGATCTGGGTGCTGCGCTGGGCGGCCTCGCTGGCGAAGAACTCTTCCAGCGCCTGGTCGCGCAGGCTGCGCAGGCGACCGAACAGGTCCAGCTCCCAGGACACACCGAACGTGGCGCTGTACTGGCTGCTGATGGCCGGCTCGCCACTCATGTTCAGATCGCCAGGGGTGCGGCTGCGCGTCCCCGCGCCGTCGGCACTCACCGCCGGCAGCACATCGGCGCGCTGCACGCGATACAGCGCGCGATAGGCATCGACGTTGAGCGCCGCCACACGCAGGTCACGGTTGTTCTCCAGCGCCACCTCGATCAACTGCTGCAGTGCCGGATCACGGAAGAACTCGCGCCAGCCAAGCGCGCGCTCGGACGCCTGCGTCGCGTCTTGCGGATAGGCCTTGCCTTGCGGCCAGGCGGCCGCGACCGGTGCGTCCGGACGTTCGTAGTCAGGGATCAGCGAGCAACCGCCCAGCGCCGCCATCAGCGCCAGGCTCAACAGAGACTTGTGCATCACTGCGAATCCTCCTTCACACCCTCGTTGGCGGACTTCGAGCGGTCGAAGAACGTGCAGATCATTACGTAGAACAGTGGAATCCAGAAGATCGCCAGTATCGCGGCGGTCAACATGCCGCCGATCACACCGGTACCAATCGCGTGCTTGCTGCCCGCACCGGCGCCAGACGCAATCGCCAGAGGCACCACGCCGAGAATGAACGCCAGCGAGGTCATGATGATCGGCCGCAGACGCATGCGGCACGCCTGCAGCGCGGCATCGGCGTAGCTCATCCCCTGCTCGTGCAGCGCCTTGGCGAACTCGACGATGAGGATCGCGTTACGCGCCGACAGACCGATGGTGGTGACCAGGCCCACCTGGAAGAACACCTCGTTGGACAGCCCGCGCAGCAAGGTGAAGGCCAGCGCCCCGACGATACCCAGCGGCACGACCAGCATGACCGAGAACGGAATCGACCAGCTCTCGTACAGGGCCGCCAGGCAGAGGAACACCACCAGCAGCGACAGGGCATAGAGCGCCAGCGTCTGCGATCCCGCCAGACGTTCCTCGTAGGACTGACCTGTCCAGGAATAGCCGACTCCAGGTGGCAGCTGGGCGGCGATGCGTTCGACCTCGGCCATGGCATCACCGGAGCTGTAGCCAGGGGCCGGCTCACCGAGCATCTCGATCGCACTGACGCCGTTGAAACGCGACAGCTTCGGCGAACCGTAGGTCCACTCACCGCTGGCGAAGGCGCTGAACGGAACCATCTCGCCAGCGTCGTTGCGCACGTACCACTTCTGCAAATCCTCAGGGCTCATGCGCGCGTCCGGAACGCCCTGCAAATACACCTTCTTCACCCGACCTCGATCGATAAAGTCGTTGACGTAGCGGCCACCCCAGGCAATCGACAGCGTGCTGTTGATGTCCGCCAGAGAGATACCCAATACCCGCGCCTTCTCGTCGTCGATCAGAACCTGATACTGCGGCTCATCGCGCAGGGTATTGGGCCGCACCCGGGTGAGCACCGGACTCTGGCTGGCCAGCTGGAGGAACTTGTCGCGGGCCTGCTGCAGCACTTCCTGGCCAACGCCGGCGCGGTCCTGCAGGAACAGGTTGAAACCGGTGGCATTACCCAGCTCCATCACCGCAGGCGGCGCAAAGGCGAACACCTGGGCGTCACGGAAACTGGCGAAATGCTGCTGCGCACGCTGGGCCAGGGCGAACACGCTGTCTTCCTCGTCGGTCCGCTCGCTCCAGGGCTTCAGGCCGATGAAGGCGATACCCGAGCTCTGGCCGCGGCCGGCGAAGCTGAAGCCGGTCACGGTAAAGACGGAACGAACGATGTCGCTCTCCTCTTCCAGCAGATAGCTGCGCATGGCGTCGATGCTCTGCTGGGTGCGCTCGGCGGTAGAGCCCGACGGAGTCATTACCTGGGCGAACAGGACGCCCTGGTCCTCTTCCGGCAGGAAGGCGCTGGGAATGCGGTTGAACAGCACCACCATGACGCCGACGATAAGCACATACAGCAGCAGGAACGGTGCCTTGCGCTTGAGCACGGCCCTCACGCCGCGCTCGTAGCCGTTCACGCTGCGATCGAAGGTGCGATTGAACCAGCCGAAGAATCCGCCTTTCTCGTGGTGATCATCCTTGTCGATCGGCTTGAGCAGCGTCGCACACAGCGCCGGCGTGAAGATCAGCGCCATCAGCACCGAGAGCACCATCGCCGAAACGATGGTGATGGAAAACTGCCGATAGATGACCCCGGTCGAGCCTCCGAAGAAGGCCATCGGCAGCAGTACCGCCGACAGCACCACGCCAATGCCGATCAGCGCGCCCTGGATCTGGCCCATGGACTTGCGCGTCGCCTCCAGAGGCGAGAGCCCTTCTTCGCGCATCACCCGTTCGACGTTCTCCACCACCACGATGGCATCGTCGACCAGCAGGCCGATGGCCAGAATCATGGCGAACATGGTCAGGGTATTGATGCTGAAACCGAACACCGCCAGCACGCCAAAGGTACCCAGCAGCACCACCGGCACCGCGAGCGTCGGAACCAGCGTCGCGCGGAAGTTCTGCAGGAACAGGTACATCACCAGGAACACCAGCACGAACGCCTCGAGCAGCGTGTGCATGACGCCGGTGATGGACGCAGAGATGACCGGCGTGGTGTCGTAGGGATAGACCACGTCGACACCCGGCGGGAAGAACGGCTTGAGCTCCTCGATGGTCTTGCGCACGCCTTCGACGGTATCCAGCGCGTTGGCGCCGGTTGCCAGCTTCAGCGCCAGGCCGGCGGCCGGCTTGCCGTTGAAGTGCGCGCTGACCGAATAGTTTTCGCCCCCCAGCTCGACCTTGGCGACATCACCCAGACGCACCTGCGAGCCGTCGCTGTTGACCTTGAGCAGGATGTTGCGGAACTGCTCCGGAGTCTGCAGGCGGGTCTTGCCGATCACCGTGGCGTTGAGCTGCTGCCCGGGCAGCGCCGGCAAGCCACCCAGCTGACCGGACGAGATCTGGACGTTCTGCGCCTGGATCGCCGAGCTGACGTCCACCGGGGTCAGGCTGAAGTTGTTCAGCTTCGCCGGATCGAGCCAGATGCGCATCGCGTACTGGGCACCGAATACCTGGAAGTCGCCGACGCCCTTGGTGCGCGAGATCGGGTCCTGCATGTTGGCGACGATGTAGTTCGCCAGGTCACGCTGGTCGAGACTGCCGTCGGTGGAAACCAGGCCGATCACGATCAGGAAGTTGCGCACCGCCTTGGTGACGCGAATACCCTGCTGCTGAACCTCCTGCGGCAGCAGCGGCGTCGCCAGCTGCAGCTTGTTCTGCACCTGAACCTGGGCGATATCGGGGTTGGTGCCCTGATCGAAGGTCACGGTAATGGTCATGCTGCCGTCGGAGTTGCTCTCCGAGGAGATGTAGCGCAGCCCGTCGATGCCGTTGAGCTGCTGCTCGATGACCTGCACCACGGTGTCCTGCACCGTCTGCGCCGAGGCGCCCGGGTAGCTGACGGAAATGCCGACCGCAGGCGCGGCGATGCTCGGGTACTGGTTGACCGGCAACTTGAGAATGGACAGCCCGCCGGCGAGCATGATCACCAGGGCGATCACCCAGGCGAAGATCGGCCGGTCGATAAAGAACTTGGACATGGATTAGAAACCCCTCAGCCTTCTTGGCCTTGGGGTTGTGCAGACACCCCACCGCGATTATCGACATTGGTCGCCGGAGCCACCTCGACCTCGACCCCCGGCTGGATGAACTGCAGGCCTTCGGTGATCACGCGATCGCCCGGCTGCAGGCCTTCGCCGACCAGCCAGCGATTGCCCACGGCGCGCTCGGTCTTGATCGGGCGCACTTCCACCTTGTTCTCGGCATTGACCACCATGGCGGTCGGGTCACCCTTGGTGTTGCGCGTGACGCCCTGCTGCGGAACCAGGATCGCCTCGCTCTTCATGCCGGCCACCAGCTGCGCATGGACGAACATGCCCGGCAGCAGATTCTTGTCCGGATTCGGGAATACGGCGCGCAGGGTCACCGAGCCGGTACCGGCATCCACCGTGACTTCGCTGAATTCGAGTTTGCCTTCGTGACCGTAATCGCTGCCATCCTCCAGTTTGAGGGTGACCTTGGCCGCGTTATCGCCAGACTTCTGCAGACGACCCTCGGCCAGGTCGCGCCGCAGCGCTAGCAGGTCTCGGGCCGGCTGGGTCACGTCGACATAGATCGGGTCAAGCTGCTGAATGGTCGCCAGCTCCTGCGCCTGACCGTTGCTGACCAGCGCACCCTCGGTCACCGCGGAACGGCCGATCCGGCCGGAAATCGGCGCCAGCACCTTGGTGTAGCGGACGTCGATCCGCGCGCGCTCCAGCTCCGCTTCGGCCTGCAGGCTGGCGGCCCGCGCCTCGTCATAGGCCTGCTTGCTGACGGCCTGATCCTTGACCAGCTCGGCGTAGCGATCGGCCAGCGACTTGCTGGAAGCGACGCTCGCCTGAGCACTCTTCAGCGTGGCCTCGTACACCGACGCATCGATCTGATAGAGCTGTTGCCCAGCCTTGACGTCGCTGCCTTCGGTGAACAGACGCTTCTGGATGATGCCGTTGACCTGTGGCCGCACCTCGGCGATGCGGTAGGCGCGGGTACGCCCGGGCAGCTCGGTGGTTACCGCGAACGGCTCTGCCTGCAGGGTCACGATACCCACCTTGGGCTTCTGCTGGGCCGGTGGGGCGGCTTCTTCCTGACAGCCGGCCAGGAAAACAGCCATGGCGAGAATGGACATCAGGGCAGCATTGGCTGACTTGATTGGCATGGTTAGACCTCTTGAAAACCTGGCAGGCGGGAATGGGCAACAGCGCGCCGCAGACGCGGAGAGCGGAATGGGCCGAAATATACTTACATCCATGACTGTCTGTAAACCTGAAAAGACTCGTCGGCCCTGCCGCAAATGTTGCAAAAGGTGCGTCATAGACCCATTCGACACAGGTTTGTCCGCTGTGCAAGAAGCGTTGATACATATCCTGGCAAACGCAGAACGCCGGCAAGATGCCGGCGTTCGGGTTCCACGGGGAGCGTTTACTTGCGCACACCTTCGACCGAGATGATCAGATCGACCGTTTGCGACGCCGGCCCGAGGTCCATCTTGATGTCGAAGTCCTTCAGCGTCAGCGTGGTACTGCCTTCGAAACCGGCACGGTAGCCGCCCCAGGGATCATCACCTTCGCCGATGAACTTGGCAGCGATCACCACCGATTTGGTCACGCCGTTGAGCGTCAGGTTGCCAGTGATGTCAGCAGTGCCGTCGCCGGTGGACTTCACCGAAGTCGACTCGAAGGTCGCTGCCGGGTGCTTGTCGACGTTGAGGAAGTCATCGCTGCGCAGGTGCTTGTCGCGCTCGGCGTGGTTGGTATCGACGCTGGCGGTCTTCAACGTGACGTTGACCTTGCTCGCTTCCGGCTTGTCCGCATCGAAGCTGAAGCTGCCATCGAAATCCTTGAACGTGCCCCACAGCCAGCTGTAGCCGAGGTGGCTGATCTTGAAATTGACGAAGGCGTGCTGGCCCTGCTTGTCGATGGCGTAGTCGGCAGCAAATGCCTGGCCACCGACCAGTGCGGAACCGAGGACCAGTGCGGCGAGGGTTTTCTTGAGCATCAATGGATTCTCCTATCGGGGGTGATTAACCGGCACTACGACCGAGCATGCGCTTGAGTGTCGCGTCGCGGTCGATGAAATGGTGTTTGAGCGCAGCCAGGGCGTGTACCACGGCGAAGATCACCAGCGCCCAGGCAGCGTATTCGTGAACAATCCCGGCGCTGTCGGCCTGATCGGGGATGGAAGTGATCAGCGCCGGCACCTCGAACAGGCCGAACACGCTGATCGGCCGGCCATCGGCGGTGGAGATCAGGTAACCCGAGATCATCACCAGGAACAGGCCGAGGTAGAGCAGGCTGTGACCAAGCCTGGCCGCGATCCGGGTCAGCCGCCCCTGACTCGCCAGCGGCGCCGGCGCAGGGCTGACGAAACGCCAGAGCACCCGCAGCAGCATGATCAGAAACAGCGCGATGCCAATGCTCTTGTGCAGGTCCGGCGCGGTGCGATACCAGCTGCTGTAGTAGTTCAGCCCAACCATCCAGAAGCCCAGGCCGAACAGACCGAATACGGCGATGGCCACCAACCAGTGCAAGGCAATGCTGGTCAGCCCATAGTTCGTTGAGGAGTTACGCCAGTGCATTGAATCTTCCTTCAAATTCAGGCCTAGAAGCCTAGCCGGTTACCTATCGGAATAGAGCGCATTTTTTCGCTTTGAAACATCGAGTAAATCGATGACTGATCGCATCAAGTCATGCCCCAGCGCTTCTGCTAGGCTTCGCGACTCATTGCGGAGGAGTAACGATGAGCCTGAACGACAGCTGGATGCAACGCGACCTTGCCGTACTCTGGCATCCCTGCACCCAGATGAAAGATCACGAGCAGCTGCCGCTGATTCCGATCCGCCGCGGCGAAGGCGTCTGGCTGGAGGATTTCGACGGCAAGCGATACCTGGATGCGGTCAGTTCCTGGTGGGTCAACGTCTTCGGCCATGCCAATCCGCGCATCAATCAGCGCATCAAGGATCAGGTCGACCAACTCGAGCACGTGATGCTGGCCGGCTTCAGTCATCAGCCGGTGGTGGAGCTGTCGGAGCGTTTGGTCGCCCTGACACCGGCCGGACTGGACCGCGTCTTCTATACCGACAACGGTTCGACCGGTATCGAAGTGGCGCTGAAGATGAGCTTTCACTACTGGCGCAACAGCGGACGTGGCCAGAAGCAGCGCTTCGTCACCCTGACCAACAGCTATCACGGGGAAACCGTCGCCGCGATGTCGGTGGGTGATGTCGCCCTCTTCACCGACACCTACAAGCCGCTGCTGCTGGACACCTTCAAGGTTCCGAGCCCGGACTGCTACCTGCGACCCGAGGGTGTGAGCTGGGAAGAGCATTCGCGGCAGATGTTCGCGCACATGGAACAGACCCTTGCCGAGCACCACCAGGACATCGCCGCGGTCATCGTCGAACCGCTGATTCAGGGCGCCGGCGGCATGCGCATGTACCACCCGATATATCTGAAGCTGCTGCGCGAGGCCTGCGACCGCTACGAAGTGCACCTCATCCACGACGAGATCGCGGTCGGCTTCGGCCGCACCGGCAGCATGTTCGCCTGCGAGCAGGCTGGCATCACGCCAGACTTCCTCTGCCTGTCCAAAGCCTTGACCGGCGGCTATCTGCCGATGGCCGCAGTGCTCACCACCGACCGCATGTACCGGGCGTTCTACGACGACTATTCGACGCTGCGCGCCTTCCTCCATTCGCACACCTACACCGGCAACCCGCTGGCCTGCGCCGCGGCACTGGCGACGCTGGATATCTTCGCCGAAGACAACGTAATCGAAGCGAACAAGGCGCTGGCCGCGCGCATGGCCAGCGCCACCGCACACCTGGTCGAGCATCCGCACGTGGCCGAAGTCCGCCAGACCGGCATGGCACTGGCTATCGAGATGGTTCAGGACAAGGCCAGCCGCACGGCCTATCCCTGGCAGGAGCGTCGCGGCCTGAAGGTCTATCAGCACGCGATGGAGCGCGGCGCGCTGTTGCGCCCGCTCGGCAGTGTGGTGTATTTCCTGCCGCCCTATTGCATCACCGAGGAACAGATCGACTTTCTCGCGGCAGTCGCCACCGAGGGAATCGACATCGCCACCCGAGATGCCTCCGGGGTATCGGTCCCGGTCGGTCCATACCCAGGCTTCAGAGACCCGGGTTGATGTGGAGCATCGGCAGCCTGCGAGCCAGGCTGCCGATGCTTTAGACTTGCCGCTTCCAACTCGCCGCCTGCAGCTGCCTCCATGCGCCTATCCCGTTTTTTCATCGACGCCCCCCTTTCCCTTGGCCAGCACCCACTGCCTGACGCATCGGCCCACTACATCAGCAGGGTGCTGCGGCTTTCGGCCGGCAGCGCGGTTCAGCTGTTCGATGGCAGCGGCAGTGAATTTCGCGGCGAACTGCTGGAAGTCGGCAAGAAGTCCGTCACCGTCGAACTGCACGAACGCCTGACGGGGATGCCAGAGTCACCTCTACAGATCCACCTCGGGCAGGGTCTTTCCCGCGGCGAACGGATGGATTGGGCCATTCAGAAGGCCACCGAGCTAGGCGTAACGCAGATCACGCCCATCGTCAGCGAGCGTTGCGAAGTGCGCCTCAACGATGAGCGTGCCGACAAACGTCTGGCCCATTGGCGGCAGATCGCGATCAGCGCCTGCGAGCAATGCGGCCGGTCGGTACTGCCGGTCATCCACCCGCCAATCAGCCTGCGTGACTGGTTGCCTGTCGAGGCAGACCTGAAGCTCGTGCTGCATCCAGTGGCCGCGCCGCTGACGAGCCATGCCAGACCGCAGACACTGGCTTTCCTGATCGGTCCGGAAGGAGGCTTGAGCGAGAGCGAAGTCGAACAAGCAGCCAATCAAGGGTTTCAGCCTGCTCGACTCGGCCCGCGAGTGCTGCGCACCGAGACCGCTCCGGTGGTGGCGCTGAGCGTGGCACAGCAGCTCTGGGGCGATTTCTGACGACGTACCGGGTGGCGGCCTCGATCAGATCAGGCCAGCATCGGCGAGCTTCTGCTCCAGACCGATCAGATCGGGGATTCGCGGCTGCACGTCGCCAAGGTTGACCGCATCCAGTTCGAGCGGGGCAAGCGTCACATCCGCGCGCGCGAGGCTGGCGTCGACCTTGATCGAGTGCGGGATGCCCTGCACCAGCAGCGCGATGAACTTGACGTGGTCGCGCCCACCAACCGCGTTGAGCACGGCAACCCGCGCCGAACTGCCAACCGGTTGTGCCTGGCCGCTGGACGCGGCCTCGAACGACAGCAATGGTAGGCTCAGGTCACGCCACTGCACCTGCCCGAGAAACCATGCGGGCATGCCCTGCACCGCTTGCGGAGCGCGATAGGGAATCAGCTCGGCGACGGCCACGTTGGGCACCAGCAATACGCGATCGGCGAGCGGCATCAGCAGCCCGGTGAGGCTTTCCGCCTCCGGAGAAACGACCATTTGACTCATGAGTTATCCCGTTGAAAAGACGTGGCGGGCGTACCGACCTGGCTGACCAGATGATTGACCAAGGCTTGCGCCAGCTCGCGAGGGTCACCGCTGTAGGAGCTGTAGCCACCTTCTCGAAGATTGTCCGGCATACTTGAGCAGGCACAGGAGTCGGCGCGCTGCGTCCAGACCCTGCCACCCTGACGCAGCACATATGCGGCCGCCGCACTGCCGTCGCTGCCCATGCCACTGAAGGCAATGACACCGCAACGCTGGCCGAACTGCTGGGCCAGATTCAGCATCATCTGGTCGATCGACGGGCTATACGGTTCAGGCCAGCAACGACCGTTCAGGCGGGTGCTGCCATCGGACTCGAACCCGAGTTCCTCCCCGATCGGCGCGATGATCACTTCTCCGCAGCGCACCGGCTGGCCAGGGCGCACCTGTTGAACCTGCCACTGACTATGTCGGCCCACGGCCTGGGACAACGCGGACTCGAAGCTGGCTTCGATATGCTGGGCATAGATGAAACCGACTGGCAGGCCGCCAGGCAGCGCGTCCAGGAAGGCCTTCACGGCTTCCGGCCCACCGAGCGAAGCCGCCAGCAGCCATACCTGGGTCGCCGCTTCACCGGCATGCAGCGCGCTATCAGCCAGCAGCGGCGGTAGCGTCAGGCGCTCGGGGCGTTGTCCTTCACCCTGCAGTACGTCCAGACGCGGCCCCACTGCCCGTGATGGGTCACCGATCAGGCGCTTCAGCTTGCTGAACAGGCTGCGCTCCCAACGTGGGTAGAACTCCGAATGCCGCTCCGGCGCATGCCCCTCACCGAACAGCACTCGCGTGGTGTCGCGCTCAAGCAACGCATCCACAAGAGGCGAATCTTCGGTCTGCGCCAGATCAACCAGCCAGAGATCGGCCTCGGTACTATCCAGGTCTGCCGGCTCGAGGCGCGCCGGGTCATTGTTCAATACCACCTGATAGCCACTGCCGGTCAAAGCCTGCTGCAGCACGTGACGCTGCAGAGAGGTGTCGGCGAGTACCGCAATGCGGGCGCAGAGAACGTCAGACATCGGCGTGGACCAAGCGCTGAATGGCCTCGAGCAACACCGATTCCTGATAGGGCTTGCCAAGGTATTCGTTGACGCCGATGGTCAGCGCGCGATCACGGTGCTTCTCGCCGGTACGCGAGGTGATCATGATGATCGGCAGATCCTTCAAACGCTCGTCGTGGCGAACCAGCGTGGCCACCTCGAAGCCGTCCATGCGCGGCATCTCGATATCCAGCAGCATGATGTCCGGCTTGCGCTCCTGCAGCTGAGTGATGGCATCCACCCCGTCCTTGGCGGTCAGAACGTTCATGCCATTGCGCTCCAGCAGACGACTGGTGACCTTGCGCACGGTGACCGAATCGTCAACCACCATGACCAGCGTCGGCCGTTCGGTTTCGACCTCGACCGGCTCCTGCACCTGATCGATAAGGCGCGGCTGTTGCAGCTGAATGAGCTGGTGCGCATGGAGCACACGGATGGTCGCCAGCAGGTCCAGAATCACCACGACCCGGCCATCGCCGAGGATGGTCGCGCCGGAAATGCCATGTACGCCGGCGAACTGCAGCCCAAGGCTCTTCACCACGATTTCACGAGAACCGGCGAGGCTGTCGACCTGTACCGCAACGCTGTGCTCTTTCGAGCGCACCAGGATCACCGGCAGCGGCAGGCTCTGTCCCACCAGCTTGGGCTTCTGGCCGTTGTTCAAGAGATCGCCAAGATAACGCAGCTCGTAAGCCTGACCGGCATATTCGAAGCGCGGCGCATCCGGCTGGTAATAAGCTTCCAGCTCGTATGGCGAGACACGCACGATACCTTCGATGGTATTCAGCGGGATCGCATACAGATCCTCACCGGAATAAACCATCAGCGCGCGGTTCACCGACACTGTGAACGGCAGGCGAATCAGGAAGCGCGTGCCCTGACCGAGCGTCGACTCAATGCTCATCGATCCGCCGAGCTGCTTCACTTCCGAGTGCACCACGTCCATGCCCACGCCGCGTCCGGAGATCTGCGTGACGCGCTCCGCGGTGGAGAACCCGGCTTCGAGGATGAACTGCAGGATTTCATGCTCGGACAGGTCGCTATCGGCGGACATCAGCCCGCGTTCGATCGCCTTGCGCCGCACCGCGTCCAGATTGATGCCACCACCGTCGTCGGCCAGCGTCAGCACGATATCGCCACCCTCACGGGCCAGATCCAGGCGTATCACGCCCTGCTCGGGCTTGCCGGCAGCGCGACGACGCTCGACCGGCTCGATGCCATGGTCCACGGCGTTGCGCAGCATGTGCTCCAGCGGCGCGACGATTCGCTCGAGCACGCTGCGGTCCATCTCACCGGTGGCATTGCCGACCATGAACTCCACCTGTTTGCCGAGCTCGCCAGCGACCTGCCGCACGATTCTGCGCAGGCGCGGCACCAGGCGCTCGAAAGGAACCATGCGGGTGCGCATGAGGCCTTCCTGTAGCTCGGTATTGACCCGAGCCTGCTGCAGCAGCAGCGTTTCAGCGTCGCGATTACGCGCAGCCAGCGTTTCCTTCAGATCGAGCAAGTCAGACGCTGACTCGAACAGTGCACGCGAAAGCTGTTGCAGCTGCGAATGGCGGTCCATTTCCAGCGGGTCGAAATCGTCATAGCCGGCGCGCTCGGCTTCAGCCTGGTAACGGCTGAGAATCTGCGCCTGGGTTTCGGTATCCAATCGGCGCAGCTGGTCGCGCACCCGCTCGATGGTCGCTTCCATCTCGCCAAGGGTGAAGCCGACGTCGCTGACCTGCTGCTCGACTCGGCCGCGGAAGATCGATGTTTCGCCCGCCAGGTTGACCAGACCCTCCAGCAGTTCTGCGGGAACCTTGACCAGCTCCTGCGGTGCCCGCCGCGCAGCGGCTTCCTGAGCGGCCAGCTGTGCGCGTCGAATGAATGGCAGCACCTTCGCCGGGCTGGTACTCGGCTTCGGCAAGGTACTGGCCGCGACGATCGGTTGTTCCAGAGCCACCGGCTCGCGCGGCAACTCTGGCTCGAGCTCCGGCGACTCAGGTTGCGAAGCGTCGCCTCCGTCGCTCGCCAGGCCCGCCCGAAGCAACTCGACATCCTTCAGCAGCGCGTCGTAGCCGTGCTGCACATCGAGAAACAGGCTATCCGGCCAGGGGGCGCCCTGCTGCTGCGCCTCGCTCAACCGCTGCTCCAGATCGTGGGCCATGTTGCCCAGTGCGGTCTGCCCAGCCAGCCGCGCACCGCCTTTCAGCGTGTGCAGCACACGGAGCATGTCAGCCAACGGAGCGGCATCCTCACGGCCGGCATCCCAGCGACCGAGCGCTGATTCCATTTCCTCCAGAAGGTCGTCAGCTTCCTCGACAAAGATGTCGAGAATTTCGGCTTCGGCAGACTGCTGCGCATCTTCCTGAGCGGCCTTCAGCGACACGCTGCTGGGAATGCTCAGTTGCTCATCGGGGTTGTTGCGAAAGTGGCGAATCGTCTCGATCAGCGCATCGCCCGATGGCACCGGTTGATGGGCCCGCACCGCCTCGAGCATTTCCGCCAGGCGGTCCTGGCAGGCCTGCAGAAGGCCGAACAATTCCGGGCTGGCCCGGTAGCTACCGGCGCACAGGCCTTCGTAAAGAAACTCGAGTTCGTGGGAGAGATCACCGATTTCACGGATATCGGCCATCCGGGCCCCGCCCTTGAGGGTATGCAGATCGCGCTGCAATGCCTCAAGTTCGAAGCTGTTGTCGACATCCGACATCCAGCGTTGCAAACCACCCGCAGCGCTCTCGATGAGGTCGAAACCCTCCTCGAGGAAGATCTCCACTAATTCGGGATCGCGCTCGACTGTGTCGTGCTCCTCGGCGGCCGGCACAGCTTCGAACGCTTCCGGCACCTCATCCAGCTCGGGAAGGCTGAGGTCGATCTCATCCAACTCTTCGCTGAACGGGATATCCGAAGCGCGGCTATCGTCCGCTGCAGTTTCGTTGTCGCCTTCATCCGCCTCGGCAGAAGTCTCATCGACATCGAGCAGCGGCAAATCAAACGCATCGGCGCTCAGCGGCTCATCCAGCGATTGAGCAGGATCGTTCTCCGGTCGGATCAGGTCAGGACCCGCATCCGTCTCGAGTAGGGAAGCATCAGTCGAATCAACGCCGTCGAATGCCGGCAGGGCACCCTGACGGAAGGCTTTCATCGACTCGATGAGTGCATCAGCACTGCTCATCGGCATCTCGCCCTGCAGCTGCTCGAGCTGCAGCGCCAGATGATCGTGGCTACGCTGCAACAGCGCTGCAAGCGGGGCGGAATGGACGTAGCGGCCGTCGGAGAGCCCCTCGTAAAGCGACTCCAGCTCATGGGCCAGGTCGCCGATCGGACGGATTGCTGCCATCCGGGCGCCGCCCTTGAGGGTGTGAAGGTCGCGCAGCAGAGCCGAGAGCGCCATCTGGTTCGCCGGATCAGCGAGCCAGCGATCAAGCGCATGGCCGGCGCTTTCCATAAGGTCGACGGCTTCGTCGAGAAAGATCTCAACCATTTCGTGATCGAGATCGTCCTGCGCCTCGTCTTGCGGGGCTTCTTCTTCGGGCCAGACTTCGGCTTCGGCTTCGGCTTCGGCTGGCAATTCTGTCAGCGAAATCTCGCCAGGAGCAGCAACCGGCACGGGGTCGCCCGGCTGCTCCAGAACCAATGGATCAATGGCTTCGGCGAGCAATGCTTCGAGCCGCGCCACCAACTCCGACTGCTCACTCACCTGCAGCGCGGCAGCTACCTGATCCATCATGCCGACCAACGCTTCATGGCCCTGCTCGACGTCGTCGAAGAAGCGCTCGCTGACAGCCAGTCGCCCCTCCTCAACCACCGCGTACAAACGCAGCAGCACCTGGCACAACGCCTCCATCTGCGGCAGGTCGGCCATCTTCGCGCCCTGTCCGAGCGTGGTCAGCTCCTGCAGCAGAGCGGAGAGTTCCTGACGCTCGGCAGGATGCTCGCGCCAGCTGCGCAGCAAATCTTCAGCATCCAGCAGGATGTCCATGCCTTCAGAGAGGAACAGCGCGATCACGCTCGGATCGCGGGCCTCACCAGCATCGTTATGCTGGCGGGCGCCGGCTTCGACCAATCTGGCCTGATGCAGGGCGTGCACCTTGGCCAGGAACTCCGGGGCGCCTTCTATCGGCGCCAACGGTTCATGATCGAGATTGGCCAGCCCCTGGCGTAACAACAGCTCGGCCTCATGCAGCAGCTCGGCTTCGGCCAGATCCATCTGGATCAGGTTGGTCTTGAATTCCTTGACCATCTTCTCCAGAGGCGTTGCGATTTCCGCCACCGGCAGGATGCCGGCCATGTGCGCACTACCCTTGAGCGTGTGCAAGGCACGTTGCAGTGCATCGGTCACCGGCTGCGGCAGGCGCTGGGCGCAATCGGCGAGAAAACTGACCAGCGTGGTCAGATGCGATTCGGCCTCGTTGCGAAAAATTTCCAGCAACTGGGGGTCCAGTGCGTCGTCATCGTCTTGCGGCGCCGCGGACGGGGCAGGCTCGTCCGCAATCGCAGCAGGCGTCTCAGCAGGCTGCGAAAGTACCACTGACTGCCCCTTGGCCAGGGCATGCGCTGCTGCCGCAAGGTGATCGACGTCATCACGCTGGCGCTGGGCCTTGGCTGCGAACTCATCGACGAGGGCCGGCATCAGCGCAACGACATCGCACACGACCTGCCTCACCGAGTCGGTCGGCTGGATGCTGCGATCGAGAACCCGATTGAGCAGGTTCTCGATGGACCACGCCAACTCGCCGATGACCAGTGCACGCACCATCCGCCCACTGCCCTTGAGCGTGTGGAATGCACGTCGCACTTCGCCTAGGGCATCCTTGTTGTCACTGTCGGCAAGCCAGAGTGGCAACTGCTCGCCAATCGCCTCCAGAACTTCTGCCGCTTCCTCGATGAAGACTTCCAGCAGGTCCTCGTCGACCGGTTCTTCGTCGGCAGGAGGCGGCAGGAGGCTAGGCGGTACATCCTGAGCAGGGGGGTTGATGGCTGCGACCGGCGCCGCCATGACTTCCTCAAGGCTGAGTACAGGCTCGACTTCGACCTGCAGGCTTTCAGGTTCGGAATAATCTGGCAGGCTCACTTCCGGAAGATCGAGCTCGGCGACCTGCGCATCGCTCCATTCGCTCAGGTCCGACTCATCTTCAAGTGAGTCTGGAGGCGTTTCGGACGCCAGTATCTCTTCTGGCAGGTTGAAAATGATTTCTTCATCGCCGGACAGGTCTTCCAGCGTCCACTCGCTTTCCTCGGCCTCCGCCGCGATCTCCGCATCATGGCTCTCGAGTGGCGCTTGCGCCTCGCTCAAGAAATCAGGGTCCATCGGTGCCGGAGATTCTTCCTGATCGACCGCAACGGAGTCGAATGCATCCAGACTTGCGTCCGGCTCCTCAGGCAGCACTTCGATCTCGTCCAGCGGATCGGCGAATTCGTTCTCGACCGCCGCGACCTTCATCGGAGCACTTGCAACTCCAAGCGAGTAGCCGAGGTTCTGCAGGCTTTCTTCGGCCACATCCAGAATCAGATCGCCCTGGGTGCCGCAATCCTCGGACAGTCGCTCGAGGTAATACTCGACGCTGGTGATCGCGTCAGCCAGGGTATCCAGGCTCTGCCAGTCCGGCACGGCCTGTCGCGCCAGAAGCTGATCCTGGATGTAGCCATTGCAGGCTTGCAGCAGGGACGCAGCACGCTCCAGGGGAATCATCGCCAAGCCGCCGCGAACCTGAGTGAGCAGATCCGGCACCCGAGCCAGATGCTCGTGGTTCCATTGCGAGGCAATGAATTCGATGATTGCGTCCTTTGCCTGCTCCAGCCCGTTACGCGCTTCGCGAATGACCAACTGGTGAATCTGGGCAACATCGGTGGTCGGCAGGTGGCTTGCTTCGCTGCGCTCCTCCGCGGGACCGCCGACCATGCCGGCCAACGTAGCCTCGACATAGAGCAACGCACCGGCGATATCCATCAGGATGGCGTCGTCGGGCGCCTGCTGCCCCTGCGCTACGGACTGGACGAGGACGATCTGATCGAGAATGATCTTGCGCGGTTGAGCGAAGCCGAGCACTGCCAATGTATCGGCGATCTGCTTGAGCGGGACCTCGAGGCTGGACAACTCGGCAATGACCTTGCGATCGCTGCGCACGAACAGGTCAAGGCTGTCCTTAACCCGCACCAGCTCTTCACAAAGGGCAGCGACCACCGAGCGCATCGCGCCACGGTCGGGACCAGCCAGCTGAGCACGCTCCTGATCGACCACGGCGCTGTCCGGCAGCGCTTCGTCGAGGCGGTAAAGCTGCTTTAACGCCTGGATACGGGGCGTCTGCCCCGGCGCCTTGGCGACGTAGAAGAGCAGGTTCTTGATCAGCTCATCGGGCGCAGCCTGATTTAGGCCATCAGCGCCTTCCTCGACCAACCGCTTGAGCTGCTTGTCTACCTGTCGCAACAAGGTGCGGACGGAGGTGCCGTTGCTCACGCCGCCACTGGCCAGACCTTCGACCATGCCCGAGGCGATCTGCCATAGCGCCGCCAGTGGCGCATCCTTGCAGAGCATTTCCAGGCGGGCGAATACCCGCGCCATGTAGCCGAGATTGGTCGGCAGGTCCTGGTTGCGAATCACCCCAACCAGCGCAACCTGCAGCATCTGGCGCAGCTTGCGCAGCAGGGCCGGCAGCTCGTTGGTACGCAGACGCTCGACCGACTCCTGGGAAAGCGCCGGCGTGCGTCCGGACAGGTCGGGTGAAAATAGGCTGGTTTCAGAAAGCAGCTTTTCACCGCGAGCGGCGCGCAGGTCGTTAAGCAGCGGCAGCACCACCATCGGCAGGTCGCGGCGCGCACTCTGAATGCGGTCCAGATAGGCAGGCAGCTGCAGGATGGCCTGCATCATCACCTCGAGCGCCTCGCCCTGATTGGCCACCCGCTCGTCGAGCAGGGCCCGCGCCAGCTGCTCCATTTCCTCGGCGAGCAATGCTGCACCGAAGAACTCCACCATCTGCAGAGTGCCGTGGACCTGATGCACATAGGTCAGGCAAAAGCGCATCCGGGTCGAGTCCTGTGGGTTCTCGACGAACGCCTCCAGGGCCTGACGCGCCTGCTTAAGCGTCTCGGCAATCTCGCCTTTCACCCACTCCAGGGCGACATAATCGTGCCGATCACCCATAGCGACTCCGCTCATAAACTTTTCCGGGTAAAAGCCAGAACCTGATCGTTGGCCACCGGAAGCAATCCCGGATGCTGCCAACCGACCACTTCACCTACACCGATCACCAACAATCCCCCCGGAGCCAGGCAATCTGCCAGGCGATTGAGGATTTCTCGGCGACGCCAGCGGCGGAAATAGATCAGCAGGTTCTGACAGAAAATAACGTCCATGCTGGAAACGGGCGAGTTCGCCAGTTCCAGCACATTGAGCCTTGCAAAGCACACACGTGCGGCCAGGCCGGGAATCACTTGAAAACGATCATCGGATAGCGACAGGAAATAACGCTCACGCAACGCCGGTTCGACCTGCTCCAGCTTGCGCGCGCTGTAGACCGCTGTTCGGGACTTGGCCAGCGCGCTCAGACTGATATCCGTACCGGTGACCCCGAAGCTGCCGTCGAATTCGCGTCCCGCCAGCGCCTCGGCGGTGGCCATGGCTAGCGAGTACGTCTCTTCACCACTTGCGCAACCCACGCTCCACAGCGCCAGGGGTCGCTTGATCGACTCCTGCTCCAGACGCTGGCGCAAGTAGGTTTCGAGCAGATCAAAAGAAGCGGGATGACGGAAGAAACGTGTTTCCTGAACGGTCAGCCTGTCCATGAGGGTCGACCACTCGACAGCACCACGGGGGCCGGAGGTGACCTGCCGATAGTAGCTGGCATAGTCGGGAGCACCGACCTCGCGCATGCGAGCGCTCAGATTGGTCTGCAGGAAGCTGCGCCTGCGTTCGCTGACGACCATGCCGGAGCGCTCTTCGAGGAGCGTCTGCCAGTCATGGAATTCCGCCGGCGACATATCGGCCAAGGGCTCCAATGCCCAGTCAAACCTCGGCTGCATGCCCTGCCCCTCGCTCATGATCATCGGCGGCAGCCATCAGATGACTGCCGCACTGCTCAAGTCAGGCCTGATCCGGAGCATCCGGCAGGGTAAAGCCGGAAACGGAATGGCGCATCTCGTTGGCCATCTTGGCCAAATTACCGATGCTCTTGGCCGTAGCGGTGGTACCCGACGAGGTCTGCGAGGTGATCTCCTGGATCACGTTCATGGTGTTGGAGATGTGGCCGGCCGAAGAAGCCTGCTGGCGTGCCGCGTTGGAGATGTTCTGGATCAGCGCCGCAAGCGTCTTCGATACCTTCTCGATCTCTTCCAGTGCCACACCGGCGTCCTGCGCCAGACGCGCACCGCGCACCACTTCGGAGGTGGTCTGCTCCATCGAGATGACCGCCTCGTTGGTGTCGGTCTGAATGGTCTTTACCAGTGCCTCGATCTGCTTGGTCGCCGCGGAAGAGCGTTCAGCCAGGCGCTGTACTTCGTCCGCTACCACGGCGAAGCCGCGGCCTGCGTCGCCCGCCATGGATGCCTGGATCGCCGCGTTGAGTGCAAGGATGTTGGTCTGGTCGGCAATGTCGTTAATCAGGCTGACGATGTCACCGATCTCCTGGGACGACTCACCGAGACGCTTGATCCGCTTGGACGTGTCCTGGATCTGCTCGCGAATGTTGTCCATGCCGGTGATGGTGTTGTGCACCACCTCGTTGCCCTTGTTGGCAATGGCTACCGAACGTTCTGCTACCGCCGAGGATTCCGCGGCGTTGGCCGATACCTGGTCAATGGAAACCGCCATTTCGTTGATTGCAGCAGAAGCACCGGCAATTTCCTGGGCCTGGTGTTCGGAGGCCTCGGCGAGGTGCATTGCAGTCGCCTGGGTTTCCTGCGCAGCGCCCGATACCTGAACAGCGGTCTGGTTGATGGTGGCTACCAGTTCGCGCAGCTGGTCGATGGAGTAGTTGATCGAGTCGGCAATCGCACCGGTGAAGTCTTCGGTAACGGTCGCGGCCACCGTCAGGTCACCGTCTGCAAGGTCGCCGATTTCATCGAGCAGTCGCAGAATCGCAGCCTGGTTACGCTCGTTCTTCTCAGCGGTTTCGCTCAGGCGGCGGCGTGCTTCCTGAACCATTACCAGACCAATCAGGATGATCGAGGCCAGCGCAATGGCGCCCAGCACGTAACCGAGGATGGTGTTGAGATAACGGGCATCGGCGCGGCTCTGTAGGCCTTGCGACAGCGCGGAGGTCTTGTCGAGCAGGGTCTGCGAAACCTCGAAGATGCTGTTAGCCGACTCGCGCACCTGGAACAGTTCAGGCGACGTTTCGAGAATTTCGTCCACCGATCCGGATACGAACTGGAAGAGCTCAGCGATCTCCGAGAGACGATCCAGCGCCTCTTCGTCGGCCACCGCAGTGATGCCCATGGCGACGTTGCCTTCGATCATCGCATTCAGGACTCGACCGAACAGACTGGCATCACGACCGAACATATCGGCCGCCTGTACCGAGTCCTGGTCACCGGACAGCACCTTGTTCACCGAACCGAGGATACGCTCGGCCAGCAGCGACTGGCGCTGGGCAACCGAAACCTGAGCTGCTGGCGCACCACTTTCCAGCAGGATGTCGACGACCTCCTCGTACTCGACCTGGAGCTGAGGGATGGTTTCAGCGAGGGTGCTGGCTACCTGGTGGAGCGACAGGACAGTCTGCTCACTGGCCAGGATGGCGTCGGTATCGCGACGCAGCGTGTTCCAGTCCTGCTCCACCGCGTTGACTTCATCGCGCAACGATTCGGGAACCGCCGGCAGACCGATGTCCTCGTTTCCTTGCGAGAGATAGGCCCAGCGCTGGTTGAACTCGTTCCGGGCCTGCTTCAGAGACGCGAACGCCTCCTGCGTGCCGGTCGCCGCTTCCACGGCATCCTTGGCGATCTGCTGGGACAGTACGCGCAGCTCTCCAGCGTGAGCGATGTATTCGTTATCGTGATCGGCCTGAGTGTTGACGTACGCGAAGTTCGCGAACAGCAGCACGATCGATACGATCAGCACGATAAACAAACCGGTGGTCAGCGTATTGCTGCGCACCCCGCTCAACAAAGCATTAGCATTCATTTTGATCATTATCCGGCCCCCGCCTGGACCCCCGTCGTTTCCATCCAAGAACCAAAAGGCCGACCTTGGTCGACCCACCTACAACTAAAACGCGACGTCCAGAAACGCCTGATGCGTAGCCAATGCGTGCGGGCTGAAGACCAGCCAGGGCTGCTCGCGCTGGAACACACCATGAATGAATGGCTGAATTGATGCCTCGATCGGAGGCAACTCCTCCGAGAAGGTTTCCACCGCGAAATGCTGCATGCCGAAGACTTCATCGACAGTCAGTCCGGCGAACACTTCCTGGTGATCCACCACCAGCACCCTGCGCTGCTTGCGCAGTGCCGAAAGCTCAAGCCCGAAATACCCACAAAGGTCCATCACAGGCAACAATCTGCCGCGCACGTTCGCCACGCCCTTTACCCAACTCTTGACGCCGGGAAGCAACGTATAACGCGGCTCATGCAGGATTTCGCCAACCTCCCCCATTGGAGCGACGAACAAGCGCCCCCCCATCCGAAAGCCGATCCCTCCCCAGGTTTGTACGGCTTCCTGCTGAGAAGGCAGGCCTGCCGCGTACGTGCGGCAACGTTTATCTAGCTCCAGCAACTGCTGAAACGGCGTTTGCATGTCAGGCATGCTGGCCACGTCCCTTTGTCCGAGTGTTGGCTACCGCGGCGTCAGCCCGCCAGAACGGCATTCAGGGTCTTCAGCAATGTGGCTTCGTCCACCGGCTTGGTCAGGTAATCCTTGGCGCCTTGGCGTTTGCCCCAGACCTTATCGGTTTCCTGATCCTTGGTGGTGACGATGATCACCGGAATGTGACTGGTTTCAGAATCTTTGGTCAGTTGGCGCGTAGCCTGAAAACCATTCAGCCCGGGCATGACAATATCCATCAACACGGCATCCGGCTTTTCCTGACGAGCCAGCGCGACGCCGTCAGCGCCATTCTCTGCTTTAAGCACCACATGGCCATTCTTCTCAAGCATGGCGGTGAGCTTGTACATTTCGGTCGGCGAATCATCAACAATCAGAACGCGAGCCATGATTTCTCCATAGGAAGGCTTCAGCGGCAAACAATGCCGAACTTCAGGATGCTTGCTCCACCGGTGCGAAATCAGGGACGTGCGCCTTGATCGCACCGAGCAGCTCTTCTTTGCTGAACGGCTTGGTAAGGTATTGATCGGATCCGACAATACGCCCTTTGGCCTTGTCGAACAGGCCATCTTTGGAAGACAGCATGATCACCGGCGTCGACTTGAAGGAACTGTTGTTCTTGATCAACGCACAGGTCTGATAACCGTCCAGCCTGGGCATCATAATATCGACAAAGATGATGCGGGGATGAGTATCCGCAATCTTGGCGAGCGCATCGAAACCGTCCACAGCGGTGATGACATCGCAACCTACTTTCTTCAGCAGGGTTTCAGCAGTGCGACGAATCGTTTTCGAATCGTCGATCACCATGACCTTCAAGCCCTCGGAGTGCTGTTCCATTTCGCCCTACCATCGCCTCGGTGAGTCGTAGTTTATCGTTATGTCAGTGCGCCGGAGGCCCTGCCACCGATGGGCTGCACCCAATCGCCGGACCTTTTTAGCACACTCCTCATGCACACGCTATCAACCGGAAAAGCATCCGGATTTTCCTTGACCCAGTGCACAACCACAGCCAATCTGCAGCGACATTTTGAGCCACTGGCGGCGCTTCGCCGCCCATTGCCGGAGAACACCCCATGACCGTTCGCGTCGGGATCATCATGGACCCTATCGCGCAGATCGCCTTCAAGAAGGACAGCTCGCTGGCCATGCTGCTGGCTGCCCAGGCGCGAGGCTGGACACTGTTCTACATGGAGCAGCGCGATCTATATCAGCTCGGCAATCAGGCCCGGGCGCGCATGTGCCCGCTGCGGGTATTCAACGACCCACAACATTGGTTCGAGAAGGATGGGGAGGTCGATGCGGCCCTGACTGATCTGGACGTGATCCTCATGCGCAAGGACCCGCCTTTCAACAGCGAGTATGTCTACGCAACCTATCTGCTGGAACTGGCGGAAAAGGCCGGAACGCTGGTGGTCAATCGACCGCAGAGCCTGCGCGACTGCAACGAGAAGTTCTTCGCCACCCAGTTTCCACAATGCACCCCACCGACACTGGTCAGTCGGCGCGCGGACATTCTCCGCGAGTTCGCCCGCGAGCACCGTGACATCATTCTCAAACCCCTCGACGAGATGGGCGGTGCATCGATCTTTCGTCATCGCGAGGGCGACCCGAATCTGTCGGTTATTCTCGAGGTTCTGACCGAGCATGGCAGCCGCCAAATCATGGCGCAGCGATACATTCCCGCGATCAAGGACGGCGACAAGCGCATCCTGATGATCGATGGCGAGCCGATCCCCTATTGCCTGGCGCGAATCCCCGCCGCTGGCGAGACGCGCGGCAATCTGGCCGCGGGTGGTCGCGGCGTGGCACAGCCGCTGTCGGATCGCGACCGCGAGATTGCAGCGATCGTCGGCCCGGAACTACGCAAGCGCGGCTTGCTGTTTGTCGGCCTGGATGTGATCGGCGACTACCTTACCGAAATCAACATCACCAGCCCGACCTGCATCCGCGAAATCGACAATGCCTTTGATACCCGCATCGGCGAACGGCTCATGGACGCGATCGCGGCGAAGCTGCAAGGTTGAACCAGCTAACAGCTTTGAGCTTGGAGCTTGCGACTCCAAGCTCAAAGCCGGCAGACTGCGCGGCACTTCGAGCCGACCCGACCTGCGATGAACGCCGCTATCCGCCACCCCGTGCCTGAAACTACCCGAGTCCGCCCGGCGGACAGGCTCGGCTTCACGCTTTTTCTGGCTACCGCATTGCATCTGGCCTTGATTCTCGGGCTTGGCTTTACCCTCTCCGAGCCGAAGCAGATCAGCAAGACGCTGGAAATCACCCTATCGACCTTCAAAAGCGAAGAGAAGCCCAAGGAAGCGGACTTCCTCGCCCAAGACAATCAGCAGGGCAGCGGCACGCTGGAGCACAAGGCCACGCCGAAAACCACCGAGCAAGCGCAGTTCCAGGATACCGAGGTACGCAAGGTGACCCCACCAGCAGCACCGCCTCGCAGCACCCGGCCGGAACCGGCGAAGACCGTCGTCACCACTCGCAGCCCACAGCGCGAAAAGGCCGACGTCAAGCAACAGACGCCACCGCAGCCCGAGCCGCAAGCAGCGCCGGCATTCGACAGCTCACAACTGAGCGCGGAGATCGCCAGCCTCGAAGCCGAGCTGGCACAAGAGGTCGAGCGCTATGCCAAGCGCCCCAGGGTCAGCCGACAGAACAGTGCCGCCACCATGCGCGACATCAGCGCCTGGTATCGCGACGAATGGCGCAAGAAGGTCGAGCGCATCGGCAACCTCAACTATCCCGACGAGGCCCGCCGCCAGCAGATCTACGGCAGCCTGCGCATGCTGGTGACCATCAACCGCGACGGCACCATCCAGGAGCTGCGCGTGATCGAGTCATCCGGCAAGCCGGTGCTGGACGATGCCGCGCTGCGCATCGTGCGACTGGCAGCGCCTTTTGCGCCCTTCACCGGCGAACTGGCGCAGAAGTTCGACCAGGTGGAGATCATCCGCACCTGGCGTTTCGAACGCGGCGACAGGCTTTCGAGTCGCTGAAATCGGCAGCCGGGCGAACCGTCGCACCTGTAGCCGGAACGCGGTGCAACGCTTAAGCTAACGCGCATGAAAAGCACCGCGCCCAGCTACCTCAAGCATCACTTCCTGATCGCCATGCCGCAGATGGCCGATCCGAACTTTGCCCAGACGCTGATCTACCTGATCGAACACGGCGCAGAAGGCGCCATGGGCCTGATCGTCAATCGCCCGAGCGGGCTGAGCCTGGCTGATGTGCTGGAGCAGCTGCGCCCGGACGAGCCGATCCCCCCACTCTGCCAGAGGCTGCCGATATTCTCCGGCGGCCCAGTGCAAACCGATCGCGGCTTCGTTCTGCATTCACCCGACCAGCAATTCCAGGCCACCCTCTCCCTCGGCCCGCTGGGCATGTCCACATCGCAGGACGTCCTGTTCGCCATTGCGGACGGCCAGGGGCCTGCCCGGCACTTCGTGGCCCTCGGTTATGCCGGCTGGGAAGCGGGACAGCTGGAAGCCGAACTGGCCGACAATGCCTGGCTCAGCTGCCCCGCGGATACCGAGATCCTATTCGACCTACCTTATGACCAACGCCTGAACGCCGCGGCAGCATCACTCGGCGTCGACCTGCGCCTGCTCAGCACCCAGGTCGGCCACGCATGAGTGCGCCGCGACTGCTGCTCGGCTTCGACTACGGCACCAAGCAGATCGGCGTCGCTGTCGGCCAGGTCATTACTGGGCAAGCACGTGAACTCTGCGTACTCAAGGCGCAGAACGGCGTGCCGGACTGGCAACAGATCGAAGCGCTGATGCGCGAATGGCAGCCCGATGCGCTGGTCGTCGGCCTGCCGCTGAACATGGACGGCACGCCCAGCGACATGAGTGCCCGGGCGGAAAAGTTCGCCCGCCGACTCAACGGTCGCTTCAACCTGCCGGTGCACACTCACGACGAACGCCTGACCACGTTCGAAGCCAAAGGCGAGCGTCTGCGCCAGGGCCAGCACGGCGGCTATCGCGATCGCCCGGTGGATGCCCTGGCCGCAGCCCTATTACTGGAAGGCTGGCTGAGCGATCACCCTGCCGCCTGATCCAGACCTGTAAGGAGACCCCATGATTCTGCCCAATCCCGAACAGCTGCTGCCCGAGATGGTCGCCACACTGAAGCAACACCTGATTGATCGCGACATCCAGGAGCCGCGCTTCATCGGTATCCGTACCGGCGGCGTCTGGGTGGCCCAGGCGCTGCTCGCAGCCCGCGCGCAGAACGAACCGCTCGGCATTCTCGACGTGTCCTTCTATCGCGACGACTTCACCCAGAAGGGCCTGCACCCGCAGGTGCAGCCGTCGGAACTGCCTTTCGAGATCGAAGGCCAGCACCTGGTGCTGATCGATGACGTGCTGATGACCGGCCGCACCATCCGCGCCGCGCTCAATGAGCTGTTCGACTACGGTCGTCCTGCCAGCGTAACGCTGGTCTGCCTGCTCGACCTGAACGCGCGTGAGCTGCCGATTCGCCCTGACGTGGTCGGCGCCACCCTGTCGCTGGCGCCCGAGCAACGCATCAAGCTGATCGGACCGGAGCCATTGGCCCTCGAACAACAGATGGAAACCAGCGGCTCCTGAGCGAGCCGGCAAGTCCGCCCCACAGCCCCGCCAACCGAGATCCTGCGATGACGCCCACCGACGCCAAGCGCCCGCTACAGTTGAACGACCAAGGCCAGCTGCGCCATTTTCTCTCCCTCGACGGCCTGCCGCGCGAGTTGCTCACCGAGATCCTGGACACTGCCGATTCATTCCTCGAAGTCGGCGCCCGGGCGGTGAAGAAGGTTCCACTGCTGCGCGGCAAAACCGTCTGCAACGTGTTCTTCGAGAACTCCACGCGCACCCGCACGACCTTCGAACTGGCGGCGCAGCGGTTGTCGGCAGACGTCATCACGCTGAACGTCTCGACCTCCTCCACGAGCAAGGGCGAGACCCTGACCGACACGCTGCGCAACCTGGAAGCCATGGCCGCGGACATGTTCGTGGTGCGCCACGCCGACTCCGGCGCCGCCCATTTCATCGCCGAGCACGTCAGCCCGGAGGTCGCGGTGATCAATGGCGGCGACGGGCGCCATGCGCACCCGACCCAGGGCATGCTCGACATGCTTACCATCCGCCGCCACAAAGGCGGCTTCGAGAACCTCTCGGTCGCCATCGTTGGTGACATTCTGCATTCGCGGGTAGCGCGCTCGAACATGCTGGCGCTGAAGACACTGGGCTGCCCGGACATCCGCGTGATCGCACCGAAAACCCTGCTGCCCGAGGGCATCGAGCAGTACGGTGTGCGCGTGTTCAACGACATGAACGAGGGGCTGCGCGATGTCGACGTGGTGATCATGCTGCGCCTGCAGCGCGAGCGCATGCAGGGCGGCCTGCTTCCCAGCGAAGGGGAGTTCTACAAACTCTACGGTCTGAACACCCAGCGTCTCGCACTGGCCAAGCCCGACGCCATCGTCATGCACCCGGGCCCGATCAACCGCGGCGTGGAGATCGAGTCGGCGGTGGCCGACGGCCCGCAATCGGTGATCCTCAATCAGGTCACCTATGGCATCGCCATTCGCATGGCAGTGCTGTCCATGGCGATGAGCGGCCAGGCGGCCCAGCGCCAGATCGATTCTGAATCCGTATCCGAGGAGCAGCAGTGATGGTGGCAACCCGAATCCTCGGCGCACACGTGATCGACCCCGTCAGCGGGCGCAACGAAATCGCCGATATCTACCTACAGCACAACAAGATCGCCGCCATCGGCCAGGCGCCAGCCGGCTTCGAAGCACAACAGACAATCGACGCACAGGGTCTGACCGCCGCACCCGGCCTGGTCGATCTTGCGGTAGCCCTGCGCGAGCCCGGCTACAGCCGCAAAGGCAGCATTGCCAGCGAGACCCTGGCCGCCGCCGCTGGCGGCATCACCAGCCTGTGCTGCCCGCCGCAAACGCGACCGGTGCTGGATACCGCGGCAGTGACCGAACTGATCCTCGATCGCGCCCGTGAGTCGGGCCATGCCAAGGTGTTCCCCATCGGCGCGCTGACGCGCAACCTGGCCGGTGAGCAGCTTTCCGAGTTGGTCGCGTTGCGTGAAGCCGGGTGTGTCGCGTTCGGCAACGGGCTTACCGAATTTGCCAGCAATCGCAACCTGCGCCGTGCGCTGGAATACGCCGCCACCTTCGATCTGACGGTGATCTTCCACTCCCAGGACCGCGACCTGGCCGAAGGCGGGCTTGCTCACGAAGGAGCCGCCGCCAGCTTCCTCGGCCTGTCGGGGATTCCGGAGACTGCCGAAACCGTGGCACTGGCGCGCAATCTGCTGCTAGTCGAGCGCTCCGGCGTTCGCGCGCATTTCGCCCAACTGACCAGCGCCCGTGGCGCGGAAATGATTGCCCAGGCACAGGCTCGTGGCCTGCCGGTGACGGCCGACGTGGCCATGTATCAGCTGATCCTCACCGATGAAGCGCTGCACGGTTTCTCCAGCCTGTATCACGTGCAGCCGCCACTGCGCAGCGCAGCGGATCGCGATGGCCTGCGTGAGGCGGTGAAGGCGGGCGTCATCTCGGCGATTTCCAGTCATCACCAACCACACGAGGCCGATGCCAAACTGGCCCCGTTCGGCGAAACCGAACCGGGTATCAGCAGTGCCGAAATTCTGCTGCCACTGGCGCTGACATTGGTGGACGACGGCTTGCTCGACCTGCCAACCCTCCTGGCGCGCCTGACCAGCGGGCCCGCTGCAGCACTACGCCTGCCGACCAGCACCCTGCAAGCCGGCCAACCTGCGGACCTGGTGCTGTTCGATCAACACAGTTCGACCCTGGTCGGCGAGCGCTGGTATTCCAAAGGTCGTAACTGCCCGTTCATGGGCCACTGCCTGCCGGGCGCGGTGCGCTACACCATCGTCGACGGCCACATCAGCTTCGAAGGCTGATGCGAAAGATCTGCGCAGGCTGGACATCAACCCGTCCATGCCTGCCAGATTTCTAAAGCGCTTTCTGCCCTACTCGTTCAGCTCCGCGCCAGATTGCGCTCGGATATCTGCGAGTTCAGCGTCCAGAAGTCGTAAAGCACACCGATAAAGAACAAGCCACCAGTGAACAGGTAAAGGATTCCTGTGATCCACTTACCCTGATACATGCGGTGTACGCCGAATACGCCGAGAAAGGTCAGCAGTATCCAGCCGACCGTGTAGTCGATGGGCCCCGGCTGGAAGCGCAGGTCCGCTTCACGATCCATCGATGGGATCAGAAACAGGTCGATGATCCAGCCGACAAAGAACAGGCCGAGGGTAAAGAACCAGATGGTGCCGGTGATGGGCTTGCCGTAGTAGAAGCGGTGGGAGCCTAGAAAACCGAATATCCACAAGAGATAGCCGATCAGCGTGCTATGGGTGTTCTGCTGCATCCGAACCTCGGTGTGCGATTGATGAGTGACGTCCAGCTTATCCGATAATGCGCCTGAACCGCCCCGCCAGACGGGCCTTGTCGCCATGCGCAACCGTGATACTGTATATGCAAACAGTATCATGGTCACCACCATGCAATTGATCGACAAACTCAGCGTGCTCGCCGACGCGGCCAAGTACGACGTTTCCTGTGCCAGCAGCGGCGCGCCGAAGCGCAGCTCGAAGGGCAAGAGCGGACTCGGCGCCACCAATGGCATGGGCATTTGCCACAGTTTCACGCCGGATGGGCGCTGCGTGGCGCTGCTGAAGATCCTGCTGACCAACTTCTGCCTGTACGACTGCCAGTACTGCGTCAATCGCCGCTCCAGCGATGTGCCGCGGGCGCGCTTCACGCCGGAAGAAGTGGTCAGCCTGACGCTCGACTTCTACCGGCGCAACTGCATCAGCGGCCTGTTCCTCAGCTCCGGCATCATCCGCTCGGCGGACTACACCATGGAACAGCTGGTGCGGGTCGCCAGGCTGCTGCGTGAGGAGCACGATTTTCGCGGCTACATCCACCTCAAGACCATTCCCGACGCCGACCCGCTGCTGATCGCCGAAGCCGGCCGCTATGCCGACCGGCTCAGCGTGAACATCGAACTGCCGACCGAAACCAGTCTGATCCGCCTGGCACCGGAAAAGCAGGTGGTGACCATCAAACAGGCCATGCACACCATCCACCAGGGCGAAACCGAGGCCAGCGCCGAGCGGCGGGCGCCACGCTTCGCACCCGCCGGGCAGAGCACGCAGATGATCGTTGGCGCCGACAACACCGACGACAGCACCATATTGCACACCGCCCAATCGTTGTACGGCAGCTATCGACTGCGCCGGATCTACTACTCGGCCTTCAGCCCGATTCCGCACAGCCCCAACACCGTGCCTTTCGCGGCACCACCGCTGATGCGCGAGCATCGCCTGTATCAGGCCGACTTCCTCATGCGTGGTTACGGCTTCAAGGCCGACGAACTGCTCAGCGGGCCAGGCAACCTCGCGCTGGATATCGATCCGAAGCTGGCCTGGGCGCTGGCGCACCGCGACCAGTTTCCGGTGGACCTCAACCGCGCCGAACCGACGATGATCGCCCGCATTCCCGGAATCGGCATGCTCAGCGCGAAACGCCTGGTGGATCTGCGCCGGCAGAAGCGCATCCGCTTCGAGGATCTGACCCGTCTGCGCTGCTCGCTCGAGAAAGCCAAACCCTTCGTCATCACTCAGGATTACCGGCCAAGCCTGGCAGGGCGGGAGTCGGCCATGCTGCGCCAGCATCTGCGCGACACGCCCGCACAACTGGCGCTCTGGTAATGGTCACGGTGCGTTTCGATGGAAGCTTCCAGGAGTGGCGAGTTCGGGCTCGCGCGCTACTGCAGAGCCGCGTCGCGCCACATGAGCTGAACTGGGTCAGCGACGATGAATCGACAGGGCTATTCGACGATCCCTCGCCGGCACCTTTAACGGAAGGCGGACCGCGCATTCGCGTCCCCCGACAACTGCTGGACGAACTCGAAATGTCCGCGCGCTATCGCACCGAGCAGCGCTGGAGCCTGCTGTATCGCGTGCTCTGGCGGGTCAACCAGGGCGATTCGAGTGCGCGAATGGTCGGCGACATCGATGGCAGCGAACTGCATGGGCGCATCAAGGCAGTCCGTCGTGAGGCCCATCATCTGCATGCCTTTCTTCGCTTCAGCCCACTGCAGACCAGTGATGGACCACAGCACGTCGCCTGGTTCGAACCTGCGCACGACGTACTGCCCTGGGCGGCGGGACACTTCGCCGAACGGATGGGCGGCAACAGCTGGCTGATCGCGACGCCGGAAGAAGGGGTTTGCTGGGATGGCCAAGACATGTACTACATCCGCCCCTGCCCGCCACAGTGGCGGCAGCTGGCGCAGAACGCAGCGGACCCCGGCGGCGAGCTATGGAAGGCGTATTACGAAAGCACGTTCAACCCGGCCCGGCTGAACCGCGGCGTACTGGAAAGCAACCTGCCTGTGCGCTTCTGGAAGAATCTGCCCGAAGGCATGTTGATCCCGCAGTTGATGAGCCGCGCGCGCGCCGGTGCGCAGCGTGACGGCCAGGCCGAGCGCGTCGCCGCGAGAAGCGGAAAGCGCATCGGCCGGGATGCAAAACAGGCCGACTAGCGGAAGCTGCGGCCTGGATCGTCGTCACTGACCTCAAGGCTCAGGCCCTGGGACACGCTGGTCAGATGCTCGCCATCGGTTTCCGATCCCAGCTTGATCAGCAGGCGCAGGTCATTGGCCGAGTCGGCGTGCAGCAGCGCATCTTCGTAGGTGATTTCACCCTGCACATAGAGGTTGTACAGCGCCTGGTCGAAGGTCTGCATGCCCAGCTCGGTGGAGCGCTTCATCAGCGACTTGAGCTCATGCACCTCGCCCTTGCGGATCAGGTCGGCCGCCAGCGGCGTATTGATCAGCACCTCGATCACCGCACGACGCCCCTTGCCGTCAGGCGTCGGCACCAGCTGCTGGGCGACGATGGCCTTGAGGTTGAGCGACAGATCCATCCACACCTGGTTGTGACGGTCGGGCGGGAAGAAGTTGATGATTCGGTCCAGCGCCTGGTTGGCGTTGTTGGCGTGCAGGGTCGCCAGGCACAGGTGACCGGTTTCGGCGAAGGCCACGGCGTAGTCCATGGTTTCACGGGTACGGATCTCGCCGATGAGGATTACGTCCGGCGCCTGGCGCAAGGTGTTCTTCAGGGCCACTTCGAACGAGCTGGTGTCGATACCGACCTCGCGCTGGGTAACGATGCAGTTCTGATGCTGGTGGATGAATTCGATCGGGTCTTCGATGGAGATGATGTGCCCGCTGGAATTCTTGTTGCGATAGCCGATCATCGAAGCCAATGAGGTCGACTTGCCGGTACCGGTGGCCCCGACGAACAGCACCAGCCCGCGCTTGGTCATCGACAGCTTCTTGAGGACGTCCGGCAGCTTGAGTTCTTCGATGGTCGGAATGTTGGTTTCGATACGCCGCAGCACCATGCCAGCGAGATTGCGCTGGTAGAACGCACTGACCCGGAAACGGCCGATACCACGAGCGCTGATGGCGAAGTTGCACTCATGGTTCTCGGTGAACTCGCGGCGCTGCTGCTCGTTCATAACGCCGTGCACGGTCTCGCGGGTCATTTCCGGCGACATCGCCGTCTTGCTGACCGGCATGATCTTGCCGTTGACCTTCATCGAAGGCGGCACGCCTGCCGTGATGAACAGATCGGAGCCGCCCTTTTCCACCATCAGGCGCAGAAGTTTCTCGAATTCCATCGTCGTACTCGCAATCGTGGCAAGCGCCGCATCGGGCGGCGCCCGGTAGTTGTCAGGCGTTTAGAAGTTTTCCGGCTGCTTGGCCTTTTCCTTGGCGCTGTCTCGCGAGATCAGCCCTTTGGCGAGCAGCCCCTTGAGGCACGAGTCGAGGGTCTGCATGCCCAGCGAGCCGCCGGTCTGGATCGAGGAATACATCTGCGCCACCTTGTCCTCGCGAATCAGGTTACGGATCGCCGGCGTACCGATCATGATCTCGTGGGCCGCGACGCGGCCACCACCAACCTTCTTCAGCAGGGTCTGCGAGATCACCGCCTGCAGCGATTCGGAGAGCATCGAGCGGACCATGGACTTTTCTTCGGCCGGGAACACGTCGACCACGCGGTCGATGGTCTTGGCGGCGGAGGTGGTGTGCAGGGTGCCGAACACCAGGTGACCGGTTTCCGCAGCGGTCAGCGCCAGGCGGATGGTTTCCAGGTCGCGCATTTCGCCGACGAGAATGATGTCCGGGTCTTCACGCAGTGCCGAACGCAGTGCCTCGGAGAAGCCCAGGGTGTCACGATGGACCTCGCGCTGGTTGACCAGACACTTCTTCGATTCGTGAACGAATTCGATGGGGTCCTCGATGGTAAGGATGTGGTGGTACTTGGTGTTGTTCAGGTAATCAAGCATCGCCGCCAGGGTGGTCGACTTGCCCGAGCCGGTCGGTCCGGTGACCAGCACCAGCCCGCGCGGCACATCGGTGATCTTGCGGAACACCTCGCCCATCCCCAGGTCTTCCATGGTCAGCACCTTGGAAGGAATGGTCCGGAACACCGCGCCGGAACCGCGATTCTGGTTGAACGCGTTGACGCGAAAACGCGCCACGCCCGGCACTTCGAACGAGAAGTCGGTTTCCAGGAATTCCTCGAAATCCTTGCGCTGCTTGTCGTTCATGATGTCGTAGATCAGCGCATGCACCTGCTTGTGGTCCATGGCCGGCAGGTTGATTCGCCGCACGTCGCCATCGACGCGGATCATCGGCGGCAGGCCGGCGGAAAGGTGCAAATCCGACGCACCCTGCTTGGCGCTGAAGGCCAGCAGTTCTGTGATATCCATGGGACTCCCCAATTACAAGCAAGCAGGTAGAATGCCGCGCAGACCCAAGGCGGCGGCGCAAGTAATGTCCACGATAGAGAAGAATATTGCAAAGGTCGCAGCGCGCATCCGTGAGGCGGCGCAAGCTGTGGGACGCGACCCTGCTTCGGTCGGCCTGCTGGCGGTGAGCAAGACCCAGCCGGCCGCCGCCATTCGCGAGGCCGCCGAAGCCGGCATGCGCGATTTCGGCGAGAACTATCTGCAGGAAGCGCTGGACAAGCAGGCCGAGCTGAGCGAGCTGCCGCTGACCTGGCACTTCATCGGACCGATCCAGTCGAACAAGACCAAATCCATCGCCGAAAACTTCGACTGGGTACACTCGGTGGATCGCCTGAAGATCGCCCAGCGCCTGTCCGATCAACGTCCAGCCGAACTGCCGCCGCTGAATATATGCCTGCAGGTGAATGTCAGCGGTGAGGCGAGCAAATCCGGCTGCGCGCCAGAGGAACTGCCGCAGCTGGCACAGGCTGTCGCCGCGATGCCGCGTCTGCGCCTGCGTGGACTGATGTGCATTCCCGCACCGAGCGAAGACCCCGCCGAGCAGCGCGCCGCCTTTGCCCGCCTGCGCGCATTACGCGATGAACTGCCACTGACACTGGATACGCTGTCCATGGGCATGAGCCAGGACCTCGAAGCGGCAATTGCCGAAGGCGCGACCTGGGTCCGCATCGGCACCGCACTGTTCGGCGCCCGCGACTACGGACGCCCTCAATAAAGGAATCGCTATGACCTCACCCCGCATCGCCTTCATCGGCGCCGGTAACATGGCTGCCAGTCTGATCGGAGGGCTGCGCGCCAAGGGCGTCGCAGCGGACGCCATTCGCGCCAGCGATCCAGGCGCCGAGCAGCGCGCGAAAATCAGCGCCGAGCACGGCATCCAGACGTTCGCGCAGAACGCCGATGCACTGGCCGGCGCCGATGTGGTGGTGCTGTCGGTCAAGCCGCAGGTCATGCAGGCGGTCTGTCAGGATCTGACTCCTCATCTGGTCCACGGCCCCCTGATCGTCTCGATCGCCGCCGGCATCAGCTGCGACAGCCTGCAGCGCTGGCTGGGGCCGCGCCCTCAGGCGATCGTGCGTTGCATGCCCAACACGCCGGCCTTGCTGCGCCAGGGCGTCAGCGGCCTGTTCGCCAATGCCCAGGTCAGCGACACGCAGAAGCAGCAGGCCGAGCAACTGCTGTCGGCCGTCGGTATCGCGCTATGGCTCGAAGAAGAGCACCTGATCGATGCGGTAACCGCCGTTTCCGGTAGCGGTCCTGCCTATTTCTTCCTGCTGATCGAAGCGATGACGGCTGCCGGACAGCAGCTCGGTCTGCCCCGCGAGACCGCCGCGCAACTGACCATGCAGACCGCGCTGGGCGCAGCTCGCATGGCTTGCGAAAGCGACGTCGATGCCGCCGAACTGCGGCGTCGCGTCACCTCGCCGAACGGAACCACCGAAGCGGCGATCACAGCCTTCCAGGCGGGCGGCTTCGAGCAACTGGTGCAGCAGGCGTTGAACGCGGCCGCACAACGCTCGGCCGAACTGGCCGAACAACTGGGTCAATAGGTCTGTTGACGCTTCGTTCGCGACGAAACAACAGCCTCTAAGGAGCATTCATGTCCCAACTCTCGCAAGCCCTGATCCTCGTCATCCAGACGCTGGGCAGCCTCTATCTGCTGATCGTGTTGCTGCGCTTCATCCTGCAGCTGGTACGCGCCGACTTCTACAACCCGCTCAGCCAATTCATCGTCAAGGCAACCCATCCACTTTTGCGGCCGATGCGCCGCATCATTCCGAGCATGGGCACGCTGGATATTTCTTCGCTGATCCTCGCGCTGATCGTGCAGATGGTGCTGATGGCGCTGATCCTGCTGATCGCCTACGGCACCATCGGCAATCCCTTGCTGTTGCTGGTCTGGGCGCTGATCGGCATCACTGGGCTGTTCCTCAACATCTTTTTCTGGGCGCTGATCATCAGCGTGATCCTGTCCTGGGTCGCGCCGGGCAGCCACAACCCAGGCGCACAGCTGGTCAGCCAACTCTGCGAGCCGGTCCTGGCGCCGTTCCGCCGCCTGCTGCCGAACCTCGGCGGACTGGATATCTCGCCGATCTTCGCCTTCCTGGCGATCAAGCTGCTGGACATGCTGGTAGTCAACAACCTGGCCACCATGACCCACATGCCGAACATCCTGCGCATGCTCATCTGAGACGCCGTTCATGCTTTGCTGCCAAAGCGGCATCGAGGAGCCAAAAGCGCCTCGGAATGCCGCATGGCTGCACGTAGACTTCAACTTCTCGGCTTTTTCCATCCTGCCTCGTACTTTGCTGCGGGGTGTGAACGAGGACATCGACTCGAACCGAGCCGCCCATGACCGCCCATGCCGCCAGCAAGGCCGCTCGGTCACGTCAGGCTTCGATTGAATTGACCTTGTAACGGCGGGGGGGGGTCCGATAATTCGCCGAATCACACCTCCGGGAGCTGGATGAGCATGGAACGTCTCGATCGACAAGTGGACGCCTACGTCACCTGGAAGCGTGACCTCATTCGTGAGATCACCCGTTACCGCAGCTGGCTGGCGCATAACCGGCTTTCCAGCGAGGGCGTCGAGGCGCGCCTGGAGCGAGCGCTGCGGGTGTTGCGCACCGATCACATCACCCTGGCTTTCGTCGGCGAGTATTCGCGCGGCAAAACCGAGCTGATCAATAGCCTGTTCTTCTCCAACTACGGTCAGCGCATCCTGCCTTCACGGGCTGGCCGCACCACCATGTGCCCCACCGAACTGCTGTTCGATCCGCGTTCGGAACGCTCCTACATCCGCCTGCTGCCCATCGAGTCGCGCCTGGAAGACACCAGCATCGCGCAACTCAAGCGCACACCGCGACTCTGGCTCAATCTCCCGCTCGACCCGCATGACCCGGAAAGCATGGCCGAAGCCTTTGCCCAGGTCGCGTTGACCAAGGCCATGCCGGTGGAACAGGCGATTCAGCTGGGCTTTGACCCGGCCGGCCTGGAAAGCAGCGGCAGTGGCGATACCGTACTGGTCCCGGCCTGGCGCCACGCCGTGGTCAACTTCGACCACCCGCTGTTGCGTCAGGGCTTGCGCATTCTCGATACGCCCGGGCTGAACGCGCTGGGCAGCGAGCCGGAACTGACCCTGTCGATGCTGCCCAATGCCCAGGCAATCGTGTTCCTGCTCTCTGCCGACACCGGTGTCACCGCCAGTGACATGCAGATCTGGCAGCAGCACATCCGCCAGCTCGACGAAGATACGCAGAACAGCCTGTTCGCCGTACTGAACAAGATCGACGTGCTCTGGGACGATGTTGCCGGCGAGACCTTCGTGCAGAAGGCCATCGAGGATATCCGTGACAGCACCGCGCAACAGCTGGGCATTGATTGCGCCGACGTCCTGCCGCTATCGGCCAAACAGGCGCTGATGGCGAAGATTCGCGGTGACCAGGCGCTGCTCGAACGCAGCCAGCTGGCACGGCTGGAAGAGTTGCTCAGCCAGCGCATCCTCACGCAGAAGGAACGCCTGCTCGAAGACCAGGTGGTGCAGCAGGTGATGGCGCTGCTGCAGAACAGTCAGCATGCCCTCAAGCTGCGCCTGGAAAAGGTCATCGAACAGCGCGATGTGCTGGCCAGTCATCAGGAAGGCAGCGGGCAGATGCTGCTCGAACTCACCGCGCGCACGCGGCACGATCACAACCGCCACCACAAGCGCCTGCTCGACCTGAAGACCAATCAGCGCCTGCTGCAACGCCAGGGTGAGCTGCTGCGCACGGCAATACGGGCCGAACGCCTCGAGGAGCACCTGACCCGGTTGCGACGCAGTCTGACCGGCAGCCTGACCACGCTGGGCATCAACCTGGCGATCCTGCACTTCTTCCGCTCGGTGGAACAGGACCTGGGCATCCTCGAGCAGGAGGCGGAAAGGGCCAACAAGATGGTTTCGGCGATCTACCGGCGGCACAGCGAAGAAAACCCCCTACAGGGTATCGACCCGCCGTTGTTCCAGTTGCTGCCTTATCAGCGCGAGCTGCGCAGCCTGCAGGGCAAGGCCGATCAGTTCCGCCTGCAGTTGAAGACCCTGCTCACCGAGCAGCGAACACTCACCAGACGCTTCTTCTCTACCCTGGTGCAGGAGGTCATCGGCATGCACCAGCGGCTGCGCCAGGAAGCCGAACAGTGGGCTGGAGATGCGCTGACGCCGCTGCTGCAGTTTTCCCTAGAACACAAGCAACAGTTGGAAACCCACATCCTGCAGTTGAAGAGCCTGGCCAGGGAGAGCCAGCAGAACAGCCAGCGCGGACAATTGCTGACGCGCTACAGCGGCGAACTGGAGCTGCAACTGGCACAGGCCGCGGAAATGCTCCGCGCGCTGCGCCGACCGGCGCCGCTGCGGCGGCAGGGCAAGGTGGTCAGCCTGACCAGCGCGCAGATCAGCTAAAGCTGTCGCCATTTCGTCGCAGCCCGCGAGGAAATGGCGAGAGCCCCGCTCGCCGTTGCATTTCAGGATGAATTGCAACGCGCATACCTTTAGACTTTGCCGCCTTCTTCAAGCAAGAGCCAGGGTCGATGCCCACTGCAATTCCCGCCGATTCCGTTGGCCTGGTGAGTCCGCAGGTCGCGCATTTTGCCGAACCACTGACACTCGCCTGCGGCCGTACGCTGGCCGATTACCAGCTGATCTATGAAACCTATGGCGAGCTGAATGCCGCGCGCAGCAATGCCGTGCTCATCTGCCATGCACTCTCTGGCCACCATCATGCCGCCGGCTACCACAGCATGGACGACCGCAAACCCGGCTGGTGGGATTCCTGCATAGGCCCGGGCAAGGCAATCGATACCGATCATTTCTTCGTCGTCAGCCTGAACAACCTGGGCGGCTGCAACGGTTCGACCGGCCCGAGCAGCACCAACCCGGCCAGCGGCAAGCCCTATGGTGCAGACTTCCCAGTGGTGACAGTGGAAGACTGGGTGCACAGTCAGGCACTTCTGGCCGACCGCCTTGGCATCGCCCAATGGGCAGCGGTGATAGGTGGCAGCCTGGGCGGCATGCAGGCCTTGCAATGGACCATCAGCTACCCTGAGCGAGTCCGCCACTGCCTGGCCATCGCCTCGGCGCCCAGGCTGTCGGCACAGAACATCGCCTTCAACGAAGTCGCGCGCCAGGCCATCCTGTCCGACCCGGAATTCCACGGCGGCCATTTCCAGGAGATGGGCGTGATTCCCAAGCGCGGCCTGATGCTGGCGCGCATGGTCGGCCACATCACCTACCTGTCCGATGACGCCATGGGCACCAAGTTCGGTCGCGGACTTAAGAGCGAGAAGCTCAATTACGACTTCAACAGCGTGGAATTCCAGGTCGAAAGCTACCTGCGCTATCAGGGCGAGGAGTTTTCCGGGCGTTTCGACGCCAATACCTACCTGCTGATGACCAAGGCGCTGGACTACTTCGACCCGGCGGCGGCCCACAACGACGATCTGGCCAAGACCTTCGAGGGCGCCCAGGCGCGCTTCTGCGTGATGTCCTTCACCACCGACTGGCGCTTTTCGCCGGAGCGCTCGCGGGAAATCGTCGACGCCCTGCTTGCTGCGCGCAAGGATGTCTGCTACCTGGAGATCGATGCGCCGCAGGGCCACGACGCCTTCCTGATCCCCAATCCCCGCTACCTGCAAGCCTTCCGCGGTTACATGAACCGCATAGCCGTATAAGGAACGAAGATGCGCGCCGATCTGGACATCATCCAAGAGTGGATTCCGGCCGGCAGCCGAGTTCTCGACCTCGGCTGCGGCAATGGCGAGCTGCTGGCCTGGCTGCGCGATCACAAGCAGGTCAGCGGCTACGGCCTGGAAATCGACCCGGACAACATCGCCGCCTGCATCGACAAGGGCGTCAACGTCATCGAGCAGAACCTCGACCTGGGCCTGGGCAACTTCGCCAGCGACAGCTTCGACATGGTGGTGATGACCCAGGCGCTGCAGGCCGTGCATTACCCCGACCAGCTGATGAAGGAAATGCTGCGCGTCGGCCGCCAGTGCATCATCACCTTCCCCAACTTCGGCCATTGGCGCTGCCGTTGGTACCTTGCGAGCAAAGGCCGCATGCCGGTGTCGGAGTTCCTCCCCTACACTTGGTACAACACGCCGAACATTCACTTCTGCACGTTCGAGGATTTCGAGCGGCTGTGCCAGGAAAGCGGTGCCAGGGTACTCGAACGCCTGGCAGTCGACCGCGATCATCGGCATGGCTGGGCCAGTCGCATATGGCCGAATCTGCTGGGTGAAATCGGCATCTACCGCGTCACCGGGCCATCCCGCTGAGCGGCTTCAACGCTGGAGGTAAGCACATGAAACGCATCCTGATCGGTCTGTTGGCCGCACTGCTCACATTGCCGGCGCTGGCCGAGCGCAAACACAGCGTCGGCGAATACGACGTCCACTACAGCGCCTTCAATTCGGGCTTCCTGCAGCCGGACATTGCCGCCGCCGCCGGACTCACGCGCAGCAAGACCCAGGGCGTAGTCAACGTCTCGGTGATCAAGGACGGCAAACCGGTCGCGGCGCAGGTCAGCGGCGTAGTGAAGAACCTGCTCGGGCAGGATCGCCCGCTGGGCTTCAAGCAGCTCAAGGAAGGTGACGAGGCGATCTATTACCTCGCGCAGTTCCCCTTCGACTCGCAGGAAACCCTGCGTTTCGCCCTCACCGTTCAGCCGACCGGCGCCGAGCCGTTCAGCTTCGAGTTCAACCAGGAATTCTTCCCCGACCGATGATGCCTTTTTCCGAACTGGTACTGGCCAGCCACAACGCCGGCAAACTCAAGGAGCTCCAGGCCATGCTCGGTGACGCGGTTCGCGTGCGCTCGGTGGCCGAGTTCAGCACCGTCGAGCCGGAGGAAACCGGTCTTTCCTTCGTCGAGAACGCCATTCTCAAGGCGCGCAACGCCGCGCGGATATCCGGTCTACCGGCGCTCGCCGACGACTCCGGCCTGGCCGTCGACGCCCTCGGCGGCGCACCGGGCATCTACTCGGCGCGCTACGCCGATGGCCAGGGCGATGCCGCCAACAACGCCAAGCTGCTGGACGTCCTGCGTGAGGTTCCGGATGCCGAACGCGGCGCGCAGTTCGTCTGTGCCTTGGCGCTGGTGCGCCACGCCGACGATCCACTGCCGATCATCTGCGAAGGCCTCTGGCACGGCCGCATCCTGCATGCAGCACGCGGCGAGCATGGCTTCGGCTACGACCCGCTGTTCTGGGTGCCGGAATGCGACTGCTCCAGCGCCGAGCTGCCTGCAGCGCAGAAGAACCAGCTCAGCCACCGTGCACGCGCCATGGCCCTGCTCAAGCAGCGGCTGGGGATATGAAAGCGGCAGACTCAGCCCCGCTAAGCGCGAGCGAAGGCAACCACGGCGCGCCGACAACGGCAGGCTTCGAATTGCCCCCGCTGGCGGCGTACGTACATATTCCCTGGTGCGTGCGCAAATGCCCGTACTGCGACTTCAATTCCCACGCGGCCGGACCCGAACTGCCCGAAGACGCCTATGTCGCCGCGCTGCTGGCCGATCTTCGCGCGGATCTTGAGCACGTCGGGGACCGCCGCCTGACTTCGATCTTCTTCGGCGGCGGTACGCCAAGCCTGTTTTCTGCCAAGGCACTGGCGGCGATCATCGACGGGCTGGAACGGCTGGTCGGCTTTTCCGAGGACATCGAGATCACCCTGGAAGCCAATCCGGGGACGTTCGAACAGGCCAAGTTCCGCGACTACCGCCAGCTAGGCATCAACCGGCTGTCCATTGGCGTGCAGAGCTTCCAGGCCGACAAACTCAAGGCGCTCGGGCGCATTCACGACGGCGACGAAGCGATTCGCGCCGCCGACATGGCTCGCGCCGCCGGCTTCGACAATTTCAACCTCGACCTCATGCACGGCCTGCCGGACCAGAGCCTGGAGGATGCGTTGAGCGACCTGCGCATCGCCATCGCGCAGCAACCGACGCACCTGTCCTGGTACCAGCTGACTTTGGAGCCGAACACGGTGTTCTGGAGCCAGCCGCCGCAGCTGCCCGAAGACGATATCCTCTGGGACATCCAGGAAGCCGGCCAGGCGCTGCTCGCCGAGCACAGCTATCGCCAGTACGAGACCTCCGCCTACGCCCAGCCCGGGCGGCAGGCGCGGCACAACCTGAACTACTGGACCTTCGGCGATTTCCTCGGCATCGGTGCCGGCGCCCATGCCAAACTCACCCACGCCGACGGACGCATTCTGCGCAGCTGGAAGACCCGCCTGCCGAAGGACTACCTCGATCCGGCCAAGGCCCTCCGCGCAGGCGAAAAGCTGCTGGCGGCGGATGAATTGCCCTTCGAATTCCTGATGAATGTGCTGCGCCTCACCGACGGCGTACCGGCCATGCTGTTCACTCAGCGCACCGGACTGCCGCTGGATGTGCTCGCCAAGCCACGGCGCGACGCCGAAACGCGCGGCCTGCTCTCGGCTGACCCAGCACGCCTGGTGGCGACGCCGAAGGGCCAGCTGTTTCTCAACGACCTGCTACAGAGCTTCCTGCCTTAAGGACACCGCATGGATTTGCTACTCGACCTGATCGTCACGCTGTCGCGCTGGAGCCGCAGCCACCTGTCCGATATCTCCCTGGCGCTGATGGCCACGCTCTTCGTACTGTTCGGCCCGGCAATCAATACCTGGGTAAAGGGCGCCGTCAGCAGCCTGAACTTCTTTTTCCGCACGCTGATCTTCGTACTGGTCTGCGCGGTGGGCTATGGCCTGGCGATCGTCTTCCTCACCCCGTGGATGACCCAGGGGCTGGCCCACCTGAACAACTACAGCCTGGCGCCGGTGCTGCTGCTGATCTTCTTCCTCATCGGCGTGATCGCCGACCGTAACTAGTGGCCTGGTTGGTAAGGTCAGTTGGTCGACTCCGGCGCCCATGGCCCCGATACTGTGTTGCTGCTCCTTGCCATAGCCCCGCTATGACGCGTCGCAGCGCCTTCTCGGGGCCATGTCCATCCGAACTTGCCTTGACCAACTGACCGCGCAAGCCACTAACGCCGCTCAGCCTTCGCGAAGAAATCGATCGAGATCGACGGCCTCGCCCGGCCGATAGCACAGCTGCCGGCGCAGATCCTCGAACAGCGGGTCGTAGATGCCGTGCAGACCGAAGAGGATATCGGCGTCCACCGGCACACCGTGGCGACGCAGGCACTGACGGACGCGCTGCAGGAAGTTGCAGGCAACATCGCGGTGCATTCGAAACTGCTCGTCCACCAGGGTTGCTCCGGCCTCGAAGCGCAGGTGAAAACACGCCCACTGCGGCGCCTCCGGCGTGCCCTCGACACGGTAGTCGAGCTGCAGGTGATAACCCGGTTTCCCGGAAGCGGAAAGGCTGTGGTACTCCAGTTGTCCCGGTCTGAACACGCGGCTCCCTCCTTTGCGAATGGCGCGGCTGCTTGCCCGGCTGCCGGGCCGCCCGCAGGCGATCATCCCACTGCCGCGCCAGCCCACTCTTGAGCGAAGTCACTACCCGTGCTCAGCCCCGCCGAACAGGGACAACCTTGTAGCCTCACACCGCCGCAGCGGCGCGCGACGGCAGTTCTGGTGGTACGAAAAAGGGCGCCAGCGGCGCCCTTTCGTGCATCTTCTGTTTCTGTCCTTCGTCAGTTGCCGCGACGCAGCGCCTGTGGCGAGAAATCACGCGGGCCGAGCTTGACGTTGAAGTCGTACATCGGCTCGTTGTTGTCCAGCCCATCGACGAAGTAGTTGCCGTCCTTGAGGTGGTAGAGCGTTTCCAGCGTGCTGTTGAACATCGGCATGTCGTAATAGCTGATCGGATGGCTTTCCTGCAGGCCGATCAACTCGCCCTTCTCGTCGTATAGGTCGACGGCAAGGATCGCCCAGCTGTCCTCGTCGATATAGAACCGACGCTTGTCGTAGAGGTGACTGAAGCCCTTGCGCAAAGTCGCCTCGACCACCCACACGCGATGCAGTTCATAGCGCAGCAGTTCCGGGTTCAGGGTGCGTGCCTGGACGATGCTGTCGTAGGGGAGGCCCTTCTGATGCACGGCATAGCTGTTGTAGGGCATCAGCATTTCACGCTTGCCGAGCAGCTCCCACTCGTAGCGATCCGGCGCGCCGTTGAACGAGTCGACCACATCGGCCGTGGCCAAGCCGCTGGTGTCGGGCTGCAAGGAGTCATAAGCCAGTGACGGCAGACGGCGCACGCGGCGATCGTCCGGGCTGTAGCGCCACGCCTTGCGAGTGGTCAGCACCTGATCGAGCGGGTCCTGCACCACCAGTGCCGTACCGGACAGCTTGGCCGGCGCGGTGACACGGTACTTGTAGTACAGCACGGTGTTGTCCAGGTCCGCGTGAGTCATGCCTTCGCGGTTGTAGACGTAATAGATGTGCCGATCACGCTTGATGTAGTTGGCCCGGCCACCGATCACCACTGCCTGGTTATTGATCATGTGGCTCTGGTCACCCTTGTAATGCAGGATGTGATTCCAGATCACCTCGATGCCGCTCTGCGGGATCGGGAAGGGAATGCCGGCTGCCGCGCCCTGGATACCGTTGCCGTTGGCGATGAGCTCGGCGCTGACGGCGTTGTAGCGAGTGGCATCATAGATCCGCTGCGGCACCGAGGCGCTGCGGCGGGTCGGAAATACGCGCAGGTGGTAGTCGGGATAACGCTCCAGCAGCGCCTTCATACCGTCGGACAGCTGGCCGCTGTACTCGTTGATATTGGTGTGATCGACGCGATAGAGCACTGAATCGGCCGCATACGGGTCGGGATGGTGCATCCCGGGCTCGTAGCCGGCGGGTGCTGCAACGCCCCCGGTCCAGGGCGGGATCGTCCCCGCGGGATTGCCGCCGCGCTCCGCTCCCAGCGGAGTCAGGTCCTGCCCCAGTCGCGCGGCCTGCGCGCTGTCTACCTTCGCCTGTACCGATAACGCGGTACAGGCTGCCAACAACAGAATTCCGATCTTTCCGTACATCGTCTACTCCCCCAATTGCGCACGATGCTGGGCACCGCGTGGCGAGCCCGGCTATCGGCGTTGCATTGTTATATGGTGTGGGCAGGCATGCCGTCCTGGCAGCACTCTTCCCTGGCCGCTGCTGCGGCTCTCGATCTGGGTGTGGCAAGCGACCTGGCTGCCTGGCGCCGCTGATAGGGCAGCCGGGACTAGGTCGCGGGCGTTTCGCTTTTACTGACCGCGCTCAGTCGATGCGCTGGAATTTCAGGTCCCAGACGCCATGACCGAGCCGTTCACCACGGCGCTCGAACTTGGTGATCGGTCGCTCCGCAGGCCGTGGCACGCAACGTCCATCCTCGGCCAGATTGCGGAAGCCCGGGGCGACGTTCATCACCTCGAGCATGTATTCGGCATAGGGCTCCCAGTCGGTGGCCATATGCAGTACGCCGCCGATCTTCAGCTTGCTGCGCACCAGCTCGGCGAAAACCGGCTGCACGATACGTCGCTTGTGATGACGGCTCTTGTGCCAGGGGTCCGGAAAGAACAGCAATACGCGGTCCAGGCTGGCATCGGCCACGCAATCGCGCAGTACCTCCAAGGCGTCGCAACTGTAGACCCTGACGTTGTTCAATTTCTGTGACACAAGTCCGCTCAGCAACGCGCCGACCCCAGGTTTATGCACTTCCACGCCAATGAAGTCCTGATCCGGCGCCGCAGCGGCCATTTCCAGGGTGGAATGGCCCATGCCGAAGCCGATCTCGAAGGTGCGCGGCGCGCTACGGCCGAACACCTCGTCGAAATCGCGCAGCCCGTTCTCGATCTCCAGGCCGAACTTCGGCCAGCCCTGCTCCAGGCCACGCTGCTGGCCTTCGGTCATGCGCCCGGCACGCATCACGAAACTCTTGATAGTACGGCGGTGCTCGGTTTGCTGCGCTTCGGCCGCGGGGTTCTGCTCTGTCATGGTCTACCTGCGAGAAATAAAAAAGCCGGCCCCCGACACAAGATCGGGGCCGGCCACGAATCGTTTCAGCGAATCAGCCCGTCCAGCGGCGACGAGGCGCTGGCGTAGAGCTTCTTCGGCATGCGGCCGGCGAGATAGGCCAGGCGGCCGGCCTCGATGGCGTACTTCATGGCCTCGGCCATCAGCACGGGATTCTGCGCATGGGCGATGGCGCTGTTCATCAGCACCGCTTCGCAGCCCAGCTCCATGGCGATAGTGGCGTCCGAAGCGGTTCCGACACCGGCATCCACCAGCACGGGCACGGTGGCTTCCTCGAGGATGATGCGCAGGTTGTACGGATTGCAGATACCCAGGCCGGTGCCGATCAGGCCGGCCAGCGGCATCACCGCGATGCAGCCCATCTCGGCCAGCTGGCGAGCGATGATCGGGTCGTCGCTGGTATAGACCATGACGTCGAAGCCGTCCCGGATCAGTACTTCGGCGGCCTTGAGGGTCTCGATCACGTTGGGAAATAGCGTCTTCTGATCGGCCAGCACTTCCAGCTTGACCAGCTTGTGGCCGTCGAGGAGTTCACGGGCCAGGCGGCAGGTACGCACCGCGTCCTCGGCGGTGAAACAGCCGGCGGTGTTCGGCAGGATGGTGTAGCGCTCGGGGCTGATCACGTCGAGCAGATTCGGCTCGCCCGGATTCTGACCAATATTGGTGCGGCGCACCGCGACGGTGACGATCTCGGCACCCGAGGCCTCAATGGCCGCACGCGTCTCCTCAAGGTCCTTGTACTTGCCGGTGCCGACCAGCAGGCGCGATTGATAGGTGCGACCGGCCAGGGTGAAGGGCTTGTCGTGCGGAACTGGGCGCATGGGAATTCCTCGTTCGGACGTGTTGCTGCGGACTGGGCGCCGCAAGGCGGCGTACTTCGGATGAGCGCGACCGGCTAGCCGCCACCGATGGCGTGCACCACCTCGACGTGATCGCCTTCGCTGAGTTCGGTAGTCGCGTGCGCGCTGCGCGGCACGATGTCCCGATTGAGCTCGACGGCCAGACGGCGTCCGGTCAGGTCCAGACGCACCAGCAGGTCGGCCACCGACTCGCCGGCTGGCAGCTCATAGGGTTCGCCATTCAACTGGATGTGCATGCTGTTCGCCGCCATTGCGAAAAGGGGACGGCATTCTAGCCCGAATCACCCCCGCCACCAACGCGAAGCCCGCGGCCGTTCGTCCCGCTCAGCTGCGTATGCGCCAGCCGGCCAGCGCCAGGCAGAGCCAGCCTGCAAGAAAGGACGTACCCCCTAGCGGCGTGATCATGCCCAGCTTGCCGATTCCGCTGAGGGTGAGCAGGTAGAGACTGCCGGAGAACAACAGGATACCGGCGACGAACAGGGCACCTGCCGCAGTCAGGAGGCGGCCGGGCCGATGCAACGAAAGCAGCGCGACGCCAAGCAGTGCCAGCGCATGAAGCATCTGGTACTGCACGCCCGTCTGAAACACCGCAAGATATGCAGCGCTCAGCTGGCTCTTGAGGGCATGGGAAGCGAAAGCGCCAAGCGCAACGCCGGTCAAGCCGAACAGCGCGGCAAGGACGATATAAGCACGAATCATTGCCATTTCCGGTCGATAGCCTTAGCGGCCGCTATAATGCCCGCTCTTTTCGCCCACGACCAAGTGCCATGTTGCGAAACCTGCTGCTGCGCCTCTCCAAACTGCTGCTCTGGCTGATCGGCCTCTCGGCGCTGCTGGTACTGCTGTTTCGCTGGGTGCCACCACCGTTCACCGCTTTGATGATCGAGCGCAAGATCGAGTCATGGCGCACAGGCGAAACTATCGACCTGACCCGCGACTGGCGGCCTTGGAAAGTGCTGCCGGACGATCTGAAGATGGCGGTGATCGCCGCCGAGGATCAGAAGTTCGCCGACCACTGGGGCTTCGACATCGCTGCAATCCGCGCCGCCCTCAGCCACAATGAGCGCGGTGGCTCGCTGCGCGGTGCCAGCACATTGAGTCAGCAGGTGGCGAAGAACCTGTTTCTCTGGTCCGGCCGCAGCTGGCCACGCAAGGGCCTGGAAGCCTGGTTCACCGCGCTGATCGAGCTTTTATGGCCCAAGCAGCGCATCCTTGAGGTCTATCTCAATAGCGTCGAGTGGGGCGACGGCGTCTTCGGTGCGCAGGCGGCGGCACAGCATCACTTCGGCACTGGTGCACCGTACCTGTCGACCCGACAAGCCAGCCTCCTCGCCGCGGTGCTACCCAATCCGCGACAGTGGAGCGCTGGCAAACCGAACGGCCATGTGAACAATCGCGCCGCCTGGATTCGGCAACAGATGCGCCAGCTGGGTGGCAGCCACTACCTGCAGCGGATCAAACCGGACCACCCGGACTGGTGGCCGGGCTGGCTCTGAACCAGCATGCAGAACAACCGGCGCAGCAGGATGCAGCACCTCCGGTGCGAGATGACGTGCCTCCCGCTCAGCCAGTGCGATGGGGTTTGACTATGCAGTATCTGGATCGGACCCGAGAGCAACCATGAACACCTACCTCGTCCGGCTAAGTCTGGGCTATTTCTGCCTGGCCATGCTGTGGATTCTCCTCGGCGACATGCTGGTCGGCTACCTCGCTGCAGGCGATAGCCAAACCTGGCAAACGGGCAAGGGAGCGCTGTTCGTGGGGCTTACCACCGTGCTGATATTCCTGCTCGGCCGCCAGCACTTTCGCCGCTTCGACGAACAGCAGCGCGCCCAGCACGTCCAGGAAACCAGCCTGAAGCAGGCCGCCGCAGTCTTCGACAGCACTCAGGAAGGCGTGCTGGTCACTGATCCAAGCCAACACATCGTGCACGTCAATCCGGCGTTCAGCCGCATCACCGGATATAGCACCGAGGAAGTCCTTGGACAGACCCCTAGACTCTTCGCGTCTGGCAAGCACGACGCAGCCTTCTACAACCAGATGTGGCTGGCGCTGAGAGAGCATGGCGAGTGGAGCGGCGAGATCTGGAACCGACGCAAGAATGGCGAGGTGTACCCGCAATGGCAGAACCTGCGCTGCATCCATGACAACCAGGGCCAGCTCAGCCATTACGTAGCGGTGTTCTCCGATCTCTCGGCGCTCAAGCGCTCGCGCGAAGAGCTCGACCAGCTCGCTCATTACGATCCGTTGCTCAAGCTGCCGAATCGGCTGCTGTTCACCGAACGCGCCAAGCAGGATCTCGAGCGCGCCAGGGCCAACAAACGCAGCGGTGCATTACTTCTGATCGACCTCGATCACTTCAAGGACATCAATGAAAGCCTTGGCCACAGCCTGGGCGACGCGCTGTTGCAGGCTGTCAGCACGCGACTGGGCGAGTACCTGGAAGAAGGCATGACGCTTGGCCGACTCGGCGGTGACGAGTTCGCCCTGCTCTGTGAAGGCTACGGCGCGGAGAAGGCCACCTCGCTGGCGTTGCGCATTCTCGACCGACTGAACGAACCCTTCCATATCGCCGACCAGGAGCTGTTCAGCAGCGCCAGCATCGGCATCGTGCTGTACCCCTATCCGACCGACGTGCAGAACGTCGAACAGCTGATGCGCAACGCCGACTCGGCGCTGTTCAAGGCCAAGAACAGCGGCCGCTCAACCTATGCGTTCTATTCCGAGGAACTGACCAGCCAGGCCCGCCAGCGCGTCGAACTGGTCACCGCATTGCGCCAGGCCCTCGAGCAAGGACAGCTGCGCCTGCACTTTCAGCCGATCTACGACCTGCGCGAGGGCACGATCACCGGTTTCGAGGCACTGGTACGCTGGCTACACCCGGAGAAAGGCCTGATCGCACCGGGCATCTTCATTCCCGCCGCCGAGGAAACCGGGCTGATCAGCGCGATCGATCACTGGGTGCTGGAGCAGGCCTGCAATCAGGCTCGAGAGTGGCTTGGCCAGGGTCGCCCGCTTGGCTTCATCGCGGTGAACATCTCCAGCCGCCTGTTCGGCAACGGCGAGCTCGACCTGCAGGTCGCCACCATTCTGGCCCGCTGCGGGCTAGAGGCGCACCATCTGGAACTGGAGATCACCGAAAGCGCGGTGATGCAGGACCCGGACGCCGCCCTGGAGCTACTGCAGCGCCTGCGCGCACTCGGCGTTCAGCTGGCGATCGACGATTTCGGCACCGGCTACTCGTCACTCCAGCGACTCAAGCGCATGAACGTGCACAAACTGAAGATCGACCAGGGCTTCGTCCGCGGCCTGCCCGACGACCGCGAGGACGCCGCTATCACCCGCTCGGTCATCGGTCTGGCACACAATCTGGGCCTCAAAGTCGTGGCGGAAGGCATCGAGACTGCAGACCAGGCGGCGTTTCTGCTGGCGCAGAATTGCGACTATGGCCAAGGCTACGGCTTTGCACGACCGCAGCCTGCCAGCGACATCGATTGGCGCGCGGCCGAACTCCGCTACGGGCAGAGTTGCCGCTCGTCCGGAGCCTGATCAGGCGCATATATCAATAGGCCATTACGACAGGTAAGCTGACAGAACGGTCAACCTCGCCATCATGGAAGGCCGGGCAACCAGCTTTGCGGCATACTGGCTCGACTGCCGCAGACTGGCACCGATTCCAGGCCTCCGGCGTCCAATCGGTCAACCACCGCGTACCGCAGCGAAGACGATGAGCGATCCGGCGATAAACCACAATCAGCCTCACGGCCTGCGACAGCTGTTCAGCTGGCGAAACGGCGTTGCCTGGGGAATGCTGGCGTTCACCCTGCTGGTCCAACTGGTGGTCTGGCAGAGTCTGCGCACCAACGAGGATCGCGCTGCCCGGCAGCAGTTCCAGATGCTCGGCGAGAAGGTCACTGAAGCGATCCGCAAACGGCTGCGGGACCATGAACAGATCCTGCTCGGCGGCGCCGGTCTGTTCGATGCCGTGGAGAACGTCAGCCGCGAGCAGTGGCGCACGTACGTCGAGCGCTTGCTGCTACCAGACCGTTATCCCGGCATCCAGGGCGTCGGTTTCAGCCAGGCAATTCCGCAGGCCGAACGCGATGCGCATGTCGCACGCATGCGCGCACAGGGTTACCCGGATTACGACATTCATCCGCCAGGCCAGCGGGAGCTCTACACTTCGATCGTCTATCTTGAGCCGTTCCTCAGGCGCAATCTGGCCGCCTTCGGCTACGACATGTATTCCGAGCCGACTCGCCGTCGCGCCATGCAACGTGCCGCCCAGCTCGGCGAAACGAGCATTACCGGCAAGGTGACGCTACTGCAGGAAACCCATGGCAAGGTGCAGGCCGGTGTGCTGCTCTATGTGCCGGTGTATCGACCGAGCGCGCCGCTGACGACGCCGGAGCAGCGCATGCAGGCGCTGCGCGGCTTCGTCTATAGCCCTTATCGCGTCGAAGATCTGATGCGCGGCATTCTGCGTGCGGCCGATCTGCCGCTGGCGCTGCATATCTACGCCAGTCCCGGTGAAGAGCCGGAACACCTGCTGTACGCATCGAGCGAAGCCCCCGAGCCCGGCAGTGCCCGCTTCAGCCAGTTGCAGCAGCTCGAGCTGTACGGCCAGACCTGGACGCTGCGCATGGATAGCCGGCCCGAGTTCGACGAGCGTTTTCATTCCAACGAGGCACTGGTGTTCGGCCTGGGGCTCGGTCTGAGCCTGCTGGTTTTTTTCCTGACCTCGTCATTGGCGTTGCGCCATAGCCGTGCCCAGGCGCTGGCGAACGAGATGACGCGGCACATACGTCAGAGCAAACACGATCTGCGCTTGAGCGAGGAGCGTCTGTCGCTTGCCCTGAAAGGCAGCAACGATGGGCTGTGGGATCTCGATCTGGAAGCCGGCAGCATGTTCGCCTCGCCCCGCGCCTGGGAAATGCTCGGTTATCGTCCCAACGAGCTGACCTGCGACCTCAAACTGTGGGAGCGGCTGACGGTTGCTGAAGACCTAGCGCAGCAGAAGGCGCGCCTGGCCCAAACCATGCTGTCCAATGTCGACCACTTCACCACCGAATTACGGTTGCAACACAAGCATGGTCATGTCGTCCCGGTACTGCTGCGCGGCCATATCCAGCGTGACCCGCAAGGCATGGCCCAGCGCATCAGCGGCACGCTGATGGACCTCACCGAACGCAAGCGCGTCGAGCAGATGAAGAACGACTTCGTTTCCACCGTCAGCCACGAGCTGCGCACGCCACTGACCTCCATCAGCGGTGCGCTCGGACTGATCGTCGGCGGCGCGCTCGGCTCTGCGCCGCCAACCATGCAGCAGATGCTCGAGATCGCCTACCGCAACAGCCTGCGCCTGGGTCATCTGATCAACGACCTGCTGGACATGGAAAAGATTGCCGCCGGCAAGATGTCGTTCGAACTGCGCGAACATTCGCTTGGCGACCTGCTCGAGGAATCGCTGGCGAGCAACCAGGCCCTCTGCGAGCAGCATGGCGTGCGCTGTACGCTCGAGCATCCGACCGATGTACTGGTCTGGGTGGACGGCCTGCGCCTGCAGCAGGTGCTTGGCAACTTCCTCTCAAACGCCGTCAAGTTCACCCCCGAGGGCGGAGAGATTCGCCTGCACAGCTCCCTGCGTGGGACCAAGGTTCGTATCAGCGTCACCGACCAGGGCCCCGGCATTCCCGAGGCGTTCCGCTCCCGCGTGTTCGAGAAGTTCGCCCAGGCCGATGCCTCCGACAGCCGGCAGAAGTCCGGTACCGGACTCGGACTTGCGATCACCAAGGAGCTGATCGAACGCATGGGCGGTACGGTCGGCTTCGACTGCGTACCCGGCCAGGGCACCACCTTCTGGTGCGAGCTGCCGATCCAGATACCGCCAGCCGAATCGGACTGCCGCGACGGCCAGCCGCGAATCCTGGTCGTCGAAGACGAGCCTGACACCGGCCGTCTGCTGCATATGATGCTGCGCGAGGGCGGCTACGGCGTGGAGCGCGTGCAAAGCCTGCATCAGGCCCGTGAAAAGCTCGCTGCCAGCCATTACGAGGCCATGACACTGGACCTGCACCTGCCCGACGGCAGCGGCATGCAGCTTATCGACGAATTGCGCGATCAACCGGCGATGCAGGATCTGCCCATCGTCGTCATCTCCGCCGCGCACCAGTTCGAGCAGGCACAGTTCCCCGCAGGGATCGTCTGGCTGCACAAGCCGATCACCAACGCCCAGCTGCTGGTCGCGGTTGAACAGGCGCGAGACAACATCCGCCAGGCCAGAAGCAAGCCTCGATAGCCGGGCGGGCGGTATCCTGAGCGAACGGCCGGCAAAAAAAATCGCGGGAGCCAATGGCATCCCGCGATTCTTTCTCAGCTGACGAGCATCAGGCCTGAATCGAGCCCTTCAACTTGTTCATCGCATTCTTCTCCAGCTGACGAATGCGCTCGGCCGATACGTTGTACTTGGCAGCCAGGTCGTGCAGGGTCGCCTTGTCTTCGTTCAGCCAGCGTTGCTGGAGAATGTCCCGGCTGCGCTCGTCGAGCCCCTCGAGCGCCGTATGCAGGCTGGAAGTAGAACTGTCGCTCCAGTCGGCATCTTCCAGCTGGCGGGCCGGATCGTAGCGATGATCTTCCAGATAGTGCGCAGGCGACTGGTAGGCGCTGTCGTCGTCGGCATCGGCGGCCGGGTCGAAGGCCATGTCATGGCCGGTCAGGCGGCTTTCCATTTCGCGCACTTCGTGCGGCTCGACGCCCAGGCTATTGGCCACGGCGGTGACTTCATCGTTGTTCAGCCAGGCCAGACGCTTCTTCTGGCTGCGCAAATTGAAGAACAGTTTGCGCTGCGCCTTGGTGGTCGCGACCTTGACGATGCGCCAGTTGCGCAGGATGAACTCGTGAATTTCGGCGCGAATCCAGTGCACCGCGAAGGACACCAGCCGCACACCCATTTCCGGATTGAAACGCTTGACGGCCTTCATCAGACCGACGTTGCCTTCCTGGATCAGGTCGGCCTGGGCCAGACCGTAGCCGGAATAGCTGCGGGCGATGTGAACGACGAAACGCAGGTGCGCCAGCACCATCTGCCGAGCCGCTTCGAGATCCTGATGATAGAAGAGGCGCCCGGCCAGCTCGCGCTCCTGCTCGACAGTGAGCAGCGGGAGGCTGTTCACGGTCTGCACGTAGGCCTCGAGATTCGCTCCCGGGACTAGCGCTTGAACAGGTTGCAGAGTAGTTGTCATGCAGTACCTCCAATGACGAAGCTGCAGCAGTTTAGCATTGCCGCATGAGACTGCAAGCCTGTGGAAAAGTTCCCTGACACAACTGTCAAGTGATTGTTTTCAAATGAAATTTTATCGAGGAGCAAGCTCGCTCAGATGCCTTGCGACAGCCAGCCAGGCACCGATGTAGCCGAGCAGCACCGCACCGATCACCAGCGATAACGCATCGCCGGCCGGAACGCCTCCCAGGCCGAAATCGCTGCCGTAGAGGCCCGCCAGATTCACCACGGCCTCGTTCAGCCAGCCCAGTCCATAGACCAGCAGCAGCCAGGCGATCAGGCCGGCGCCCAGACCGTAGAGGGCACCCATGTAGAGGAACGGACGGCGGACGTAACCATCGGTGCCGCCCACCAGCTTGACCACCTCGATCTCGGTGCGGCGGTTCTCGATGTGCAGGCGGATGGTGTTGCCAATCACCAGCAGCAACGTCGCCACCAGCAACAATGTCAGGCCGAAGACGAAGCGGTCGCCAAGCTTGAGAATAGCGGTCAGCCGCTCGACCCAGAGCAGATCCAGCTGAGCCAACTGCACGCCGGGCAGTTCGGCCAGCCGCTGACGCAGCGCTTCGAGCTTGTCCTTGTCCACCACTTCGGGTGTCACGATGACCACGCCGGGCAGCGGATTCTCCGGCAACTCCTTGAGCGCTTCGCCAAGCCCGGACAGCTGCTGGAACTCGTCCAGCGCCTGCTCGCGGCTGACCCAGTCCGCCGCTGCCACGTCGGGCATGGCGGCAACCTCGTCACGCAGGCGCTCGCCAGCGTCGCCATCCACCTCAAGCTGCATGAACAGCGAGATCTGCGCGGCACGCTGCCACGAGCCACCGAGCCGTTCGACGTTGTCCAGCAGCAGCGCCAGGCCCATGGGCAGGCTCAACGCCACGGCCATCACCAGGCAGGTGAAGAAGCTGCCGATCGGCTGCTTGATCAGACGCCCGACGCTGTCGACCAAACTGGCGCGATGACTTTCCAGCCAGGCGTGGAACAGCGTCTTGAAGTCCGGCTCGTCGCCGCGCGGCTGCTCCGGCTTCTTCACCGAACCGCCGACGCGCTCGGCCGTGCTCGGGTTGGTCTTGGGATTGCGTTCGCTGCTCATCGGCTGGCCTCCCCGTCGCCGATCAGGCGACCACGTTGCAGGGTCAGCATGCGATGACGCATCCGCGCGATCAGCGCCAGATCGTGGCTGGCGATCAGCACGGTGGTACCCAGGCGATTGATGTCTTCGAACACACCCATGATCTCCGCAGCGAGTCGCGGGTCGAGGTTGCCGGTCGGTTCATCGGCGAGCAGCAGGGCCGGCCGGTGCACCACGGCCCGGGCGATGCCGACACGCTGCTGCTGACCGGTGGACAGGTCCGCCGGATACTGCAGCGCCTTGTCCTTGAGGCTGACGCGCTCCAGCGCGGTCATCACCCGCTGGCCAATCTCGCGCTTGTTGAGCCCGAGAATCTGCAACGGCAGGGCGACGTTGTCGAACACCGTGCGATCGAACAGCAACTGGTGATTCTGGAACACCACGCCGATCTGCCGGCGCAGGAAAGGAATCTGCGCATTGGTGATGCGCGACAGGTCCTGCCCGGCCAGCAGCAGCTTGCCGCTGGTGGGACGCTCCATTGCCAGCAACAGGCGCAGCAGCGTGCTCTTGCCGGCGCCGGAATGGCCGGTGACGAAGAGGAATTCGCCACGGCGGACCTGGAAGGAAAGCTCATGCAACCCGATGTGGCCGTTGGGGTAGCGTTTGCCGACCTGTTCGAAACGAATCATGCGCCGTCCCGCTGGGCGAAAAGCGCCTTGACGAAGGCATCGGCCTCGAACGTGCGGAGATCGTCGATGCCTTCGCCGACGCCGATGTAGCGGATCGGCGTGCCGAACTGCTTGGCCAGGGCGAAGATCACACCGCCCTTGGCGGTGCCGTCGAGTTTGGTCAGCACCAGACCGGTCAGCTCGACCGCCTGATTGAACTGTTTGGTCTGGTTGATGGCGTTCTGGCCAGTGCCGGCGTCGAGCACGAGCAGGACCTCGTGGGGAGCCGACTCGTCGAGCTTGCCCATCACCCGGCGGACCTTCTTCAGCTCCTCCATCAGGTTGTCCTTGGTGTGCAGCCGGCCAGCGGTGTCCGCGATCAGCACATCGATGCCCCGCGCCTTGGCCGCCTGCACCGCATCGAAGATCACCGAGGCGGAGTCGGCACCGGTGTGCTGTGCGATCACCGGAATGCTGTTGCGCTCGCCCCACACCTGCAATTGCTCCACCGCCGCGGCGCGGAAGGTGTCGCCAGCGGCGAGCATGACCTTCTTGCCTTCGAGCTGCAGCTTCTTGGCCAGCTTGCCGATGGTGGTGGTCTTGCCAACACCATTCACGCCGACCACGAGGATCACATACGGGCGCTTGCCACTGTCGACCACCAGCGGCTGCTCGACCGGCTTGAGCAGCCCAGAGAGTTCTTCCTGCAGCGCGGTATAGAGCGCGCCACTGTCGGCCAGCTCCTTGCGCGACACGCGGCGTGTGAGGTTCTGCATGATCGCCGTCGTCGCCTCGACACCGACGTCGGCGGTGAGCAGACGGGTTTCCAGTTCGTCGAGCAGGTCATCGTCGATGGCCTTCTTGCCGAGGAACAGGCTGGCCATGCCTTCACCGATGCTCGAGCTGGTCTTGGACAGCCCTTGCTTGAGGCGGGGGGGGAAGACG
>NZ_AOFQ01000053.1 GCF_000495915.1 Stutzerimonas chloritidismutans AW-1
GGGTGCGGGCGGAGCCGATGCAGCCTGGCTTTGACTGGATGCGGCTGGCGCTGACGTCGTTGTTCGTGCAGTGGATCGTGCTGCTCTCGGCCGGCACCATGTGTCTGCTGCGACCCGTGCTGGCGCGTCTGCGCACTGCCTTCGCCGGGCTGGCCTGCTGCGCGCTGGTGGTCGGGCTGACCCTGGCCTGCACCGCGGTGGCCGATATCTACCAGCTCGGCGGCCCGCTTTCGCGCGACGGAGAGGTCAATCTCTACCTGCGTCACGCGCTGATCAGCCTGATCATGTCCGGGCTGTTGCTACGCTATTTCTATCTGCAGAGCCAGTGGCGCCGCCAGGAGCAGGCCGAACTGCGGGCACGGATCGAGTCGCTGCAGGCGCGCATCCGTCCGCATTTCCTGTTCAACAGCCTCAACAGCATCGCCGCACTGGTGGCCAGCGATCCGGTCAAGGCAGAGCAGGCGGTGCTGGATCTGTCGGACCTGTTCCGTGCCAGCCTGGCCCGACCCGGCACGTTGGTGGCCTGGAGCGAGGAGCTGGAGTTGTCGCGGCGCTACCTGTCGATCGAACAATATCGCCTGGGCGACCGTCTACAGATGGACTGGCAGGTCGCCGGCGTACCGGACGATCTGCCGATTCCGCAGCTGACGCTGCAACCGTTGCTGGAGAATGCGCTGGTGTATGGCATCCAGCCCCGTATCGAGGGAGGTGTGGTGAGCGTAACCGCCGATTATGTCGATGGCGTGTTTCAGTTGGTGGTCAGCAACCCCTTCGACGAAACCGCTCAAGCGCAGGCTTCACGCGGGACACGGCAGGGTCTGCAGAACATCGACGCACGATTAGCGGCACTTTTCGGTCCGCTAGCGAGTCTCAGCGTGGAGCGCCGTGAAGGCCGCCATTACACATGTCTACGCTATCCATGTGCGAGACAAACGCAGGAAGCCAGATCTATATGAATGTCCTGATTGTCGATGACGAACCTCTAGCCCGCGAGCGCCTCAGCCGACTGGTAGGTGACCTCGACGGCTATCGTGTCCTCGAGCCCGCTGCCAGCAATGGCGAAGAAGCACTGACGCTGATCGAGGAACTGCGCCCTGATGTCGTGCTGCTGGATATCCGCATGCCGGGGCTAGATGGCCTGCAGGTTGCAGCCAGGCTTTGCGAGACGGATGCGCCGCCTGCCGTGATCTTTTGTACTGCCCATGATGAATTTGCTCTGGAGGCTTTCCAGGTCAGCGCGGTTGGCTATCTGGTCAAGCCGGTGCGCCCGGAACACCTCACCGAGGCCTTGAAGAAGGCGGAACGGCCGAACCGAGTGCAGCTCGCTGCGTTGACCCGGCCGGCAGCGGTTTCCGGTGCCGGGCCTCGCACCCACATCAGCGCGCGTACCCGCAAGGGCATCGAGCTGATTCCGCTGGACCACGTGATCTACTTCATCGCCGACCACAAGTACGTCACCCTGCGCCATATCGGTGGCGAGGTGCTGCTGGACGAGCCGTTGAAGTCTCTGGAAGACGAGTTCGGCGAGCGCTTCGTGCGTATTCACCGCAACGCGCTGGTGTTCCGTGATCGTATCGAGCGCCTGCAGCGCACGCCGCTCGGGCATTTCCAGCTGTTCCTCAAGGGGCTCGAGGGTGAGGCGCTGACGGTGAGCCGTCGCCATGTGGCCGGTGTGCGCAAGCTGATGCAGAACCTCTGAACCAGTACGGTTCGCTGCGTTGGAGGCCGTCAGCTCGTGCAGCTGGCGGGCGCCGGCGCGGTGGCGTGACACCACCTTTTACTTGATTCCGGCCAACCCAGGCTGGTTGTCCGGCCTGTTATCATCGCCGGCAATTCACTGTTCTGGAATTGCCCATGTCTCGCGAAATTCGCATCGCTACCCGCAAGAGTGCCCTGGCCCTGTGGCAGGCCGAATACGTCAAGGCGCGCCTGGAGGCGTCCCACCCAGGGCTGAAGGTCAGCCTGGTGCCGATGGTCAGCCGCGGCGACAAGCTGCTTGACGCGCCGCTGGCGAAGATCGGCGGCAAGGGCCTGTTCGTCAAGGAGCTGGAAACAGCGCTGATGGAGAACGAAGCGGACATCGCCGTGCACTCCATGAAGGATGTGCCGATGGAGTTTCCCGAAGGGCTGGGCCTGTACTGCATCTGCGAGCGTGAAGACCCGCGCGACGCCTTCGTCTCCAATCATTTCGACGACCTCGATGCGCTGCCGCCCGGCAGTGTGGTCGGCACCTCGTCGCTGCGCCGTCAGGCCCAGCTGCTGGCGCGTCGACCGGACCTGAAGATCCAGTTCCTGCGCGGAAACGTTAACACCCGACTGGCCAAGCTCGATGCTGGCGAGTACGACGCCATCATCCTCGCTGCCGCCGGGCTGATCCGCCTTGGCTTCGGTGAACGCATCCGCTCCAGCATCAGCGTCGACGAGAGCCTGCCGGCCGGCGGTCAGGGTGCGGTCGGCATCGAATGCCGTACCACCGACAGCGAACTGCATGCGCTGCTGGAATGCCTGAACCACGCGCCGACCGCGACACGTGTCGTCGCCGAGCGCGCCTTGAACAAGCGCTTGAACGGCGGCTGCCAAGTGCCGATCGCCTGTTACGCGGTGCTCGAAGGCGACCAGCTGTGGTTGCGCGGATTGGTCGGCCAGCCGGACGGCACCGTGCTGCTGCGCGCCGAGGGCCGTGCGCCCGCCGCCGATGCCGAGGCGCTGGGGGTGCAGGTTGCCGAAGCGCTGCTGGATCAGGGCGCGGAGCAGATTCTCCAGGCAGTCTACGGCGAGGCTGGTCACGCGTGACCGGCTGGCGTCTGCTGCTGACCCGGCCGGCCGAGGAGTGTGGCGCGGTTGCGGCGGTATTGGCTGAAGCCGGGATTCACGGTGCCAGCCTGCCGCTGCTGGCGATCGAACCCTTGCCGGAAACCGCCGAGCAGCGCGCGACGGTTCTCGAGCTGGATCGCTACTGCGCGGTCATTGTGGTCAGCAAGCCGGCGGCCCGGCTGGGTATCGAGCTACTCGACCGCTATTGGCCGCAGCCACCGTTCGCCCAGGCCTGGTTCAGCGTCGGCGCCGCCACCGGTGCGATACTCGCCGACTACGGACTGGACGCCAGCTGGCCGGAGCGCGGCGACGACAGCGAGGCGCTGCTGGCGCTGCCGCGGCTCGGCGAGGCGTTGGCACGACCCGATCCGAAGGTGCTGATCCTGCGTGGGGAGGGCGGCCGCGAGCTGCTCGCCGAGACATTGCGCGCGCGCGGGGTGCAGGTGGATATCCTCGAGCTGTACCGGCGCTACCTGCCCGATTACCCCGCGGGAACACTCGCCGCCACGCTCCGCTCGGAACGGCTCAACGGCCTGGTGGTCAGCAGTGGGCAGGGTTTGCTGTCGCTGCGTGAGCTGGCGGCCGATACCTGGCCCGAAATGCTTGAGCTACCCTTGTTCGTACCCAGTCCGCGGGTGGCGGAGATGGCTCGGCAGCTGGGCGCCAAACGAATTGTGGATTGCCGCGGCGCCACCGTCGCGGCCTTGCTGGCGGCGTTGCGGGAAACCGCGGTGACCGCCTCCTGAAGCAAAGGATGGAAACGTGAGCGAAGCAGACCCCAAGAAAGAACCGCTGCACCCCCCCGCCAGTGAGCCGCCCCCCGCCGTCGATCCGGTCAAACCCGCCAGGCCTGCGCCATCCCGGCCGGCGTCCAGCGGTGGCGGGAAGTCTCTTGCGGCTCTGGCGCTGCTGGTCGGGCTGGGCGGTGTGGCGCTTGGCGGCTATGGTGTCTGGCAGCTGCAGCAGCTTGGCGCCGACGAGGATCGTCAGCTCGAAGCCCTGCAGAGTGCCGATGAGAAGACTCGCCAGCTGGCCGAGCGTGAGCGTGAGCTGGCGGCACGTCTGGGCCGGCTGGAGCAGCTGCCTTCGGCTAGCGAGCTGGAGGAGCGGCGGCGCTTGCTGGCGACATTGCAGAGCGATCAACAGCGCCTTTCCGGGCGTGTCGAGCAGGTGCTCGGTGCCAGTCGCGAAGAGTGGCGCTTGGCCGAGGCAGAACACCTGCTGCGCATGGCAATGCTGCAGCTCTCGGCCATGCAGGACGTGAACAGCGCCGAGATGCTGGTGCACGAAGCTGACCTGATTCTGCAGAAACAGGACGATCCCGGTGCCTACAGCACGCGGCAGAAGCTGCTGGAAGGGCTCGAAGCCCTGCGCAGCCTGCCGGAGCTCGATCGCACCGGGCTGTTTCTGCAGCTCGGCGCCTTGCGCGGGCAGACCGCTCAGCTCAGCGCGCTGGCACCGGAGTTCGTCAATGGCGAGGCGCAGTCGGAAAGCGCGCAGGACAGCCGCTGGCAGCGCTGGCTGAACGAGCTGACGCGCTATGTGCGTGTGGAGTTCGATGCCAGTGGCGACGTCAAGCCGCTGCTCGCCGGACAGACCCTGGGACAGGTGCGACTGGCCCTTTCGCTGGCCATCGAGCAGGCCCAGTGGGCGGTGCTCAATGGCAATGCCGAGGTCTACCGGCAGTCGCTGGAGCAGGCCAGCTCTGTGCTCAAGGATCACTTCAGCGAAGACAATGGCCAGGCGAGTGGCCTGCGCAAGCGTCTCGACGAGCTGTCACGGCGCGAGGTGGAGGTGACCCTGCCTGATCTCGCGCCAGCATTGCAGGCGCTGCAGGGCTACGTGCAGAAGCGTGAGCGCGGCGATGAGGCGCAAGCGCCGGAATCGTCTGAATCCTCAGATTCGTCGGCTGAGCCCGAGGTCGAGAATGAGGCGCAGGAGGCTCAGCGCACATGAAACGTCTGGCTCTTGTATTCATCCTTCTGCTGGCGATCGCGGGCTTTCTCGGCTGGGCAATCAGCCAGAGTGCCGGCTACGTGCTGATCACCTACGACCAGTTCCGCTACGAATCCAGCTTCTGGGTATTCCTCGCACTGGTCGCCTGCCTCTGGCTGGTGGCCATGGTGGTGCACTGGTTGCTCGGGCTGCTGCAGGTCTCCGGGGCGCTGGTCAACCCCTGGTCGCGCCGGCACCGCGCCCGGCGGGTGGAGAAGGCTTCTCGCCGCGGGTTGCGCGAGCTTGCCGAGGGGCAGTGGGCGCCGGCGCTGGGGCATCTGCAGTTGGCGGCAGAAAAGGATCAGCAGCCGCTGGTGCATTACCTGGGTGCTGCGCGCGCAGCCAATGAGCTGGGTGAATATGCGCAGAGCGACGAGCTGCTGCAGAAGGCGCGCGAGCGCGAGCCCGAGGCGGCGCTGGCGATCGGCCTGACGCAGGCGCAGCTGCAGATCGCCCGCGGCCAGTATGTCGAGGCGCGCGCATCGCTTGGTGAACTGCAAAACGACCATCCGCGTCACCCTTACGTTCTTACCTTGCTCCAACAACTCTACGTGCAGCTGGAGGACTGGTCGGCGCTGTGCCGGTTGCTGCCGGAGCTGCGCAAGCACCGCGTACTGCCACCGGCACGCCTGAACGAGTTGGAAGTGCTGGCCTGGACTGCCGCGGTGGAGCAGGCCGGTCAGCCCTCCGAGCTGCCTGCCGAGACCAGCCTCGAAGCGCTGAACCAGCGCTGGCAGACTGTGCCCAGCGCGCTGCGCAGCGAGCCGTTGGCGGTGCGTGCGTATGCGGATGGGCTCGCTCGTCTCGGCGCTCAGGCGAAGGCCGAAGAGGTGCTCTACACGGCGATCAAACGCCAGTTCGATGATCGCTTGGTCGAACGCTATGGAAGGGTGCAGGGTCGCGTTCCGGCGCGCCAGCTCGCACACGCCGAAGGCTGGCTCAAGGATCATCCGCAGAACCCGGTGCTGCTGCTGGCGCTGGGGCGGATCAGCCTGCGCAACGAGCTGTGGGGCAAGGCGCGTGATTACCTGGAAGCGAGTCTGCGCTTCGATCATCGTCCGGAAACCTGTGCTGAACTGGCGCGGCTGCTGGCTCAGCTGGGTGATACCGAAAGCAGCAATCGGCTATTCCAGCAGGGCGTGGTTCTGCTGGATCGAAATCTCCCGGCCACCTTGTGATCGGTTAGTCAGGTCCGCCATGTGGCGGGCCTGACGCTGCCGCGGCTTGTAAGCCTATCGACGTTTCCACTACCGTAGCGAACTTTTCCAGCTAGTGGAGCCATCATGCGCCTGGCCAGCCCTCGTTCCCTGTTCGCTCTCGCCTCTCTGGGCAGCGCCCTGCTGATCGCCATCGCGCTCTACATGGAGCACGTGATGGGGCTTGCGCCTTGCCCACTGTGTATTGTCCAGCGCATCTGCGTCATCGGTTTCGGCCTGATCTGCCTGGCCGCGGCGATTCACGGGCCGGCAAAGACGGGGCGGCGCGTCTACTCCGGTTTCGCCTTGCTCTTCGTGGCTGCCGGCGCGGCCACGGCGATTCGCCAGATCTGGTTGCAGAGCGTGCCGGCCGATCAGCTGCCGAGTTGCCTGCCGAGCCTGGAATACATGATGGAGGCGTTGCCGTTTCAGGAGATCGCGCGGCTGGTGCTGCACGGTACCGCCGAGTGCGCCGAGGTGAGCTGGACCATGCTCGGCCTGAGCATCCCCGAGTGGAGCCTGCTGGGCTTCATCGGCATGGCCATCGTCTGTGCGTGGCAACTGCTGCGTCGCGACTGAACCGATCTTTACCTTCCCCGGCGAACTCCCGTCACGCTTGTGCGGTCTTCTTCTCGACGTGCGGCATCCACCCGGTGCCGCTGCGCTCGCAAGATTCGTCGGCATTTTGCTTGATGCTTCGAGCAGCGCGGCATAGTCTGCTCGTGCGGTGACGGATTCTTGCCACTCGTCACCGTCACTCACCCAAAGGCCGATACCGAAAGACAAAAACGTCTCGGAATGGCGTAAAGCAACATCGATTAGGGAAGTGAGGTCATCATGCTCGAGAGCTGTCGGAATGCCCAGGAACGCTGGGGTGGTGTACATCTGCTGATCGACCGTTGGTTGAACGAGCGCCACGCGCTTATCAATGCGTACGACGGGCTGCATACCGAGCGTGACGATGCCGCCGCTCGCCAGGCCCTGCAGCGGTTTTGCGAATATCTGGTCGACTACGTCTCTGCCGGCCACTTCGAAATCTATGAACAACTGCTCGCCGAGGCCGAAGCCTTCGGTGATGCTCGCGCCATCGAACTGGCCAAGCAGATATATCCGCGTATCGAAACCATCACCCAAGTCTCGCTGGGCTTCAACGATCGTTGCGAGAAGGGCGATTGCCTGGGTAGCCCGGGCTTGGCCGATGAGCTCAAGAAACTCGGTCAGCTGTTGCATGAGCGGTTCGAGCTGGAAGACTGCCTAATCGAGGTGCTGCATACCGCGCACAAGCAGGCGGCTGCTCCGGCCTGAGATCTTCCATCCGCTTCGGCGGGTGTGGCGCTTTGCGTCCCCTGGCGGCCACCTGGCGGGCCGTCTAGTATGGGGGCATCGTTCCCGCCAGGAGGCACTTTCATGCCCGCGAAGAAGAAGTCGGTCACCACTCCGCTGCATCTGCTGCAGCAGCTTTCCCATAGTCTCATCGAGCATCTGGACAAAGCCTGCAGCCAGGCGATCAAGGATGCCGAAAGTGCCCTCGCCAAGCTGCAAAAGCAGCGTGGCAAGGCGCAAGACAAATTGACCAAGGCGCGCGCCAAGCTCGACGAGGCCGGCAGCACGGGCAAGACCAAGGCGCAAACCAAAGCGCGTTCCCGACTCGGCGAGCTGGAAGAATCCCTTGCATTGCTGCAGAGCCGGCAGAGCGAAACCCTGAGTTACCTGGCCGACCTCAAGCGTGATGTCGAGCAGAGCCTGAAGCTGGCTCAGGGCATCCGCAAGGTCGCAGATGACGCTGACAAGGCCTTGCGCGCCCAGCAGCAGGCGACGGCCGTCAAGCCCGCCGCAACCTCCCGTCCGGCAGCGCGCAAGCCGGCCAGCAAGGCCGCCTCGACTGCAGCCAAATCGGCAGCAACATCCTCCAAGGCTCCGACCACCAAGGCAGCGACAGCGCCGGCCGCTAAAACGCCAGCCAAGGCTCCAACGAAAGCACCGACCAAGACAGCAGCGAAGACATCAGCTGGCGGTGCCGCGGCCAAGCCTGCAGCCTCACGTCCTGCACCGGCCAAGGCACCGACTCGCGCCCGCTCGGCTACTGTGGCCAAACCCGCTGCGGCCTCGCAATCAGCTGACAGTGCAGCGCCCGCCGCGGCTGACTCAGCGGCCAAGCCTGCGACTGCGAAGCCCGCCGCCAAGGCCGTGGCGAAAAAGCCTGCCACTCGCAAACCTGCAGCCAAGCGCACCGCGACTCAGACACCGGCCAGCTCCAGCTGAGTCTGATAGGCCGCGTTGCGCAGGGTTTCCAGCGCAACGCGGCAACTACCTGTCGGCGCAAGAGCGCTCAACCACTGGTTGGCGTCAGCGCTATCGTTCCATTCGCGGCTTGCCGTCTGTAGCCGTTCCAGCAGGCTGCGCTCGGCTTGCAGTTCCAGTGTCTTGAGTGTTTTGCGCAGTTCTCGCAGCGCTTCGTCCTGTTCAGCCGGCGAGCGCCATGCCTGACGCAGTTCGCGCAGCGGCTCCACCACTATGTGTCGCCACGGTGCGGCGACCTCTTCCAATACACACATCCGCTCCTGATTGCAGGCCACCCCGCGTGCTTCCAGCCAGGCCGCGCAGATCAGCACACACACATCCGCCCCCTGACTTTGCAGTTCCAGGCAGGCAGTCTCGACCCCCTCTCGTGCGTAGCAGTTGAGGGCAAACGTCCAGAGATCCAGGTTGGGCATAAGTGGCACGCCTTTTTTTGCGGGTGGCCCGGCTGGCTTTCCAGGCGAACTGATAAACTCGCCGGCATTATGATCCGACTCCAGAACCTCACTCTACAGCGTGGCCCTCAGCGTTTGCTGGAAGGCGCCGAGCTGACCCTGCACCCCGGCCAGAAGGCCGGCCTGATCGGCGCCAATGGCGCTGGCAAATCCACCCTCTTCGCGCTGCTGCGTGGCGAGCTGGTACCCGACGGCGGCGATTGCCAGTTGCCGCCGGACTGGCGCATCGCGCACATGCGCCAGGAGATCGATACCCTCGATCGCCTGGCGGTGGACTATGTGCTCGATGGCGACGTCGAGCTGCGGCGCATTCAGCGCGAGCTTGCCGCCGCCGAACAGGCCCACGATGGCAATGCGCTGGCGCGTCTGCACACCGAGCTGGACAACGTCGACGGCTACAGCGCTGACGCCCGCGCGCGCAAGCTGCTCGCCGGGCTGGGCTTTGCCAACGAGCAGATGGCGCTGCCGGTCAGCAGCTTCTCCGGTGGCTGGCGCATGCGTCTCAACCTCGCCCAGGCACTGATGTGCCCGTCCGACCTGTTGCTGCTGGACGAACCAACCAACCACCTGGATCTCGATGCGATCCTCTGGCTCGAGGACTGGCTCAAGGGCTACCCCGGCACCTTGCTGCTGATTTCCCACGACCGCGACTTCCTCGACTCGGTGGTCGATCACGTCATCCATCTGGAACAGCGCAAACTGACGCTCTACCGCGGCGGCTACTCGGCCTTCGAAAGAACTCGCGCCGAGCGTCTGGCGCAGCAGCAGCAGGCCTTCGAGAAGCAGCAGGCGCAGCGCGCCCACATGGAAAGCTATATCCGCCGCTTCAAGGCCCAGGCGACCAAGGCACGCCAGGCCCAGAGCCGGATCAAGGCGCTGGAGCGCCTCGAAGAACTGGCGCCGGCGCACGTGGACTCGCCGTTCGACTTCCGCTTCCGCGAGGCGGACAAGGTGTCCAGCCCCTTGCTGGACCTCGCCGAAGGGCGCCTCGGCTACGGCGAAAAGGTGGTGCTGGACAAGGTCAAGCTGCAGCTGGTGCCCGGCGCGCGCATTGGTTTGCTGGGGCCGAATGGTGCCGGCAAGTCAACGCTGATCAAGACACTCTCCGCTGAACTGGCCCCGCTGTCCGGCCGCCTGCAGCGCGGCGAGAACCTGGCGGTCGGCTATTTCGCCCAGCATCAGCTGGATTCGCTCGATCCCAAGGCCAGCCCCTTGCTGCACCTGCAGCGCATCGCTCCGGCCGAGCGCGAGCAGACGCTGCGTGATTTTCTCGGCGGCTTCGATTTCCGCGGCGCGCGCTGCGACGAGCCGGTGCTGAATTTTTCCGGCGGCGAGAAAGCGCGCCTGGCGCTGGCGCTGATCGCCTGGGGCAAGCCCAACCTGTTGCTGCTCGACGAACCGACCAACCACCTCGACCTGGAAATGCGCCTGGCGCTGACCCTGGCCCTGCAGGATTTCGAAGGTGCGGTGCTGGTCGTATCCCACGACCGTCATCTGCTCAAGAGCACCACCGACGAGTTCCTGTTGGTCGCCGACGGTCAGGTGCAGAGTTTCGACGGCGACCTTGAGGACTATGCACGCTGGCTGGTGGATTACCGTGCGCGCCAGCAACCCGTGGCCAGCGGCGAGCCTGCGGCGGACAAGACCGACAAGCGCGCCCAGCGCCAGGCCGCCGCCGCCCTGCGCCAGCAGTTGGCGCCGCACAAGCGCCAGGCGGACAAACTGGAGAAGGATCTGGCGATGGTGCACGAGAAGCTGGCGACGCTCGAGGCGCAGCTGGGCGACAGTGCGCTTTATGAGTCTGCTCGCAAGGACGAGCTGCGTGAGCTGCTGGCCAAGCAGGCCGAGCTGAAGGTTCGCGAAGGCGAGCTGGAGGAAGCCTGGCTGGAGGCGCTGGAAATACTGGAGAGCCTGCAGGCGCAACTGGAGGCCAGTGCATGAGCGAACCCTGGCTGACATTGGTTGAAGAATGGCGCTTGCAGTGGATGCTGGGCTTGCAGGTGCTGTTGATCCTGCTGGTCGCCTATGTCCTGCAACGCTTGGTCGCCCGTGGACTGACTCGGCTGTCGTCGCGTTACCCGTTGCCGCCGGAATTGCTGATCCCGGTGCGCGGCGGTATTCGCTGGTTCATCATCGGCGGCGCGCTGCTCATGGTGCTGGAGCGCTTCGGCGTCTCCGCCACCGTGCTGTGGACAGCCATCTCCGGTTTCGTCGCAGTGGCGGCCATCGCCTTCTTCGCGATCTGGAGCGTGCTGTCCAACCTGCTCTGTGCGGTGCTCATCCTCACTGTCGGCCCGTTCCGGCTGGGCGATGTGGTGGAAATTGTCGAGGCGTTCGACAAGCCGATCGTCAAGGGTCGGGTTATCGACATCAATCTGGTCTACACCACCCTGGAAGAGGTGGCCGAAGCCGGCACCGGCGCCATCGTGCAGGTGCCCAACAGCCTGTTCTTCCAGAAGGCCGTACGCCGTTGGCGTGGCAGCGAAGTGCAACTCTATAACCGTAACCCCAACGAGTAAGAACCCTCATGGAATGGCTCAGCAACCCTGAGATATGGGTCGCCTTTCTGACCCTGACCGCCCTGGAAATCGTCCTCGGCATCGACAACATCATCTTCATTTCGATTCTGGTCAGCCGCCTGCCCAAGGAGCAGCAGCCGAAGGCGCGCTTCTTCGGCCTGGCGCTGGCCATGGGCACGCGGATCCTGCTGCTGCTATCCATCGCCTGGGTGATGCGCCTGACCAATGACTTGTTCACGGTGCTGGGTGAGGGCGTTTCCGGGCGCGACCTGATCCTGTTCTTCGGAGGCCTGTTCCTCCTGTTCAAGAGCACCATGGAGATCTGGCACAGCGTCGAAGGCGAGGAAGAGGAGCAGGCTGCGGGCGGCGCCGTGGTGAAGGCCGGGTTTATCGGGATCATCCTGCAGATCGCGGTGATCGACATCATCTTCTCGCTGGACTCGGTGATCACGGCGGTCGGTCTGGTGCAGAACGTCCCGGTGATGGTCGCGGCGATCGTCATCGCGGTGCTGGTGATGATGCTGGCTGCCGGTACCATCAGCGAGTTCATCGACAAGCATCCGACGCTGAAGATTCTGGCGCTGTCGTTCCTCATCGTCGTCGGCACGCTGCTCATCGCTGAAGCCTTCGATGTGCATGTACCGAAGGGCTACGTCTACTTCGCCATGGCTTTCTCGCTGGGTGTCGAGGCACTGAACATTCGCATGCGCAAGGCGATGAAGCGCAAGCTCAAGGAGCCGGTAAAGCTGGGCAAGGGCTCGCCGGACTGAACCGAAGCGCCGGCCGGGCGGCCGGCGCTCGTTGAATGGAGGTAATCAGCATGTCCCTGGAATCCTGGCTCGCGTTCTTCGTTGCCTGTTGGGTGATCAGCCTGTCGCCGGGTGCCGGCGCTATCGCCTCGATGTCCTGCGGGCTGCAGTACGGCTTCTGGCGCGGCTACTGGAATGCCATCGGCCTGCAGCTGGCGTTGGTGCTGCAGATCGCCGTGGTCGCGGCGGGCGTCGGTGCGGTGCTGGCCACGTCGGAACTGGCATTCAGCCTGATCAAGTGGTTCGGCGTCGGCTACCTGCTCTGGCTGGCCTGGAAGCAGTGGCAGGGGCAGCCCGAGGCGCTGGGTGATGCAGCCCGAGGCGCTGGATGATTCCGCCGCCCCGCGACCCATCGGCAGGCCGCTGAGCCTGATGCTGCGCGGGTTTGTGGTCAACGCCAGCAACCCCAAGGCAATCGTTTTCATCCTCGCCGTACTGCCGCAGTTTCTCGACCCGCAGCGGCCGTTGCTGCTGCAATACAGCGAGATGGCCGCGACCATGGTGGTGGTCGACCTGATCGTCATGGCCGGCTACACCGGGCTGGCGGCGAAAGCGCTGCGGCTGTTGCGCACGCCGCGTCAGCAGCGCCTGGTCAATCGCAGTTTCGCCGCAATGTTTGCCGGCGCGGCGGCGCTGCTGGCGACGGTAAGGCGCGCGGCGGCATGAGCGAGGCAACCGCCATGCGCGTGTGGATCGATGCCGATGCCTGCCCGCGCGCAGCCAAGGACCAGGTGATCAAGTTCGCCCTCAAACGGCGGTTTGAGGTGCTGCTGGTTGCCGGCCAGAGCCAGGTCAAGCCGGCGTTCGCCTGCGTGCGGCTGATCGTGGTGCCGAGCGGGCCGGATGCAGCCGATGACTATCTGGTCGAACATGCCGCCCCGGGTGACCTGGTGATCTGCAGCGACGTTCCGCTGGCCGATCGACTGGTGAAGAAGGGCGTCGCGGCGCTCGACCCGCGCGGTCGCGAGTTCGACGAGCGCAACATGGGCGAGCGGCTGGCGGTGCGCAACCTGTTCACCGATCTACGCGATCAGGGCCAGATGGGCGGCGGCCAGGGGGCCTACAGCGAGCGCGACCGCCAGGCCTTCGCCAATTCCCTGGATCGCCTGCTCACGCGATTGTCGCGCCCGCAGTGAGCGGCTGCCGCGCGGCCAGCCAGTCGCGCAGTGCCGACAATGGCAGCGGGCGGCTGTAGTGGTAGCCCTGGATGTAATCGCAGCCGTTTTCGCGCAGGTAGGCCAGCTGAACCTCCTCCTCGACGCCTTCGGCCACCACCTTGAGACCGAGTTTATGCGCCATGGCGATGATCGCCGCGGTGATGGCACGGTCATTGGCCTGCTCGGCGATTTCCTGAACGAAGGCGCGGTCGACCTTGAGGGTGTCCACCGGCAGCTTGCGCAGGTAGGCCAGCGAGGAATAGCCGCTGCCGAAATCATCAATGGACACCTTCACCCCGAGCTCACGGACGGCATCGAGGGTGCGCACCGCCGCGCCAAGGCTGTTCATCAGCGCATTCTCGGTGACTTCCACGGTCAGCCGCGCCGGGTCGAGACCGGTACGTTCGAGAATGCGCGCGACGACCTCCGGCATCTGCAGATTGGACAGGTTGAGCGCTGAGCAATTGACCGCTACCCGCAGGTCGTGGCCCTCATCGAGCAAGGCGACCAGGTCGGCACAGGCGCGGCGCGCGACCCAGGCGTCCAGCTCGGCGACGAAACCGTGTTGCTCGGCCAGTCCGACGAAGCGCTCGGGGCTGATGAAACCCTGCTGCGGATGCTGCCAGCGCACCAGCGCCTCGAGGCTCACCGGCTCGCCGCTGCGGCCATCGACGATGGGCTGATAGTTCACGCTGAGGAGGTTTTCGTTCAGTGCCCGGCGCAGGTCCTGTTCCAGCGACAGATCCTCCTGGGCGCGCAGTTCCAGCGCGGGGTTGAAGCGCAGGCTGCGGTTGCGGCCGCTGGCCTTGCACTGGCCGACCGCGAGGCCGGCGTGGCGGAACAGCGCATCGAAGTTCAGGCCGTCTTCGGGGTACTGGCTGATGCCGATGCTGGCGGTCAGGCGCAGCTGGGTGTCGCCGAGGGTGAAGGGCGGGCGCAGCTGTTCGAGGATGTGGTTGGCCAGCGCCTGGGCCTGCTCCCACTGGCCGAGGGTCAAGACGCAGAACTCGTCGCCGGAGAAGCGCGCCAGCATGTCGTGCTGACCGAGTACCGCGCGGATTCGATGCGCCGCCTGTTGCAATGCCAGGTCGCCGCTGCGGTGGCCGAGGCTGTCGTTGATGCGCTTGAAGTTGTCCAGATCCACCACCAGCACGGCCAGCGCCTGACGTTCCTCGCGCGCGGCCAGGACCTGGGTGACCATCTCGGTGAAGGCGCGACCGTTGAACAGGTTGGTCAGCGGGTCGTAATGGGTCATCGCGTTGAGCTGGTGCTCGGCCTGGTCGAGTGCCTGGCGTTGCTCGCTGAAGCGCTGCTCGGCCCAGCTGGCGGCGATGCCGGTGACGATCACCAGCAGCGCGACCAGACCGATTGCCGAGGCGAGGACGGCATGCTGGCCGCCATGACTGCCGAACGGGGCGGTGTGCTCCAGCATGTGGGCGGGGACTGCCAGGATCAGCGCATGCATGCCGGTGTAGTGCATCGAAACGATCGCCGCGCCCATCAACATGCTGCAGAGCAGGCGCTGCCAGTGCTGGTGCCGGCTCTGGCTGGCGCGGAAGTGATATCCCAGCACCAGCGCGGCGATCGAGGCGCCGATGGCGATCAGAACAGAGGCAGCGAAGGCCAGCGGTGCGTAGTAGAGCGTGGCCAGCGAGCGTATCGCCGCCATCCCGGTGTAGTGCATGGCGGCGATGCCGATGCCGGCGGCCGTGCCGGCCAGCGCGTACTGCGGCACGCTGAGGCGATCGCGGCCGAGCAGACGCATCACTACATAGGACACGGCCATGGCGATCAGCAGCGAAAGCAGGGTGATGCGATGGTCGTAGCTGATGTCCAGTGGCGCGCTGAAGGCCAGCATGCCGATGAAGTGCATCGACCAGATGCCGCCACCCAGAGCGAACGCGCCGACCCAACGCCACAAGTCGCGGCCGCGCGGGCTGCCGCTGCGGCTGACCCGATTGGCCAGCGCCAGTGCGGTGAACGCCGCCGCGCTGGCGACGAGGTAGGAGAGAACGACCAGCAGAGGGTCGTGACTGTGGCCGAGCAGGGCAATCTGGTCGGCGGGAAGGTCGGAAAACAGAAGTCTGGACACGCGGCGGCACTCGAACAGTCGGGCGTCCTGCCTCGTGAGAATAGTGGCGCATGGCCATCTGCGGCAGAGTGTACGAGAGGTCGCCCTGGCCGCCAATCTCCTATCGGCTGATCAACCGCAAAGATAAGTGCCGGTGCCCACGGCGATCAGGGTGCCCAGTTCGTTGTGCAGCTCAGAACGCACCACTGCGACCTTGTTGCCCGAGCGCAGCAGCATCGCGCTGGCACTGAAGCGGGTGCCTCGGCCTGGGCGCAGGTAGTCGATGCGCAGATCGATGGTTCCCAGCCGGGAAAGCCGTGCGGCGCGCTCCTGGGTGGTCAAATGGCGATGCTTGTCGAAGGCGCCGAGCATTGCCATCGCCCCGCCGGCCACGTCCAGCAGCGAGGCGATGACCCCGCCATGCAGGATGCCGTGGACGAAGTTGCCGACCAGCTCCGGCTTCATCGGCAGGTGCATGACGACCTGGGAGGTCGATACCTCATCCAGTTCGATGCCCAGCGCCTGGTTGAAGGGGATGCGTTCGAACATCTGGCGTACCGCCTGGGCCTGCTCGGCGAGCAGGGCGTCGTCGTGGTTCATGGTCGGTGTTCCTGTGGATGAGCGATCAAGCTGCCCGAGGATGTTCGCGCTGAACAGAGTGGCGGCACGAGCAGCCGCGGCTTTGGCGGCTTTCGCGCAAAAAAATCCCGGGCGGACCCGGGATCATTTGGCGGCGTTCGGATCAGTCTTCGGTGGTCATTTCCAGTACCCGGTCGACCAGCTTGTAGATGCCCGAAGCGGCTTCGCTGATGGATTGCGCCAGCATGTACGCCGGTGTGGTGACCAGTCGATGCTGCTTGTCGACGACGATGTCGCTGACTTCGCACGCCTGATGCTCGGCGCCCATCTGCGCGACCGCCTTGGCGGCATCGGCCTCGTCACTGCCAAGGGTACAGACCACGCCGGCGCCGAAGATCTGCGCGGCCATGGTCGGCGCGATGCACATCATCCCGACCGGCTTGCGTGCCTCGGCAAAGGCCTGCGCGAGCGCCACGACATCCGGCAGTGCCTTGCTGCTGGCGCCTTCGGTAGCGAAATTGGAGAGGTTCTTCGCGGCGCCGAAACCGCCGGGGATGATCAGCGCGTCGAAATCCTCGGCGCGCGCCTCGCGCAGATCCTTGATCTCGCCGCGGGCCAGGCGAGCGGACTCGGTCAGCACGTTGCGCGACTCCGGCATCTCGTCGCCGGTCAGGTGATTGATCACGTGCATCTGCGGGATGTTCGGTGCGAAGCACTGCACCTTGACGCCACGCTGGTCCAGGCGCAGCAGGGTGATGACGCTTTCGTAGATCTCCGAGCCGTCGTAGACGCCACAGCCGGAGAGGATCACGGCGACTTTCTTGTTCATGGTGGTACTCCTGGTCAAGTTCAGCGGCCCTGCGTCGGGCACGGCGGATGCGTTCGATGCTAATACCTGGGACGGTTCCAGGTAAGCCCCACACGTTCCGTTGGATTCGCGCGATGCGCCGGTGTTCATTGCCGCAGGTCTGGCGCGGCAGTTTGCGCCTGATCAAAGCACTGGCAGTCGCCGGCATGGCTGGCGACAATGGGCGCGGTTTCGGAGGCTCGACGGCCTGGCGTTGTCATCATTTCGTCATGTGTCGGGCCTATAAACGTCATATTCGCCCGTTCTGCGGGCCAGGAGTCCGTCGTGAGTTTCGTTCCTGCCAGCCGGCTGTTCCCCGCTACTCGTCTGCGTCGCAATCGTCGTGACGATTTTTCCCGCCGTCTGGTGCGCGAAAATGTGCTGACCGTCAATGATCTGATCCTGCCGGTGTTCGTGCTCGACGGCGAGAACCGCCGCGAGCCGGTGCCGTCGATGCCGGGAGTGGAGCGCCTGTCCATCGACCTGCTGCTCAAGGAGGCCGAAGAGCTGGTGGCGCTGGGCATTCCGGCGCTGGCGCTGTTTCCGGTGACACCGCTGGAGAAGAAGTCCCTCAATGCGGCCGAAGCCTGGAACCCGGAGGGCATCGCCCAGCGCGCCACGCGCGCCTTGCGCGCGCGGTTCCCTGAGCTGGGAATCATCACCGACGTAGCCCTCGATCCATTCACCACGCACGGCCAGGACGGTATTCTCGACGACAGCGGATACGTGCAGAACGATGTCACTGTCGACGCGCTGGTCCGCCAGGCGCTGTCCCACGCCGAAGCCGGCGCTCAGGTGGTCGCGCCGTCGGACATGATGGATGGTCGTATCCAGGCGATTCGCGAGGCGCTGGAAGTGGCCGAACACCACAACGTGCGCATCATGGCCTACTCGGCGAAATACGCCAGCGCCTACTACGGCCCGTTCCGAGATGCGGTGGGCTCTGCCGCCAATCTCGGCAAGAGCAACAAGAATACCTATCAGATGGACCCGGCCAACGGTGACGAGGCGCTGCACGAAGTGGGCGCCGACCTGGCCGAAGGCGCGGACATGGTGATGGTCAAGCCCGGTCTGCCCTACCTGGATATCGTCTGGCGGGTCAAAGATGCCTTCAAGGCGCCGACCTTCGTCTATCAGGTCAGCGGCGAGTACGCCATGCACATGGCCGCCATCCAGAATGGCTGGCTGAGCGAGGCCGTCATCCTTGAGTCTTTGGTCGGCTTCAAGCGTGCTGGGGCCGATGGCATCCTGACTTACTTCGCCAAACAGGCGGCACAACAATTAAAACGGGGCCAGTGAGCCCTTTCGAGGCAAAGCGATGATCAACCAGGGACTCAGCGAAAAGGATATGCAGGACGCCGTGGTCGGCGAGGTGCTGGAACAGACGTTGCCCGAGGTGGTGTCTGCGCCACTGGAAGTCGTCGAGGAGACGCCGGTCGCGCTGGTGACCAACCTGGACGACAGTGCGCTGTACATCCATCGCGAGCTTTCTCAGCTTCAGTTCAACGTCCGCGTGCTCGAGCAGGCGCTGGATGAGTCCTATCCGCTGCTGGAGCGGCTGAAGTTCCTGCTGATCTTCTCCAGCAACCTCGATGAGTTCTTCGAGATTCGCGTCGCCGGACTGAAGAAGCGCGTCACCTTCGCCCGCGAACAGGCGGGCGCCGACGGCCTGCAGCCGCATCAGGCGCTGGCGCGCATATCCGAGCTGGTCCACGAACAGGTCGACCGCCAGTACGCGATCCTCAACGACGTGCTTCTGCCAGCGCTGGCCGAGCATCAGATCCGCTTCATTCGCCGCAGGCACTGGACGGCCAAACTCAAGACCTGGGTGCGCCGCTATTTTCGCGACGAGATTGCACCGATCGTTACGCCGATCGGTCTCGATCCGACCCATCCGTTCCCGCTGCTGGTGAACAAGAGCCTGAACTTCATCGTCGAGCTGGAAGGCGTCGATGCCTTCGGCCGCGATTCCGGTCTGGCGATCATCCCGGCGCCACGCCTGCTGCCGCGGGTGATCCGCGTGCCGGAGTCGGTCGGCGGCGCCGGCGACAACTTCGTCTTCCTCTCCTCGATGATCCATGCCCATGCCGACGACCTGTTCCACGGCATGCGGGTCAAGGGCTGCTACCAGTTCCGCCTCACCCGTAACGCCGACCTTTCGGTTGACACCGAGGACGTCGAGGACCTGGCACGCGCGCTGCGAGGCGAGCTGATCTCGCGTCGTTATGGCGATGCCGTGCGCCTGGAAGTGGCCGATACCTGCCCGCAGCACCTCGCCGATTTTCTGCTCAAGCAGTTCAGTCTGGGCGAGGGCGAAATGTACCGGGTCAACGGCCCCGTCAACCTGACCCGCCTGTTCAGCATCACCGGGCTGGACAGTCACCCGGAGCTGCAATACAGCCCCTTCACACCATCAATTCCGAAGTTGCTGCAGAACAGCGACAAGATATTCAGTGTGATCAACAAGCAGGACATCTTGCTGCTGCACCCGTTCGAGTCCTTCACGCCGGTGGTCGATCTGCTGCGTGAAGCTGCGAAGGACCCGTGCGTGCTGGCGATCAAGCAGACGCTGTATCGCTCGGGTGCCAATTCGGAGATCGTCGATGCGCTGGTCGATGCGGCGCGCAGCGGCAAGGAAGTTACCGCGGTGATCGAACTGCGCGCGCGCTTCGACGAGGAATCCAACCTGCAGCTCGCCAGCCGCCTGCAGCAGGCCGGCGCGGTGGTGATCTATGGCGTGGTCGGCTACAAGACCCACGCCAAGATGATGCTGATCCTGCGTCGCGAGAATGGCGAGCTGTGCCGTTACGCGCATCTGGGCACCGGCAACTACCACGCGGCCAACGCCCGGCTGTATACCGACTACAGTCTGCTGACATCCGATGATGCGCTGTGTGAGGACGTCTCCAAGCTGTTCAGTCAGTTGATCGGCATGGGCAAGACCATGCGCATGAAGAAGCTGCTGCACGCGCCATTTACCCTGAAGAAGACGCTGCTCGACCTGATCGCGCAGGAAACCCAGCACGCGGCCGAGGGGCGGCCCGCGCATATCATTCTGAAGATCAATGCGCTGACCGATCCGAAGATGATCAAGGCGCTGTACAAGGCCAGCCAGACCGGCGTGCGTGTCGATCTCATCGTGCGTGGCATGTGCTGCCTGCGGCCGGGCATCGCCGGTGTCTCTCACAACATCCATGTGCGCTCGATCATCGGCCGATTCCTTGAGCACAGTCGGGTGTTCTACTTCCAGAATGACGGCGACGAGAAGCTCTACCTGTCCAGTGCCGACTGGATGGAGCGCAACCTCGATCGTCGGGTGGAAACCTGTTTCCCGGTGGAAGGCAAGAAACTGGTGATGCGGGTTAAGAAGGAGCTGGAAGGCTTCCTCAGCGACAACACCCAGAGCTGGATTCTGCAGCCTGACGGCAGCTACCTGCGCAACAGCCCCACCGGTAATCAGAATGCGCGCAACATACAGAGTACGTTGCTGGAGCGTCTCACCGGGCCGCAGGTCGGCGTGCGCTGAGTCAGGTGTTTCCCGCGGTGCGTTTTCAGGCATGTGGCTGGCGCGCGCCGCGTCGGCCTGGCTGAGGAGGCGAAGACTGGTTACCTGTATCATCAAGGGCCCCTAGGGCCCTTGTTTCATTTCATCCGCAGTTCGTAGCCCACGCGCGCGAGCCAGGCGGCTTCGGCCTCGAAGTCGGCCCTGGTCAGTGGGTTCGCGCCCAGCCAGCCGGTCGGGAAGATCAGCTCCAGGCCCCGTTCGGTCGCCTTTAGCTGCACCTCGGAGACGGCGTTGGCACCGCGGATGTGATGGAACAGGATGGCGAATCGCAGCAGGATGCACAGTCGCACCAGTGCATCGGCATCGACCCCGGTCTCGCCGAACTTGTCCTGAGGAATATTGCGTCGGTGGCCGCGCACCAGCAGCGCCAGCATCAGCTGATCCTGACGGGAGAAGCCGGGCAGGTCGGAATGCTCGATCAGGTAGGCGCCATGCTTGTGGTAGTGGTAGTGCGCAATATCCAGGCCCACTTCATGCACCCGTGCAGCCCAGGCGAGCAGCTCCCGGTGCCAGTCCTGATCCAGGCTCCACGCCTCGGCCACCTGGTCGAACGCCTCCAGCGCCTTGGCTTCGACTCGCGCGGCCTGTTCCATGTCGACGTGGTAGCGCTCCATCAGGAAGCTCAGCGAGCGGTCACGGATGTCCTCGTCATGGTGACGGCCTAGCAGGTCGTAGAGCACCCCTTCGCGCAGGGCGCCTTCGGAGTGGGTCATGCTGCTGATCTCCAGCGCATCGAATATCGCCTCGAGAATCGCCAGGCCCGCAGGAAACACGCCGCGACGGTCCGGCTTGATGCCGTCGATGTCGATCTTCTCCACGTCGCCGAGCTTGAATAGCTTGCGTTTGAGCCATCCCAGCCCTTCGAGGTTGACCTCGCCGTTGCCGAAGCCGCCGCTCTTGATCGCCAGACCGACGGCCCGGATGGTGCCGGACGCGCCGATGGATTCCTGCCAGCCGAGCCGGCGCAGACCGTGCTCGATGCCCATCAGCTCTACCCGCGCGGCGGTGTAGGCCTGGGCGTAGCGTGCCGGGGTGATCTTGCCGTCACGGAAGAAGCGTTGGGTGTAGCTCACGCAGCCCATCTGCAGGCTTTCGCGCAGCTGCGATTCGAACCCTTCGCCGATGATGAACTCGGTGCTGCCGCCGCCGATGTCTGCCACCAGGCGGCGGCCGGAACTGCTCGGGATGGTGTGCGACACGCCGAGATAGATCAGGCGCGCTTCTTCGCGGCCGGAGATGACCTCGACCTGATGGTTGACGATCTCTTCGGCGCGGCGGATGAAGGTGGCGCGATTGCGCGCTTCACGCAGTGCGTTGGTGCCGACGATGCGTACGGCGCCCTGCGGCAGATGATTGACCAGCTGGGCGAAGCGACGCAGACAGTCCAGCCCACGCTGCATGGCGGCCTCGTCGAGCAGACGGTTTTCGTCGATCCCGGCAGCCAGCTGGACCTTCTCGCCGAGCCGTTCGAGGATGCGCATTTCGCCATTGCTGGTGCGCGCGAGCACCATGTGAAAGCTGTTCGAGCCCAGATCCAGGGCGGCGATCATGGGAAAGGTCTCAGCGGTGTTATGGCGCATTGGGCAGTCTCGATGCAAAACTCAGACATCCTGACATGATCGCCCCCATCCGCCAACGCAGTCGTTGACGCACGGAGGCGCTGCTCGCGGGCGATCGTCGCCGACCCGAGGGTCTGCAGCTTTCGATCCGCTCACAGTAGGGCTATGATGGCGACCTTTCCGTTCCGACCCTGGAGAAAATCCATGAGCGAATACATCAACAATGTCAGCGACAGCAGTTTCGAGCAGGACGTCCTCCAGGCCGACGGTCCCGTACTGGTCGACTACTGGGCCGAGTGGTGTGGTCCGTGCAAGATGATCGCGCCGGTACTCGACGAGATCGCCAAGGACTACGAAGGTCGTCTGAAGGTTTGCAAGCTCAATATCGACGAGAACCAGGAAACCCCGCCGAAGTACGGCGTGCGCGGTATCCCGACGCTGATGCTGTTCAAGAACGGCAACGTCGAGGCGACCAAGGTCGGTGCACTGTCCAAGTCGCAGCTAGCGGCGTTCCTCGACAGCAACATCTGACTTCGCCGAAGTTCCCCTCTAAAGCCCTCGCAGTCGCGGGGGCTTTTTTCATCGGCAGGGGGGACGCTTCGTCTGCACGATGCTAAATTCGGCCTCGCGACGCATTCTTCCGTCGCCCTCTGCACGCCGTCGCCGACGCACTTCAGCCTCATAAAGCACAACGAACCTGTTCGTCTCTTGCTGCGCGGCTTCTCAAGCTAATCGCTTTCTACATCCTTCCTGACTCTCTCTATGAATCTGACTGAACTCAAGCAAAAGCCCATCACCGAACTGCTGGAAATGGCCGAACAGATGGGCATCGATAACATGGCCCGTTCGCGCAAGCAGGACGTGATTTTCTCCCTGCTCAAGAAGCACGCTAAAAGCGGCGAGGAAATCTCCGGTGATGGCGTGCTGGAGATTCTCCAGGACGGCTTCGGCTTCCTGCGCTCCGCGGATTCTTCCTACCTGGCCGGCCCGGACGATATCTACGTCTCGCCCAGCCAGATTCGCCGCTTCAACCTGCGCACCGGTGACACCATCATCGGCAAGATCCGCCCTCCCAAGGAAGGTGAGCGCTACTTCGCCCTGCTCAAGGTCGACTCGATCAACTACGATCGGCCGGAGAACGCGAAGAACAAGATCCTCTTCGAGAACCTGACCCCGCTGTTCGCCAACGAGCGCCTGAAGATGGAAGCCGGCAACGGTTCCACCGAAGACCTCACCGGTCGCGTAATCGACCTCTGTGCTCCGATCGGCAAGGGCCAGCGCGGCTTGATCGTCGCTCCGCCAAAGGCGGGCAAGACGATCATGCTGCAGAACATCGCCAGCAACATCACCCGCAACAACCCCGAGTGCCACCTGATCGTTCTGCTGATCGACGAGCGTCCGGAAGAAGTGACCGAGATGCAGCGCACCGTGCGCGGCGAAGTGGTCGCCTCCACCTTCGACGAGCCGCCAACCCGTCACGTGCAGGTCGCCGAGATGGTGATCGAGAAGGCCAAGCGCCTAGTCGAGCACAAGAAGGACGTGGTCATTCTGCTCGACTCCATCACCCGTCTGGCGCGTGCCTACAACACCGTGATCCCGAGCTCCGGCAAAGTGCTCACTGGTGGTGTCGATGCCCACGCCCTGGAGAAGCCCAAGCGTTTCTTCGGTGCCGCGCGCAACATCGAGGAAGGCGGTTCGCTGACCATTCTCGCCACCGCGCTGGTGGAGACCGGCTCGAAGATGGACGAGGGGATTTACGAGGAGGTCAATGATTTACGAGGAGTTCAAGGGCACCGGTAACCTGGAGCTGCAACTGGATCGTCGCATTGCCGAGAAGCGTGTCTTCCCGGCCATCAACATCAACCGTTCGGGTACTCGCCGCGAAGAGCTGCTGACCAGCGAGGAAGAGCTGCAGCGCATCTGGATCCTGCGCAAGCTGCTGCATCCGATGGATGAAAGCGCTGCGATTGAGTTCCTGCTCGACAAGCTCAAGGACACCAAGACCAACGACGAATTCTTCATGTCCATGAAGCGCAAGTAAGCGACTCGTCGTTGCCAACAAGGCCGGGGAAACCCGGCCTTCGTCTGTCTGCAGGTTTTGGAAAACCCGACGCGGGCGCTAAACTTTGCGCCTCGTCCCTGCCGGCCCATGCGAGGCTCAAGCATGCAGTATCGCGATCTGCGCGACTTTATCAGCGGCCTGGAAAAACGCGGTGAGCTCAAGCGCGTCACGGCTGCTGTCTCCCCGGTTCTGGAAATGACCGAAATCTGTGACCGCACCCTGCGCAAGCAGGGCCCGGCACTGCTCTTTGTGAACCCGACGGGTTTCGACATGCCGGTGCTCGGCAATCTGTTCGGCACGCCGCAGCGGGTCGCCCTCGGTATGGGCGCCGAGGATGTCTCCGAACTGCGTGAGATCGGCAAGCTGCTGGCGTTTCTCAAGGAGCCGGAGCCGCCGAAGGGGCTGAAGGACGCCTGGAGCAAGCTGCCGATCTACAAGAAGGTCATCAGCATGGCGCCCAAGGTTCTTAAGGACGCGCCCTGCCAGGAAGTGATCATCGAAGGTGATGACGTCGACCTGGGGACAATCCCCGTACAGCACTGCTGGCCGGGCGACGCCGCGCCGCTGATCACCTGGGGTCTGACCATCACCAAGGGGCCGAACAAGGAGCGGCAGAACCTCGGCATCTACCGCCAGCAGGTCATCGGCCGCAACAAGGTGATCATGCGCTGGCTCAGTCATCGCGGCGGGGCGCTGGATTTCCGCGAATGGTGCAATAAATACCCGGATCGGCCGTACCCGGTCGCCGTGGCACTGGGCGCGGATCCGGCGACGATTCTCGGTGCGGTGACGCCTGTGCCCGATACGCTGTCCGAATATGCCTTCGCCGGCCTGTTGCGCGGTTCGCGCACTGAGCTGGTCAAGGCGGTCGGCTCCGATCTGCAGGTGCCGGCGTACGCCGAGATCGTCCTCGAAGGGCATATCCATCCGGGCGAGATGGCCGATGAAGGACCTTACGGTGACCACACCGGCTACTACAACGAGGTCGACCGCTTCCCGGTGTTCACCGTCGAGCGCATCACCCATCGCCGAAACCCGATCTACCACAGCACCTATACCGGGCGCCCGCCGGATGAGCCGGCGATTCTCGGCGTGGCACTGAACGAGGTGTTCGTACCGATCCTGCAGAAGCAGTTCCCGGAAATCGTCGATTTCTACCTGCCGCCGGAAGGCTGTTCCTATCGCATGGCGGTGGTGACGATGAAGAAGCAGTATCCCGGCCACGCCAAGCGGGTCATGCTCGGCGTGTGGAGCTTCCTGCGTCAGTTCATGTACACCAAGTTTGTCATCGTCACCGACGACGACATCAACGCCCGCGACTGGAACGATGTGATCTGGGCCATCACCACACGCATGGATCCCAAGCGCGACACGGTGATGATCGACAACACGCCGATCGACTACCTGGATTTTGCCTCGCCGATCTCCGGGCTGGGCTCGAAGATGGGCCTGGATGCCACCCACAAATGGCCGGGCGAGACCAACCGCGAATGGGGGCGGGTCATCGTTCAGGACCCGGCGGTGAAGCAGCGGGTTGATGAACTCTGGTCGCAGCTGGGTATCGACTGACATATCCGAAGAGGCGGGCCCGAGCCCGCCCGAAAGCCTTGGCGGGTCTTCCCGTTCACTGATAAGACGTGCACATGAAAGTTACTTTGCAGCCATCCGGTGCCGTGCTCGACGTGCGGCCCGGCGAACGATTTCTCGATGCCGCCAGGCGTCTGGGCTACGAATGCCCGCAGAGCTGTCGCAACGGCAATTGCCACATCTGCGCCTCGCTGCTGGTCGAAGGACGTGTGCGGCAGGCCGGCGAGGTACGCGATCACGGCGAGCTGCTGGCCTGCCTGGCCGAGCCACTGGAAGACTGCGTGCTGCTGTGGGATGGCGTGCTGGCGCCCGGCGAGCTGCCGGTACGCGAGCTGAGCTGCCAGCTCAGTGGCTATGAAGAGGTCGGTGGCGATGTGGTGCGCTTGCGCCTACGCCTGCCGGCCGGTCGCCAGCCGCGCTATCACGCCGGTCAATATCTGTTGCTGCAACGGGAGGACGGTGAGTGGTCGGCGTTTTCCCTCGCCTCTGCTCCCGGCAGCGGCCGAGAGCTGGAGCTGCACGTGCTGGCGCGTGAGGAATCCGCGATCGAGCTGCTGGCATTCCTGCGGCGGCAGGGCTTTGCGCGGATCCAGCTGCCATTCGGCGACACGCATCTGGCAGAACTGCCGGACGGTCCCTTGGTGCTGGTTGCAGCGGGCACCGGCATGGCGCAGATGCACAGTCTGATCGAGTATTGCCGCGCAGCCGGGTTCTCGCATCCGGTGCATCTGTACTGGGGTGTTCGCCATCCCGAAGACTTCTACCAGCTGTCGCACTGGGATGAGTGGCAGGGCATGAGCAATCTGCATCTGCACCGTGTCGTCAGCGACGTCTGCGGCTGGGAAGGTCGCTGCGGCATGCTGCATGAAGCGATTCGCGAGGATTTCAACGATCTCAAACCGTTGCATATCTATGCCAGCGGCTCGCCGTCGATGGTCTATGGCACGCTGGATGCGTTGGTGGAGGCGGGGATGGACCCGCATCAGATGCGCGCTGACGTGTTTGCCTACGCGCCGCGGGAAAGCTGATTCGGTTTGCTGCGCCAGAATGAAAAACGCCGGGTCGAAAGCCCGGCGTTTTTCGTTCAGCGCGTCTGCCGCTGTTGCAACAGCAGGTTCTTGTAGCCGCTGGCGGCCAGCGTCTTTTGTGCAGCATTCAGTTGCTCGCGGCTGCCGAAGGGTCCGACCAGCACGCGATACCAATGCTCATCACGCACCTTGACGCTTTCCACGCGCACGTCCTGACCAAGCAGGATGATCTGCGCGCGTACCCGATCAGCCTCCGCCTGCTGGCGGAACGAGCCGGCCTGCAGAAAGAACTGGGTAACCGGTGCTTTGGCCACTGTGGGCGGCGGCGGTGGTACCTGGCCATTGAGTGCGGCCTGCGCGCGGGCTTCGTCGATCTTCGCTGCTTCCTCTGGCGTTACCGGCTTGGCCGGCGGTTCCGGCTGCTTGGCTTCCGGCGGCAGAATCACTTCCGACTCCGGTAGCAGCGTATAGAAGTCGTACTTCGGCTTGGCCGCCTGCTCGCTGGCTGGCGTGCGCTTGGGCTGCTCCTTGATCGCGGTCTTGGGTGCGTCCTTGTTGCGCTTGACCTCCTCGCCACCCGGCTCGAGGCTCATCAGAAACATGATGAAACCGCCGATGACCAGGCCACAGACCAGCCAGATCCAGCCTGGTACGGCCTGTTTGGCGGGCGCCTGATAGCGGCTCGCGCCTCGTTTGGGCGCGGCTTTCTTCCTTGCAGCCACTTACATGCGCTCCAGAGTTTCCAAGCCGAGAAGTTCCAGGCCCTGCTTGAGGGTCTTGCCGGTCAGGGCAGCGAGGCGAAGTCGACTCTGCTTCTGCTCTGGCTGTTCGGCGCTGAGGATCGGGCAGTGCTCGTAGAAACTGGAGAACAGCCCGGCCAGATCGTACAGGTAAGCGCACAGCAAGTGCGGTTCGCCTTTCTCGCCGACGCTGTTCAGCACTTCGCCGAACTGGGCGAGCTTGGCGGCGAGCGCCAGTTCCTGCTCAGCCTCGAGCTGAATCTGCCCGGTGATCTCATCGATGCCTTGACCCAGCTTGCGGAAAACGCTGGCCACGCGGGTGTAGGCATAGAGCAGGTAGGGCGCGGTGTTGCCTTCGAAGCTCAGCATCAGTTCGAAGTTGAAGCGATAGTCGCTGGTGCGGTGCTTGGACAGGTCGGCATATTTGACGGCGCTGATACCCACCGCGCGGGCGATCTGGCGCAGCTCGGCTTCATCGAGGTCCGGATTCTTGCCCTTGACCAGGGCATAGGCGCGCTGCTCGGCTTCGTCGAGCAGATCGATCAGCTTTACCGTGCCGCCGTCGCGGGTCTTGAACGGGCGGCCGTCGGCGCCGTTCATGGTGCCGAAGCCCATGTGCTCAAGCTGCATGCCGGCATGTACGAAGCCGGCGCGACGCGCCACTTCGAAAGCCATCTGGAAATGCAGGGCCTGGCGCTGATCGACGAAATACAGCGCGCGATCGGCATGCAGGACCTGGCTGCGGTAACGCATGGCCGCCAGGTCGGTGGTGGCGTAGAGGTAGCCGCCGCCGGCCTTCTGCACGATCACCGGGAGCGGATTGCCTTCGGCGTTCTTGAATTCGTCGAGGAAGACGCACTGCGCGCCGTTGTCCTCGGTGAGCAGACCTTTAGTGCGCAGGGCTTCGACGATATCTGCAAGCTCGGCGTTGTAGGCGCTCTCACCCTTGACGTCGGCCGGGGTCAGCTTGACGTTGAGGCGGTCGTAGATCTTCTGGCAGTGCGACAGGGAAATATCGTTGAAGCGCGTCCACAGGCTCAGGCACTGTGCGTCCCCGGCTTGAAGCTTTACCACCAGTTCGCGGGCGCGGTCGGCGAACTCGGCGGACTCGTCGAAGCGCTGTTTCGCTGCGCGATAGAACTGCTCCAGGTCGGACAGCTCGCTTTCCGCCGCCGCCGGTTTCTCCTCGAGGTAAGCCAGCAGCATGCCGAACTGGGTGCCCCAGTCGCCGACGTGGTTCTGCCGGATCACCTCGTCGCCGAGGTACTCGAGCACACGACCGACGGCGTCACCAATAATGGTCGAGCGCAGGTGGCCAACATGCATCTCTTTCGCCAGGTTCGGCGATGACAGGTCGATCACCACGCGCTGGGGCGCCGACGCCTTGCGCACTGCCAGCTTTGGATCGGCCAGGGCCGCTTCGAGGCGCTCGGCCAGTGCGTCGCTGTTCTGGAAGAAGTTCAGAAAGCCTGGTCCGGCGATTTCCACCTTGCTGATCTGCGCGTCCTGCGGCAGCGCGGCGATCAGCTTCTCGGCCAGGTCGCGCGGCTTCAGCCCGGCCGGTTTGGCCAGCATCATGGCGATGTTGCTGGCGAAATCGCCGTGGCTCTTGTCTCTGGTGTTTTCCACCTGAATCGCGGGGGTCAGCCCTTCAGGCAGGACGCCTTCGGCGGTCAGGCGGACGAGGGCTTGCTGGATCAGGTGGCGAATGCTGTCTTTCATGGTCGGCTCAGTCCGCAAGTGTGCGCGAAAACCCGGCATTATCGGGTCGCGATGGGTATCGCTTCAAGGTGCGTGGCGCGCAGTGCGGCAAAAGTCCGGGTTTCGATCAGGCGATCAGAACAGATCGATCGGGTCGACATCCAGGCTCCAGCGCACGGCGCGACCGCCGGGCAGTTGTTCGAGCATCGGGACCCAGGCGCCCATCAGCCGGTGCAGGGTCGCCCGTGCGTTGCCCTGAAGCAGTAATTGCGCCCTGTAGCGACCTGCACGCCGTTCCATCGGTGCGGGAACCGGTCCGAGCAGGTCGACGCCGTTGAGCTGCAGCTGGTCGAGCAACTGTTCGGCGAGGTTGCAGGCGTCGTCAAGGAAGGCTTCGGCCTGGCCGGGCTTCTGTGCCTCGGCGCGCAGCAGCGCCAGATGGCTGAACGGCGGCAGGCCGGCCGCGCGGCGCTCGGACAGGGCCTGCTCGGCGAAGGCGAAATAACCCTGTTCGGTCAGCTGCACCAGCAGCGGATGGTCGGCCAGATGCGTCTGGATGATGACCTTGCCAGGCTCCTCTGCGCGCCCGGCGCGCCCGGCGACCTGGACAATCAGCTGGGCCATGCGCTCGCTGGCGCGGAAGTCGGCTGAGAACAGCCCGCCGTCGGCATCGAGAATCGCCACCAGCGTGACGCGCGGAAAATGGTGACCCTTGGCGAGCATCTGCGTGCCGACCAGCAGGCAGGGTTCGCCGCGGTTGATGGTGCCGATCATCTGCTCCATCGCGCCCTTGCGCGAGGTGCTGTCGCGGTCGATACGCAGCACCGGATAGTCGGGAAAGAGGATGCCCAGGCGCTCCTCGGCGCGTTCCGTTCCGGCGCCAACCGGGCGCAGATCCACCTTGCCGCAGTCCGGACAGTTGCGCGGAGGTCGCTCGACGTGCCCGCAGTGGTGGCAGCGCAATTCGTTATGGCGTTGATGCAGGGTCATCCGTGCGTCGCAGCGTGGGCACTGGCTGAGCCAGCCGCAGTCATGGCAGAGCAGGGTGGGGGCGAAGCCACGTCGGTTGAGGTAGACCAAAACCTGCTGGCCGGCGCCGAGGGTCTGGCCGATGGCCTGTTGCAGCGGGCCGGATATGCCGGCGTCCAGCGGGCGACTCTTGACATCCAGGCGCAGGAAGCGCGGCGACTGTGCATTGCCGGCCCGTTGCGTCATCTTGAGCAGCGCATAGCGGCCGCTGTGGGCGTTGTGCAGGCTTTCCAGCGAGGGCGTGGCCGAACCGAGCACAATCGGCAGGTTCTCCTGGCGCGCGCGCAGCAGGGCCAGATCGCGGGCATGGTAGCGCAAGCCTTCCTGCTGTTTATAAGAGGCGTCGTGCTCCTCGTCGATGATGATCAGGCCGGGATTCTTCATCGGCGTGAACAGGGCCGAACGGGTACCGATGATGATGTCCGCCTCGCCATCGCGGGCGGCGAGCCAGGCATCGAGTCGTTCACGATCGTTGACGTTGGAGTGCAGCAGCGCGATCCGGGCGTTGAAGCGCTGTTCGAAGCGAGCGAGCGTCTGTGGCCCCAGGTTGATCTCGGGGATCAGCACCAGCGCCTGCTTGCCGGCTTCCAGTACGCGATGAATCAGTTGCAGGTAGACCTCGGTCTTGCCGCTGCCGGTCACCCCCGCCAGCAGGAACGCCTGAAATCCTCCGAGGCCCGCGCTCACCGCCTCGAAGGCCGCGCGTTGCTGTGTATTCAAGGTGAGCTCGGCCTGTAGCAGCCAGCCGCCACTGTGCCCGCGCGTCTGCCTGCTGCGGCGGGATTCGATACGCACCAGGCCCTTTTCCAGCAGCAGGTCGAGGCTGTCCTTGTTCAGCTGCAGTTTGCTGAGCAGCGCATGTGGCAAGCCGTGAGCGTGCTGGGCGATGGCCTTCAGCGCTTCGCGCTGCCTGGGTGCACGAACCAATCGCGGATCGTCAGGGCTCGCGCCTTCGGCTGCGTGCCAGTAGCGCTCTTGTCGAGCTTCAGCGGGTTCGCCCTGACGCAGCAGTACCGGCAGTGCCCAGCTGAGGGTGTCGCCAAGGCTGTGCTGATAATACTGCGCGGTCCACAGGCAAAGCTTGAATAGCGGGGCGGGGAGGGGTGGTTTGCTATCCAGCAGTTCCAGGGCCGGCTTGAGCTTTTCCGCCGGCACTTCGCTGTGGTCGCTCAGCTCGACCAGAATGCCGACCACTTCGCGTCGACCGAAGGGCACGCGCAGGCGTACGCCTGGTTGAAGAGCGGCGGGTGACACGCCAGCCGGCGGCAGGTAATCGAACAGGCGACGCAGGGGGGAGGGCAGCGCCAGGCGGAGGATGCTGGAAGACACTCGATGATCCTTGGTGATGTGCGGCGATGGTAAACGATGACGCGATTCGGCGTCGTCGCGAGCGCGCCAGCGGCTCAGCGCGTCTGTCGCCCGCGCTTGCATCACCCTAGCTCTCTGGTATGATTCGCGCCCTACTTCGTGCGGTACTCGACATAGGGTCGGGTGGCGGCACACAATCCTAGAGGATTCACCATGAAAGCCGATATCCATCCTAATTACGTCGAAATCGAGGCCACCTGCAGCTGTGGCAACGTCATCAAGACCCGCTCCACGCTGGGTAAGAACCTGAGCCTCGACGTGTGCTCCGAGTGCCACCCGTTCTACACCGGCAAGCAGAAGGTGCTGGATACCGGCGGCCGTATCGATCGCTTCAAGCAGCGTTTCGGTGTGTTCGGCGCCAAGTAAGCTGGCGTACCGGGAATCCAATGGGGTTTTCCGAGCACATGAAAAAGGCGTCCCTGGTGGGCGCCTTTTTCGTTTCCGTCTTCTGGCAAATTCAAGCGCTTGCCTTCTGCCCGTCGCCGGGGCGCTTGTCGACGCTGGAAGTGGCCCAAGTCGTTGACGGCGATACGCTGCGTCTGGTCGATGGTCGCAGCGTGCGGCTGATCGGCATCAACACGCCGGAGCTGGGGCGTGACGGGCGCAAGGCCGAGCCTTTCGCGCTGGCCGCACGGCGCCGACTGCAGGCATTGGTGCAGGCCAGTGACGGGCGGGTCGGTCTGGTCCTGGGCCAGGAGCGGCACGATCGCTATGGGCGCACGCTGGCCCATGCTTATGACGCGCAGGGACGTAATCTCGAAGCCGTGCTGCTTGCCGATGGCCTTGGCTTCATGGTCGCGGTGGCGCCGAATACACGGATGGTGGCCTGTCAGCAGCGGGCCGAGCAGCGGGCGCGGCAAAACGGTCTGGGTGTCTGGCGCGAGCTGAAGCCCGGCTCGCCGCAATCGTTGAGGCGTGGTGGCTTCGCGCTGCTCGAAGGTAGGGTCGAGCGGGTCGAGCGCAATCGTGGCGGCTATTGGCTCGAAATGGATGGTCCGCTGGTGGTGAACATACCGCCGCAGGCGCTTGACGCATTCGATGTCCGGACAATGACCGTACTTGCCGGGAAGCGACTCGAGCTGAGGGGCTGGGTGGTCGACCGCCGCGGACGGGTGGGGGCCGGGCAGGCCCGCTGGATGCTGCGCGTCACCCATCCGGCGATGCTGGAGTTGTCGCGCTGATCGGCTGTTCGTAACGGCGCGTGAATCTACCCGGAAAGTCGTAGCGGCTTGGGCTTGACAGTCAGCCGGCCCGCTGGCTTGTGAGTGCGCTTGTTCTTGGCGTATGCTCGACCGCCTGTCTGTCCCAGTAAAATAAGCGGAAATGCCACATGACTGACCTGAAAACTGCCGCGCTCGAATACCATGCCCAGCCCCGTCCAGGGAAATTGAGCGTCGAGCTGACCAAGCCCACCGCCACCGCTCGTGATCTTTCCCTGGCCTACAGCCCGGGTGTAGCTGAGCCTGTGCGCGAGATCGCTCGCGATGCGGAGCTGGCTTACCGCTACACTGGCAAAGGCAACCTGGTGGCTGTTATCTCCGACGGCACCGCTATTCTCGGCTTGGGCAACCTTGGCCCGCTGGCTTCCAAGCCGGTGATGGAAGGCAAGGGCGTGCTGTTCAAGCGTTTCGCTGGCGTCGACGTATTCGACATCGAAGTCGATGCGGAAAGCCCGCAGGCTTTCATTGATACCGTCAAGCGCATCTCGATCACCTTTGGTGGCATCAATCTGGAAGATATCAAGGCGCCGGAGTGCTTCGAGATCGAGCGGGCGCTGATCGAGCAGTGCGATATCCCGGTTTTCCATGACGACCAGCATGGCACCGCCATCGTGACGGCTGCCGGCATGCTCAATGCGCTGGAAATCGCCGGCAAGACTCTCGAGCAGGCCAAGATCGTCTGCCTCGGTGCTGGGGCTGCCGCAACCTCGTGCATGAAGCTGCTGGTCAGCATGGGTGCGAAAATCGAGAACATCTTCATGATCGATCGCAAGGGCGTCATCCACGCCGGTCGTGACGATCTGAACCAGTACAAGGCTGTGTTCGCCCATGAAACCGACAAGCGCACTCTGGACGATGCGCTCGAAGGTGCCGACGTTTTCGTTGGCCTGTCAGGCGCCAACCTGCTGAGTCCGGAAGGTCTCAAGCGCATGGCGGCCAATCCGGTTGTCTTCGCCTGCTCCAATCCTGATCCGGAGATCAGCCCGGAGCTGGCGCATGCGACGCGTTCGGATGTCATCATGGCAACTGGTCGCTCGGACTACCCGAACCAGGTCAACAACGTATTGGGCTTCCCGTTCATCTTCCGTGGCGCGCTGGATGTTCGCGCCAAGCGCATTAACGAGGAGATGAAGATCGCGGCCGCCATTGCGCTGCGCGATCTCGCCAAGTTGCCAGTGCCGGCTGAAGTGGCTGCTGCGTACGGTGTGGATAGTCTGGAATTCGGCCGCGAGTACATCATTCCGAAGCCAATGGATCCGCGTCTGATCACGTTGGTGTCTGATGCCGTGGCCAAGGCAGCCATCGAAAGTGGCGTGGCGACATTGCCTTACCCGTCGCATTATCCGCTGCAGTCGGTTAACGACGTTTTCAACGGCTGACCGCGCTAAAAAAACAAACCCCGCCAAGGCGGGGTTTTTTGTTGCTGGCGAAAACCGGTCGATCAGAACAGATCCAGCGGGGCGGCTTCATCGGCCGGAAGAGGGCTTCCAGGTGCCTGGGTTCCAGAGTCGAATTCACCCATGGGGGGCGGCGAATCCTCGCTCTTGAAGACCTCGAAATAGGCGTCAGGCGTGCTGGGTGTGGCAGAGCGACCGCTGACCGGATCGATGCGCAGCTTGAGCAGCCCGTCCGGCTCCGCTGGCGGGTGCTCGGGCATGTCCTTTAGCACTGCGCTCATGTAGCTCATCCAGATCGGCAGAGCGACCGTGCCGCCATATTCGTTGCGCCCCAGGCTTTGTGGCTGGTCGAAGCCCGCCCATACCGTGGTTACGATGTCGGCGTTATAACCGGAGAACCAGCTGTCGATGGAGTCGTTGGTGGTGCCGGTTTTGCCTGCGATGTCACCGCGCCCCATGGCCAGCGCACGTCGCCCTGTGCCGCGCTTGATAACGTCCTGCAGCATGCTGGTCATGATGTAGGCGGTACGTTCATCGAGTACCTGCTCGGCAAGGCGTGGTTCGGCGTCGAGTGCCTCGCCGTCATTCAGGTCTCTAGTGTCAGGCGCTGCGTAAGCCTCGGCCTCTGTTTCCTCAGTCTCGGTATTCCGCGATGGCACGCGTGCCGGGTTGGCCTCGAAGAGCAGCTTGCCTTCACGGTCTTCTATGCGCTGGATCAGGTATGGCTCGATCTTGTACCCGCCGTTTGCAAAGGTCGTCCAGCCGGTGGCGATCTCCATAGGTGTAAGCGTCGCCGTACCCAATGCCAGAGATAGGTTGCGCGGCAGGTCCTGCGGATTGAAACCGAAGCGGCTGATGTAATCGACCGTGTGGTCGATGCCCATTGTCTGCAGCAGACGAATCGAAACCAGATTCCTCGATTTGTACAGCGCCTCGCGCATGCGGATCGGCCCGAGGAACGTATTGTTGTCGTTCTTCGGGCGCCAGATGCGGTCCATGCCCTGTTCGACAAAGACGATGGGGGAATCGTTGACCAGGCTCGCGGCGGTGTAGCCCGCGTCCAGCGCTGCGCTGTAAATGAACGGTTTGAAGCTCGACCCGGGTTGGCGCTTGGCCTGGATGGCGCGGTTGTAGTTGCTCTGGCCAAACGAGAAACCGCCTGCGAGCGCTTCGATCGAACCATCCTGGGGGTCGAGTGAAACCAGTGCCGCCTGCGCCTGCGGCACCTGGCTGAATACGGCTGTTTCATCGTCCTGCCAGCGAATGCGGACCACGTCGCCTAGCTTGACCACGTCGGCTGGGCGCTGTGGCCTTGGCCCCATGCTGTTGATGCCGAGGTAGGGACGGGCCCACTTCATGCTGTCCCAAGCTACTGCGTGCTCGTTTCCGTCGCGCGTCAGCACCAGAATCCCGCTGGTCTCTACCTGCGTGACGACGGCCGGCTGCAGCCCGGAAAGGCTTCGGTACTTGGCCAGCTCGCTGGGCCAGCTATCGCGCGGCAGTTCTGCGAGGCGCGCTTCCGGTCCGCGGTAGCCGTGCCGCTGGTCGTATTCAATCAGTCCGTTGTCGAGTGCGAGGTTGGCAGCAAGCTGCCGCTCGCTGGACACCGTGGTCTTTACCCGGAAGCCATCCGTGTAGGCAGCGCTGCCGAAGCGGCCCACCATCTCGGCGCGCGCCATCTCCGCGATGTAGGCGGCATCCAGCTCGGGGGCTGCGCCGTGGTACCGAGCGGTCTCAGGTTCGGCGAGTGCTTGCCGATAGCTAGTTTCATCCAGTGAGCCAAGTCTGTGCATGCGGCCCAGGATCCAGTCGCGTCGTTCTTTGCTGCGGGTCGGATTAACCAATGGGTTGAATGCAGAAGGTGCCTTCGGCAGGCCGGCGATCATCGCCAGCTGTGCGACGCTAAGCTCCGAAATGGGCTTGCCGTAATACACCTGAGAAGCCGCCTCGATTCCATAGGCACGATTGCCAAGGTAGATCTTGTTGACGTACAGCTCGAGGATTTCGTTCTTGCTGAGCTCGCGCTCTATCTGCAATGCCAGCAGTATCTCGTTGATCTTGCGCGAGAAACTCCGCTCACTGGTAAGGAAGTAATTCTTCGCCACCTGCATGGTAATGGTGCTGCCGCCGGTCTGAATCTGCCCACTTTTCAATAATTGCGTGGCAGCGCGCATCAGGCCGGTTATGTCGACGCCATAATGATTAGCGAAATTGTCGTCCTCGGCAGCCAGCAGTGCGTGGATGAATTCCTCAGGGATGTCCTCGAAGTGGATCGGTGAGCGTCGCATTTCCCCGAACTCGGCGATCAGCTTGTCATCCGCGCTATAAACCCGCAGCGGAATTTGAAGCTGTATGCTCCGCAGGGAATCGACGGAGGGGAGGTTGGGGCTGAGGTAGAGAAATGCGCCGCTGATGCTCAGCAAGAGTGCGCAAAAGACTGCGAAGCACGACCAGAGAAAAAATTTCAAAAAACGCATCAGGGTTCTTGGAATCCAGGATTTGGGGGAGGAAGACTGCGGCGATGCTGAAAGGGAAAACCGTTCACATTATATGCGGTTTTTTTGCCGGGTAGCCATTTGCGCTTCTGTCAAGGCTGTTATCTAATGTGGATAAACATAATTAATCCGTAAGTTGCGGATAAAGATAGGAAATCGGTCGTGCTAGGGCTCTTCACTAAGAAAGCGAACACGCTGCTTGGGATCGATATCAGTTCGACCTCAGTCAAGCTCCTCGAATTAAGTCGATCAGGTAGTCGCTACCGCGTCGAGGCGTATGCTGTCGAGCCGCTCCCGGCAAACGCCGTAGTTGAAAAGAACATCGCCGAGCTCGAGGGCGTCGGCCAGGCATTGCAGCGGGTGGTTGCCAAGGCCAAGACCGGATGCAAGTCGGCGGTAGTGGCTGTTTCAGGCTCCGCGGTAATCACCAAGATCATCGAGATGGATGCTGGTTTGTCCGACGAAGAACTCGAGAATCAGCTGAAGATCGAGGCGGACCAGTACATTCCCTATCCGCTGGAAGAAGTGGCGATCGACTTCGAAGTCCAGGGGCCGGCTCCTCGCTCTCCTGGCCGAGCAGAAGTCCTGCTCGCCGCTTGCCGCAAGGAAAACGTCGAAATTCGTGAGGCAGCGCTTGCGCTGGCGGGACTCACTGCCAAGGTGGTTGACGTCGAAGCCTATGCGCTTGAGCGGTCTTACGGGCTACTTGCTCCACAGTTGGGTGCGGCGCATGGAGAGTTGACCGTTGCCGTGGTGGATATCGGTGCCACCATGACTACCCTTAGTGTTCTGCATAACGGTCGTACTATTTATACCCGTGAACAGCTTTTCGGCGGGCGTCAGCTGACGGAGGAAATTCAGCGACGCTACGGCCTCTCACAAGAAGAAGCTGGTCTAGCCAAAAAGCAAGGCGGCCTCCCAGACGACTACGACAGTGAGGTTTTGCTTCCGTTCAAAGAGGCAGTTGTGCAGCAGGTTTCTCGCTCGTTGCAGTTCTTCTTTGCGGCAGGACAGTTCCATGATGTCGACTGCATCCTGTTAGCGGGCGGGACGGCATCGATACCTGGGTTGGATCACATGATTCAGCAGAAGATCGGTACTCAGACTCTAGTTGCGAATCCATTCGCCGATATGGCTTTGAGCAGCAAAGTGAATGCTGGAGCGCTGGCTAGCGATGCGCCGGCCTTGATGATTGCTTGTGGCCTGGCGCTGAGGAGCTTCGACTAATGGCGCAAATCAACTTACTTCCGTGGCGTGAACAGCTGCGTGAAGAACGAAAGCAGCGTTTCCTAGCGTCTCTGGTCGGTGTGCTGGTCATAGCGGCTGGGCTGGTCTTTCTTGGAGATCGTTATTTCCAAGCTGCGATTGAGCAGCAGAGTGCGCGCAACGAGTTTGTCAAAAAGGAGATTGCGGTTCTTGATGCTCGTATTAAAGAAATCAAGGAATTGAAAGAGCGTCGTCAGCAACTACTGGAGCGAATGAAAATCATCCAGGACTTGCAAGGTAATCGACCTATTATCGGGCGAGTTTTTGATCAGCTTGTAAGAACTCTGCCGGATGGAGTGTATTTCACTTCGGTAAAAATGACCGGAAAGAACATTGCGATCATTGGTGCTGCCGAATCGAACAATCGTGTCTCCAACCTTATGCGCAATCTTGATGCCTCTGATTGGCTCGAAGCGCCGAATCTGAACGAGGTGAAAGCCGTCACCGCCGGTGCCGTGGATCAGGAAAATGTGTTCCAGCTGACGGTTCAGCAAACGCAGCCGGTTGCCGCTACGGAAGGAGCAAAGCCATGAGTCTGGCTGAATCGTTAGATAGTTTTCGCAAGATAGACTTCGCTGATCTCGATCTTAATAACCTCGGTTCTTGGCCTGCGCCGGTCAAGTTCATTGCTGGCGTTATGCTTCTCGCAGCGGTGCTTGCTCTAGGTTATTACTTTCATTTGCAGGATATGCAACTGCAATTGGAGCAGCAGCGCGCTCAGGAAGAAACCTTGAAGCAGCAGTTCTCGACCAAAGCCTTCCAGGCCGCCAATTTGGAAGCTTATAAAGCGCAAATGGCCGAGATGGAAACGTCGTTTGGTGCGTTATTGCGGCAACTGCCAAGCGATACCGAGGTCCCTGGGCTTCTGGAAGATATCACTCGAACGGGTCTCGGTAGTGGGCTGGAGTTCGAGGAAATCAAGTTGCAGCCAGAGGTGGCTCAGCAGTTCTATATCGAGTTGCCTATAAATATTAAGGTCGTTGGGGGGTATCACGATCTGGCAACTTTCGTGAGTGGTGTGGCAAGCCTTCCGCGTATCGTCACGCTACATGATTTCGAGATCAAGACCGAAAAGAACGAAGCTACATCAAAATTGCGTATGAACATCGTCGCTAAGACTTATCGTTATAACGACAAGGGGCTGCAGAAATGAATCGCGCGAGACTTACTGCGTTGGGCTTAAGTCTGGTTGCGCTGTAACCGCTCCACAAACCACACCTTCAAGTTAAGTGAAGGCCCACAGATGCTGTGCTCCCGATTTTCCTGGAGCCCAGCCCATGATGCGTCCCGACCCCAAGGTCAAAGCCGTTTACCTTTACCCCAAGCCGGTCGATTTCCGCAAATCCATCAACGGTCTGGCCGCCTTGGTCGAGTTGGATATCAAGGTGGCGGTGTTCGACCCGGCGTTGTTCGTTTTTCTCAACCGCACGCGCAACCAAGTGAAAATTCTGTATTGGCATCGTAACGGTTTCTGTTTGTGGCTCAAGCGCTTGGAGGCCGAGCGGTTCAAGACCAAACCGGATGCCGGTGACGAAGCGATCGAGCTGACGGTGCGGGAATTGAATCAGTTGCTGGAGGGCATCGACCTCTGGGGCAATCAACCGCACAAGGTGCTGACACCACGTTTCGTGACTTGAGCCGGTATAATCCATGGCATGATTTCCGTGCCTGAACCCCTTCCTGACGACCCCGCAGCGCTCAAGCAATTGCTCGCTGAGGTGCTGTCTTCTGCACAGAAATTGGCCAAGGACAAGGACGGGCAGATCGAGCACCTGCGCGAACAAAACGCACTGCTGATCCAACGCCTGTTCGGTCGCAAATCCGAGCAGACGGCCGATCCTGACTCGCCGCAGTTGGAGATTTTCAACGAAGCCGAAAGCCTCACCGAAGCCGAAAGCCTCACCGAAGCCGCGCCCGAAACTACTGCCGAAGAGATCGAGGAAGACGTCGTCGCGCCGGTCAAACGTCGTGGCAAGCGTAAACCACTGCCGGCTGAGTTGCCGCGCGTTGAGGTTATCCATGAGCTGCCCGAGCACGAGCTGACCTGTGCCTGCGGTGCTTGCAAGCAAGTGATCGGTGAGGAAACCAGCGAACAGCTGGAAATCATCCCGATGCAGGTGCGGGTCATCCGCCATATCCGTAAGACCTACGCCTGCAAAGCCTGCGAAGCCGCCCCGATCACCGCGGACAAGCCCGCGCAACTGATTGAGAAAAGCCTGGCTACGCCCAGCGTGTTGGCGATGCTGCTGACCACCAAGTACGCCGACGGCATCCCGCTGTACCGCTTCGAGAAAGTCCTCCATCGCCATGGCATCGACATCCCGCGGCAGACCCTGGCTCGCTGGGTGATCCAATGCGGTGACTATCTGCAACCCTTGCTCAACTTGATGCGCGACACGCTGCTGGATTATCCGGTGTTGCACTGCGACGAAACCCGGGTGCAGGTGCTCAAAGAACCGGGGCGCGGCCCGAGCAGCCAATCCTGGATGTGGGTGCAAACCGGCGGCCCGCCAGACAGGCCGGTGATCCTCTTCGACTACACAACCAGTCGTGCGCAGGACGTACCCTTGCGCCTGCTCACCGGCTATTGCGGTTATTTAATGACCGACGACTACTCCGGCTACAACGCCGTGGCCGCGCAAGCGGGCATCGAGCGGCTGGCCTGCTGGGCCCATGCGAGGCGCAAATTTATCGAGGCGCAGAAGGTGCAGCCTAAAGGCAAAACTGGGCGAGCCGACATGGCCCTGAACCTGATCAACAAACTCTACGGTATCGAGCGCGAGCTGAAAGACGCCAGCGACGCTGAACGCCTGAGTGCCCGCCAACAGCGCAGTCAACCAGTGCTCGACCAGCTCAAAGCCTGGCTCGACAAAGCTCAGCCGCAGGTCGCCGGACAGACCTCCCTGGGCAAGGCGGTGAACTACTTGGAGAACAACTGGAGCCGCCTGGAGCGCTACATCGAAGGCGGAAACCTGCCCATCGACAACAACCGCGCCGAGAACGCCATCCGCCCGTTCGTCATCGGCCGCAAAAACTGGCTGTTCAGCGACACACCCAAAGGCGCCACGGCCAGCGCACAGATCTATAGTCTGATCGAAACCGCCAAAGCCAATGGCCAGGAGCCCTACGCCTACCTGCGCCACATCCTTGAGCGCCTGCCTCAGGTCAACAGCGTCGAAGGCTACGAAGCGCTGTTGCCGTGGAACTGCTCGCCAGCGCCAGCTGCTTCCTGAAAACAACCCCGTCCGCTAGGACGGGGTTTATGGAGCGCTTACGTTGCGCTGACTGGCTGCGGCAGCAGCAACGACTTCGGCGATCTGCAGCAATATATGAATGAGGTCAGGGCGAAGCCGAAAGGGACAATTGAGCCGCTACCGGCATTCATTCCCTACGAAGCCTTTACCTATAGCGCTGCCGCCCTGCGACATCCGTTTCAGCCTCCCGTCAAGCTTGATTTAACCCAGCGGCAAAAGGGCTCAAAAGATATCCAGCCCGATGAGTCGCGAGTTAAGCAGTTTCTTGAGGGGTTCAATATCGAGAACTTCACGATGGTAGGCACGTTAGCCAATGGTGGGGGGCGGTACGCCTTGATCAAGGGCGGCGACGGGGTTCATCGCGTCAAGATTGGTGACTATTTGGGGCGCAACCATGGCCGTATCGTCGAGATCAGCGATGCGGGAGTGGATGTAGTGGAAATCGTACCTGATGGAGAGGGTGGGTGGCTCGAGCGCCCGCGCAGTCTGACCTTGAAAGAGCGCACCTAGCGCGGGGCAAAAGCATGGAAAACCTTTACCGGTCTGCACAACGGAAGCAATTTATGAACACTACCCTTTCACGCCTAGGTATCTCTTTGCTGGCGGCGTTTATTTCTCCAGCCCTGCTGGCGGCCAACCTGAACGCCCTCGATGTCGCTGCGCTGCCTGGCGACCGTGTTGAATTGAAGCTTGCGTTCGACGAACCGGTGGCTGCACCGCGTGGTTATACCCTCGATCAGCCTGCGCGGATCGCGCTCGACCTGCCCGGCGTATCCAATAAGCTCGGAGCGAAGAATCGCGAGCTAGGAGTTGGCAATGCGCGGAGCGTGACCGTCGTTGAAGCCCAAGGCCGTACCCGACTGATCGTTAATCTCAATACTCTGGTGCCCTACTCCACTCGCGTAGATGGTAACAATCTCTTTGTGGTATTGGGCGAAAGTTCGGGTGCTGTACGTGCCCCAGCTGTTTCAGCTGCGCCCGTTGCTCCAGTGGCTGCGCCTGCCAAGGCGATGGCTGTAGGTAAGGCGATCGAGAACATCGATTTCCGTCGGGGTGAAGACGGTGCCGGAAACGTCGTTATTACGCTCTCTGACCCATCGGTAGGCTCGACCATTGAGGAGCAGGGCGGAAAGATTCGTGTCCTCTTCGACAAGGCTCAACTGCCGGAGGCGCTGCGTGTTCGTCTTGATGTTCAGGATTTCGCTACGCCCGTAAAGTTTGTCGATTCGTCCGCTCAGGCCGGTGGAGCTAGTGTCGCCATCGAGCCGACCGGTCGATACGATTATCTGGCGTACCAGACAGACAACAAACTGACCATCAGCATCAAGCCTCTGACCGAGGATGAAGCCGAGAAGCGCAAGGCTGAGCGCTTCGCTTATTCGGGCGAGAAACTCTCGCTCAACTTTCAGGATATCGACGTTCGTTCCGTACTGCAGCTGATCGCTGACTTCACCGATCTGAACCTGGTGGCGAGCGATACCGTCGCTGGCAACATAACCCTGCGTCTGCAAAACGTGCCTTGGGACCAGGCGCTGGATCTGGTGCTTAAAACCAAAGGTCTGGATAAGCGCCAGGTTGGTAACGTGCTGCTGGTCGCGCCTGCCGACGAGATTGCTGCCCGTGAGCGTCAGGAGCTTGAGTCGCAGCGGCAGATCGCCGAGCTTGCTCCACTTCGTCGCGAGGTCGTTCAGGTCAATTATGCAAAAGCTGCCGATATTGCGCGGCTGTTTCAGTCGGTGACCAATTCCGAGGGGCAGGCAGACGAGCGTGGATCGCTCGCGGTTGATGACCGTACGAACAACATCATTGCCTACCAGACTCAGGAGCGCTTGGACGAACTTCGGCGCATCGTGGCGCAGCTGGATATTCCAGTCCGACAGGTCATGATCGAGGCTCGAATCGTCGAGGCGAACGTAGATTATGACAAGGCGCTGGGCGTACGTTGGGGTGGGACGCAGCTGTTCGCTAACGGTCGGGGCGCTGTTTACGGTAGCGACGATTTTGGCGATGAGGCTGGTGAAAGTGGCGAAGATGGCAACGGTAATTATCCGTTCGTTGACCTTGGCGTAGCGAATCGGACTGCCGGAATCGGAATTGGCTATATCACAGATAATCTGATTCTTGATCTCGAGCTTTCGGCGATGGAAAAGTCGGGTAATGGCGAAGTGGTTTCTCAGCCAAAGGTCATGACGGCTGATAAGGAAACGGCAAAGATTCTCAAGGGGTCGGAGATTCCTTATCAAGAGGCGAGTTCAAGCGGTGCTACTTCCACAACCTTCGTGGAGGCCGCGCTTTCGCTGGAGGTGACGCCCCAGATTACCCCTGATAACCGGATCATCATGGAGGTGAAAGTCACCAAGGACGAGCCGGATTTTGCAAACGACGTCAACGGCACTCCGACCATCCGCAAAAATGAAGTGAACGCGAAAATCCTTGTGAATGACGGCGAGACTGTCGTTATTGGTGGGGTTTTCTCCAACACGCAAAGCCGGTCGGTGGATAAAGTTCCGTTCCTGGGTGATCTGCCTTATCTTGGGCGTATGTTTCGAAGGGACGTCGTGGCAGACTCAAAATCCGAGTTGCTGATATTCTTGACTCCCAAGATTCTCAATCACCAAGCTGTTGCTGTGAGTCGCTGACCTCATTGAAGAACACTATCCTCGTAGGCCCGATGGGTGCTGGCAAAAGCACCATCGGGCGTTTGCTTGCCAAAGAGCTTCGTCTCCCATTCAAGGATTCCGATAAGGAGATCGAACAACGGACCGGTGCCAGCATTCCACTGATCTTTGACGTGGAGGGTGAGGGCGGTTTTCGCGAGCGGGAGCGGGCGGTGATCGCCGATCTCTGCCAGCTCGAGGGAGTGGTGCTGGCCACTGGCGGTGGTGCGGTGTTGCGAGAGGATAATCGGCAGGCCCTTCGTGCCGGTGGGCAAGTCGTCTATCTTTGCACGTCGGTCGACCAGCAGCTCGAACGCACCGCCCGCGACCGCAACCGGCCGCTATTGCAGGCTAGTGATCCCCGCAGCGTTCTGTCCGCCCTCATGGCCATTCGCGATCCGCTATATCGCTCGATAGCGGACGTCATCATCGAGACCGACGAACGTCCGCCGCGGATGGTTGTGACGGAAATTCTCGACCGGCTCGCGTCTTTACCGCCTCGTGAAAGCCGAGATGAATCTGCGCTATCCTAGACCCCTTTATTGTTGGGGGCCCCATGCAGACTCTTCAGGTCGATCTCGGTGAGCGTAGCTATCCCATTCATATTGGCGAACGGTTGATTGATCGCGCCGAGCTGTTTTCCGACAGGATCCGCGGGCGGCAGGTGGCCGTTGTCACTAATGAAACTGTTGCGCCGCTGTATCTCGATCGACTGACTCAGACCCTTTCCGACTACACCGTTACTCCGGTGATTCTTCCCGACGGGGAGGAACACAAGAATTGGCAAACCCTGCAGCTGATCTACGACGCTCTGCTCGGAGCTAGGCACGATCGCAATACCACGGTCATCGCGCTGGGTGGCGGCGTCATTGGCGATATGGCGGGCTATGCAGCGTCCAGCTATCAGCGTGGCGTGGACTTCATTCAGGTTCCCACCACGCTATTGTCGCAAGTGGACTCTTCGGTCGGCGGCAAGACCGGTATCAATCACCCTCTAGGCAAAAACATGATCGGGGCGTTCTATCAGCCCCGAGCGGTCATCATTGACACCGCGACCTTGAAGACATTGCCGCCTCGTGAGCTTTCTGCGGGGCTGGCTGAGGTGATCAAGTATGGGCTTATCTGCGACGAGCCCTTCCTTGGCTGGCTTGAGGCAAATGTTGATCGACTTCGAGCGCTTGATCCTGTGGTGCTGACGGAGGCGATCCATCGCTCCTGCGCTGCAAAGGCCAAGGTGGTGAACGCTGATGAGCGCGAGTCCGGCGTGCGCGCGATTCTCAATCTAGGTCACACATTTGGCCACGCGATAGAAACACATATGGGCTATGGCGTCTGGTTGCATGGTGAGGCCGTGTCGGCGGGAACCGTGATGGCGTTGGAGATGTCTTGTCAGCTGGGCTGGATCACGCGGATGGAGCGTGACCGGGCCATCAAGTTGCTGCAGCGCGCGGCGCTTCCGGTCGTGCCCCCTGCGCAGATGAAGCCGCAGGACTTTCTCGAGCACATGGCCGTCGACAAGAAGGTTCTGGACGGTCGGCTGCGCCTCGTTTTGCTGCGGCGAATGGGCGAGGCTGTTGTGACCGGGGACTTCCCTCGCGACGTGCTGGAAACCACCTTGAGCGCCAGTTACGGTGCAATGACGGAACACCTTGGAGCATAAGAAAATTTCCATGACCAGTTTGTCTGCGGACGACGCGTTTCTGAATCACTATGGCTTCAGCCATGACCCCTTTGCGGCTCGCGTTCCGGGCTTCAAGTTCTTTCCCGCGCAGCGCAAGCCGGTGCTTGGGCAGCTTCATCATCTGGCGCGCTACAGCCAGTTGCTGCTGCTGGTTACCGGGCCGGAGGGAAGTGGAAAAACCCTTTTGCGTCAGGCACTGGTTGCCAGTAGCAACAAGCAGGCGGTGCAGAGCGTAGTCATTACCCCTCAGGCTACGATGGATGCGAGCGCGCTGTTGGCACAGATCGCTCAAGCACTGAACAGCCAGGAGGCCGATTTCGACGGCGTGATGGCCCAGGTCATCCAGCTGGCGTTGACAGGTCAGGAAGTCTATCTATTGGTCGACGACGCCGAGCAGTTGACGGGTGCTGCGGTGGAAACCCTTCTGCGTCTGGCTGCGGGCACCCCTGAGGCCAGGCCGCATGTGTTCCTGTTCGGTGAGTCTGCGCTTGGCGGGCGGCTCGAGGCCTTGAGTGATGGCGAGGAGCGCTACCATGCCATCGCGCTGCAGCCGTATGAAGAGGACGAAACCAGGGAGTACCTGGCATTGCGGCTGGAGGGTGCCGGTAGCGGCCTAGAGTGTCTGAGCGAAGAGCAGATTGGTCGTATCCATGAGCAGTCTGGTGGTTGGCCGGGGGCGATCAATCAGTTGGCCCGAGACGAGCTCATCGCCGCGATGCAGAGCAAGCGCGGGCGGCGGAAATCGGGCGGTATCGGATTTCCGCTACCCAAAAAACATTTGGTTGCTGTAGTCGCAGTCCTTGTTCTTATAGCTGTCGGCTTTCTTTTCTTGCGTGGCGGCGATTCCGAGCGCCCTTCGGCCCCCGAAGTGACCTCCCTGCCGCTCGATGGTTCGTCTGCCTCGGGGCCGTCTGCTGAGACCGGGGAGCAGGACCCGGCTGCCATCGAGTTCGATGGACAAGAGCGGCCGTTGTCCCTGCCACTGGGTGGCGACGCACAGCCGGTGGTGCGCGAGCCGCTGGCGGCCGCTGCTGGTGGCGAGAGCGAGGACGAGAATGGCGGGCCCACCGCGAATGCCGCAGTCCCTACAATTCCTGCACCTGCACCTGCACCTGCACCAGCACCAGCACCAGCACCAGCACC
>NZ_AOFQ01000054.1 GCF_000495915.1 Stutzerimonas chloritidismutans AW-1
CCCCCCCCGCCGCTCGCGTGCCTGCGCAATCAACTCCCAGAGGCTGGCCTGCAGCGCCGGGCGCCCGCTGGCATAGCTTAATGCCCGGCGCGACAGCTGCTCCGCCTGAGTGGCATCCCCCTGCGCCAACCGGACCTGGGCCAGACGATAAAGGACCTGCGGCTCGCGCGGCGCAATACGCTGCGCACGTTCGAGACTGGAAGCCGCACCATTCAGGTCACCACCGCCCTGCTGCTGTTGAGCCGTAGTCAACAGCGCGAGCACAGGGCCATCCAGCTGCTCGTCGGCGGCCAGGCCGCTGCTGCTGCCGGAGGACGGGATACCGGTGGGCATGCTCGGTTGCTGCTGCGTGCTGGCCGGCGCCGAGATTGACGATGCCGGCTGCCACGCAGGCTGATCTCCGCCTGTCGTTCCACTCGACCCGGCAAAGGGTGCATCTGGCGCGGCGAACGTCTCAAGCGGTGCAGAGCTGCCTTGCGGCACCATCACCACCACCCCAGAATCCTCCTGCTGCTGCCTTGGCGTCGCGACCGCGGCTGGCGCGCGGTATCCCTGGCGAGCCGCCACCTCCTCGGAAACGGGAGCGCCTGAGTCCACCACGGGAATCGAACCACGATCCACTGTCGCGCACCCCTGTACCAGCGTCACCGCTGCAACAACGGCCATCCACTGCTTGTTCACCAATTCAGACCTCTCAACGTAGAATCACGAAGCACGCGACCTCTGCGGCAGTTACTCCAACCAGCCACGCACCCAATCCATGACCGACTCCGCCGGCGCCTGAATGCCGCAGCCAGGTCCGGGGGCCGGTTCGCTGCCGCGAATATAGGGCATCTGCACCGCATCGGGGCAACGCTCATCCGTACCCAGGCCGCTTCGCGCGTCCACCCAGGCATATGTCACGTTGTCCGGCACTGGCATCTGCAAAGGCAGCGGATCGGCCCGCCGCATGAAATCGCTCCACACCTGCAGCGCGCCGGTCGCCCCAGTCAGCGAAGTTTTGCCATTGTCATCACGACCCAACCAGACCACTGCCAGCAGATCCTGGCTGAAGCCTGCGAACCAGCTGTCACGCGAGTCGTTTGTGGTACCGGTCTTGCCAGCGAGATTCAGCGACTGCGGCAGACGGTTGTAGGCAGAACGACCCGTTCCTTCGCGCATGGCACGCTGCATGGCGTACTGAGTCAGGTAGATGGCACCCGGATCAAAGCGCTGCTGAATCTGGAACGGATACCGCTTGAGTGGCTCACCGTCCGCGGTCAGCACGCTGCGAATGCCACGCAACGGAGTGTTGAAGCCACCGTTGGCCAGGGTCTGATACATATCGGCAACTTCGATCGGCCGCAAACCGCCCGCTCCGAGCAGCATCGACGGATACGCTGGCCACTGTGGCGATGCACCCAGCCGCACAAGCGTCTTCAGTACATTCGGCACACCCAGGTCGAGCCCGAGCCGCGCCGTGGACAGATTGTAGGAATTGGCGAGTGCCTGATACAGGTAAACCGTGCCATAAGCCTGACGCCCATAGTTCTGCGGCTTCCAGATCTGCCCGTCGGCGCCCTTGACCGAGAAGGGCTCGTCTTCGAGCAGACTGGTCAGCGTGTACTGGCTGGGCTTTTCCAGGGCAGCCAGGTAGATGGCCGGCTTGATCAGCGAGCCGATCGGCCGTGACGCATCGAGCGCGCGATTGAACCCCGCGAAACCCGGCTGGCGACTACCGAGCAGGGCCTGAATTTCACCGGTCTCAGGATTGGTCACGATCATTGCGCCTTCGACGCCTTCGGTGCTCTTGCCGAGACGCTTGAGGGTTTCGCTCATGGCCTGCTCGGCCTTGAGCTGGATCACCGGATCGAAACTGGTGAAGACACGCAGACCTTCTTCGGTGAGGTCCTCGTCCCGATAGTCCTCACGCAGCTGACGCTTGACCAAGTCGAGGAAGGCCGGATAGGAGCTGTCGGCCATGCTGCCACGCTGGGTCACGCCCAGCGGTGCCTGCTTGGCTTTTGCTATGTCCTCGGCGCTGACCGCCTGCTGCTCGGCGAGCAGGTCGAGAACCAGGTTGCGCCGCTCCAACGCCCGCTCGGGATTGCGTCGAGGGTTGTAGTAGGTAGGCCCTTTCACCATGCCGACCAGCAATGCCACCTGCGGCAACTTCAACTCGGCCAGCGGCTGGCCGAAGAAGTACTGGCTCGCCAGACCGAAGCCGTGAATGGCACGGCGACCGTCCTGACCGAGAAACACTTCGTTCAGGTAGGCTTCGAGAATGTCTTCCTTGTCGTAGTGCAGCTCCAGCAGCACCGCCATCATCGCCTCGGTGGCCTTACGGCTAAGGCTGCGCTCGTTGGTCAGGTAGAAGTTCTTCACCAGCTGCTGGGTCAGCGTACTGCCCCCTTGGCGAACCTGGCCTGCAGTAAGGTTGACCCAGACGGCGCGGGCAATGGACTTGGGCGATACACCGAAGTGATTGAAGAACTCCCGATCCTCCACGGCGACCAGCGTTTCCACCAGATACGGCGGCACCTGATCGAGCTTGATCAGGATGCGATCCTCGTTGTGCGCGGGGTACAGCCCACCGATCAACACCGGCTCCAGCCGCGCCACCGGTAGCGAGCCGCCATTGGCAGCGCTGAGGCCGGCGACGAAATCGCCAGAGAAGCGTACTCGCAGCCGCTGCGACTGTTCGGCACCTTCGTAGAACTGGAAGCCGCGGGTGTGCAGTTCGATGTCATTACCAGCCACCGACGCGCCACCCGGACCGCTGACAGCCTTTTCGCGGCGATAGCCCAACGCATCCAGCTCGGCGAGAAAATCGGTCTTATCGAGCTTCTGCCCGACGAACAACTCCAGCGGTCGTGCATAGACCTTGGCCGGAATCGTCCAGCGCTTGCCGGAGAATTTCTCCTGCACCACGGCATCGAGATAAATGGCGAAACCGGCCAGGATCACCAGGCCGACAATGGACAGTTTGACCGCCCAGCCCAACCAGGGGCGAGCGCCAGCGGAGCGGCGTCTGGAGCGTGTACGGGGGGAGCGAGATTTAGTCATGGCGGCGCATTATACGCACTTTGCAGGCGCGGACCGACGGCCTCTCAGCGGTTTGCAGCGCAACGCACAGCGGCCATAATGCCTGCGACTTTTCGACTGTGTGGACTGCTTCGCAGTGGACTCGCACGCCCCGTTCAAGAACTTCAACAAGGAATGACCGTGAGCCAAGCATTGATCGCCGCCCTGCAGAATCCTGCCCTGTACCCGCATCCCAGCGAGGGCTTTCGGGTAATCGAGACCCACATTTCCTGGGTCATCCTCACCGGCACCTTTGCCTACAAGATCAAGAAGCCAGTGGACTTCGGCTTTCTCAACTTCACCGACCTCGCCTCGCGCAAGCATTTCTGCGAAGAAGAGTTACGGCTCAATCAGCGCATGGCGCCGGATCTGTATCTCGAAGTCGTTCCCATCAGCGGATCGCCGGATGCACCGGAGATCGATGGTACAGGCGAGCCCTTCGAATATGCGCTGAAGATGCGCGAGTTCCCACAAACCCAGCTACTGGCCGAACTGCAGGCGCGCGGCGAGTTGACGGACGCGCACATTGACGCCCTTGCCGAGCAGATCGCCCGCTTCCACCAGGGCACCCCGCAGGTGCCTGCCGGTCATGCACTGAGCAGTGCCGATGCGATCGTTGCGCCGATGCGGCAGAACTTCGAACAGATTCGCCCGTTGCTCAGCGAAGCCGAAGATCTCCGCCAGCTGGATGCGCTCGAGGAATGGACCGAAACCAGTATCGAGCGCCTGCGTCCGCTGCTCGACCAGCGCTGCCAGGAAGGTTTCGTCCGCGAATGTCACGGCGATCTTCACCTGGGCAATGCCACATTGATCGATGGCAAGGTGGTGCTGTTCGACTGCATCGAGTTCAACGAGCCGTTCCGCCTGATCGATGTGGCTTCGGACGCAGCCTTCCTGGCCATGGACCTCGAGGATCGTGGCCTGAAGTGCCAGGCGCGCAGGTTCATCAATGGCTGGCTGGAGCACACCGGCGACTACGCAGCGCTGGCGCTGCTGAATCTGTACAAGGCCTATCGCGCACTGGTCCGCGCCAAGGTCAGCCTGTTCCGTCTGTATCAGGAGCAGGACGCGGTGCAACGCAAGGTGATCGTACGGCAGTACCGCAGCTACGCGAATCTGGCCGAAAGCTACAGCGCCATTCCCTCGCGCTTCCTCGCCATCACCCACGGCGTGTCCGCCGTAGGCAAGAGCCACGTTGCACTACGCCTGGTCGAGGCCCTTGGCGCGATACGCCTGCGTTCGGATATCGAACGCAAGCGCCTGCATGGCGAGCAGCCCGAAGCCCAGCAGGGCCACCTCGATGCCGGCATCTACAGCCAGCAGGCCAGCGATGAGACCTACAAGCGGCTGCACCAGCTGGCAACGACTGCGCTGCAGGCTGGCTTTTCCGTGGTGATCGACGCGGCATACCTGAAGCAGCAGCAGCGCCAGGATGCCTGGCAGGCGGCCGAGACCACTGGCGTGCCCTTCCTGATACTCGATTGCCAGGCGCCGGATGCGGTGATCGCGCAGTGGCTGGCGCAACGCCAGGCCGAGGGGCTTGACCCATCCGACGCGACCATGGAGGTAGTGCATGCCCAGCAGGCCAGCCGCGAGGCGCTGAACGAGAGCGAGCGACTGCATAGCCGTCGGGTCGACACCCAGGACGCCGGCAGCCTCGACGAGCTGGTCGCCAGTATCCGTCAGCACCTGCCCGGCCTCTGACCGCCAGGCACCGCCGCCAGCAGAGTGCGGCGGTGCTTCTATACTCCCGGTATTCCAATCGTGGAACACCGCTATGTCTGCCAGCGAATCACCCGCGCCAAAGCCGGCCAGTGACAGCATCCAGCTGTTCTCCAGCCGCTCCACCGACTACGCACGCTTCCGCCCGACCTACCCCGAGGCGCTGTTCAACTGGCTCGCCAGCCAATGCGCGGCCACCGACACCGCGCTCGACCTTGCGGCCGGCAACGGGCAAGCGAGCATCCCGCTGACACGACACTTCCATCGGGTCCTGGCCTGCGACGCGAGCGCCGAACAGCTCGCGGCTGGCGACACCTGGTTAAACGTGCAGCGTTTCGTCGCCGATGCGGAGCATCTGCCATTGCGCAGCGGACAGCTCGATCTGCTGGTAGTCGCACAAGCCCTGCACTGGTTCGCCACGCCGGCATTCTTTAATCAGGCGCGGCGCGCACTGAAGCCGAACGGCCTGTTCTGCGCCTGGTGCTACAGCCTGCTGGAGATATCGGCCGCAGTGGACGCGATCATCCACAGGCTCTACTACGAAACACTCGCCGGTTGCTGGCCAGCTGGTCGCAGCAGCGTCGATGCCGGTTACCGTGATATCCAGCCTCCCTTTCCACGTATCGAACCGCCGCCCTTCGCCCTCGAAGCGCACTGGGATCTCCGCGAACTGATGGGCTATCTGCGCACCTGGTCTGCCGTGAAGCAATGGCAGCAGCGGCATGGTCGCGACCCCATCACATCAATCGAGCCCCAATTGACGTCTGCATGGGGCCAGGCAGGTCAGCGGAGGCTTATCCGCTGGCCGCTACACTTTCTGACAGGCTTCCCCAACCGCTAGCACCGCAAGGACGCCGCCATGCACGACGAACTGCTTTCGCTCCGCAATCTCGGCAAGACCTCGGTGCAATGGCTGCATGCATCGGGAATCCACACCGCTGCGGACCTCCGACGATTGGGCGCGGTGAGCTCCTATCGCGCTGTGAAGGCACGCGGCTTCGGGGCTTCGAAGGTTCTGCTGTATGCCATCGAGGGGGCGTTGAGAGATGTCCCGTGGCAGCAGCTGCCGATCCCGCTGAAGGAAGAGCTGAATCGGAATCTGGGCGCCGATCGCGACAACTAGAGCTAGCTCACAACCTCTGCTCGGCGAGATTTACTCAGGCCCTCGCTCGAGCCTATTGTGCGCCGACGTGACCCTGCCAATCGTCTGCCCGTTCGTTCAAGGATTACCGACATGTATTTACTCGGGGAGCAACCGGCCTACGCCGATCGCCTGATCAACCGCCTGCAAACCATCCCCACCCAATTGCTCGAAGGCTTGCAGCCCTCAGGCCCCAACCTTGAACTCAAGCACACCGACGATCTGTGCGCCGAGCTGCCGGCACAGCAACTTTTCATCATCGAGACCGGGCTACTGCATGCGCTGATCGACGGCAAGGCGCTGTTCTATCTTCAGGAGGGCGATCTGGTTGGCTTGCGCCAGTCCGGCGCCCTGCCGGCATGCCGCTACTGCAGTGACGAGCCCATCAGCCTGATTCCCTACTCGCGCAACGCCGCGTTTCAGCACATTCATGCTGACGAACATCGGCAGGAGCTATTCACCCAGTACCTGATTGGCCATACCGCGTTGCTTGGCGATGCACTTGCACGACTCAAACAACCGGAGATTCGCCCTTCGACCGGCTTCAAGCATTTCGTTGTCGGTGAAGAACTGATTCGCCAGGGCGACGAAGCGGACAACGTCTTCATCATTATTGAAGGTCATGCGGATGCGATCGTCGACGGACAGAAAGTGGGCGACGTGCAGAAGGACGAGATTTTCGGCGCCATGGCGGTTTTCACCCGCGAGCGGCGCAGCGCAACGGTGGTGGCTAGCGAGCCTTGCACGGTAATGGTCATTCCCAAAGAGCAGTTTCTCGGTCTGACGCAAAGCAATCCCCGCATCGCTCACAGCCTCATTGAAAGCATGGCGCGGCGCATCGACCTGCTGAACAAGGAAGTCACCCACCTGCGCGTCAATGTCGCCATCTGAAACAGGTGGTCGAGACGCACAAATTTATTTACGAAAGCCTGTTGACGCAGAAATGAGAATTGTTATTATTATCGCAACTGATCGCGAGGTCAGCCGATAGCTGAAGGCTCAGGCAGTCGATCCTTCAGGTTATCTCCTCATCAGGCTAATCACGGTTTTGACCCGGCTCTGCCGGGTCTTTTTTTTGCCTGCAGATATCTTCGCCCCACCTACTTGGCATGCTTGCGAAGTTGTTCGCAATGATCCTGCCCAGGCTGAGCCGGGGTGTACCAGACGTAGTCGGCCTGCGCCGCGCTTACTGCCTCGCCCACTTCGGCAAGCATCAACACCCCGACTGGCTTCCCGGAAATATCTTCGATATGCAGCGGCACACCCAGGTCTCGTCGCACATGGAACGCGCCGGCCAGGAGCATGGTTGGCTCGGCTGCGGCGAGCACTCGCTCGGCCATGCGTCGATCACGCTGTTGCTGCACCGCCAGCATCGCCGGCAGCTGGGATGCCGGCAGCATCCCGCAGTGAGAGACCTCGATCTGCGCCAGCAACGCCTCGCTCACCGCCGCGGCCGCGGATTTGCGTCCCTGCAATGACGGTGCGGCACGATAGATCGACATGATTTCGTCGCGCCCGAGATTGGCATGCAGCAATGGATATGGTTGCGCAAGCGCGTGTGAAACCAGCGGCCCGTACTGACCCCAATCCCAGCCCTTCTGCCAACCCAGCGCCTCAGGAAGATCGGCTGGCGCTCGGCCCTCACCCACCTCGCGCCGCACTTCATCGACTAGCGCCTGCTGTTCGGGCTCGAGCATTTCCAGCAACAGGCTGCCTTGGCGACGCTCTTCGGCCAGCGCCCGCAGCAACCAGAGCTGCAGCGCGTGGTGATCCGGATTGTCGTGCCGTTCACCAACCAGCAACCGATCGTACGTCTGCAGGTCCGCCACCAGCTGCGCTGGCGTAAGTACCGTGTCGCTGCGCAGATCGATGATCAGACCGAGGTCCGGATGCTCACGTCCTTCTGGACTTTGCCACTCAGGCAGCGGCGGTAGCGAATGGCATCCCGTCAGCAAACCCAGCACAAGCAACGCAAGAATGCGCACGATGAACCTCCTCAACGGGCAATGATCAGTGGGTGACCGAGTTCCGGATGCCGCTGAACCAGCACATCCAGACCGAATACCGCTCGCAGCGGCTCGGCTCGCAGCACTTCATCGGGTGGCCCTGCCACGATTGGCCGGCCGTCCTTTAGCAGCAGTAACCGATCACAGTAGCGCGCTGCCAGATTCAGATCGTGCAGGATCACCAGCGCGGCGGCGCCTTGCGCGGCAAAGGTCCTGACCGCCTTGAGAATACTGTGCTGGTGCGAAGGATCGAGCATCGACGTAGGCTCGTCGAGCATCAGCACCTGTCCTGCCGCGGCCGGCCACAGCTGCGCCAGCACCCGGGCGAGGTGCACGCGCTGACGTTCGCCACCGGACAGCTCAAGGTAGCTGCGCGTTGCAAGGTGCTGCGCGTCTGCCGCAGCAAGCGCCGCTGCAACGATGGCGGCATCGGCGTCGCGTCCGGTGCGATGAGGCAGGCGCCCCATGGCAACCACATCCGCCACGCGGAAGGCAAAGCTGAGCGTCGAACTCTGCGGCAACACGGCCAGGCAGCGCGCGCGCTCGACATCCGCCCAGCCGCCAAGCGCACGCCCTTGCAGCAAGACCTGCCCCATGGATGGCCTGAGTTCGCCGGACAATGTCGCCAGCAGCGTGCTCTTGCCCGCACCGTTCGGGCCGAGCACGCCGAACACCTGCCCTGGGCGCAGCTCGAGGGAAACATCCTGCAGCGCCGTTATCGCGCCACGGCGCACGGTCAGATCGCGGCCCACCAGCATCAGAGGCGCTCCCGCAACAGCAGATAAAGGAAGAAGGGTGCGCCGAGCAACGCAGTGACAATGCCGATCGGCAGCTCCGCCGGCGCTATCACCAGCCGCGCGGCGACATCGGCAAGCAGCAGCAAGCTGCCGCCAGCAAGTGCCGAAGCTGGTAGCAGTAAGCGGTGATCGGGACCGACCAACAGGCGCATCAGGTGCGGAACCACCAATCCGATAAAGCCGATCAGACCGGTAGCAGCCACCGCTGCGCCGACACCCAGCGCCGTGCAGACCACCAGTTCACGCTTGATCCGCTCCACATCGAAACCGAGATGACGCGCTTCCGATTCGCCGAGCAACAACGCATTCAGGGCTTTCGCCCGCCGCGGCAGCCACAGTGCGACGGCGATGGTGATCAGCAGCAGCGGCCATAGCCGTGCATAACTGGCGCCGTTCAGACTGCCGAGATTCCAGAAGGTCAGCGAGCGCAACGTTCTGTCGTCGGCCAGATAACTGAACAACCCAACCACTGCACCGGCCAGCGCGGTCAGCGCAATGCCGGCCAGCAGCATCGTGCCGACGTGGGTCTGCCCGTCGCGCCGGCCGAGTCGGTAAACCAGCAAGGTCACGCCCAGCCCGCCAACGAAGGCGAAGACCGACAGCAGGTAGGGCTCCCACCCCGCAGGCAACGCCGGAATGAATGTGCTACCGACTATGGCGACCGCCGCACCCAGCGCAGCACCGCTGGAAACCCCGACCAGCCCTGGATCGGCCAGCGGGTTGCGGAACAGCCCCTGCATCGCCACCCCGCAAAGCGCCAGTACTGCCCCGGCGGCGCAGCCCAGCAAGGTCCGCGGCAGGCGGATCTGCGCAAGAATCAGCTCGGCCTGCTCGAGCCCGGACGCTTCGATCGGCACGCCTACCAAGCGCAGCGCCGCAGCCAGACTGTCGCCCAGCGCCAGGCTCAGCGGTCCCAGCGCCAGCGACAACCAGATCGCGACCAGCAACAACAAGCCGAGTACGAAGAACAGAAAGCGCACAGGAACCGGACTACCCATCGGATTGCTTTGCCAAGCGGTATGTGCGGCGAAGGATAAGAGCCCGCCGCCGCAGCCGCCAGCCCGGCAAAAATTATCCGACTGCACTTCCTCGCCGGCTGCGGGATAATTCCAGCTTATGGTGGAGGACCCGATGATCAGATTGTGCGCGACATCCGAGCTTCTCGAAGGGCAGAGCCGCGGCTTCACGGTCGGGGAGCTGAAAGTGATCGCCGTTCGCCGGGATGGCCGGACATACCTGTACGAGAACCGTTGCCCACACCGCGGCGTTCCGCTGGAGTGGCGTCCCGACCAGTTCCTCGACGACAGTGGCAGCCTGCTGCAATGCGCCACTCACGGCGCGCTGTTTCTCATCGAATCCGGTGAGTGCGTGGCCGGCCCCTGCGACGGCCAGACGCTGCGCCAGCTGGATGCAGTCGAGGACAAGGACAGCATCTGGTTGCAAACTGATCGGCAGAGCGACAATTGAGCACGGGCGCCGGGCGTCGGGCTTGGTTATCATGCCGCCACAGCTTTACCGTGAGATCGCCATGCTTCGCCTGCTGAGTCTGCTGCTCCTGCTATTCGTGCTTCCTGCCCACGCCGGCCTGTTCGACAACAAGCCCAGCGCCAGTCTTGGCGGTGCGCTGAACAACAGCAGCGATTTCCTGCCGGTACGCGAAGCCTTTCGACTGAGTCTCGTTGAAGCTACGCCTGAACAGATCACCCTGCGTTTCGTCGCAGCGGAGGGCTACTACCTCTACCGTCATCGTTTCGCCTTCAAGACCGACCAGTCAGGTGTCGTGATCGGTGAGCCGAAGCTGCCCGCCGGCGTGCCCAAGGTCGATGACTATTTCGGTGAGATCGAAGCCTATTACGGCACTGTCGATGTCGAGCTACCGCTGACGAACCCGGACAACCGCCCCTTCGTCCTGCAGGTCTCCTACCAGGGCTGTGCCGATAAAGGCCTGTGCTACCCGCCGGAAACCGAATCGCTCCCCATCGGCGACGTTGCTGGCGCCCCCAGCGGAGCGACCACCGAAGAGCCAACCAGCCAGCAGGCCAGCGAACGCGACCTCTCCTGGCGCTCCATCGCGCTATTCTTCCTCGCCGGTCTGGGCCTGACCTTCACCCCCTGCGTGCTGCCGATGCTGCCGATTCTCACCGGCGTCGTGCTGCGCGACCAGCCCGGCGGAATGCGCAGCTTCCTGCTGTCGCTGGCCTACGTACTGCCAATGGCTGGCGGCTTCGCCCTGCTCGGCGCGCTCATGGGCGTATTCGGCGCCGAGCTGAATCTGCAGGCGCGCCTGCAATCACCCTGGGTTCTTGTACCCTTCGCATTATTCTTCGTCGCCTTCGCCCTGGCCATGTTCGGGCTGTTCGAGCTGCGCCTACCACAGGCACTCAGCAGTCGACTCGACCGTCTTGCCGGCAACGCACGCGGCGGCTCGTTTACCGGAGCGGCGCTGCTCGGTGCCGTGTCCAGTCTGCTGGTATCGCCTTGTGTTTCCGCTCCGCTGGCCGGCGCACTGCTGTACATCAGTGCCAGCGGCGATGCGCTAGGCGGTGGCCTGAAGCTGTTCGCCCTGGGCCTGGGTATGGGCGCACCGCTGGTGCTGTTCGCCACCGGCGGTGGCGCGCTACTGCCCAAGAGCGGCCCATGGATGATCAGCGTGCGCAACGTATTCGGCGTACTGCTGCTTGCCGTCGCAGTCTGGATGCTCGAGCGCGTACTGCCCGGTCCGCTTGCTCTGGCGGCGTGGGGCCTGCTCGCGGCCGGCAGCGCCGTATTTCTCGGGACTCTGGAATTCACCAGCAAGACGCCCAGGCAGAAGCTCGCGCAGCTGATGGGACTGGTATTGCTGGTCTACGCGCTGACCGCGTGGATCGGGGCGCTACAGGGCGGCTCCGATCCACTTCGGCCGTTGCCAACCTCCGTAGCCGGATCAGCGCCGGGCAGCATGACCAGTGAAGGCTGGCACACCATTTCCACGCCGGCCGAGCTCGATACCCAACTGGCCGCCGCCCGCGCCGCCGGCCAACCGCTGATGCTCGACTGGTACGCCGACTGGTGCATCAGCTGCAAGGTGATCGAACGCGAGGTGTTCGCCAACCCACAGGTGGCACCGCGGCTGACCGACTATCGTCTGATCCGCTTCGACATCACCGAAAGCAACGCCGCCCAACGCAGCCTGCTGGACCGCTACAAACTGTTCGGCCCCCCGGCCATCCTGTTCTTCGATCGGCGTGGCAATGAGATGTCCGAAGTACGCGTAGTCGGCGAGATAGACGCTCCCGGTTTCAGCGAGCGTCTGGATCGCGCGGCACCTCTGCTCTAGCTCACGTACGCATTTTCGCGGGATCGATCCATGACAAGCCGACGATCCTCAGCCCAATGAATCATTGCGGCAATCTTCAGACATAATGCGGGCATTTCCTTCGATCGCGACATGACTGGACAGTCATACCCTGCTTGGGGCATAGTTTTTCCCTTCTCGCGACCAGCCACCTCGACTGATCAGCGCATACAGAAAAACAAGGAATACCGATGGCCACGCTTCTGGTCCTCCACGGGCCGAATCTGAACATGCTCGGCACCCGCGAGCCGGGCGTCTACGGCGAAGTGACGCTGGCGCAGATCAATCAGGATCTGGAGCAGCGTGCCCGAGATCGCGGACATCATCTGCTGCATCTGCAATCCAACGCCGAGTACGAACTGATCGAGCGCATCCATGCCGCGCGCAGCGAAGGCGTCGATTTCATCCTGATCAATCCCGCGGCATTCACGCATACCAGCGTCGCATTACGTGACGCGTTGCTGGCCGTGAGCATCCCATTCATCGAAGTGCACCTGTCCAACGTGCACAAGCGTGAACCTTTCCGCCATCACTCCTACTTTTCCGATATCGCGGTGGGTGTGATCTGCGGCCTTGGCGCCAGCGGCTACCGACTGGCCTTGGAGGCCGCCCTGGAACAACTCGCTGCTTCCTGAGGGGCTCGTGCACATGCCGAGCCTTGAAGAAGCGAGCAGCAATGCCCTTTGAACTTACCTGGGAGTCAATGCTTCATGGATATTCGCAAAGTCAAAAAGCTGATCGAACTGCTGGAAGAGTCCGGTATCGACGAACTGGAGATCCACGAGGGTGAAGAGTCGGTACGCATCAGCCGCCACAGCAAGCAGGTAGCGATGCAGCAGCCGATCTACGCTCAGGCTCCGGCTGCACCGGCTCCTGCTCCGGTAGCTGCTGCCGCCCCGGCTGCCGACGCTGCCCCGGCCGCGCCCAAGCTGAACGGCAATGTGGTCCGCTCGCCGATGGTCGGCACCTTCTACCGTGCGTCCTCGCCGGAATCCAAGGCGTTCGTCGAAGTCGGCCAGAGCGTCAAGAAGGGCGACATCCTCTGCATCGTCGAAGCCATGAAGATGATGAACCACATCGAGGCCGAGATCAGCGGCACCATCGAATCCATCCTGGTGGAGAATGGTCAGCCGGTCGAATACGACCAGCCGCTGTTCACCATCGTTTGAACCGCGGAGAGCCAGCGATGTTGGAAAAAGTACTGATCGCCAACCGCGGCGAGATAGCCCTTCGAGTTCTGCGCGCATGCAAGGAACTGGGCATCAAGACCGTGGCTGTGCACTCCACTGCAGACCGTGACCTGATGCACGTGTCGCTGGCCGACGAGTCCGTCTGCATCGGCCCGGCCGCCTCTGCCAAGTCCTACCTGAGCATCCCGGCGCTGATCGCCGCTGCCGAAGTCACCGGCGCCGACGGCATCCATCCCGGCTACGGCTTCCTCGCCGAGAACGCCGACTTCGCCGAACAGGTGGAGAAGTCCGGGTTTACCTTCATCGGCCCAACCGCCGACGTCATTCGCCTTATGGGCGACAAGGTATCGGCCAAGGACGCGATGAAGCAGGCCGGCGTGCCGACCGTTCCGGGTTCTGACGGCCCACTGCCGGAAGACGAGAAGGAAGCGCTGCGCATCGCCCGCGAGGTGGGCTACCCGGTGATCATCAAGGCCGCCGGTGGCGGTGGTGGTCGCGGCATGCGCGTGGTGCACAAGGAAGAGGATCTGATCGCCTCGGCCAAGCTGACCCGCAATGAAGCCGGCGCAGCCTTCGGCAACCCGATGGTCTACCTCGAGAAATTCCTCACCAACCCACGCCACGTGGAAATCCAGGTGCTGGCCGACGGCCAGGGCAACGCCATCCACCTTGGCGACCGCGACTGCTCGCTGCAGCGCCGTCACCAGAAGGTGATCGAGGAAGCCCCAGCCCCGCTGATCGATGAAGAAGCCCGCCGCAAGGTCCAGGCCCGCTGCGTCAAGGCGTGCATCGACATCGGCTACCGCGGCGCCGGCACGTTCGAGTTTCTCTATGAAGACGGCAACTTCTACTTCATCGAGATGAACACGCGCGTTCAGGTCGAACATCCGGTTACCGAGATGGTCACCGGCATCGACATCGTCAAGGAGATGCTGCTGATCGGTGGTGGCCAGAAGCTGTCGATCAAGCAGGAAGATGTGGTCATCCGCGGCCATGCCGTGGAGTGCCGCATCAATGCCGAAGATCCGCGCACCTTCATGCCCAGCCCGGGCAAGGTGAAGCACTTCCACGCTCCAGGCGGCAACGGTGTGCGCGTCGACTCGCACCTGTACGACGGCTACTCGGTTCCACCGCACTACGACTCGCTGATCGGCAAGCTGATCACCTTCGGCGCAAACCGCGACGAGGCCATGGGCCGCATGCGCAACGCACTGGACGAGCTGATCGTCGATGGCATCAAGACCAACGCCCCGCTGCACCGCGATCTGGTGCGCGACCCCGGCTTCTGCAAGGGCGGCGTGAACATCCATTACCTGGAGAAGAAACTGGGTATGGACAAGCACTGAGCCCCGCTCGGCGCTGTACTACAGAGGCTGCCTTCGGGCGGCCTCTGTCGTTTCTGCCAGGCGCGAATCGAGCCCACGCTGGCCGCAACACGCCCCCTCCAGTAAGCTTGCCGGCTTTTACCGCGACCCCATTCGAGAGGCTTCCATGTCCTGGCTGCAGATCCGACTCGCCATCACCCCCGATCAGGCCGAAGCGCTGGAAGACCAGCTGCTGGATCTGGGCGCGGTTTCCGTGACCTTCATGGACGCCGAGGATCAGCCTATCTTCGAGCCGGATCTCAACACCACTCCGCTGTGGTCGCACACGCACCTGCTGGCATTGTTCGAAGCCGACACCGACTCGGACTCCCTGCTCGCCCACCTGCAGCTGCTGCGCGGCGGCGAGCTGCCCGAGCATCAGATCGAAGTGATCGAAGACCAGGACTGGGAGCGCAGCTGGATGGACAACTTCCAGCCGATGCGCTTCGGCCGCCGCCTGTGGATCGTCCCCAGCTGGCACGCGGCGCCGGAGCCCGACGCGGTCAACCTGCTGCTGGATCCTGGCCTGGCGTTCGGTACCGGCACCCACCCCACTACCGCACTTTGTCTCGAGTGGCTGGATGCCCAGCCTCTGCAGGGCCAGTCCCTGCTGGATTTCGGCTGCGGCTCGGGCATCCTGGCGATCGCCGGCCTGTTGCTGGGCGCCGAGCATGCCGTCGGCACCGACATCGATACCCAGGCGCTGGACGCTTCACGCGACAACGCCGAGCGCAACGGCATCGCCGCAGAGCGTTTCGCGCTCCACCTGCCTGAACAGCTGCCGGAAAAGGCTGCCGACGTGGTGGTCGCCAACATCCTTGCCGGCCCGCTGGTTTCGCTGGCGCCGCGCATCACCTCACTGGTCAAGCCCGGCGGCCGCCTGGCACTGTCCGGCATCCTCGCCGAACAGGCCGAAGAGGTACGCGCCGCCTACAGCGATGCATTCGAGCTCGATCCAACCGCCGACAAAGATGGCTGGGTACGCATCAGCGGCGTCCGACGTGCCTGAGCAGCGCCTTGCGACCTCGCCCGCACACTTGCACAACAGGCGCCGCAGCCCCTGCCGCTGCGCGACTGGCATACGCTAGACTAGCCGGCACCTTCGCGCGGAAAGACGCATGACCAGCTTCATCACCCAGTGCCCCAACTGCAGCACCCGCTTTCGCGTCGCCCGCAGCCAGTTGCGCGCGGCCCGCGGCGCAGTGCGTTGCGGCGCCTGCATGGAAGTCTTCAACGCCGCCCATCATCTGCTGCGCGATGAGCTGGACCCAACGCAACCACTGACAACTCCCCTCGACAAGTCGATCCAGACGCAGGCTACCGAGCATCCCAGGGCTACCATGCCGGCGCCAACCGCCAAGGCCGATGAAACGCTGTGGATTCACGATGACCTGGACCTGGACAGCCTCGACCTGGACGAAGAGCTGGCCAAACTGGAGCGGCAGGAGCGCGAATTATCTCGCGACCTGCTCAGCCTCGAAGCCAACGGCGACGGGGCAACCAGGCCTCGCGATCCGCTACCGGAGATATCCTCCACGCAGGACGAAAGCTGGGCCGAGATCCTGCTGAGCGCCGAACAAGGCGTCACGCAGTCGCCGGCGAGCCCGAGCGATGAGGTGGTCAGCTTCACCCCGGTCACCTCGGAGTCTCCGCAACCGCTGAGCCCATTGGCAGCCAGTCCCACGCCGCTCGCGATCGCCGAGGCCCAGCAGGCGCACGACGAAAGGGTCGAACCTGAACTGGCAAGGCCATCGGCTTCCGAACAGCTCGCCCCTGCCGTAGATTCTGCAGCGACACGCCGCGAGCCCGACCTGCGCGACGAGCCGCTGTTCGAGCTCGACGATGAGCCACTGCAACTGGACTGGCAGGAAGCGAAGAAACCCTGGGGACGCTGGCTCGGCTGGAGCGTACTGAACCTGTTGGCACTGCTTGCGCTGGGTGCCCAGTACGTTGCCTACAACTACGATGAGCTGTCGAGGCAGCAGCAGTATCGCAGCTGGTTCGAGCGTATCTGCCCGACCGTTGGCTGCGAACTGCCGGCCCTGGTCGACATTGGCCAGATCAAGAGCAGCAACCTGGTGGTGCGCAGCCATCCCGAGTTCACCGGCGCGCTGGTCGTCGACGCGATCCTCTACAACCGCGCGGCCTTTGCACAGCCGTTTCCGCTATTGGAAATCCGCTTTGCCGACCTCAACGGCAAACTGATCGCCAGCCGCAGCTTCAAGCCCAGCGAATATCTTTCTGGAGAACTGGCAGGACAGGCCCAGATGCCACCGCAGGTTCCCATCCATATCGCCCTGGATATCCTCGACCCAGGAGCAAAGGCAGTTAATTACAGCCTGAGTTTCCATTCGCCCAAATAGCGACGAGCTTGCAGTTCAGACTGCCGCCGCCGGCGCTCATCGCGCGAGCGGTGGGCGCGTCCAAACTCCCGGCGATAAGGCGACCACTGTTCAGAATTTGTTCAAAACAGCCTTTAACCCGTCATGCGTAGCGGGTATTATGCCCACCCTTTTTTGCAGTCCCGATCTACCTAACAAGCAGGCCCCAAGCAGGGAATCTTCATGTCAGCGGTACGCATCGGCCCTTACACCTTGACCAATCGATTGATCCTCGCGCCCATGGCCGGCGTGACCGATCAGCCGTTCCGCCAGTTGTGCCGCCGCTTCGGCGCGGCCCTGGTGGTCTCGGAAATGCTCACCAGCGATGTGCGTCTGTGGAACAGTCGCAAATCTCGTCTGCGCATTCCCCATGCGGACGAGCCCGAGCCCCGCTCCGTGCAAATCGCCGGTGGCGACCCGCAGATGCTGGCCGAGGCGGCGCAGCGCAATGTGGAGCTGGGGGCGCAGATCATCGACATCAACATGGGCTGCCCGGCGAAGAAGGTCTGCAACAAGGCCGCCGGCTCGGCGTTGATGCGTGACGAGAAGCTGGTCGCGGATATCCTCGAAGCCGTGGTCGGTGCCGTGACCGTTCCGGTGACGTTGAAGATTCGCACCGGCTGGGATCGGCAGAACAAGAACGGCCTGACCGTCGCGCGTATCGCCGAGCAATCGGGCATCGCAGCACTTGCCGTTCACGGCCGCACCCGCGCCGACCTGTACACCGGCGAAGCCGAGTACGACACCATCGCCGCCATCAAGCAGGCAGTGGCGATTCCGGTGTTCGCCAATGGCGATATCGATTCGCCGCACAAGGCGGCCCAGATACTACAGGCAACCGGAGCGGACGGCCTGTTGATCGGACGTGCGGCGCAGGGTCGCCCGTGGATCTTTCGCGAAGTGGAGCATTATCTGCGCACCGGCGAGCTGCTCGCGGCGCCGACGCTGGACGAAGTTGAAAGCACCCTGCTGGAGCATGTGCAGGCGCTGCATGAATTCTATGGCGAGGTGATGGGAGTCCGTATCGCCCGCAAGCACGCGGGCTGGTATCTCGCAACACTGCCGGGCGCGCGGGACTTCCGCGCCCGTTTCAATCATCTGGAAGACAGGGATGCACAGGCCTTCAGCATTCAGCAGTTCTTTGCCGAACAACGCTCAGGGCCTGGCTCGGTGGATGGAACAGAGGTGGCCGCATGACGCTGTTGAATGAAACATTGGTAAGTGGAACAACATCCGTGAGTGACAACGTGAACCTCAAGCAGCACCTGAACACGCCGAGCGAAGCGGGGCAGACGCTGCGAGGCAGCGTCGAGAAAGCGCTGCACAATTATTTCGCCCGCCTCGAAGGTGCAGACGTCACGGACGTTTACAACCTCGTACTCTCCGAAGTGGAAGCGCCGTTGCTGGAAACCGTGATGCACTACGTCAAGGGTAACCAGACCAAGGCTTCCGAGCTGCTGGGCCTGAACCGCGGCACCCTGCGCAAGAAACTCAAACAGTACGACCTGCTCTGACGCGGCAGCTGGCAGGCGCGGCTGTCCGCACCTGCCTGCTTCGCGGACTCAAGCCTGTAGCCTCTAGGAAACGTCAATGACCGACCAAACCACCCGCCTTCCCGTGCGCCGCGCGCTGATCAGCGTGTCCGACAAGACCGGCGTCGTCGACTTCGCCCGCGACCTCGAAGCCCTCGGTGTCGAGATCCTCTCCACCGGCGGCACCTTCAAGCTGCTGCGTGACAACGGCATTGCTGCTGTCGAAGTGGCCGACTACACCGGCTTCCCGGAGATGATGGACGGCCGGGTGAAAACTCTGCACCCGAAGATTCACGGCGGCATCCTCGGCCGCCGCGACCTGGACGGCGCGGTGATGGCCGAGCACGGCATTGCCCCGATCGATCTGGTGGCGGTCAACCTCTATCCGTTCGCAGCCACGGTGGCCAAGCCCGGATGCACCCTGCCGGACGCCATCGAGAACATCGACATCGGCGGCCCGACCATGGTCCGCAGCGCGGCGAAGAACCACAAGGACGTCGCCATCGTGGTCAATGCCGGGGACTACGCGGCAGTGGTCGACAACTTGAAGAACGGCGGGCTGACCTACGCCCAGCGCTTCGACCTGGCGCTCAAGGCGTTCGAGCACACCGCCGGCTACGACGGCATGATCGCCAACTACCTGGGCGGCATCGACCAGAGCACCGAGCAGCTCAGCACCGAAAATCGCAGCCTGTTTCCGCGCACCTACAACATGCAGTTCATCAAGGCGCAGGACATGCGCTACGGCGAGAACCCGCACCAGCAGGCCGCCTTCTATGTCGAAAAGCCGGACGAAGCCTGCGTCGCCACTGCCAAGCAACTGCAGGGCAAGGAGCTGTCGTTCAACAACGTGGCCGACACCGACGCCGCGCTGGAGTGCGTGAAGAGCTTCACCAAGCCTGCCTGCGTGATCGTCAAGCATGCCAACCCCTGCGGCGTCGCCGTGGTACCGGAAGATGAAGGCGGCATCCGCAAGGCCTACGATCTGGCCTACGCCACCGACAGCGAGTCGGCGTTCGGCGGCATCATCGCCTTCAACCGCGAGCTGGACGGCGAAACCGCCCAGGCCATCGTCGAGCGTCAGTTCGTCGAGGTGATCATCGCACCCAGGGTCTCTCAAGCCGCGCGCGACGTCGTCGCCAGCAAAGCCAACGTACGCCTGCTCGAGTGCGGCGAATGGCCGGCCGAGCGTAGCCCGGGCTGGGACTACAAGCGCGTCAACGGCGGCCTGCTGATCCAGAGCCGCGACATCGGCATGATCACCGAAGCAGACCTGAAGATCGTCACCCAGCGCGCGCCGACCGAGCAGGAAATCCATGACCTGATCTTCGCCTGGAAAGTGGCCAAGTTCGTCAAGTCTAACGCCATCGTCTACGCCAAGAACCGCCAGACCGTCGGCGTTGGTGCCGGCCAGATGAGCCGCGTCAACTCCGCGCGCATCGCCGCGATCAAGGCCGAACATGCCGGCCTGCCGGTTCCGGGTGCGGTAATGGCCTCGGACGCCTTCTTCCCGTTCCGCGATGGCATCGACAATGCGGCCAAGGCCGGCATCACCGCGGTGATCCAGCCGGGCGGCTCGATGCGTGACAACGAAGTGATCGCCGCGGCTGACGAAGCCGGCATTGCCATGGTGTTCACCGGCATGCGCCACTTCCGCCACTAAAATCGGCCGCACTCGGACAGGCATCTGCGGTGTTGCCCGACTCTTCCCCCATGCTCATTGCCAGAAGGCAACTCCGCCGGGTGAAGAGTCGGGCGCCTTGCATCTACCAGCCCGATCGCGACCTCGGTATTCGTAGGGTGGATAACGCTTCGCTTATCCACCAAGCGGGCGACCCGCCCGCCTCCATTGGGAGACAGCAATGAACGTACTGATCATCGGCAGCGGCGGCCGCGAGCACGCCCTGGCCTGGAAAGTGGCGCAGGATCCACGCGTTGCCAAGGTCTTCGTCGCCCCTGGCAACGCCGGCACCGCCACTGAAGCCAAGTGCGAGAACGTCGCCATCGACGTACTGGCCATCGAGCAACTGGCGGATTTCGCCGCCGCCAACGTACAACTGACCATCGTCGGCCCCGAGGCGCCGCTGGTCAAAGGCGTGGTCGATCTGTTCCGCTCGCGCAGCCTGGACATCTTCGGCCCAACCGCTGCGGCCGCGCAGCTGGAAGGCTCCAAGGCGTTCACCAAGGACTTCCTGGCCCGCCACGCGATTCCCACTGCCGACTACCAGAACTTCACCGAAGTCGAGCCGGCATTGGCCTACCTGCGTGAAAAAGGCGCTCCGATCGTCATCAAGGCTGACGGCCTGGCCGCCGGCAAAGGCGTGATCGTCGCCATGACCCTGGCCGAAGCCGAGGAAGCGGTGCGCGACATGCTGTCCGGCAACGCCTTCGGCGACGCCGGCGCGCGCGTAGTCATTGAAGAATTCCTGGATGGCGAAGAGGCCAGCTTTATCGTCATGGTCGACGGCGAGAACGTGCTGCCGATGGCCACCAGCCAGGACCACAAGCGCGTCGGCGACGGCGACAGCGGCCCCAACACCGGCGGCATGGGCGCCTATTCGCCGGCTCCGGTGGTCACCGCCGATGTGCATAAGCGCGTGATGGACGAGGTGATCTACCCGACCGTGCGCGGCATGGCTGCCGAAGGCAACGTCTACACCGGCTTCCTCTACGCCGGCCTGATGATCGACAAGGCTGGCCAGCCGAAGGTCATCGAGTTCAACTGCCGCTTCGGCGACCCGGAAACCCAGCCGATCATGGTGCGCCTCGAATCCTCGCTGGTGCTGCTGGTCGAAGCCGCGCTGGCCAAGGCGCTGAACAAGGTCGAGGCGACCTGGGATCCGCGCCCGACCGTCGGCGTGGTGCTGGCTGCTGGCGGCTACCCGGGCGATTACGCCAAGGGCGATGTGATCGAAGGGCTGGACGATGCCGCTGCGCTGGATGGCAAGGTGTTTCATGCCGGTACCGCTCTGAACGACCAGGGCCAGGTCGTCACCGCCGGTGGCCGCGTGCTTTGCGCAACGGCCATCGGCCGCACCGTCTCCGAGGCGCAGCAGCAGGCATACCGTCTGGCGGAAAAAATCCTCTGGAATGGCTGTTTCTATCGCAAAGATATCGGCTATCGCGCCATCTCCCGGGAGCTGCGCGACAGCTGAGCGTAGCCAGGCGCCAGGAATGCGTGCGGCGCCAAGTTTTATCGCTGCCGCACGCATTACAGGCCGACAAAGGCATGGCTATAATCGGCCGTCACACACATGAACGGACTTCTCAAGTGGGTCGGCTCCGGATTGCCATCGCTGTTTTCTTCGGCCTGCTGCTGATCAACCTGATCCCGCTTCCGGCCCTGGCGTCCATTACCCAGTCGCCGCCCTCCCCAGCACTATCCGCTCCACCCAATTCCGTGCCACAGAACTGGCGCATGCTGATCGACCAGTCGGGAGGGCTTACGCTCGACGAGGTGGTTTCCCAGCGCGCACTGTTCCAGCGTCTCGAAAAACTCTCCTACAGCGCTCCGGCCAGCGACCGAGCCGTCTGGCTGCAGGTCAGCCTGCCGTCACTGACACGACCGAAGTGGCTGTGGCTGTTTGCACCGCGAGTGCAGTATCTGGACTTCTACCTGCTGCGTGACGGCAAGCTCGAGCAGCATACGGCGACCGGGGAACTACGTCCCTTCAGCGCCCGGCCACTGCCCAACCGGGCGTACCTGTTCAGCCTTCCCAATGACGGGCAGCCACGCGAGGCCTATATCCGCCTGCAGTCCAGCCATCCGGTGATGACCTGGTTCAAGACCATCGATGAAGCCGGCCTGGTAAGCCTGAGCAAGCCTGCCTACCTATTCGGCGCGCTCTTCGGAGCACTGGCCTTGTTGATGATCTACAACCTGCTGCGCTTTGCCTACACGCTCAGCTACACGCATATCTGGCTGAGCCTGCTGCACGGCGCCCTGCTGGCCTGCGCCATGGCCAATCTCGGGGTCATGGCGGCGTGGCTGCCCTGGCTGACCTACAGTCAGCCGCTGATCGCCGACCTGTCGGCGATGGCCGCCAGCGCCGCGCTGCTCGGCTACACGCTGGGTTTCTTCCATCACCGCAGGCGAACCTGGATCACCTGGCTGTTGGGCATCGAACTCAACCTGGTACTGGCGCTGGCAGCCAGCATCCTGCTCGGTCAGTGGCCGTGGTACAGCTGGCTGATCTATTCGCTGGTGCTGGCCGCATCGTGCAGCACTCTGTTCGTCGCGATCTATCACTGGCGCCAGGGCTATCAGCCGGCGCGCCTGGTGGTGGCCGGAACGACCCTGTTCAACGTAGGCATGATCTTCTTCATGCCCATGTTGCTGGGCTTCGACCAGCTCGACCCGGGCTGGCTGACTGGCGGCCTGTTCAGCCTCGCGACCCTCGCAGGGCTACTACTCAGCTTTGCCCTGCTCGAACGTCAACGGCAGCGCCAGACCGACAGCCGCACCCAATTCACCGCAGCGGCCGTCAGCAGCGCGGAACTCAAGACCAAGGCCGATTTCCTGTCCAAGATCAGCCATGAACTGAGAACGCCAATGAACGGCGTGCTGGGCATGAGCGAATTGCTGCTGGACACATCGCTGTCGGCCAAGCAACGCGACTACGTCCAGACGATTCATAGCTCCGGCAACGAACTGCTCAATCTGATCAACGAGATTCTCGACATTTCCAAGCTGGAATCCGGCCAGATCGAGCTGGATGACGTGCAGTTCGATTTCAACGCACTGATCGAAGACTGTCTGAGCATCTTCCGCGCCAAGGCCGAACAGCAGAAGGTCGAGCTGATCAGCTTTATTCAGCCGCAGCTGCCGCAGGTCGTGACCGGCGATCCGACCCGCCTGCGCCAGACCCTGCTCAACCTGCTGGAGAATGCCTTCAAGCAGACCGACGAAGGCGAGGTGTTGCTGATTGCCGCGGTCGACGGACCGCACGAGAGCCCGCGCCTGCGCATCACCGTGCAGGATAGTGGGCGGCCACTCGAGGCGTTCGAGCGCGATGCGCTGCTCAATGCCGCGGTCGACAGTCATGACTTTCTTGCAGCGACACGCCATGGCGGGCGCCTTGGGCTGATCATCGCGCGCCAGCTGGTGCAACTGATGGATGGTGATTTCGGTATCCAGACTGGCACCAGTCAGGGCAACACCTTGTGGATCAGCCTACCGCTGGCCAGTGAAGGGCTGGCGCAGAGCAATGCCGACCTGGACGGGCCGCTGCAAGGCACTCGCCTGCTGATCGTCGATGACAACGACACCTGCCGCAAGGTACTGGTCCAGCAATGCAGCGGCTGGGGCCTGGAGGTCAGCGCCGTTGCGTCGGGCAAGGAGGCGTTGGCCCTGCTGCGGACCAAGGCGCACCTCAAGGAATACTTCGATGTGGTCCTGCTCGATCAGGACATGCCCGGCATGACCGGCATGCAGCTGGCGAGCAAGATCAAGGAAGATTACAGCCTCAACCATGACGTCCTGCTGATCATGCTCACCGGCATGAGCAGCGCACCGAGCAAGATCATTGCGCGCAATGCGGGTATCAAGCGCATCCTCGCCAAACCGGTCGCCGGTTACACGCTGAAGACCACCTTGGCCGACGAACTCGCGCAGCGCCAGCCGGGCACTCAGCAGCGCCAGGCAACGGTGCCGCAGAACCTGCCCGCGCTCGAAGTCCCGAGTGACTTCCGCATCCTGGTCGCCGAGGACAACAGTATTTCCACCAAGGTCATCCGCGGCATGTTGAACAAACTCAACCTGCAACCGGACACCGCCTGCAACGGCGAAGAGGCGCTGGAGGCGATCAAGGCGCAGCCGTATGACCTGGTCCTGATGGATTGCGAGATGCCCGTGCTCGACGGCTTTCAGGCCACTCACCAGCTGCGTGAATGGGAAGTCAGGAATGCGCGCCGGCGTACTCCCGTCGTTGCCCTGACTGCGCATATCCTCAGCGAGCACCGCGACCGCGCGCGAGAAGCTGGCATGGACGGTCATATGGCCAAGCCGGTGGAACTCTCGAACCTGCGCGAACTTGTCGACCACTGGGTTCGCGTCAAGCAGGCAGAGAGCGTCGACTGACCGCGCCCTACCGTCCCCGCAGGTTTCCAATCCCTCACAACAGTCGACGTCCCAATCTCCACTGGCACCGCTTCTACATCCCCTGCACCACATGCACAGCATCGCCTCAGGCTACCGATGTCCAGACGACCGCCCAGGCATTGGCGCTCTCCTGCGGGATACCAATCCAAGCGGAACCTCCTCCTGCCGGTCCGAGCGAGAAGACCACTCGGGTGAAAAACTGAACAAAACCGGTCGCCAGCTGCCGATTGTTTGACGATTCGAGAACAGGTGGAGGTTTGGCATGGCGGTCGATCAGGGATGAGTGTGCTTCAGCGCAAGACGTGGCCAATCCTCTTCCCTCAAGGAGCCACGTGATGATGAAGCGGAGCGATGTCGCCTGGACCCTCATCGGAGTCCTGGCCGTGCTGCTGTCCGGCTACCTGCTGTACCACGAAGTGCGCAACATCTCACTCAGCGAGCTCACCGACAGCCTGCAGGCGATCGGCGCGCGGCGTTGGCTGCTGGCCGCGCTGTCGACCCTGGGCGCCTATGTCGCGCTGGCCTGGTACGACCGCATCGCGATGGCTCATCTGGGCAAGAAGATGTCCTGGTGGTTCATCGCACTCTGTTCCTTCACCACCTACGCGCTGGCGCACAACATCGGCGCATCGGTGTTTTCCGGCGCCCTGGTGCGCTATCGCGCCTACCGCAGCCGGGGCCTGACGCCCCAGGAAATCGGCATCCTGATCGTCTTCTGCTCGCTGACCTTCGCGCTGGGCACCCTGCTCGCCGGGGGCGCCGTGCTGATTCTGAAACCGCAGCTTCTTCATCGGGCTGTCGATAGCGACAGCTGGGTATCCATCGCCGTCGGTTCGACCCTGCTCATGCTGGTCGCGCTCTATGCGTTCGGCGCATGGCGTCAGTTGCCACCGTGGCGGCTGGGCAAATGGCACATCGAGTACCCGCGACTGCCAATCGTCGGCCGTCAGCTGCTGGCGGGCCCGCTTGAGCTGCTCTGCGCCGCGGCGATCATCTACTTCGCGCTGCCGCCGGAACACAACCCGGGCTATCTGACCATCCTCGGCGTATTCCTCGCCTCCTTCACCCTGGCATTGCTGTCCCACGCACCCGGCGGGCTCGGTGTGCTGGAGCTGACCTTCGTAGCCGCCCTTCCGGAAATTCCCACGGTGGACGTGCTGGCAGCACTCATCGTGTTCCGCGGTTTCTATCTGCTACTGCCCTTCGCTCTGGCCATGATCGTCGTACTGATATTCGAGTACGGCCAATGGCGCGCGAAACGCAGCGCAGCGTCCGAACATTGATGCTGGGGAAACGATACCAATCGCCATCCCGACGAAGATGGTATGGCGAATGACCGCAACACAGGCGATCATGCAGCCCTCTCCAGACCAACCCGATGTCATGACCGATACCGACCAGACCCACGCCGAACACAAACCGCGCCCGCTAATCGACCTGGCCGTCAGCATCCTGATTCCCTCGCTGATCCTGATGAAGCTCAGTGGTGAAGACCGCCTCGGCGCAGACGGTGCACTGCTGCTTGCCCTGGCCTTTCCGCTGGGCTGGGGGCTGTGGGAGCTGGCCAAATACCGCAAGTTCAACTGGATAGCCCTGCTCGGCCTGATCAGCGTGCTGCTGACTGGCGGCATCGGGCTGCTTCAGCTCGATACCCAGTGGCTCGCCATCAAGGAAGCAGCGGTTCCCGGCATCATCGGCATCGCCGTGCTGGCCTCGACGCGCACCCGCTACCCGCTGATTCGCACCCTGCTGTACAACCCTAAAGTGCTCAACGTGGACAAGATCCACGAACAGCTCGAGCAAAACGGCCAGGTCGAACACTTCGAAACGCGGCTGCTGCGGGCGACCTACCTGCTCAGCGGCACCTTCTTCTTCTCGTCGTTCATGAATTACGTGCTGGCCAAATGGATCGTCAACAGCCCCGCCGGCAGCGAAGCCTTCAACGCCGAACTGGGCCGCATGACCCTGCTCAGCTACCCGATGATCGCCATTCCCAGCATGTTGATGATGATGGCGATCTTCTTCTACCTCTGGCGCACCATCCACGGGCTGACCGGCCTGCGACTCGAGGACATCATGGCAACCTCGGCGCAGGAACCGCGCAGCTAACAAATAGCCGCGCATGAAAAAGGCCGGCGGGCTTGCGCCGGCCGGCCTGTCGCCCCCGCTCGTCAGAACAGCAGCTTGAATATCCCGATCACCACGATCAGGCCGATGATGAAGATGATGCCTGCGGTCCCGCCGATGAATTTCAACATGCCGTGCTCTCCGGTTTTTTCAGGTCTGTGATTTTTGTGACAGTCCTGTCCCGGAGCCGTTCGTCAAAACTGCAGCGGAGTCCTAGTCGCTGACCGCTGAGCGTTCCACTAGCCAGCCGCAAGCAGCATCCATAGCGGCAGGCTGATGAGTGCAGTCACGGTCGAGAGAAACACGGTCGAGCTGACCGCTCGCGTGTCCTCGGAATGCTTGACGAACGCCAGCACGTTAACGCCGCTCGGGCAGGCTGCAAGCAGCACCAGCACGTTGCGTGCATCCTGATTCAGCCCTGGCAGCAACCCGCTCAGCCACCAGACCAGTGCCGGAAACGCCGCCAGTTTGACCAGCGTCAGCAGCAGCGCCGTCCCGTTTGGCCGCAGGCGATAGCGCGACAGGCTTATGCCCAGCACCATCAGCGCACAGGGCAATGCCGCCTGCGCCAGCCATACAGCGACGCGCCAGAGCGGCTCGGGCAGCTCGAGCCCGGATAGATTCAACAGGGCACCGAGCACCAGACCGATGATCAGCGGATTCGCCAGATTCCTCAGCAGCGCCGGAGCGCTGACCTTGTCGCCGTCACCCAGTGCCGCGTAGAAGCTCTGCAGCGAGAACAGGACGAGACTGTGAAACACCAGGATGGCGAACACATAGACCAGGCTTTCAGCGCCAAGCAGCGTGGTCACCAGCGGGATGCCGACCAATACGTTGTTCGAGTAGGCGGCCGTAAGACCAAGCGGAGTGGCGCGCCCGGCGCGGCGGTGAGCGACCAGATTGACCAGCAGGAACACCAGCAGCACCGGTACGAAATAGGCCAGCAGCAGCATTGGCGACATGCCATTACTCAGCTCGGCGCGGGCGATCCCGGTAAACAGCACTGCCGGCATGAACAGCTTGAAGGTGACACTGGCCAGCCCGGCCGCTCCTTCGTTGTTGAGCCATTGCCGCCAGCCGAACAGATAGCCGAGCGTGATCAGACCGAAGATCGGCAGGATTGCCAACACCACTACCATGCTGCGCCCCTTCTAGAGCCGAACGTCAGGCCACGCCTTGGCGCGGGGGCGCAAGAATACACCGGAGGTCAGGGAAATCGCACGGCGCCGGGTAACTGCCGTGCACTTTCTGTCAGGCGCGGGAGGACCGCTCACGGCTGATCGCCGGGTGCTCCTGCTGACGCAGGATCGCCAGCACATCGGCCAGGTCTTCCTGCCAGTGACGGGGCGCGAGGTCAAAGGTCGACTCGAAGCGGCTGCAGTCGAGCACCGACCAGGCCGGCCGCCGGGCGGGAGTCGGGTACTGCGCCGTGGCAATCGGCGACACCGTCGGCTGCCGCGAGATCAGCCCGGCGCCTTCGCCCTGACGGAAGATTTCCACGGCGAAGTCATACCACGAACAAGCCGGTACGCCGCTGTAGTGGTACACCCCCCAGGCGAGATCCGCGCCGGCTGCGTAGCGGCGTGCCAGTTCGAGCAACACCGAAGCGATGCTGCCAGCCTGGGTGGGGCAGCCTATCTGGTCGCTCACCACACCAAGCGCATCGCGCTGCCGGGCGAGCCGCAGCATGGTCTTGACGAAGTTGTGCCCGTGCACGCCATAAACCCAGCTGGTGCGAAGGATCAGATGCGATTGCAGACGCCCTCGGATCGCTTCCTCGCCCGCCAGCTTGCTCGCTCCGTAGACGCCGGTCGGACCGGTTTCGTCGCTCTCGGTATAGGGGCGATCGGCCTCACCGGAGAACACATAGTCGGTGGATATATGGAACAACGGAACGCCAGCGTGCTCGGCCGCCTCGGCGAGGTGGCGTGCGCCGTCGCGGTTTACCGCATAGGCCTGCTCACGATGAGATTCGGCATTGTCCACATGGGTATAGGCGGCCGCATTGATGATCAGCCCAGGACGTTGACGCATCACTGCCGCAACCTGCTCGGGTTGCGCGATGTCCAGCTGGGCCCGTGCAGGCGCCAGCACCTCCAGCCCGAAACTTGCTGCCCGTTCCACCAGTTCTCGACCCACTTGGCCGCCGGCACCGCAAACCAGGATTCGCATTCTTTGTAGCCTCATCGACGACGCCCGCGCCAGGCGCGAGCGTCCGAAATTAGTTTCATCCACGGTGCTACACGCGCATCAGAGATGTCGCGCTGTCGCCGCAGGAGCCATCGAAAACGGGCTGGAACGCGTCGTAACGCCGCGTCGAACAGCGGAGCAGAGCCTTCCCGTAAGTGATGGATGTGGTTTCCAGCCTCGTTGAGGCCAGACGAAAGGCGCTTTGTTCCCGAGCCGGGCAGAAAAATTTTCCAACCGTCACGACCGTCCGCCCATCAGAGCAATACCGGCAATCGGCCAGTAATACGCAACTCCTCGACGGAAATATCGACGCCGTAAGCCAGTACTTCCACGCCTGCCGCCTGCGCTTCCCGCAGCGCAGCGGCATAGGCCGGATCGATCTCCTCGGCCGGCCGCACTGCTTCGATGCCGCTCAAATTGACGCAGTACAGCTGCACCGCACGCACACCGGCACGGGCCAGCGTCGCCAGCTCACGCAGGTGCCTGGCGCCGCGTGTCGTTACGGCGTCGGGAAAGGCCGCCACTGGCGTTTCAGCAAAGCCGAGGGTGACACTCTTCACCTCGACGAAGGCGGCAGTCCCGGCGTAGTCGAGACGAAAATCCACTCGGCTGTTCTCCACACCATAAGCCACCTCGCGCTTGAGCGTCGTGAAACCGGCCAACTCGGCAATCTGCCCGTTCAGCAGCGCCTCCTCGACCAGCGGATTAGCCCGCGCCGTGTTCACGCACGCCAACCGCCCCTGCGGGGTTTCGACCAGCTCCCAGGTCCCCGGCAGTTTGCGCCGTGGATCGCTGCTGCGCTGGAACCACACCCGCGCACCCTCGCCCATGCAATTGAGCATCGAGCCGGTGTTGGGGCAGTGGATGCACAGCGCTTCGCCCTCGTCGGTGATGATATCGGCAAGAAAACGCTTGTAGCGCCTGACCAGTCGCCCCTGCTCCAGCGGTTGCGCGAAACGCATCAGGATTGCCAGCTGCGCAAGCCGCGGGCAATGCGCTCGACAGCCTGTTCCAGGCGCGGCAGGTCCTGGGTGTAGGCGAAACGCACATGATGTCCGGCCTGGAAACGACCGAAATCCAGGCCTGGGGTGATCGCGACGAACTCTGTTTCCAGCATGTGCTGGCAGAACGCATAGGCATCGCCGCCAAAGGCGCTGATGTCGGCGTACAGATAGAACGCGCCCTGCGGCTCGACCGCGATACCGAAGCCGAGCTCCCGCAAGGCTGGCAAGAGGAAATCACGGCGGCGGGCGAACTCGCCGCGGCGCGCCTCGAGAATCTCCAGCGTCGCCGGCTGGAAACACGCCAGGGCCGCGTGCTGAGCCATGCTCGGGGCGCTGATGTAGAGGTTCTGCGCAAGCTTCTCCAGCTCCGGAACGGCTGCCGGCGGCGCCACCAGCCAGCCCAGGCGCCAGCCGGTCATTCCGAAATATTTGGAGAAGCTGTTGAGCACGAAGGCGTCGTCGTCGACTTCCAGCACGCTTGCCGCGTCCACGCCATAGGTCAGCCCGTGGTAGATCTCATCGACCACCAAATGGCCGCCACGCGCTTTCAGCGCTGCCGAAAGCCCAGCCAGCTCCTCGCGATCCAGCAGCGTCCCGGTGGGATTGGCCGGCGAGGCGACCAGCGCACCGACGCTGTCGCGATCCCAGTAGCGCTCGACCAGCTCCGGAGTCAGCTGATAACGAACCTCCGGGCCGACCGGCACCAGTTGCGCGGCACCTTCGACCAGGCGCAGAAAATGCCGGTTGCAGGGGTAACCCGGATCGGCGAGCAGCCAGTGCTTGCCGGGGTCCACCAGCAGGCTGGCAGCCAGCAGCAACGCGCCGGAGCCGCCGGGCGTAATCAGGATGCGTTCGGGGTCAATGGATAATCCGTAGCGCTGCGCATAGAAACCGGCAATAGCTTCACGCAGCTGCGGCAGGCCGCGCGCCGGGGTATAGCGCGTGTGCCCGGCGGCCAGCGCGGCCTGCCCTGCCGCCACGATGGGCGCCGCGGTGGTGAAGTCCGGCTCGCCGATTTCCAAATGAATGACGTCGTGGCCTTGAACTTGCAACTGGTTGGCCCGCTCCAAAAGCGCCATGACGTGGAAAGGTTCGATTGCGCGGCTGCGCGCACTGTATGACGAGGTCATCTGACCTTCCTGTTGAGAACGAAACGTGAATTCTACCCAAGGTCCCGATACCGCTGCAGTTACTGTTGGATTCGGGAGTAGCGCGCCCCGATCCGATCTGGTAAGTTCGCCCGCTTGCAGCCGCAGGGCCGGCACGGGCCGGCAAGGGACAAATCATCCTGCGCAATGGACATAGCGAGAGGCGTTCATCCATGCCCATTACCAAAGAAACACCGTCGAGCAAGCAACTGATTCGCGCCTTCGAGCCCTATAAGGAAAGCAAGGGCGAGGAATACATGAGCGACAAGATGCGCGCCCATTTCACCGGCATCCTGAACAAGTGGAAACAGGAGCTGATGGAAGAGGTCGATCGCACCGTGCACCACATGCAGGACGAGGCTGCCAACTTCCCTGATCCGGCCGACCGTGCCAGCCAGGAAGAAGAGTTCAGCCTGGAACTGCGCGCCCGCGACCGCGAGCGCAAGCTGATCAAGAAGATCGACGAGACGCTGCAGCTGATCGAAGACAACGAGTACGGCTGGTGCGATTCCTGCGGCGTCGAGATCGGCATCCGCCGACTGGAAGCCCGCCCTACCGCTACGCTCTGCATCGACTGCAAGACGCTGGCGGAGATCAAGGAAAAGCAGATCGGTTCCTGATCCCGAACGGGGCGCTTCGGCGCCCCGCTTCATTTCCAGGCTCTGCAGCGTTTCATCCGCCCCGCCATCCCAGATAGCGCCGGCCCCAACATGCCCTTTCCTGCCCCGTCCCAAGCCCATCGCTACGTCGGCCGTTTTGCCCCGACACCCAGCGGCTATCTGCATTTCGGCTCACTGGTGGCCGCCCTCGCTTCCTATCTTGACGCCCGCGCGGTCGGCGGCCGCTGGCTGCTGCGCATGGAAGACATCGACCCGCCACGGGAGATGCCCGGCGCCCAGCGAGCCATCGTCGAGACGCTGTCGAGCTACGGATTCGAATGGGACGGCGAAATGTTGCGCCAGAGCGAGCGTCAGGTCGCCTACGGCGCCGCCATCGAGCGCCTGCTGGATGAAGGCTTGGCGTATGCCTGCACCTGCTCGCGCAAGCAGCTCGAAAGCTATCCGGGCCCCTACCCGGGTTTCTGCCGCAACGCCGGCCACGGTCTCGACGACGCCGCCATACGCCTGCAGGTGCCTGATAGCGCGTACGGCTTCACCGACCGCGTGCAGGGCGAATTCCGCCAGCATCTGGGTCGCGAGGTCGGCGACTTCGTGATCCGCCGTCGCGACGGCTTGATCGCCTATCAGCTGGCGGTGGTGCTGGATGACGCATGGCAGGGAGTAACCGACGTCGTACGCGGTGCCGATCTGCTCGACTCCACGCCGCGCCAGCTGTACCTGCAGGAAGTGCTCGGTCTACCCCAGCCGCGCTATCTGCATCTGCCGCTGATCATCCAGCCGGATGGACACAAGCTGGGCAAGAGTTACCGCTCGCCACCCTTGCAGCCTCACGAGGCCTGTCCGCTGCTGCTGCGTGCTTTGCGCGCGCTGGGCCAGCAACCGCCCACAGAGCTGAACGACGCACTGCCAGCCGACATCCTCGCTTGGGCGGTGCTGCACTGGGACGCTCAGCGCATCCCTCGCACACGGACACTGGCCGAATCGCAGCTGCGCTAGGCGGATTGCCACGCTGCGCCAGCTTTTGCCTGCCGCAGGTGGCTTGCCGCCCGCCGCTGCTCTACCATCGCCCCACTTCCGACACGAGACCCGGCATGTATATCTACCGACTGGTGCTGCTCCTGGTGGTGGGGATCTATCTGTTCTCCCCCGCCATCATGGACTGGTGGATCGACCCCAACGGGGCCTGGTATCGGCCCTACGTGCTGTGGCTGATCCTCATCGTGGTGACCTTCATCCTCCAGAGCCAGCGTGATGCAGACGAGCTTTAGCCTGAGCCACCTGATCCTGATCAGCGTTGCCTACCTGATCATGCTGTTCGGCGTCGCTTGGGTCAGCGAGCGCGGATTGATTCCACGCTGGGTGATCCGCCACCCGCTGACCTACACATTGTCGCTGGGCGTCTACGCCAGCGCCTGGGCCTTCTACGGCACGGTTGGCCTGGCCTACCAGTACGGTTACGGCTTTCTCGCCACCTATCTGGGGGTTTGCGGCGCGTTCCTGCTGGCGCCGGTGCTGCTCTATCCGATCCTGCGGATCACCCGCACCTACCAGCTCTCGTCACTGGCCGATCTGGTCGCCTTCCGCTTTCGCAGCACCTGGAGCGGGGCGCTGACCACGCTGGTCATGCTGATCGGCATGCTGCCGTTGCTCGCCCTGCAGATCCAGGCGGTGGCCGACGCCATCGGCATTCTCACTCTGGAGCCGCTGCAGGAGCGCGTGGCGCTGGGCTATTGCCTGATGATCATGCTGTTCACCATCCTCTTCGGCGCCCGCCACATCGCCACGCGGGAGAAGCACGAAGGCCTGGTGTTCGCCATCGCCTTCGAATCCATCGTCAAGCTGGTGACCTTCGGTGCCATCGGCCTCTACGCCCTGTATGTGGTATTCGGCGGCCCGCATCAGCTGGAGATCTGGCTGCTGCAGAACCAGTCGGCGCTGCAGGCATTGCACACGCCCTTGCAGGAAGGGCCCTGGCGCACACTGCTGCTGGTGTTCTTTGCCTCGGCCATCGTGATGCCGCACATGTATCACATGACCTTCACCGAGAACCTCGATCCTCGCGGCCTGGTGGGCGCCAGCTGGGGCCTGCCACTCTATCTGCTGCTGATGAGCCTGGCCGTGCCGCTGATCCTCTGGGCCGGACTCAAGCTGGGGGTCAGCACCAACCCCGAGTACTTCACCTTAGGTCTGGGCATCGCCGCACAGAGCGAAATCCTGGCGCTGCTGGCCTTCGTCGGCGGTCTCTCGGCATCCAGCGGGCTGATCATCGTCAGCACCCTGGCACTGTCGGGCATGGCGCTCAACCACTTGGTGCTGCCGCTGTATCAGCCATCCAGCGAAGGCAACATCTACCGCTGGCTGAAGTGGACGCGCCGCAGCCTGATCTTCGCCATCATCATGGCCGGCTACGGCTTCTACCTGCTGCTCGGTGCCGAGCAGGACCTGTCCAACCTCGGCATCGTCGCCTTCGTCGCCACCCTGCAGTTCCTGCCGGGCGTGCTGTCCGTGCTCTACTGGCCGACCGCCAATCGCCGCGGCTACATCGCGGGCCTGCTGGCCGGCATCGGCGTCTGGGTAGTGACCATGCTGCTACCGCTGGTGGGCAACCTGGACGGCTTCTACATTCCGCTGTTCAACGTCGTCTATGTACTGGACGACACCAGCTGGCACCTGGCGGCAATCGCGTCACTGGCGGTCAACGTCCTGGCGTTCTCGCTGTTCTCGATCTTCAGTGAAACCAGCCCCGAGGAGCAGAGCGCTGCCGAGGCCTGCGCCGTAGAGAACGTCCGCCGCCCGCAACGGCGCGAACTGATCGCCGCCTCACCACAGGAGTTCGCCACCCAGCTGGCCAAGCCACTGGGCGCCAAGACCGCGCAACGGGAGGTGGAACAGGCCCTGCGCGATCTGCAGCTACCGTTCGACGAGCATCGCCCCTACGCGCTGCGCCGCCTGCGCGATCGTATCGAAGCCAATCTCTCCGGCCTGATGGGCCCCAGCGTAGCCCAGGACATCGTCGAGAATTTCCTGGCCTACAAGAACGGTGCCGACGGCTACATCACCGAGGACATCCACTTCATCGAAAGCCGGCTGGAGGAGTATCACTCGCGCCTGACCGGCCTGGCCGCAGAATTGGACGCCCTGCGCCGCTATCACCGGCAAACACTGCAGGAGCTGCCCATGGGCGTCTGCTCGCTGGCCAAGGATCAGGAAATCCTCATGTGGAACCGTGCGCTCGAGGAACTCACCGAGATCCCCGCGCTGCAAGTCGTCGGCTCGCGCCTGACGACCATCGCCGAACCCTGGCGCAGCCTGCTGAGCGACTTCATCGAGCAGGCCGATGAACACCTGCACAAGCAGCGGCTGGCGCACAACGGCCATCGCCGCTGCCTCAACCTGCACAAGGCAGCCATTGCCGAGCCACTGGCACCGGGCAACAGCGGCCTCGTGCTGCTGGTCGAGGACCTGACCGAAACACAGCAGCTCGAAGACCGCCTGGTTCACTCCGAACGCCTGGCGAGCATTGGCCGCCTGGCCGCCGGCGTGGCGCACGAGATCGGCAACCCGATCACCGGCATCGCCTGCCTGGCGCAGAACCTGCGGGACGAACGCGAAGGCGACGGGGAGATCGTCGAGATCAGCGGCCAGATCATCGAGCAGACCAAACGCGTATCGCGCATCGTGCAATCGCTGATGAGCTTCGCCCATGCCGGCGAGCGACAGCACCAGCTGTATCCGGTGAGCCTGGCGCAGGTGACGCAGGACGCCATCGGCCTGCTCTCGCTCAACCGCAACCGCACCGAAGTGCAGTTCATCAACATCTGCGATCCGACGCACTTCGCCGAGGGCGATCCACAGCGGCTCGCCCAGGTGCTGATCAACCTGCTATCCAACGCCCGCGACGCGTCGCCGCAAGGCGGCTTGATCCGCATCAGCAGCGAAGTTGCCGAACAGACTGTGTACCTGACGGTGGAAGACGAAGGCAGCGGCATTCCGAAGGACATCCAGGACCGGCTGTTCGAGCCATTCTTCACCACCAAGGACCCTGGCGAAGGCACCGGCCTGGGCCTCGCGCTGGTCTATTCGATCATTGAAGAGCATTATGGCCAGATCGATATCGACAGCCCGGCCGACCCGGAAACACAGCGCGGCACCCGTTTTCGCATCACCCTGCCGCGGCATGTCGAAGCGTCCCATGCCGTAAGTTGAAGAGGCGACTGCCGTGCCGGCCCTTTGCCGGTTATGCCTCCAGACCGTCGAGAGAGTACTGATGTCACACATTCTGATCGTCGAAGACGAAACCATCATCCGCTCCGCCCTGCGACGCCTCCTCGAGCGTAACCAGTACGAGGTCAGCGAAGCCGGCTCGGTGCAGGAAGCACAGGAGCGCTACAGCATCCCGGGTTTCGACCTCATCGTCAGCGACCTGAGACTTCCCGGCGCCCCCGGCACCGAGCTGATCAAGCTCGCCGAAGGTACCCCGGTGCTGATCATGACCAGCTACGCCAGCCTGCGCTCGGCCGTGGACTCGATGAAGATGGGCGCAGTCGACTACATCGCCAAACCGTTCGACCATGACGAGATGCTGCAGACCGTGGCACGCATCCTCACCGACCATCAGCACAACGCAGCGACACAAGCGCAGCCCTCCCGTGGCGCAAGCGCCGCCTCAGCGACAACCGACCGAGAAGACATCGGCATCATCGGCCACTGCGCGCCCATGCAGGACCTGTTCGGCAAGATCCGCAAGGTCGCCCCGACCGACTCCAACGTGCTGATCCAGGGCGAATCGGGCACCGGCAAGGAACTGGTCGCTCGCGCGCTGCATAACCTCTCGCGCCGCGCCAAGGCCCCGATGATTTCCGTCAACTGCGCGGCCATCCCGGAAACGCTGATCGAATCCGAACTGTTCGGACACGAGAAAGGCGCCTTCACCGGCGCCAGCGCTGGCCGCGCTGGGCTGGTCGAAGCCGCTGACGGTGGCACGCTGTTCCTCGACGAGATCGGCGAACTGCCGCTTGAGGCACAGGCACGTCTGCTCCGGGTCCTGCAGGAAGGCGAGATCCGCCGGGTTGGTTCGGTGCAGTCACAAAAGGTCGACGTACGCCTGATCGCTGCCACGCACCGCGACCTGAAAACCCTGGCCAAGACCGGCCAGTTCCGTGAAGACCTCTATTACCGCCTGCACGTCATCGCGCTCAAGCTGCCGCCGCTGCGTGAGCGAGGTGGTGACGTGCTGGAGATCGCCAAAGCCTTCCTGGCACGCCAGGGTGAGCGCATGAGCAGCGACGAGCTGCATTTTTCCCGCGATGCCGAGCAGGCGATCCGTCACTACTCGTGGCCGGGCAACGTTCGCGAGCTGGAAAACGCGATCGAGCGCGCAGCCATTCTCAGCGAAAGCCCGGAGATCGATGCCGAGCTGCTGGGCATCGATATCGAGCTGGACGAACTGGACGACGATTTCGACGAGCCCCTTGGCACCATTCGCGGCATTGCCACGGGCAACGAGCCGACCGAGGATCTGTCGCTGGAGGACTACTTCCAGCACTTCGTGCTCGAGCATCAGGATCACATGACCGAGACCGAGCTGGCTCGCAAGCTGGGCATCAGCCGCAAATGTCTGTGGGAACGCCGCCAGCGCCTGGGCATTCCGCGGCGCAAGTCGAGTAGCGCGGCCGGGTAATCTGTTACCGCCCGCCATGACTCGTAACAAAAACCGGGAGCAACGGTAACGCTGCCCCGGTTTTTTATTGCCCCCTCAGTCTAGATAATTACCAAGCCGTTGATAAATAAGGATTTTCTAAAGCTGGCACGGCAACTGCTTACGTACAGGAACAACAACAATAACAAGCAGACCCCACAATAAGAACAAGACGTAACGGCTCCAGCAAAATAACGACAAGAAGGCGGAGGCGCAGCTAACTGATTCTTTTGGAGAGGACTTGCCACGGGGTTCGCCCCACGACCAGGCCGAGAACAACAAAAAACTGCATCAGCAGGGCCCGCACTGGTTGGATCGAAGATCAAGGCAAAGTCAGCGACCAAAGAAATCCGTTTGCTATTAGCTCCCAGTGTGGAGTGCTCCTGACGGCCACGGCCCGATGGAACAGGCGAACAACAAAAACAGCAACGCCTGAGCGACTAATAACAATAAAGCACGCAACAGTATTCAAAGGGGAGCTTCGGCTCCCCTTTGTGCTATCCGGGGCTTACCCATTTTCCTTCACAGCAGTCTTACTGCTCGACAATCGCGTGGCCTCCGCCCTGCGCCAAGCACTGCCTGCGTGACGCGGCGCACGATGCTTTTTGACACCTCCCTACGCATCGTTCAACATCCAGCACTCTCGGTGCTAGAATCCGCGCAGGTTTCGCGGCCATTCGCGACACCGGCCCGTCTTCCGCCACACAGTTGCCCCCCATGCTGAAAAAGCTGTTCCAGTCTTTTCGTCTTCCTCTGCGCCGCATCCCGCATCCCCGCCGCACACCTGAAATTCTGTCCAGCCGGCAGCATTCCCTGCATCGCAACGAGATCAGTCGTTACGCGGTGAGCGTGGTCGAACGACTGCAGCAGGCGGGTTACGAGGCATATGTGGTCGGCGGCTGCGTGCGCGACCTGCTGCTGCAGCTGAATCCCAAGGATTACGACGTCGCGACCAGCGCGACCCCTGAACAGGTCCGCGCCGAATTCCGCAACGCCCGCGTGATCGGACGCCGTTTCAAGCTGGTGCATGTGCATTTCGGTCGCGAGATCATCGAGGTCGCCACCTTCCGCGCCAACCATCCGGAAGAGGATGACGACGACGCCAGCCATCTCGCTTCGCGCAACGAGAGCGGCCGCATCCTGCGTGACAACATCTATGGCACCCTCGAAGACGACGCCCAGCGCCGCGACTTCACCATCAATGCGCTGTATTACGATCCGACTACCGAGCGCATCCTCGACCACACCCGTGGCGTACACGACATCCGCAATCGCCTGATCCGTCTGATCGGCGACCCCGAGCAGCGCTACCAGGAAGACCCGGTGCGCATGCTGCGTGCCGTGCGTTTCGCCGCCAAGCTCGACTTCGAGATCGAACGGCATAGCGCCGAACCCATCGTCGACCTCGCCGACCTGCTCGACGGCATTCCCTCGGCACGCCTGTTCGACGAAGTGCTCAAGCTATTCCTCGGCGGCAAGGCCGAGCGCACCTTCGAGCTGCTGCTCGAATACGACCTATTCGCCCCGCTGTTCCCGGCGAGCGCCGCAGCACTCGAGCGCAACCCGGAATACGCCGGCACGCTGATCCGCAACGCCCTGGCGAACACCGACCTGCGCATTCAGCAGGGAAAACCGGTGACGCCGGCATTCCTCTTTGCCGCGTTGCTCTGGCCCGCCCTGCCCGCCCGCGTACTGGAACTGCAGGACCGTGGCATGCCGCCGATCCCAGCGATGCAGGAAGCGGCGCACGACATCATCTGGGAGCAGTGCCGGCGCACCGCGATTCCAAAACGCTTCACCATCCCTATGCGCGAGATCTGGGACATGCAGGAGCGCCTGCCGCGTCGCCAGGGGCGCCGCGCCGATCAGTTGCTGGAAAATCCGCGCTTCCGCGCCGGCTACGATTTCCTTCTGCTACGCGAAAGCGCCGGAGAGAAAACCAACGGCCTCGGCGACTGGTGGACCGAATATCAGGAAGCTAGCGACAGCGAACGTCGCAACATGATTCGCGGCCTCAGCAACAAGGAAGAAGCCGGCGGAGCGAAGAAGCGTCGTCGTGGGGGGCGCCGCCGCCGTGGTCCGGGCGACAACGCCGCCAACCCGGCCGAGTAAAATGGAACGCGTCTACATCGGCCTGGGCAGCAACCTGGCCGATCCGCAACAGCAACTGCGCGGCGCCCTGCAAGCGCTGGCTGACTTGCCACAGAGCAGTCTCGCAGCAGTATCGTCACTCTATGCCAGCGACCCACTCGGACCAGCCGACCAACCACGTTACGTCAACGCCGTGGCCGCACTGGACACCAGTCTCGCGCCGCTCGATCTGCTCGACGCCCTGCAACGCATCGAGCAGGCCCAGGGCCGTGAGCGCAAGGCGGAGCGCTGGGGTCCGCGTACGCTGGATCTGGACATCCTGCTGTTCGGCGATCGCCTGATCGCCGAACCCCGTCTGCAGGTTCCGCATTATCACCTGCAAGCCCGCGCGTTCGTGCTCTACCCGCTCGCTGAAGTCGCTCCGGCGGAGTTGCTGCTGGCCGATGGTCGCCGACTCGTCGACCTGCTCACCGCCTGCCCATTCAGCGGTCTCGAGAGGCTTGGCGATGACGGTGTCACCGCCGCGGTAACGAACGTAACGCGCGGGTAACACTCGCGATTGACTTACTCTGTCGCCGCCGGGACTATAAGCGCCCTCTGCCATCCGCGGCCCCATGCACCCAACCGGTGCGCCGCGCGGCAACCCTGACCTCCGAGGCTCGAAGAGGACGGCATTCATGCCAGACGTAACCCTGACCACGCTGCAAGGGCTCAAGCAGAAGGGCGAAAAGATCGTCATGCTCACCTGCTATGACGCCACCTTCGCCAAGACCGCCTGCGATGCGGGCGTCGAGATGCTTCTGATCGGCGATTCACTCGGCATGGTCCTGCAAGGTCACGACAGCACCCTGCCGGTCACCGTTGCCGACATGGCCTATCACACCGCCAGCGTCAAACGCGGTAATCGTGGCGCGATGATCGTCGCCGACCTGCCGTTCATGGCCAACGCCACCACCGAGCAGACCCTGAACAATTCGGCCGTGCTGATGCAGGCTGGCGCACACATGATCAAGCTGGAGGGCACCGCCTGGCTGGCCGAGTCGATCCGCCTGCTGGCCGAGCGTGGCATTCCAGTCTGCGCACACATGGGCCTGACGCCACAGGCGGTCAACATCTTCGGCGGTTACAAGGTACAAGGCCGCGAGGAAGCCCAGGCACTTCAGATGCTGGAGGACGCCAAGGCGCTGGAAGCCGCCGGTGCAGCCATGCTGCTGCTCGAGTGCGTACCCAGCGAACTGGCTGCGCGCATCACCCGGGCGGTGCAGATTCCGGTGATCGGCATCGGCGCCGGCAGCGACACCGACGGCCAGGTGCTGGTGTTGCACGATATGCTCGGGCTCTCGCTCGGTGGCCGCGTACCGAAGTTCGTCAAGAACTTCATGCGCGAGCACGGTGACATCCCATCCGCCATCGCCGGCTACGTGAAAGCCGTCAAGGCCACCGAATTCCCCGCAGTCGAACACGGTTTCTCCGCATGAACATCGTCAAGACCATCGCCGACCTGCGTGCCGCAGTGTCCCGCGCCCGTGGGGAAGGCAAGCGCATCGGCTTCGTACCGACCATGGGCAACCTGCACGCCGGCCACATCGCGCTGGTGAAGAAGGCCGGGCAGCGCGCCGACTTCGTGGTCGCCAGCATCTTCGTCAATCCACTGCAGTTCGGCCCCAACGAAGACCTGGACAACTACCCGCGCACCCTCGCTGCGGATCAGGACAAGCTGTTCGAAGCCGGCTGCCACCTGCTCTTTGCGCCGAGCGTCGAAGAGATTTATCCGCACGGCCAGGCCCAGCAGACCATCGTTCGCGTGCCCGGCGTTTCCGAAGGTCTCTGCGGTGGCAGCCGCCCCGGGCATTTCGACGGTGTATCCACCGTGGTCAGCAAGCTGTTCAACATGGTGCTGCCGGACCTCGCCGTATTCGGTCAGAAAGACTTCCAGCAGCTGGCGGTGATCCGCACCATGGTCCGCGATCTGAACATGCCAGTGCAGATCCTCTCCGAGCCGATCGTTCGCGCCGCCGACGGCCTGGCGCTGTCTTCACGCAACGGCTATCTGAGTGCAGACGAGCGCGCCACGGCTCCATCGCTGTACCGCACCCTGAGCCAGCTGGACGTAGCGATCCGGGGCGGTCGCCGCGACTACCCGGCGCTGATCGCCGAAGGCCTGAGCGCTTTGCAGGCTGCCGGCCTGCGTCCGGACTATCTGGAGATTCGCAACGCAATCGACCTGCAACCGGTCAGCGAGGGCTCCACCGAGCTGGTCATCCTCGCCGCCGCCTACCTGGGCAAGACGCGGCTGATCGACAACCTGCTGGTGGACATCCACACATCGGCCTGATCCCAGCCATTTGTCCGCAGCCTTGATCACGTTCGAGGCTTAAGGCACACTCTGCGCCGCTTGCGCCCCCGGAGGACCCCGCCATGCACGCCATCATGCTCAAGGCCAAATTGCACCGCGCCCAGGTAACTCACTCGGTGCTCGATTATGAAGGTTCCTGCGCCATCGACGGCGAATGGCTGGACCTGGCCGGCATCCGTGAATACGAACAGATCCAGATCTACAACGTCGACAATGGCGAGCGCTTCACCACGTACGCCATCCGCGGCGAGGAAGGTTCGAAGATCATCTCGGTCAACGGTGCCGCTGCTCACAAGGCCGGTGTCGGCCACCGCCTGATCATCTGCGCCTATGCGCACTACAGCGAGGCCGAGCTGGCCAGCTTCAAACCGCATGTGCTCTATATGGGCGCAGACGGCGAGCTGAGCCATACCAGCAACGCCATCCCGGTTCAGGTCGCCTGAGTCACCGTTCAGGTGTCGTCGAATAGAAGCCCGAAGTGTTCTGCACTTCGGGCTTTTTCGTTTGAACATGGCTGAACGGCCGATAGGTGGACGAACCAAAGCACAGGCCCGGGCAGAATAGAAGGCAATGGTCCGGAACGGAGTGGGGGTTTCCCCTGTCTGAGCTGACTCTGATGGCATAGGATGTGCCTTCACCGGCTCGGTGAAAGCCGGGTTCGGCCAGCATCCGCAGCATTCAGGAGGAGTGCCGGCGCGCCCGCACGGTCATACACATTACTGAATCCCGTCGCGACCAACGCGCGCCTGCGCGTGCAACTGCAGGGGTTCAGCGGCCTGTCAAAGCAAAGGAAGCCGCATCACCATGAGCTACTACCAGCATCCGCTCGATGTCACCGGCCTGCCGTCCTGGAAGGCCCTGGAAGAACACCGCCTGGCCATGCAGAACTTCAGCATGCGCGAAGCATTCAAGGCCGACCCGACGCGCTTCGATGATCTGTCGGTTTCCTGCAGCGGCCTGTTTCTCGACTACTCGAAGAACCTCATCACGCCCGAGACTCGCACCCTGCTGGTGAACCTGGCCCGCGAGGCCGGCGTCGAGCAGGCAGCCCATGCGATGTTCGAAGGCGAGCGCATCAACGCCTCGGAAAACCGTCCAGTGCTGCACACCGCCCTGCGCCGCCCGATGGGCGAATCGGTGATGGTCGACGGCAAGAACATCATGCGTGACGTGCACACCGCGCTGGCGCAGATGACCGACATCGTCACCCGCATCCACAACAACCTGTGGCGCGGCTTCAGCGACAAGACCATCACCGACGTGGTGAACATCGGCATCGGCGGCTCGTTCCTCGGCCCGCAGCTGGTATCCGAGGCGCTGTTGCCGTTCACCCAGCACGGCGTACGCACGCACTACCTGGCGAACATCGACGGCAGCGAATTCCGCGAAGTGACCGCCAAGCTGAATGTCGAAACCACGCTGTTCATCATCTCCAGCAAGACGTTCGGCACCCTCGAGACGCTGAAGAACGCCCAGGCCGCACGCACCTGGTATCTGGGCAAGGGCGGCACCGAAGAGAAGCTCTACCGCCACTTCATCGCCGTCACCAGCAACAAGCAGGCGGCGGTCGAATTCGGTATCCGCGAAAAGAACATCTTTCCGATGTGGGACTGGGTCGGTGGTCGCTATTCACTGTGGTCGGCGATCGGCTTGCCCATCGCCCTGGCGATCGGCATGTCCAACTTCAAGGATCTGCTGTCCGGCGCCTACAGCATGGACCAGCATTTCCTCAGCGAGCCGTTCGAAAGCAACATGCCGGTGCTGCTGGCGATGCTAGGCGTCTGGTACCACAACTTCTGGGGTGCACAGAGCTACGCGTTCCTGCCTTACGACCACTACCTGCGCAACTTCGTCAAACACCTGCAGCAGATGGACATGGAGTCCAACGGCAAGAGCGTGCGCCAGGACGGCACACCGGTGTCCTGCACCACCGGCCCGGTGATCTGGGGCGGTGTCGGCTGTAACGGCCAACACGCCTACCACCAGCTGCTGCACCAGGGCACACCGCTGATCCCGGCCGACTTCATCGTGCCCGTGGTCAGCCACAACCCTGTCGCCGATCACCACGAGTGGCTCTACGCCAACTGCCTGTCGCAGAGCCAGGCTTTGATGCGCGGCAAGACGCGCGAAGAAGCCGAGGCTGAACTGCGCGCCAAGGGCCTCAGCGAAGCCGAGGTGCAGCGTCTCGCCCCGCACAAAGTGATCCCCGGCAACCGCCCGAGCAACACCGTGGTGATGGAAACCATCAGCCCCGGCCGCCTCGGCGCACTGATCGCGCTGTACGAGCACAAGGTCTTCGTCCAAGGCGTGATCTGGGGGATCAACTCCTTCGACCAGTGGGGCGTGGAGCTCGGCAAGGATCTGGGCAAGGCCGTCTACAACCAGATGACCCGCTTCGATGCTGCGCCCGCAGAGGATGCCTCCACCCAGGGCCTGATCGACTTCTTCCGCGGCCGCCACCGCGGCTGATATCGCCCCTCGACCGGACAACAGTGCGGCGCTGCTGTCCGGTCTCTCCTCCTTCCCCCGTTACCACCGCCAATTGGCGAGCCCTCTGCGTCTGTTCAGGTAACATCGCCGCTTGCCAAGCCAACAGCGCTGTCGCCATGGAATTCATTCGCCGTCATATCGAAACCCGCGTGCTCAGCCTTACCGGGCTGGCGATCGGCGGTGTCGATTACGAAAATCCTCCGGGCGATCCCGGCCTGTTCGGGCCTGAGTCCGTGTGCTGGCGCGTGCATGGCGACTTCACCTCGATGATGGTTGGCGGAATCTCCGCACTTCTATTGCAGGCGCTGCACCCGTTGGCGCTGTCCGGTGTGTGGGATCACTCTAATTTTCGCGAGGACCTGCTCGGCCGCCTGCGGCGCACCGGGCAGTTCATCTCCGCCACTACCTTCGGTAGCCACGCCGATGCCGACCGGCTGATCGAGCGGGTCAAACGGATTCATGCAGGCGTATCCGGTACGGCGCCGGATGGTCGTCCCTACGCCGCGTCGGATCCCGACCTGCTGACCTGGGTGCACGTCGCCGAGGTCAGCAGCTTTCTCAAGTCCCACTTGCGCTACCTCAATCCGGATCTACCCGCTGCCGAGCAGGATCGCTATTACGCCGAAGTGGCGCTGATCGCCGAGCGCCTCGGCGCCGGTGACGTGCCGCGTTCGCGCGCGCAGATCGAGGCTTATCTCGAGCGCACCAGCCCCCAGCTCCGGAGCGACGAGCGTGCGCTGGAAATCCTGCAGACACTGCGTACCGCCCCGGCGCCCAGCCCCCTGCTCAGGCCTTTCGGAACGCTGATGCTGCACGCTGGTGTCGAGCTCTTGCCCGAATGGGCTCAGGAAATGCTTGGCCTGACACTGAGCGAAAGCCGACGCCAGCTGATCCGCACCGGGGTTCGCAGCACCGCGCCGGTAGTGCGCTGGGCCGTACGCAGCGGCTCCGTACACCGCGCGCGTCGACGCATGGGCCTGCCGCCACGCTAGCGCCAGGCAACCAGCGCAGCGATTCTTGATAGACTGCGCGCCCTTCTATTTCGAGTCGCCGCGCATGTCATCCCTCGTCCAGGCGCTGCGCGCCGCCTTCGATAGCCGCCGCCCACTGCTCGACGAATTGCAGCAGCAAGGCACCGATTGCTACCGGCTGTTCCATGGCAGCCAGGAAGGCGCGGCCGGCTTGACGGTCGATCGCTACGGCCCGCAGCTGATGGTGCAAAGCTTCCATCAAGCGCTCGACGCGCAAGCGCTGCAGAGCATCCATGACGAATCCACCGACTTTCTCGGGCAACCGCTCCAGCTCATCTACAACGATCGCTCGCAGAGCAACTCACGGATCGACCGCAGCAACCAGGCGCATCAACCTGAGGACGGGGCGCTGGAAGATCAGGTCGCCCATGAGTGGGGCCTGCGCTATCGCGTGCGAGGTCGCCACAGCGGGCAGGACCCACTGCTGTTCCTCGACCTGCGCAACGCCCGCGGCTGGGTCAAGCAACACAGCGCCGGCAAGTCGGTACTCAATCTGTTTTCCTACACCTGCGGCGTCGGCCTGTGCGCCGCCGCAGGCGGAGCGTCGGAAGTCTGGAATGTCGATTTCGCCGAGCGCAACCTGGCAGTGGGCCGGGAAAACGGCGAGCTGAACCCTTCCCTGCCGCCAATGCAGTTCGTACATTCCGACTACTTCCCGGCGATCCGCCAACTGGCCGGTCTGCCGGTCAGCGCCCGTCGCGGACGAGCCTTGCCGGACTACCCGCGCCTGGTACAACGTCAGTTCGATCTGGTACTGCTCGATCCGCCCGCCTGGGCACGCAGCGCCTTCGGCACGGTGGACCTGCTGCGCGACTATCAGAGCCTGCTCAAACCGGCGTTACTGGCAACCGCTGAAGATGGGGTGCTGATCTGCTGCAACAACCTGGCGAAGGTATCGATGGATGAGTGGCGGCCCCTGGTGCTGCGCTGCGCCGAGAAGGCCGGCAGGCCGGTACGCGAATGGCAGGCGCTGGCACCGGCTGCCGACTTCCCCTCGCGCGATGGGTTGCCCCCACTGAAGACCCTGATTCTGCGGCTTTGAGCGCATTGCCCGTATCGCTCGATTCGGGGAACCGTGTACGCGTGCCATATTCCAAGGCAACCATCCGCCAGGAATACTTCCGGTCATGCCCAATGGAATGAAGCGTGCGTTCACCGGGGTGGCGCTCGTGCTGATCTGCTACAGCCTGCTTGGCTTTCTGATCCTGCCGGGTATCGCCCAGCGCATCGCCAATCAGCAGCTTGCGGCCTACGCAACCGTGCCGGCCAGCCTGCAACGTATCGAATTCAACCCGTTCAGCCTCGAGCTCTCGCTGTTCGGCCTGCGCATCGGCGAGCAGGACGATCGTCAGCTGGCCTTCGAGCGGCTCTTTCTCGACCTGCAGTGGGACAGCCTCTGGCAACGCACGCTGCACCTGGCCAATGTCGAGCTGATCGAGCCGGACGTCGAGGTGCGCTTCGCCGAAGATGGCACGCTCAATCTCAGCCAGCTGTTCGAGGTGCCTGAATCAGAGCCGACGACCAGCGAGGGCGGTGACATCTTCCCGCTGCGCATGGATCGTCTGCAACTGGCAGGCGGCCGCCTCGCCTTCCTGGACCAGCGCCCGAGCGAGCCGATTGCCCTGGTCTACGATTCACTCGATTTCGAACTGCACGACCTCGCCACCCGCAGCGACGGCAGCGCCGATGCCCGTCTAACCGCCAGCGGGCCGAGCGGTGGGCGCATCGACTGGCAGGGCGATATCGGCCTGCAACCACTGACATCCAGCGGTCAGTTGCAGATCAGCGATCTCCAGCTCAAGGACCTGTGGCCCTATGTACGCGATGCCGTGCCGCTGACACTCAAGGATGGCAGTCTCGAGTTCAGCACGAACTATCGCCTGGACCTCAGCGATAACCTCGCGCTGCGACTGGAGAATGCCAAGGCCGCACTCGGCCCACTGGCCCTCGACAGCACCGATGGGCACAAGTTGATCCGCATGGAGCGACTCGAGCTGAGCGAAACGTCGCTGGACCTGGCCAGGCAGCAGATCAGCATTGGCAAACTGCGCAGCCGCAATCTGGAAACCTGGGCGGCCCGGGAAGCGGACGGAGAACTCGACTGGCAGAAACTGTTCGCCTCGACCAGCGACAAGACAGATGCCGACGCGCCGACCACGGACGACACAGCAAAGGGAGCCAACGCACCCTGGCAGGTGTTGTTACGCGACGCTCAGTTGCGCGACTACCGGGTCCATCTCGTCGATCGCGTCCCGGACGATGAAGTCGCGCTGGAGCTGGGCCCGCTAGATCTGAACATCCGCGAGTTCGACAGCCTCGGCACCAGCCCCTTCTCCCTGGAACTGGAAACCGGAGTCGGTAAGCAAGGCGCCATCCAGGCCAACGGGCAACTTCAGATGAGCCCCGTGAGCGGCAAGCTGGCGGTGACGACGCGAGATATCGACCTGCGCATCGCTCAGGCCTATCTCAGCCCACTGGTCCATCTGGAAGTGCGCAGCGGCCTGCTGGCCAGCGAACTCGAGGTCGAGCTGAAGTCCACCGAGCCGCTCGCCTTCAGCGTTCGGGGCAGCGTAGACGCCACTCAGCTGCATACGCTGGACACGATCAACAATCGCGATTTCGTCAAATGGCAGCGCCTGCAACTCAGCGGCCTCGACTACCAGCACCCGAGCAGCCTGGCAATCGAGCGCGTCGACCTCAGCCAGCCTTATGCGCGCTTCATCATCAACCCGGACCTGAGCACCAACATCAACGACCTGCTGGTCGAGCGCAGTGAGGCTGGGGATGACAACGCACAGGCACAAGACTCCTCCGAGCCGCTGGCTATCCATATCGGCGGCATTGCCATTGCCGACGGCTCGGCGAACTTTGCCGACTTCAGCCTGCGACCGCCCTTCGTCACCGCCATCCAGTCGCTCAACGGAGATATCGGCACCCTGGACAACCGCGAGCAGAAAGCCGCCTCGGTAAATGTCGCCGGCAAGGTGGATCAGTATGCGCCGGTCAGCATCAAGGGCAGCCTGACGCCTTTCGATCCACTGCAGAGCCTCGACATCGCCACGAGCTTCCGCCAGGTCGAGTTGACCACGCTGACGCCCTACTCCGGCAAATTCGCCGGCTACCGGATTCGCAAGGGCCGCCTCAATCTGGATCTGCATTACCGGATTGAGCAGGGTCGTCTTAACGCAGAAAACAAGGTCGTTCTGGAGCAGCTGCAACTTGGCGAGAAGGTCGACAGTCCTGATGCCGTGGATCTGCCTGTTCGGCTGGCGGTCGCCCTGCTCAAGGACAGCAAGGGCACCATCTCCATCGAATTGCCGGTGCAGGGCAACCTGAACGACCCGCAGTTCAGCGTCATGCCGATCGTCTGGCAGACGCTGCGCAATCTGGTGGTTCGCGCAGCCCAGGCGCCGTTCAAGTTCATAGCCGGACTGGCCGGCGGAAGCGACGCCGACCTCAGCCATGTCGGCTTCGAACCGGCCAGCAGCGAGCTGGATAGCGAAGCGCGCAAACGTCTGGGCACGCTGGCCTCGGCCCTGAAGCAACGTCCGGCTCTACGCCTGGAGGTGGAAGGCATGAGCGCCGCTGCCGTCGATGGCGCGCTGCTGGCCGAGCAACGCCTACAGCAGGAGTTCCGCGAAACCCAGTATCGAATCCTGCAGCGTCGTGGCGACAAGGTGCCCGCGGACGCCAGTCAGATCCAGGTCGAAGCGGAAGACGAGGCCGCGTTGCTGGAAGGCATCTACCGCAGTCGCCTCAAGCAGCAGCCGCCAGCCGAGTGGCGCGAACTCGACGACGAAGAGCGCGCCGCACAGATGCGCAAGGCCGTGCTCGATTCCTGGAGGGACAGTGCAGCGTTGCTGCGCCGCCTCAGCCGCGAACGTGCGGCCGCGATAAAGGGCTATCTGGTAGACGTGGGCCTGGACTCGGAGCGGGTGTACCTGCTGGACACTGGCACAACCGAACAGGGAAGCGACGGTAAGGTCGCGACGGCGATGCACCTGGGGAGTGAATGATGATCTCGCGTAAATACGTTGTTGCTTGTGTACTGCTGGCCGCGTTTTCCGGGGCTCACGCCGATACCCTGCGTTGCGGGAGCCAGCTCGTCACCACGGGTAACCGCGCCTTCGAAGTGGAAAGCAAGTGCGGCGTGCCGCAGCACCGTGATCTTGTCGGCTACACGCTCAGCCGTAACGACCGCCAGGAGTTCGCGCTGGAGGAATGGGTTTACGGTCCGCGTAATGGCATGCTCAGCATCCTGACCTTCGAAGGCAACCGCCTGGTTCGCATCGAAACCCGCAGAGCCAACTGATCCCCTGGAGCCATACCGATGGACCGTCGCGTTCCCGCCACACTTCTGTTTTGCCTGTTGCTGGTCACCCTGCAAGCGCAGGCCTCTTCTACCTATCGCTGCAACAGCCGCCTGGTGAGCCTGGAAGCCACCACGGCCGAGGTTCGCAGCAAATGCGGCGAGCCATCCAGCGCCGCATTGGTCGGTTACAAGGAGATCGTTGATGATCATGGCTACCAACAGGAGGTGCCTGTCGAGGAATGGGTCTACGGGCCGAACAACGGCATGCTCCATTTCCTGCGATTCGAAGGCAATCGTCTCCGGCAGATCACCAGTGAGCGAGGAAACTAGGACACAAAAAACCCCACTATAGAGTGGGGCTTTCTGATTTGCGCCCCGCCAGCGACTGGCGAGGAGAGCTCTGTTATTCGGCGGTTTTCAGGCCGTCGGCAGAGACTTCACGAACGCCTTTGATGCCCTTGGCCTTGGCCACGGCAGCTTCTTTCTCGGCTTCGGTAGCTACGGTCCCGGACAGCGAGACGACGCCATCCTTGGTTTCCACTTCGATGTCCATGCCGGGAGTCGCGTCTTCGGCCAGCAGGGTGGATTTCACCTTGGTGGTGATCCAAGTATCGGAAGCAGCATCACCGGCATCGTCCATAGTGTTGGCGGCCAGCATGACGGTATCGGTCTTGTCGATGGCAGGCGTGGTATCGGCCAGAGCGGCGCCGGCGAACGGCAGGCTAAGAGCAGCGGCGATGGCAGCGGCAGTAAGTGTCTGAGTAGTCTTCATAGATGTCACTCCTGTTCTCGTGGTTTCTGGGGCATGACTCCGGCCTCAGATGCACGAATAACAGCGCAAGCGCTGTGCCAACTTGAAGTTATTTTTTTTATCCTTAACAATCAACAAGTTATGCACACCAGCAATTCACAGTTTACTTGCACATTGCAAGTTTCCCCCGGCTGCTGCGTGCATCTTGCAATCTCGCACAGGCATTGAATAAATATCACGACCAAACAAAAAGGGCCCGAAGGCCCCTTCTGTTCAACTGCCAGCTGTCAGACGCCAGAGGCTTCAGCGGCGGCAACGTCCTTGATGGAGAGCTTGATACGGCCGCGGTTGTCGACGTCCAGCACCAGCACCTTCACTTCCTGACCTTCTTTCAGCACATCGGTGACCTTCTCGATACGCTGATCGCTGATCTGCGAGATGTGCACCAGGCCATCCTTGCCCGGGAGGATGTTTACGAACGCGCCGAAGTCGACGATGCGCTCGATCTTGCCGACGTAGATCTTGCCGATTTCGGCTTCAGCGGTGATGCCCAGTACGCGCTGCTTGGCCGCCTCTGCGGCTTCCTTGGTTTCGCCGAAGATCTTGATCGAGCCATCGTCTTCGATGTCGATCGAGGCCTTGGTCTCTTCGCAGATAGCGCGAATGGTGGCGCCACCCTTGCCGATCACGTCACGGATCTTGTCCTGGTCGATCTTCATCGCCAGCATGGTCGGGGCATTGGCCGACAGCTCGCTGCGTGACTGGGCGATGACCTGGTTCATCTGGCCGAGAATGTTCAGGCGCGCTTCCAGGGCCTGGCCCAGAGCGATTTCCATGATCTCTTCGGTGATGCCCTGGATCTTGATGTCCATCTGCAGCGCGGTTACGCCTTTGGCGGTACCAGCAACCTTGAAGTCCATGTCGCCCAGGTGGTCCTCGTCACCGAGGATGTCGGTCAGAACGGCAAACTTCTCTCCTTCCTTGACCAGGCCCATGGCGATACCGGCTACCGGCGCCTTCATCGGCACGCCCGCATCCATCAGTGCCAGCGAGGCACCACAGACCGATGCCATGGAGCTGGAACCGTTAGACTCGGTGATCTCGGAAACCACACGGATGGTGTACGGGAATTCATCGGCGCTCGGCAGCATGGCGGCAACGCCACGACGGGCCAGGCGACCGTGGCCGATTTCGCGGCGACCGGTAGCGCCCATGCGACCACACTCACCGACCGAGTACGGCGGGAAGTTGTAGTGCAGCATGAAGGGGTCTTTCTTCTCGCCTTCCAGGGTGTCGAGCAGCTGCGCGTCACGGGCAGTGCCGAGGGTCGCAACGACCAGGGCCTGGGTCTCGCCACGGGTGAACAGTGCCGAACCGTGGGTCTTGTCGAGCACGCCGACTTCGATGTTCAGCCCGCGAACGGTACGGGTGTCGCGACCGTCGATGCGCGGCTTGCCATTGACGATGTTCTCGCGAACGGTGCGATATTCGATCTCACCGAAGGCATCCTTCACTTCGCCGGCAGACGGCTGGCCTTCTTCACCGGAGAACTTGGCAACGACCTGGTCCTTCAGCTCACCCAGGCGCGCGTAGCGGTCCTGCTTGATGGTGATGGTGTAGGCCTGGGAGATGGCTTCGCCGAACTCGGCACGGATGGCATCCAGCAACGCGGTGTTGGCCTGCGGAGCAACCCAGTCCCAACGCGGCTTGCCGGCTTCGGCGGCGAGCTCTTCGACAGCCTTGATCACGGCCTGGAACTCGTCATGGGCGAACAGCACGGCGCCCAGCATCTGGTCTTCGGTCAGCTCTTTGGCTTCCGACTCGACCATCAGTACGGCGTCCTTGGTGCCGGCCACGACCATGTCCAGGCTGGAAGCCTTGAGCTGCTCGTAGTTCGGGTTCAGCAGGTAGCCGGTTTCCGGATGGAAGGCCACGCGTGCCGCGCCGATCGGGCCGTCGAACGGAATACCGGAAACAGCCAGGGCGGCCGAAGTACCGATCATCGCGGCGATGTCCGGATCAGTCTTCTTGCTGGTGGAAACGACGGTACAGATGACCTGCACTTCGTTCTGGAAACCTTCCGGAAACAGCGGACGGATCGGACGATCGATCAGGCGAGAGGTCAGGGTTTCCTTCTCGGAAGGACGCGCCTCCCGCTTGAAGAAGCCGCCAGGGATCTTGCCGGCTGCGTAGGTCTTCTCCTGGTAATGCACGGAGAGCGGGAAGAACCCCTTGCTCGGATCGGCGGTCTTGGCACCAACCACGCTTACCAGCACGGTGACGTCGTCATCGACGGTGACCAGCACTGCGCCGGAGGCCTGGCGAGCGATACGACCCGTTTCCAGGGTTACGGTCGACTGACCGAATTGAAACTTCTTGATTACCGGATTCACGGTTTTTCCTTCTCTTTGTTGCCTTGGGGAAATTGGCAGAACGCCCGGGAGTCGGCCCGGAACGGCCTGCAAGAAAGCCAAAAGCTGGAAGACCGAAGCTGATCGAGGGGATATCCCACTTTCAACTTCAGGCTTCCAGCTTCCGGCTTCCAGCGCGGGCGCGTCTTAGCGACGCAGACCCAGACGACCGATCAGGGTGCTGTAACGAGTGGTGTCCTTACCCTTCAGGTAATCCAGCAGCTTGCGGCGCTGGTTAACCATGCGGATCAGACCACGACGCGAGTGGTGGTCTTTGCCGTTGGCCTTGAAGTGGTCCTGCAGCTTGTTGATGTTGGCGGTCAGCAGGGCTACCTGCACTTCCGGAGAACCGGTATCGCCTTCAGCTTGCTTGTACTCGTTAACGATCTGGGCTTTTTCTTCAACGCTCAGTGCCATGATAGGGCTCCTTGAGTGAACAGGCCGGGAATCATCCCGTGTTTAATAAAGAGAAATGACCGTGCCTGCTGACAGCCACCCTCTGACGCAACGCGCGAACGCGCCGCGTAACGGTCATTCCGACCGAATCAACCGACGTGGCGCGATGCGCCCGTCTTCGCTCACTTCACCGATGCCGATGAAGCGACCATTGTTATCCTTTACACGAACCATGCCGTACTTGGGAGCTTCTGGCGCCCGCACCGGTTGTCCATGCAGCCAGTAATAGGCACTGTGCTCGGACAGCTGCAACAACGGCCAATGCTCAAGCCCGCTGTCCACCGGCTGCAAGAGACTATCCAGCGCCTCGGCACCACCCTCACCATGCAACTGCTCAAGCGTTTCGAGCGTTACCGTCTGCGACAGGTCGAACGGCCCAGCCTGGGTTCGCCGCAGCTCGGCAACATGCGCACCACAGCCGAGCAACTGGCCGATGTCTTCGACCAAGGTGCGGATATAGGTGCCTTTGCTGCACGCAACGACCAGTCGCGCCTTGTCGCCGTCGAGCGAGAGCAACTCCAAGCGCGCAATATTAACAGAACGCGGCTCGCGCTCCACCACCTCTCCGGCACGCGCCAGTTTGTACAGCGGCTGGCCATCGCGCTTGAGTGCCGAATACATCGGCGGCACCTGCAGGATGTCACCGCGAAACTGCGGCAACAGCGCCTCCAACTGCTCGACGGTAACCGCTACCGGCTTGCGCTCCAGAACCTCGCCTTCGGCATCAGCAGTGGTCGTGGTGACCCCCAGCTGCATGACCGTCTCGTAGGCCTTGTCCGCGTCCAGAAGGTACTGCGAGAACTTGGTGGCCTCGCCAAAACACAGCGGCAACACACCAGTGGCAAGAGGGTCGAGACTTCCGGTATGCCCAGCTTTTTCCGCGTTGAGCAACCAACGGACCTTCTGCAACGCAGCATTGGAGGTGAACCCGCGCGGCTTGTCGAGCAGGATGATGCCATTGACGTTACGGCGTACACGCTTGACCTGTGCCACGCTTATTCTCCGCGCTCGTCGCTGTGCTTGCGATCTTCCGCCACTGCGCGCTCGATCAGCGAGCTCAACTCGACACCACGACGAATGCTGGCGTCGTAGTTGAAATGCAGTTGCGGAACAGTGCGCAGCTTCATGCTCTTGCCCAGCTGCATGCGCAGGAATCCGGCAGCGTCGTTAAGGATGCGCAGGTTGCCCTTGACCGCCTCCTGGTCGTCATCTTGCCCCATGATGGTGATGAAGATCTTCGCGTGGGAAAGATCACGACTGACGTCGACCGCAGTGATGGTGACCAGACCCAAACGCGGATCCTTGATCTCACGCTGAATGAGCAGCGCCAGTTCGCGCTGCATCTGATCGCCGATACGCTGGGTACGACTGAATTCTTTGGCCATAAATTTCCACCCGTTTAAAAGCCGAAAGCTGGAAGCTCGAAGCAGTAACCGCATTCAGGCGGCCACCGACTCCTTGCTTCCAGCTTTCAGATTGACGCTTGCTTACAGCGAACGCGCCACTTCGACCTTCTCGAACACTTCGATCTTGTCGCCGACCTTGACGTCGTTGTAGCTCTTCACGCCGATACCACACTCCATGCCGGCACGGACTTCCGCGACGTCATCCTTGAAGCGGCGCAGCGATTCCAGCTCGCCTTCGAAGATGACGACATCGTCGCGCAGGACGCGGATCGGGCGATTGCGATGCACCAAGCCCTCGGTGACCATGCAACCGGCGATGGCGCCGAACTTCGGCGAGCGGAACACGTCACGAACTTCGGCGATGCCGAGGATGTTCTCGCGAACGTCGCTGCCGAGCATACCGGTGAGCGCCTTCTTGACGTCCTCAATGATGTCGTAGATGACGTTGTAGTAGCGCATGTCCAGACCTTCGGCCTCGACGATCTTGCGCGCCCCCGCATCAGCTCGAACGTTGAAGCCGAACAGCACGGCGTTGGAGGCCAGTGCGAGGTTGGCATCGGATTCGGTGATACCACCGACACCGCCACCCACCACACGAACCTGCACTTCGTCGTTGCCCAGACCGTTGAGAGAGCCCTGCAGCGCTTCGAGCGAGCCGCGCACGTCTGCCTTGAGCACGATGTTGAGCGTCTTCTTCTCGTCCTGACCCATGGTCTCGAAGATGTTCTCCAGCTTGCCGGCATGGGCACGAGCCAGTTTCACTTCGCGGAACTTGCCCTGGCGGAACAACGCAACTTCACGAGCCTTCTTCTCGTCGGCCACAACGGTCAGGTCGTCACCGGCTTCCGGCGTACCATCCAGGCCGAGGATCTCGACCGGAATCGACGGGCCGGCTTCCTTAACAGGCTTGCCGTTCTCGTCGAGCATCGCACGAACGCGACCGAAGTTGACGCCACACAGGACCATGTCACCCTGACGCAGGGTACCGTCCTGAACCAGCACGGTGGCTACCGGACCCCGCCCCTTGTCAAGGCGCGACTCGACCACCACTCCGCGACCAGGCGCAGACGGCGTTGCCTTGAGCTCGAGGAGCTCGGCCTGCAGCAGAACGGCTTCGAGCAGTTCGTCGACGCCGGTACCCATCTTCGCGGAGACCGGAATGAACGGCGTGTCGCCGCCCCACTCTTCCGGAATCACGTCGAGCGCGCCCAGGCCGTTCTTGATGTTGTCCGGATTCGCATCCGGCTTGTCGATCTTGTTCACCGCGACCACGATCGGTACGCCGGCAGCCTTGGCGTGCTGGACGGCTTCCTGCGTCTGAGGCATCACGCCGTCATCCGCCGCGACCACCAGGATCACGATGTCGGTGGCCTTGGCACCACGAGCACGCATGGCGGTAAACGCCGCGTGACCTGGGGTGTCGAGGAAGGTGACCATGCCACGCTCGGTTTCGACGTGATAGGCACCGATATGCTGGGTGATACCACCAGCCTCGCCGACAGCCACCTTGGCGCGGCGAATGTAGTCGAGCAGCGAGGTCTTGCCATGGTCAACGTGACCCATCACGGTCACGACCGGCGCACGCGAGACCGACTCACCTTCGAACTTCAGCAGCTCGGCCAACTGCTCTTCCAGAGCGTTGTCGCTGACCAGCTTGACCTTGTGGCCCAGCTCTTCGGCAACCAGCTGAGCAGTTTCCTGATCCAGCACCTGGTTGATAGTGACGGGCGAGCCCATCTTGAACATGAACTTGATGACTTCGGCCGCTTTCACCGACATCTGCTGGGCCAGTTCGGCCACAGTGATGGTTTCGCCGATCGACACTTCGCGCACTACAGGTCCTGTTGGGCTCTGGAACCCATGCTGATTACGCTTCTTGAGCTTGGACTTGCCGCGGCCGCCGCGACGGAAACCATCGGCCTCGTCTTCACCGGTACGTACGGTACGCGCCAGCGGAGCCTTGGTCTTGAGCGAAGGACGATGCTGCGCATGCTTGCGATCACGACGCTCGTCGTCATCACTGCGTGGCTTCTCGACACGACGAGGCTCTTCCTTCTTACGCTCAGGCGCAGGAGCTACAGGCTCGACCGCAACCGGTGCAGGTTCGGCGCTCATCGCCGGCTCAACAGCTGCTGGCGTAGAGGCCTCGCCCTGAGGCTTGACCGACTCAGCCTGACGGCGTGCTTCTTCTTCGGCACGCTCGCGCGCGTCCTGCTCGGCCTTCAGGCGAGCAGCCTCTTCAGCCGCGCGCTGCTCCTCGGCTTCGCGACGCTGTTCGGCTTCGATTTCCTCGGCGCTGCGCTTGACGAAGGTCTTCTTCTTGCGCACTTCAACGCTGATGGTCTTGCTACCGCCAACCTTGAGTTTGGTAGTGGTCTTACGCTGCAAGGTGATCTTGCGCGGCTCGTCCACTTTCGCCCCGTGGCTGCTTTTCAAATGGGCCAACAGGGCCTGTTTCTCGTTATCGGTCACTACTTGCTCGGCGCTGGTGTGCGACAGTCCTGCCTCACGCATCTGCTGAAGCAGTCGCTCGACCGGTGTGGCGACCACCTGGGCCAGTTCTTTCACCGTGACTTGCGTCATGCATTTCTCTCCTCAGGCCGCTAATTACTTACTCGAACCAATGGGCTCGGGCGGCCATGATCAGCTTGCCGGCACGCTCTTCATCGATGCCGTCTATGTCGAGCAGGTCGTCTATAGACTGCTCGGCCAGGTCTTCGCGGGTGATGACGCCCCGCACGGCCAACTCGACCGCCAGTTCTTTATCCATGCCATCGAGTGCCAGCAGATCTTCAGCCGGCTGAGCATCCGCAAGCTTCTCCTCGTTGGCGATGGCCTTGGTCAGCAGGCGATCTTTGGCCCGCGTACGCAGCTCATTGACGATGTCTTCGTCGAAGCCTTCGATGCCAAGCATTTCCTCCATGGGGACATAGGCAATCTCTTCGAGGGAGGTAAAGCCCTCTTCCACCAGCACCTGTGCAAGTTCCTCATCAACGTCCAACTCATCAATGAAGTTGCGCAGGATGTCACCGGTTTCTTCCTGCTGCTTGGCCTGGATGTCCGCTTCAGTCATGACGTTGAGCGTCCAACCACTAAGCTGACTGGCCAGACGCACATTCTGACCGCCACGGCCGATCGCCTGCGCCAGATTGTCTTCGGCAACCGCGATATCCATGGCGTGAGCGTCTTCGTCGACGATGATCGCGGCCACTTCAGCCGGAGCCATCGCATTGATGACAAACTGAGCCGGGTTCTCATCCCACAGGACGATATCGACGCGCTCGCCGCCGATTTCGCCAGAGACGGCCTGAACCCGCGAACCGCGCATGCCGATGCAGGCGCCCTGCGGATCGATGCGCTTGTCCTTGGAGCGGACGGCGATCTTGGCCCGCGAACCAGGATCACGCGACGCACCCATGACCTCAATGAGGCCTTCGGCGATTTCTGGCACTTCGATGCGGAACAGCTCGATCAGCATCTGCGGCGCAGTACGCGACAGAATCAACTGCGGGCCGCGGTTCTCAGTGCGAATTTCCTTGAGCAGTGCGCGAACACGGGCACCGACGCGGAAGGTTTCACGCGCAATAATGTCTTCGCGAGCCAGCAACGCTTCGGCGTTATTGCCGAGGTCGACGATAACGCTATCGCGGGTCACTTTCTTGACCGTGCCGGAGATGATCTCACCCAGACGATCACGATAGGCTTCTACCACCTGCGCACGCTCGGCCTCGCGCACTTTCTGCACGATGACCTGCTTGGCGGTCTGCGCCGCAATACGGCCGAACTCGATGGACTCGATTTTCTCTTCGAACACATCACCAAGCTTGGCGTCGGGATTACGCGCCTGAGCCTGATCGAGCGCCAGCTGATGGGCTGGATCATCGAAATGCTCATCGTCGACCACGGTCCAGCGACGGAACGTTTCGTAACTGCCGTTCTGGCGATTGATTTCTACACGCAGATCAACTTCGTCTTCGTAACGCTTCTTGGTAGCCGTGGCCAAGGCCAGCTCCAGCGCTTCGAAAATCACACTTGCCGGTACGCCCTTTTCATTGGACACCGACTCCACAACCAGCAGTACTTCTTTGCTCATCGTACGCCTCGCCTTTCGCAATCCATTGGGGTCCGCGGGAACCGTTCTCAGTCAAAACGGGGAATGATGTTGGCCTTATCGATCATGTCGATCGGCAGCAGGTATTCATGGTCGTCCACCTGCACCACGACATCCTGCTCTTCCACCCCACGGAGAAGACCCTGGAAATTGCGCCTGCCCTCGAAGGGCGAGCGCAGCTTTATTTTTACCTGATCACCGATATGGGCCGTGTACTGTTCGATCGTGAACAGCGGCCGATCCATGCCAGGAGAAGAAACCTCAAGGGTGTAGTCCACGCTGATTGGATCTTCCACATCGAGCACACCGCTCAATTGACGACTGACCTTCTCGCAATCGTCGATGAGGATGCCATCGGCATGGTCGATATAGACACGCAACAGTGAATGCCGCCCCTGGGAAATGAACTCAATACCCCAGCACTGATAGCCAAGCGCCTCAACCACCGGGGCCAACAAGGCCTGCAACTGTTCTAGCTTGCTCGACATCGAAGTCCCTCGCGCATGCTGTACAAATGAAAAATGGGCGAAACGCCCATCCCTTTGACCGCCTGTAAATGCCGGCGACCTGGCCTCAAGCTAATAAAAAGCCCCTGTACAGGGGCTCTTTATTGACTGGTTGCGGGGGCTGGATTTGAACCAACGACCTTCGGGTTATGAGCCCGACGAGCTACCAGACTGCTCCACCCCGCGTCAAACTGGGCACGAATTATACGACCCATGCCTAATACAGGTCAACCGAAACCCTTAAACACAAGAAAGCCCGCACTAGGCGGGCCTGCTTGTTTGGTACCGAGGAGGGGACTCGAACCCCTACAGCCTATGGCCACTACCACCTCAAGGTAGCGTGTCTACCAATTCCACCACCTCGGCAAAAACCTTATTGCCCTTCCTCCACCTCAGGGAGATCACCAGCAGCGTCCGCCGACTTGCGCTGCTCGAGCACAGGGACGTCTTCGACTGCTGGCTTGCTGGCCGGCACTTCCAGCACAGCTGGATCCGGCAGCCCCGCCTGGGACAACTGATCAGCCTGCTGTTTCGCGAAGAACGCCAAACCCAGACTGGTCACGAAAAAAACGCCGGCGAGTATAGCAGTAAGCCGACTCAAAAAGGTAGCAGAACCTTGGCTTCCGAAAACAGTTGCCGAAGCACCCGAACCGAACGAAGCACCAGCATCTGCACCCTTGCCCTGCTGCAGCAGTACCAGCGCAACAACACCTAGAGCAACCAGCAGATGCACCACAATCACGACAGTCTGCAACATCTGTTCAGTTCCCCGCGGCGCGACAGATCGCACCAAATTCATCCGCTTTCAGAGAGGCTCCACCAACCAACCCCCCGTCAATATCCGCCATTGCGAATAGCTCAGCGGCATTCTCCGCCTTGACGCTGCCGCCGTACAGAAGCCTTACGCCTTCAGCGATGCGGCCATCATGACGCGACAACTGCTCTCGAATGGCAGCATGTACTTCCTGCGCCTGCTCAGGCGTTGCGGTCAAGCCACTACCAATCGCCCAAACAGGCTCGTAAGCAATAACCGCCGACTCGAATGCGGCGACACCACGGTCATCCAGCACTCGCGCCAACTGTCGCCCAACCACTTCGAGCGTCTTGCCTGCCCGTCGCTCTTCAAGCGTCTCACCCAAGCACAACACAGGCTTAAGACCACCCACCTGCGCTGCCGAAAACTTGCGACTGACCACTTCGTCCGTCTCACCCAACAACAGGCGACGTTCTGAGTGACCAACCAGAACCCACTTACAACCGAAATCAGCGAACTGCTCAGCCGAAACCTCACCGGTCAGCGCCCCGAAGCCATTCTGCGCCGCACAATCCTGGGTACCGACGGCAACATGCTCACCATCAACACCATCCAGAACCTGAGAGACATGCACAGCGGAGGGAAACACCGCAATCTCGACATCCGCAGGCAAAACCTGCATCCGGAGAGACTCGACAAGCTCTGCGACGCTAGCGCGGGTACCGTTCATTTTCCAGTTACCAGCTACCATGGGGCGACGCATGCTTTACCTCATCGGTCAAAGTGGGCGCAGATGTTACTCAACAGCAAACGCCCTGGCAAGCGCGATTACGCACAAACTTCGGTAACGATCTTCGCCAGCTCCTCAGCCATGCCACGCACCTGACTTTCGTCATCGCCTTCAACCATGACACGCACCAGCGGCTCGGTCCCGGACTTGCGCAAAAGCACGCGGCCACGACCACCCATGCGCTCGGTAACACTGTCGCAAGCAGCTTGCACGCTAGGATGCGAAATTGGATCGCGCTCGCCAGAAAAGCGCACGTTGATCAGCACCTGAGGGCACTTGTGCCAAGCCAGTCGCTCCTGCGCGAGCGTCTGGCCGCGCCGACGAAGCGCCAGCACCACCTGCAACGCCGCGATGATCGCATCGCCCGTGGTGGTGTGCTGCGCACAGACTATATGCCCGGAGTTTTCACCACCCAGTGCCCAGCCACGCTCAAGCATCTCCGCGATCACGTAGCGATCTCCCACCTTGGCGCGGGTGAACGGTATCTCCCGCGCTTTCAAGGCAAGCTCAAGCCCCAGGTTACTCATCAGCGTGCCGACAACGCCGCCAGCCAACCGATCTCGCTCCTGCAAATCAGTCGCAATGATGTAAAGCAGTTCGTCGCCATCCACGACCGCACCGGTGTGGTCGACCATCATCACCCTGTCACCGTCGCCATCGAAGGCTATGCCCAGATCCGCGCCATGATCGACAACCGCCTTCTGCAGCTGCCCGACATGAGTGGAGCCGACATCGGCATTGATGTTCAGACCGTCCGGCTGCGCACCTATAACCACCACCTCGGCGCCCAGCTCACGGAACACGCTGGGTGCAACCTTGTAAGTCGCGCCATGCGCGCAGTCGATCACCAGCTTCAACCCGGAGAAATCAGTGCTGGTTGGCACGCTGCTCTTGCAGAACTCGATATAACGGCCAGCCGCGTCATTGATGCGGGATGCCTTGCCAAGCTGTGCCGAGTCGACCACGGTCATCGGCGCATCGATCAACTCCTCGATCATCAGCTCCACTTCATCAGGAAGCTTGGTGCCGCGACCGGAAAAGAACTTGATTCCGTTATCGTGATGCGGATTGTGCGAAGCGCTGATCACAATACCCGCCTCAGCATGGAAGGTACGCGTCAGATAGGCGACTGCGGGCGTCGGCATAGGCCCAAGCAACAGTACGTCCGCGCCAGCCGCCGACAAGCCCGCCTGCAATGCTGACTCGAACATGTAGCCCGAAATACGCGTGTCCTTTCCGATCAGAATCCGGCACTTTCCCTGCTTGCGAAAGGCCATGCCAGCCGCCCAACCCAGCTTGAGCATGAAGTCCGGGGTGATCGGAGCCTGTCCGACATGCCCACGGATGCCATCGGTACCGAAGTATTTTCTAGTCATGGTGCCTTCCCTATTGCGCCGCCTGCACTGCAGCAATCATTCGAACTACATCAACCGTCTCGGCAACGTCATGGACGCGCACAATTTGCGCGCCCTGGCCTACGGCGAGCGCCGCCAAAGCCAGACTGCCGTACAAGCGCTCATCAACTGGCCGACCCAGCACGGCCCCGATCATGCTCTTGCGTGAGACACCGACCAGCAATGGCCGACCCAGCCGATGCAATACCTCCATACGCCTGAACAGCACAAGATTATGGTTCAGCGTCTTGGCGAAGCCGAAGCCGGGATCAAGGACGATGCGATCGAGCGGGATTCCCGCCGCAGCACACGCACCCATTCGCTGCTCAAGAAACGAACAAACCTCCTCCACAATGTCGTCGTAGCGGGGATCCCTCTGCATATCACCTGGCTCGCCGCGCATGTGCATGAGGCAGACCGGCAGGCCAGCATCAGCCGCGGCATCCAGCGCACCGTCGCGCTGCAGCGAGCGCACATCGTTGATCAGCCCAGCGCCCAGCCGCGCACACTCGCGGATGACTGCGGGCGTGGACGTATCCACCGAAACGACCACGTCGAGCTCCCGTGCGATCATCTCTACGACCGGTGCGACCCGCTCCAGCTCCTCGGTCGGCGAGACGGCGCGCGCGCCAGGGCGCGTAGACTCGCCACCAACATCGATCAGCGTAGCCCCAGCCACGGCCATTGCTTCGGCATGCCGCAGGGCTGCCTCGCGCTCGGCAAAGCGACCACCATCAGAGAAAGAATCGGGTGTGACATTGAGAATCCCCATCACATGAGGACGGGAAAGATCGAGAACCCGGCTGCCACATACCAGCCGAGCGGGGGAAAGAGATTCGGTCATTTACGAGCCTTGAGCTTTCAGGCCGGACACCCTGAACAGGCGCCCCCACACCAACTGCACCACCATGGCGCAGCGGGCTGGACAATTTACACCAGAAGGGGCGCCTATGCGCCCCTTCTGGTGTCTCCGATTTTCACGCGCCCGATGCAGCCATCGGCTTGCGCATGCCGTCAATGCTCGCCGGCAGGACCACCGATCGGGGTTTGCGGGCGACTATCATCCGGCATGACTGGCGTACCGGACGCGCCCGAGCCGCCTTCCCAATCACGCGGCTCTCGAGGTGTGCGCCCAGCCATGATGTCGTCGATCTGCGGCGCATCGATGGTCTCGTACTTCATCAAGGCTTCGGCCATCACATCCAGCTTGTCGCGATTATCGGTCAAGATCTGCTTGGCCGTTCCGTAGCAGTGGTCGATGATGCTGCGGACCTCTTCATCGATCAGCCGCGCGGTTTCACCGGATACATTGGAATGCTGGCTGCCGGCACTGCGACCGAGAAACACCTCGCCTTCTTCTTCGGCATACATCAACGGGCCAAGCTTCTCCGACAAGCCCCACTTGGTCACCATGTTTCGCGCCAACTGCGTGGCGCGCATGATGTCGTTCGACGCACCCGTGGTGACACCCTCGAAGCCCAGCGTCATCTCTTCCGCAATCCGCCCTCCGAACAAAGAACAGATCTGGCTGATCAGCGCGCGCTTCGACAGGCTGTAACGATCTTCCTCTGGCAGGAACATGGTGACGCCTAGCGCCCGACCACGAGGAATGATGGAGACCTTGTAAACGGGATCATGCTCGGGGACCACGCGCCCAACGATGGCATGACCTGCTTCGTGGTAAGCGGTGTTGAGCTTCTCCTTTTCGGACATGACCATGGACTTGCGCTCGGCGCCCATCATGATCTTGTCCTTGGCCAGCTCGAACTCACGCATTTCGACGATGCGCTTATTGGAACGCGCAGCAAACAGCGAAGCCTCGTTGACCAGGTTGGCGAGATCCGCACCGGAGAAACCCGGCGTCCCACGCGCAATTACAGCGGGCTCAACGTTCTCACTGATCGGCACCTTGCGCATGTGCACCTTCAGGATCTGCTCGCGACCGCGAATGTCCGGCAGGCCGACCACCACCTGACGGTCGAAACGCCCTGGACGAAGAAGCGCAGGATCGAGCACATCGGGACGGTTGGTCGCCGCAATGACGATGATCCCGTCGTTCATCTCGAAACCGTCCATCTCCACCAGCAACTGGTTCAGGGTCTGCTCGCGCTCATCGTGCCCACCACCGAGACCTGCGCCACGATGACGACCAACTGCATCGATCTCGTCGATAAAGATGATGCACGGCGCGTGCTTCTTCGCCTGCTCGAACATGTCGCGGACACGACTGGCACCGACACCGACGAACATCTCGACGAAATCCGAACCGGAAATGGTGAAGAACGGCACCTTGGCTTCACCTGCAATCGCCTTGGCCAGCAGCGTCTTACCAGTGCCGGGCGGGCCGACCATCAGCACACCACGCGGAATGCGACCGCCAAGACGTTGAAACTTGCCAGGATCACGCAGGAACTCGACCAGCTCGTGGACTTCTTCCTTCGCCTCATCGCAGCCGGCGACGTCAGCAAAGGTCGTCTTGACCTGATCTTCGGAAAGCAGGCGCGCCTTGCTCTTGCCGAAACTCATCGGCCCACCCTTGCCACCCGCACCGCCCTGCATCTGCCGCATGAAAAACATGAATACAGCGATGATCACCAGAATCGGGAAGCTGGCAACGAGAAGCTGGGTCCAGATACTTTGCTGCTCAGGCTGCTTGCCCTCGATCAGCACGTTGTTGTCGAGCAGATCGCCGATCAGACCATTGTCCTGAATCGCCGGGCGAATGGTCTTGAAGGTATCGCCTTCGCTGCGCTTGCCGATGATCACGAAACCATCGACCGTCACACGCTCGACGCGCCCTTCCTTGACCTGCTCGAGGAAGTCGGAATAGCTCAGCGTCTGCGGCTCGCTGGGGCTGGAAAAGTTGTTCATCACCGTGACCAGGACGGCGGCGATGATCAGCCACAGAATCAGGTTTTTTGCCATGTCGTTCAAATTAACTACCCTCTGGAGCAAACCCGTTGTCTGCGGGCCGCATGACGGCCGGTTGGTTGCTCGGCCTAACTTACTACACAACGTACTGGAACTGGCAGCCGGTCTGTAACCCTATGAAACAGCCTAGCCCTTGTAACACCGAGCCGTCCATTCAACTGAAGCCTGCACGATAGACCACAAGATATGGCATTTTGCACCGAGCGCTATTCGCTACATTTTTTGAAGCAGCGCGCCCCGCGACGCAACTCTGCAACCCATATTGGGGCCGTATGGACAATCACAAGGCCGGCATGATTTTTCGTCAGCTGATATCTGACGCGTATCCAGAGACATTCGACGCACGATCCCAGCCACCGAAGAAGAACTTTTTGTCGGTACGGACGGACACAGCATGCCCCAAGCTGACGCCTCATCTGTGCGGTCATGCACCTCTCGGTTACACTAGCCGCCGTTTCCAAGGTTCTGACGCAAGGGTCGACATATGCCGCTCACCAACGAGCAAAAGAAGCAGTACAAATCCATCGGCCACCATCTGAAACCGGTCCTGATCGTAGCCGAGAACGGACTGACCGAGGGCGTTCAAGCCGAACTCGAGCGGGCCCTGAACGACCATGAGCTGATCAAGATCCAGTTCCGCCTCGCAGAGCGTGAAGACCGCCGCGCACTGATGGAAGAACTGTGCAAGCTCGGCAAGTGCGAGCTGGTACAGGCCATCGGCAAGATGGCCCTGGTGTACCGCAAGAATCCGAAGCCGAACAAGCAGCTTTCGAATATTCACCGCTTCCAGGCCTGAGATCGTGCGCGGCAGACTCAATCTGCCGCGCGCTCAGTACTCGCGTCCCGGAGCGGGCTGCAAGACCAGCATCAGGCCACACAGCGCCATCACCAGAAAGCTGAAGCTGGCCCAGTAGAGCGAGTCGAACCAGCCCGCCCGCATCAACAACTGGCTGCCCGCGAGCATCATTACTGTCAGCAAAAGCTGGCCGCGAACGTCACGCCACAAGCCGCGCAGCCCCATCACCTGAACCAAGACCAGCGCCTGCAGCGCGCTACAGAATGCGGCAAAGCCGACCAGCAGCGGCTTCAGGCTGCCAGCGATCTCATCGACCAATAAAGGTGCCAGCCCGACGCGCCCAAGGGCAGGCAAGACCAGAAATTGCAGCAGCCACAAGCCGCCGACCCAGAATGTCTGGGCCAGCTGCCAGGTGATGATGCCAGCCCGCGCCGGCTGTCGGTCAGACGTGGCGGACTTCGACAATCTCGTACTCGATCAACCCACTGGGCGTTTTGACGGCTACGACATCACCTTCTTCCTTGCCGATCAATGCGCGGGCAATCGGCGAACTGACCGACAGCTTGCCCTGCTTGATGTCAGCTTCATCGTCGCCGACGATCTGGTAGGTCACCTGCTCGTCGGTCTCGACGTTGGCGATATCCACGGTGGTGCCGAAGATCACCTTGCCAGTCGGCGTGATGTTGGCGATATCGATAACCTGCGCGTTCTGCAGTCGACCCTCGATGTCGCGGATACGCGCCTCAACCATGCCCTGCTGCTCACGCGCGGCATGATACTCGGCGTTCTCCTTGAGATCGCCCAGTTCGCGCGCCTCGGCGATCGCCTGGGTGATCTGCGGACGCAAAACGGTCTTCAGATGCTTGAGTTCGTCTTCCAGGGCGCGAGCGCCCTGGATGGTCATTGGGAATTTTGTCATGCCTTGATTCCTGCATGGAGATCCTGCAAGCGGCGCACAGTCTTCTCGGGACCGAACTTGAGCGCCTCACAGATTGCCTGGCCACCCGCGATAGTGGTGGTGATGCAGATCTTGTGCTGCAGGGCGTTGCGCCGAATGGAATACGAATCGGCGATGGACTGGCGGCCTTCGGTAGTGTTGATGACCAATGTGACTTCGTCATTCTTGATCATGTCGACCACGTGAGGACGGCCTTCGGTCACCTTGTTCACACGGCGCACCGGCAGTCCGGCCGCCTCGATGATCCGCGCGGTGCCGGCGGTGGCCACCACCTCGAAACCGAGCCCGACCAGATCACGAGCGACCTGCTCGACGTAAGGCTTGTCGTCTTCGCGCACGCTGAGGAACGCGCAACCCGAGGTCGGCAGGATTTCGCTAGCGCCCAGCTGGGCCTTGGCAAAGGCTTCGGCGAAGCTGTCGCCTACGCCCATCACCTCACCGGTGGACTTCATCTCCGGACCGAGGATGGTATCGACGCCGGGGAACTTGGCGAACGGGAATACCGCTTCCTTGACGCTGTAGTAGGTCGGGATGATTTCGCGAGTGAAGCCGATTTCCTTCAGTGTCTTGCCAGCCATCACGCGCACCGCAACCTTGGCCAACGACTCGCCAATGCACTTGGAAACGAACGGCACCGTACGCGAAGCACGCGGGTTGACCTCGAGCACGTAGATATCTTCGCCCTGCACGGCCATCTGTACGTTCATCAGGCCTATCACGTCGAGCTCCAGGGCCATCTTGCGCACCTGGTCACGAATCTCGTCCTGAATATGCTGCGGCAGCGAGTAGGCCGGAAGCGAGCAGGCCGAGTCACCGGAGTGAACACCGGCCTGCTCGATGTGCTGCATGATGCCGCCGATGACGACGTCAGTACCGTCGCAGACCGCGTCGATATCCACTTCGATGGCGCAGTTGAGGAAGTGATCCAGCAGCACCGGGCTGTCGTTGGACACCTGAACCGCCTCACGCATATAGCGCTTGAGTTCCTCTTCCTCGTAGACGATCTCCATCGCCCGGCCGCCCAGCACGTAGGACGGGCGCACCACCAGCGGGTAGCCGATCGCCTTGGACGCAGCGATGGCTTCCTCCTCACTACGCGCCGTGGCGTTCTGCGGCTGACGCAGATTCAGACGCTGCACCATCTGCTGGAAGCGTTCACGGTCTTCGGCGCGGTCGATCGCATCCGGACTGGTGCCGATGATCGGTACACCCGCCTCTTCCAACGCACGGCAGATCTTCAGCGGGGTCTGCCCGCCATACTGCACAATCACGCCCTTGGGCTGCTCGACACGGACGATTTCCAGCACGTCTTCCAGGGTTACCGGCTCGAAGTACAGGCGGTCGGACGTGTCGTAGTCGGTGGAGACGGTTTCCGGATTGCAGTTGACCATGATGGTCTCGTAGCCGTCTTCGCGCATCGCCAGCGCGGCGTGCACACAGCAGTAGTCGAACTCGATGCCCTGTCCGATACGGTTGGGGCCGCCACCCAGGATCATGATCTTGTCGCGGCTCGACGGGTTGGCCTCGCACTCTTCCTCGTAGGTCGAATACATGTAGGCCGTGTCGGTAGCGAACTCGGCGGCGCAGGTGTCGACGCGCTTGTAGACCGGCAGCACCTTGAGCTTGTGACGGTGGCTGCGCAGGTTCTTCTCGGTGACGCCCAACAGCTTGGCCAGACGCGCGTCGGAAAAACCCTTGCGCTTGAGCTTGTACATCATGTCGCGGTCGATGCTGGACAGGCCCAGCGTCTTGACGTGCTCCTCGTCCTTGACCAGATCCTCGATCTGCACCAGGAACCACTCGTCAATCCGGGTCAGCTCGAACACCTCGGCAACAGTCTTGCCGGCACGGAAGGCGTCGGCGACATACCAGATGCGATCAGCGCCCGGCACCGTCAGTTCGCGTTTGAGGGTGCTCTCGGCCTCGGCGTCAGCCAGATTCAGTTTCGGATCGAAACCGGTTGCGCCGACTTCCAGGCCACGCAGCGCTTTCTGCATGGATTCTTGGAAGGTGCGACCGATCGCCATGACCTCACCGACCGACTTCATCTGAGTAGTCAGGCGCGCGTCGGCCTTGGGGAATTTCTCGAAGGCAAAGCGCGGCACCTTGGTCACGACGTAGTCGATGGCCGGCTCGAAAGAGGCAGGCGTGCGACCGCCAGTGATGTCGTTCTGCAGTTCGTCGAGGGTGTAACCGACGGCCAGCTTGGCGGCGATCTTGGCGATCGGGAAGCCTGTGGCCTTGGACGCCAGCGCCGAGGAACGCGACACCCGCGGGTTCATCTCGATCACCACCATGCGGCCGGTATCTGGACAAATGCCGAACTGCACGTTGGAGCCACCAGTTTCCACGCCGATCTCGCGCAGCACCGCCAGCGAGGCATTACGCAGGATCTGGTATTCCTTGTCAGTCAGGGTCTGCGCCGGCGCGACGGTGATCGAGTCGCCGGTGTGCACGCCCATCGGATCGAAGTTCTCGATGGAGCAGACGATGATGCAGTTGTCCTTCTTGTCGCGGACCACCTCCATCTCGTATTCCTTCCAACCGATCAGCGACTCGTCGATCAGCAGCTCACTGGTCGGCGAAAGGTCCAGACCGCGGGCGCAGATCTCTTCGAACTCTTCACGGTTATAGGCGATGCCGCCACCGGTGCCACCCATGGTGAACGACGGGCGAATGATGCAGGGGAAGCCGACCTTGTCGAGCACGCCGTAGGCTTCTTCCATGTTATGCGCGATGCCGGATACCGGACAGGCAAGACCGATGTCCTTCATCGCCTTGTCGAAGCGCGAACGGTCTTCGGCCTTGTCGATGGTGTCGGCGTTGGCACCGATCATCTCGACGCCGAACTTCTCCAGAATGCCGTGCTTTTCCAGGTCCAGCGCGCAGTTCAGCGCGGTCTGGCCACCCATGGTCGGCAGCAGTGCATCCGGACGCTCCTTCTCGATGATCTTGGCCACGGTGGCCCATTTGATCGGCTCGATGTAGGTGGCGTCAGCCATGGCCGGGTCGGTCATGATGGTCGCCGGGTTGGAATTCACCAGGATGACGCGGAAGCCTTCCTCCTTCAGCGCCTTGCAGGCCTGAGCGCCGGAGTAATCGAACTCGCACGCCTGGCCGATGACGATGGGGCCGGCGCCGAGGATGAGGATGCTTTTGATATCTGTACGTTTTGGCATTTTCGTTACTCGAATCCTTAGGTCAGTCGGCGAGTCATCTTGAGAGTTACTGCGCGCCGCCTGGGCTGCGTTGCGCGGTACTCACTTCCTCGCCGTACTACCTGTACTGTCTCGTCGTTGCGTTCCAGGCGCCTCGCCCAGACCGCGCTCGCTACACTCTCAAGACGACTCGTTACTGTCGTTTGGCCATGGCTTCGATGAAACGGTCGAACAGCGGCGCGACGTCATGCGGCCCCGGGCTCGCTTCGGGGTGACCCTGGAAGCTGAAGGCAACCTTGTCGGTGCGCTCGATGCCCTGCAGGGTGCCATCGAACAGCGACTTGTGTGTCGCACGCACATTGGCCGGCAGACTAGCTTCGTCCACGGCAAAGCCATGGTTCTGACTGGTGATCATCACCACACCGGTCTTCAGATCCTGAACCGGGTGGTTCGCACCGTGGTGGCCGTTGGGCATCTTCACGGTCGTGGCGCCGGAGGCGAGCGCCAGCAACTGGTGACCAAGGCAGATGCCGAACACCGGGATGTCGGTTTCGAGCACTTGCTGGATCGCCTTGATCGCGTAGTCGCAAGGCTCGGGGTCACCCGGGCCGTTGGCCAGGAAGATACCGTCCGGGTTCAGCGCCAGGGCTTCGCTGGCAGGCGTCTGTGCCGGAAGCACGGTGACGCGGCAACCGCGGGCGACCAGCATGCGCAGGATGTTGTACTTCACGCCGTAATCAAAGGCGACGACATGGTAGGACAGCTCGCTGGCGGGAATCTCGGCATGGCCGTCATCCTTCAGGCACCAGACACTGGAGCGCCACTCGTAACGCTCCTTGACGCTGACTTCCTTCGCCAGATCCATGCCCTTGAGGCCGGGGAAGCTGCGCGCCAGCTCCAGCGCTTTCTCTTCTGTCGCGTCGCTACCAGCCAGGATGCAGCCGTTCTGCGCACCCTTCTCACGCAGGATACGGGTCAGGCGACGAGTATCGATGCCGGCGATGGCAACGGTGCCATTGGCCTTGAGGTAGTCAGGCAGGGGTTGCTTGTCGCGCCAGTTGCTGGAAATCAGCGGCAGGTCGCGAATAACCAGACCCGCAGCCCAGACTTTCCAGGACTCGGCATCCTCCGGCGTAGTACCAGTGTTGCCGACATGAGGATAGGTCAGGGTTACGATCTGCTTGGCGTAGGAAGGATCGGTGAGGATTTCCTGATAGCCGGTCATGGCGGTGTTGAACACCACCTCACCAATGGTTTGCCCATCGGCGCCGATGGATTCGCCGCGAAAGATGCTGCCATCGGCAAGAGCCAGAATGGCTGGCGTAAGGGCTGGCTTAGTCAAGAGACCTCCCGTAGATCAAGGCTGGAGCAGACGCAGATTGTAAAAAAGCGGGATGACGTGTGAAGGTCATCCCGCTTTTTGTTTGATTCATTTCTGCGCAACTTTTAGTGGACACACTAAAGCGGGAAGCTTACATAAAACCGCCTTTCGGGTCCAGCCAAAATAGCCGGCAAACGCACTCGAACGGGGCGCGACGCTGCCAGCCGACGCAGCGAATCATTTCAGACCGAGCACATCCTGCATGTCGTAAAGACCTGCCGGCTTCTCGTCCAACCATAGCGCGGCACGCACGGCGCCCTTGGCGAAGGTCATGCGGCTGGAGGCCTTGTGGGTGATTTCCACACGCTCACCATCGGCGGCGAACAACACTGTGTGATCACCGACCACGTCGCCGGCACGGACGGTAGCGAAGCCGATGGTGTCGCGCTGACGCGCACCGGTTTGCCCCTCACGCCCATATACCGCAACCTTCTGAAGGTCACGCCCAAGCGCCTCGGCGACGACTTCACCCATGCGCAGCGCGGTACCAGAAGGTGCGTCCACCTTGTGCCGGTGATGCGCTTCGATGATCTCGATATCCACGTCGTCACCTAATACCCGCGCTGCCGTATCCAGCAGCTTGAGGCACAGATTGACGCCAACACTGAAGTTGGCGGCAAAGACGATCGGGATGTCCCTGGCCGCCGCAACGAGACGCTCCTTCTCGTCAGGCGAGAATCCGGTGGTACCGATCACCATCGCCTTGCCGGCGCGCCGGCAGACTTCCAGATTCTTCAGGGTCACCGAAGGATGGGTGAAATCGATCAGCACGTCGAACTCATCGATGGCCCTGACGAGCTCACCGGTCAGCGGCACACCCAGACGACCGATGGCTGCCAGCTCGCCGGCATCGGCACCCACCAGAGTGCTGTCCGGACGATCGATGGCCGCCGTCAGGCCGGCGGCACCACTGGTCTGCTGCACCGCCTCGATCAAGGTCTTGCCCATACGCCCGGCGGCGCCGGTCACTGCAATACGTCGCATCAATTCAGCTCCAGGCTGCAGGCTTCAAGCGAAGGACGCAGGCACGAAGCCTGTCATCCTCCACCCATAGGCCCTTGTCATACATCACCGAAAAAGCGCTTCACACCTTCGAACCAGCCACTGGCCTTGGGGGAATGCGAGGTGTCACCCTGCAGCGTGCCGCGAAACTCCTCGAGCATCTCACGCTGACGCTTGCTCAGGTTGACCGGCGTCTCCACCGCGACCCGACACAGCAGATCGCCCGCCGCACCACCGCGCACCGGCGCGACCCCCTTGCCACGCAAGCGGAACTGCTTGCCGGTCTGGGTACCCTCAGGAATCTTCAGCTTGACGCGGCCATCCAGCGTCGGCACTTCCAGCTCACCGCCCAGTGCCGCATCGGCAAAGCTGATCGGCACTTCGCAATACAAATGTTTGCCATCGCGCTGGAAGATCGCGTGCTCGCGCACATTGACCACCACATACAGGTCGCCGGCCGGGCCACCCTGAGTGCCCGCCTCGCCTTCGCCAGACAGACGAATGCGATCACCGGTATCGACACCCGGCGGCACCTTGACCGAGAGCGTCTTCTGCTCCTCCACGCGCCCCTGCCCATGGCAGCTGCCGCACGGATCGGAAATCATCTTGCCGCTGCCGTGGCAACGAGGACAGGTCTGCTGCACCGAGAAGAAGCCCTGCTGCATGCGCACCTGACCGATACCGCCACAGGTGGTACAGGTCACCGGACTGGTGCCCTTCTTCGCACCGGAGCCATCACAGGTCTTGCACTCGACCAGGGTCGGCACGCGAATGGTCACGGTGGTGCCGCGCACTGCCTCTTCCAGGTCGAGTTCGAGCGTGTAGCGCAGATCGCTGCCACGCTGTGCGCCACCACGGCCGCCGCCGCGGCCGCCACTGAAGAAATCGCTGAACACGTCGCCGAAGATATCGGAGAAGTTCGCACCACCGTAACCGGCACCGGCTGCCCCAGCACCCATCTGCGGATCGACCCCAGCATGGCCGTACTGATCGTAGGCAGCACGTTTGCTCGGATCGGAGAGTACTTCGTAGGCCTCATTGGCCTCCTTGAAGGCGTCTTCAGCCGCCTTGTCCCCCGGATTGCGGTCCGGGTGATGCTTCATCGCAAGGCGCCGGTAAGCCTTTTTCAGCTCTGCCTCGCTGACGCCGCGCTCGACGCCCAGCACCTCGTAAAAATCGCGTTTGGCCATAACTATCCTGAACCCTCAAATTCATGCCTTCCAGACACGCCGACGCGGGAGCAAGCCCCCGCGCAGCGGTCGGGCCCGCCCGAACGATGTCGGGACGGGCTGGAGCGGAAGCAAGCCAGGGCTTACTTGTTGTCCTTGACCTCTTCGAACTCGGCGTCGACTACGTCGTCACCCGGCTTGCCCTGCTCATCGGCCGACTGACCTTCACCAGCCTGAGCCTGCTCGGCGTACATCTTCTGCGCGACCGGCGTGGAAGCCTGGGAAACCGCAGCGATCTTGGCTTCGATCTCGGCCTTGTCGTCGCCTTTGATGGCCACTTCCAGCTCGCCAAGCGCTTTCTCGATTGCCGCTTTGTCGTCGTCGCTGGCCTTGTCGCCGGCCTCAACGAGCATCTTGCGGGTCGCATGCACCAGCTGATCGCCCTGGTTGCGCGCAGTCGCCAACTCCTCGAACTTGCGGTCTTCCTCGGCATTCGCCTCGGCATCGCGGACCATCTGCTCGATTTCCTCCTCGGACAGACCCGAGTTGGCCTTGATCACGATGGATTGCTGCTTGCCAGTGGCCTTGTCCTTGGCAGACACGTGCAGGATGCCGTTGGCGTCGATGTCGAAGGTGACCTCGATCTGCGGCATGCCACGCGGTGCCGGCGGGATCTCGGCCAGGTCGAAGCGACCCAGCGACTTGTTCTGCGTAGCCTGCTTGCGCTCGCCCTGCAGCACATGAATGGTCACGGCGCTCTGGTTATCGTCCGCAGTGGAGAACACCTGCGACTTCTTGGTCGGGATGGTGGTGTTCTTCTCGATCAGCGGCGTCATCACGCCACCCAGGGTTTCGATGCCCAGGGTAAGCGGCGATACGTCGAGCAACAGCACGTCCTTGACGTCACCGGCCAGGACCGCGCCCTGAATGGCAGCACCCATGGCCACGGCTTCATCCGGGTTGACGTCCTTACGTGCTTCCTTGCCGAAGAACTCGGCGACTTTCTGCTGCACCAGCGGCATACGGGTCTGACCACCGACCAAGATCACGTCGTCGATCTTCGAAACGTCAACGCCGGCATCCTTCAGCGCAATGCGGCAAGGCTCGATGGTGCGCTGCACCAGATCCTCGACCAGCGCTTCCAGCTTGGCCCGGGAGATCTTCACGTTCAGGTGCTTAGGACCGGTCGAGTCTGCGGTGATGTATGGCAGGTTGACGTCGGTCTGCTGACTGGAGGACAGCTCGATCTTGGCCTTCTCTGCTGCTTCCTTCAGGCGCTGCATCGCCAGCGGATCACCCTTGAGGTTCATGCCGGTTTCTTTCTTGAACTCGTCGACGAGGTAGTCGATCAGGCGGATGTCGAAGTCCTCACCACCGAGGAAGGTGTCACCGTTGGTGGCCAATACTTCGAATTGATGCTCGCCATCGACTTCGGCGATCTCGATCACCGAAACATCGAAGGTACCGCCACCCAGGTCATAGACGATCACGGTGTGGTCGCCCTTGGCCTTGTCCATACCGTATGCCAGCGCAGCCGCGGTCGGCTCGTTGATGATGCGCTTGACGTCCAGACCGGCGATACGACCGGCATCCTTGGTGGCCTGACGCTGGCTGTCGTTGAAGTAGGCCGGAACGGTGATCACCGCCTCGGTCACCGGCTCACCGAGGTAGTCCTCGGCGGTCTTCTTCATCTTCTTCAGGATTTCAGCGGAGATCTGCGGCGGCGCCATTTTCTGGCCATTCACCTCGACCCAGGCGTCGCTGTTGTCGGCCTTGACGATCTTGTAAGGGACCATCTGAATGTCTTTCTGCACGACGTCTTCGTCAAAGCGACGACCGATCAGACGCTTCACCGCATACAGGGTGTTGTGCGGGTTGGTCACTGCCTGGCGCTTGGCCGACTGACCAACCAGGATTTCGCCGTCGTTCGCGTACGCGATGATCGACGGAGTGGTACGGCCGCCTTCGGCATTTTCAATTACCTTGGCCTTGCCGTTTTCCAGAATCGAGACGCAGGAGTTGGTGGTTCCCAGGTCGATACCGATGATCTTGCCCATTTAATTCGCTCTCCAAATTTCGATTGGTCCGCGCCTGTTTTACCGGCTGCGGGTAACACAAAAACGCTTGGCTACCAGATGGGGGTCGGCAACCGGATTTCAAGCCTTCTCATCAATCGAAGGCGGCACATCGGCGGGGGGGGGGGGGGGGGGGGCGCGCCTTGCTGACGACGACCATCGCCGGACGCAGCAGGCGACCGTTGAGCAGGTAACCTTTCTGGAACACCTTGAGCACGCTGCCCGGCTCGACGTGGGTGCTTTCTTCCATGGCCATGGCCTGATGATGCTCAGGATTGAACGGCTCGCCATGCGGATCGAGCTGCTCGAGCTGGTGACGCGCCAGCGTGTCCTGAAGCAGCTTGAGGGTCAGCTCGACGCCCTCACGCATGGGCTTGACCGCTTCGTCATCAGCACTGGACAGCTCAAGGCCACGCTCGAGACTGTCGGCAACGGCAAGCAGATCACCGGCAAACTTTTCCAGGGCGAACTTGTGCGCCTTTTCCACATCCTGCTCGGCGCGCCGGCGGATGTTCTGCAGCTCAGCCGCAACGCGCAGTGACTGGTCCTGCGCAGCGGCCAGCTGCTCTTCCAGCGACTGCACGCGGGCGGCCAGATCCTCGGCTACGTCCGCTTCCGAATGCTCGGGCGCTTCCGGGTTCTGGTTATCCAGGTTCTGCTCGTCGGCCATAGGTCCTCCTCTCTATACGATCAGCGGGCAGCAAACCCGCGCTTGTGCCGCTATATGGGGGCGCGAAAAACAGGCTTCAAGGGCGGAAAGCGAAGAGCGCCCAGCGAAATGACGAGCAACCGCACATTCATGCTTCAACGCTTGTAGCGCCCAAGAAAACCACTGTATAAATACCCAGCCACGCAAAATCGGGAGCCCTTGCCATGCTGGTTCATCTATCGGTCCACAACTACGCCATCGTCGAGCACCTCGACCTCGAGCTGAAACGCGGCATGAGCGTCATCAGCGGAGAAACCGGCGCAGGCAAGTCGATCATGCTCGACGCCCTCGGCCTGACACTGGGCGACCGGGCCGACAGCAGCGTGGTGCGCATCGGCGCCGACAAGGCCGACATTCTTGCCAGCTTCGACCTGGACGATATTCCCGACGCCCGCGCCTGGCTCGCCGAGCGCGACATGGACCATGACGGGCCCTGCATCCTGCGCCGCGTCATCACCGCCGAAGGTCGTTCCCGCGGCTACATCAACGGCACCCCTTGTCCGCAGGGCGACCTCAAGTCGCTGGGCGAGCTGCTTATCGATATCCACAGCCAGCACGAGCATCAATCCCTGCTGAAGACCGACACCCATCGGCGCCTGCTCGATGAGTACAGCGGCAACCAGGAGCTGGCGCGACAGGTCCAGCTGGCCGCCCAGCGCTGGCGGCAGACGCGACAGACCCTGGAACGCCTGAGCAACAGTGGCGACGAACAGCGCGCACGCCACCAATTGCTCAGCTACCAGCTGGAAGAGCTGGAGAACCTGGCGCTGGGCGAGAACGAACTGGAGCAACTCGAGCGCGAACACAAGAACCTGGCCAATGCTGAGCAGTTGCTCGGCGCCTGCCGTCAAGTCATGGAGCTGTGCAGCGAGAGCGATGCCGGCAACGTGCTGTCGGCACTGACCAGCAGCCTGCAGCGTCTGAGCGCCTTCCAGAACCAACCTCAAGCCCTGAGCGAAGCAGTCAATCTGCTGGCAAGCGCGCAGATTCAGGTCGAAGAGGCGATCGGCGAGCTGAACCGCTTCGTCGATCACTTCGACGCCGATCCGGAGCGCCAGCAGATGCTGGAAGAGCGGCTGGATACCATTTACACCCTCGCTCGCAAGCACCGCGTGCAACCGACCGAACTGCCCAACCTGCACCAGCAGCTGCTGGAGGAGCTAGAAGGGCTGAACGCCGACGACGAAGCAGTCGAGCGCCTCGGTGAAGAACTGGCGGCCTACGCTCGGCACTACGAAGAAAAAGCCGGCGAACTCAGCCGCATGCGCCAGGCCGCGGCCGAACAACTGGCCAGCGCTGTCGAGGTAGAGATTCAAAGACTGGGTATGCCAGGCGGCAGATTCAGCGTGCAACTCAAGCCTGCAGCCGAAGGCGAACTGATGCCCTACGGCCTGGAGCAGGTCGAGTTCCTGGTCAGCGCCAACCCGGGCCAGCCCCTGCGCGCCCTGGCCAAGGTCGCATCCGGGGGTGAACTATCACGTATCAGCTTGGCGATTCAGGTGATCACCGCGCAGACATCCCGCGTACCGACGCTGGTGTTCGATGAAGTCGACGTCGGTATCGGCGGCCCCACCGCGGAGATCGTTGGCCAGCTGCTGCGCCGCCTCGGCGAGCGCGGCCAGGTGCTGACCGTCACCCACCTGCCCCAGGTCGCCGCCCAAGGACATCACCACCTGTTCGTGCACAAGGCTCGCGGGGCGGATGAAACCCGCACTGCCGTCGCAGAACTGGATCAGAACGGCCGCGTCGAGGAAATCGCGCGAATGCTCGGCGGCGTCGATCTGACCGAGCAGTCTCTGGCACATGCCCGACAGATGGTCACCTCCGCACAAGCCTGAGCCCGGCAGCCAGGCACAAAAAAGGCGGCCTTGGCCGCCTTTTTCATATGTCTGGATCAGTCTTTCTTGCGCACGTAGAGCACCAGATTGTGATCCACCAGCTCGTAGCCGTGACGCTTGACGATTTCTTTCTGCAACTTCTCGATCTCGGGATCGAAAAACTCGATGACGTCGCCGCTATCGACGCAGACCATGTGGTCGTGATGCCCGCCGTCGGCCAGCTCGAAGACGGCATGACCACCATCGAAGTTGTGCCGAACTACCAGACCGGCCGCCTCGAACTGGGTCAGCACGCGATAGACCGTCGCCAGACCGACATCCTCACCCGCTTCCATCAACGCCTTGTAGACGTCTTCGGCGCTCATGTGGCGGCGATCGGTAGTGTCCAGCATCTGCAGGATCTTGACCCGCGGCAGAGTTACCTTGAGACCAGCTTTACGTAGTTCGCTATTTTCAACCATGGTTGGCTTTCTCACTGCTGCTGTTTCGCAGCCTCCTTCAATACGGGTATGATCCGGGTTCTTTGCCCAGCCAAGATAGTGGAAGTCACCCACCGATGCAAAACACCAAGCTCATGCTGGCCAGCCTCTCCTTCGCAGGTCTGGTCGCACTCGCCGGTTGTTCATTCCCCGGGGTTTACAAGGTCGACATTCAACAGGGCAATGTCGTCACGCAGGACATGATAGACCAGTTGCGCCCCGGAATGACCCGCCAGCAGGTGCGGTTTATCATGGGCAACCCGCTGATCACCGACACCTTCCATGCCAGCCGCTGGGACTACCTGTACAGCATCCAGCCCGGCGGCAGTCCGCGCCAGCAGGAGCGCGTCAGCCTGGTGTTCAACGCCAACGACCAGCTGGCAGGCCTGGCCGGCGACTTCATGCCCGGCGTAAGCCGCGATGAACAGATCCTTGGCCGCGACGCCCAGGCGCCTGACGCGGCTCCTGCCGCCCAGCCAAGTCAGCCTGAAGAGCGCCCTGCGCCTGGCTCGCTGCTGGAGCAGATTCAGCGTGAAGTGGATGAAGCAGAGCCGGTTCCGGTGCCGATTCCCGAACCGCTGGAAACCGAATAAAGAAACGCCCGGCTAGCCCGGGCGTTTTTGTTTCAGCATATTCAAGCGTCTTCGGCCTTGTTCTTTGCTGCCCGTGCGGCGCGCTGTTTGCGCACCTCTTTCGGGTCGGCAATCAGCGGCCGGTAGATCTCCACGCGCTCACCCTCCTCGAGCACGCGCTCATCGGGCTTGGGCACGGCCTTGCCGAAGATACCCAACGGAGCTGCGGCCAGATCGAGCCCCGGGAAGTGCGCATCGATTCCCGAACGCAAGGCCGCCTCGCGCACGGTGGTGCCCGCGGGCACGGTCATCTGCAGCAGCTTCTGCTTGTCGGCCAGGGCATAGACCACTTCGACCGCAATCGATTGCTTATCCATATAGCTGCTTCGCCCGCTCGCAGAAGGCATCGACCAAAGTGTTGGCAGCCTGATTGAACAACGGCCCAAGGGTCGCCTTGACCAGCGGCCCGGCGTAATCAAAGGTCAGATCCAGGCTTATCTTGCAGGCCTTCTCGCCAAGGGCCTTGAATTCCCAGATGCCATGAAGATGGCTGAATGGGCCTTCCTCAAGCGTCATCTCGATACGCTTGCCGAGGTCCAGGGCATTGCGCGTCATGAAACGCTGGCTCAACCCGGCCTTCGCCACCGTCATGCTGGCGTGCATTTCGGTCTCGCTGCTGGAAAGCACCTCAGTCGCTGAACACCAAGGCAGGAACTGCGGGTAGCTGGCTACGTCGTTGACCATGTCGAACAGCGCCTGGGCCGGGTACGGCAGCAGCGCGGAACGTTGAATGTGCGTCGTCATGCGGACCTTCTACGTCGTCGTTTCATTGCGCGCCATCCAAAAGTTGGCGCAGCCAGCCCGCAACCGCGGCTTCCGGGCGACACCCGGGAAGCGGCTCAGCGCAAAGCGGGGCACATTGTCGGGGATTAACGGCTGCCCCTCAAGTTTCTGCCGCCAGCGCTCTTGCAGGCTGTCGCCAGCCGCAGCGGGACTCCCTATAATGCGGCCCCTATGGCCAAACAGAAGAAACAGTCCCCCGGGACCATCGCGCTGAACAAGAAGGCGCTACACGACTACTTCATCGAACAGAAATTCGAGGCAGGCCTCGTCCTGGCCGGCTGGGAAGTGAAGAGCATGCGTGCTGGCAAGGCTCAGCTGGTGGACAGCTACGTCCTGCTAAAGGACGGTGAAGCCTGGTTGATGGGCGCGCACATCACGCCGCTGACCAGTGCCAGCACCCACGTCATCGCCGACCCGACCCGCACCCGCAAGCTGCTGCTGAACAAGCGCGAGCTAGGCAAGCTGTTCGGTGCCGTGCAGCAGAAGGGCTACGCCTGCGTGGCGCTTTCGCTGTACTGGAAGAAGCACATGATCAAGTGCGAGATCGCCCTCGGCAAAGGCAAGAAGGAATACGACAAGCGCCACACCGAGAAGGAACGCGATTCCGATCGGGAGATCCAGCGCGCGATGCGCACCAAGGGCAAGGACGACTGAGCCGCGCCCGTCGCATGGCCCGATAAGCCCACGCGGCAATACCCGAGCCGGCAGCCAGTGCCGGCTCAGTTCTCAACCTTCCTACTGCATCCGTTCACCCTGCCGACGCTGCGCGCGCGCCAGCCGCTGGGCTTCCTGCTGACCTTCAGCCAGCACTTCCTGCACGTAATTGATATGGCGATGGATGACCTCCCGCGCCTCGGTCGCTCGCCTGGCCATGATCGCCTCGTACAACTCGCGATGCTGGCTCATCAGCATGTCCCGCGTTTCGTCACGCAGGGCGTACATGCCGCCGATATTGGTCACCACGTTGCGCTTGAGCAGGTCGAACAGGCCACGAATGGTATGCAGCAGCACCGCGTTGTGGCTGGCTTCGGCAATAGCGAGATGGAACTGGGCATCGGCTGCACCCTCTTCCGCCCGGGAGACTTTACCTTCCCGGGCGTAGCAGTCCTGCAATGCGGCAAAGGCTTCGGTGAGCCGCTTCCGATCCACCTCGGTCGCACGCAGCGCTGCGTAGTAGGCGCAGCTGCCCTCGAGCGTGTGGCGAAACTCCAATAAGTCGCGCTGCGCATCGCTGTTGTTTTCCAGCAGATGCAGCAACGGATCACTGAACGTCGAGCCCAGCGCCTCGGCGACGAACGTACCTCCGCCATGCCGGCTGACCAGCAGCCCCTTGGCGGCGAGCTTCTGAATCGCTTCGCGCAGCGAAGGCCGCGAAACACCAAAGCTTTCAGCCAGGGCGCGCTCCGCGGGCAGACGCTCACCCGCCTTGAGCGTGCCCTCAAGAATCATGGTTTCCAGCTGCGCGACGATATCGTCCGCTAGCCGCCGCTGCCGCACCATCCCCACGTCCATAGCCACCCCGAATGGTCATACCAATCCGAAAATGCTAGCCATGACCGCGCATCTGCACAAGGCCGGCTGTTGCGACCAAAGTCTATAGCTAGCTAATTGACGCACCTATACGCAGCTCTTACGCTGGCCATTCACTTCTGTTAATTGGTATTACCAATTTACAAAGTGGTCTAAAAATAAGAGGACTCAGCATGAGATCTGCGCACAAAAACTACTCCACGGTCCGCTCAGGGCCCCATCTGAACCGAACCGCAGGGGAAGCCTGACATGTCCAACGGACTGCTCGCACTATTCGCCTTCACACCCATTCTGCTCGCAGCAATCATGCTGATCGGCCTGCGCTGGCCAGCCAGCCGCGCCATGCCGTTGGTCTTCCTGTTCACCGCAGCCATCGGGCTGTTCGTCTGGGACATGAGCGTCAACCGCATCATCGCCTCGACGCTGCAAGGTCTGGTGATCACCCTGGGCCTGCTGTGGATCATCTTCGGCGCAATCCTGCTGCTGAACACCCTCAAGCATTCCGGCGGCATCACCGCCATTCGTGCCGGTTTCACCACCATCAGCCCTGACCGCCGCATCCAGGCCATCATCATCGCCTGGCTGTTCGGTTGCTTCATCGAGGGCGCTTCCGGCTTTGGCACTCCGGCCGCCATCGCCGCACCGCTGCTGGTTGCGGTCGGCTTCCCGGCAATGGCTGCAGTCCTGCTCGGCATGCTGGTGCAAAGCACGCCGGTGTCTTTCGGCGCGGTCGGTACGCCGATCGTCGTAGGCATCAACAGCGGCCTGGATACCGCCACCATCGGCGCGCAACTGGTTGCGCAGGGGTCCAGCTGGAACGCCTACCTGCAGCAGATCACCAGCAGTGTGGCGATCACCCACGCCATCGTCGGCACAGTAATGCCGCTGGTCATGGTGCTGATGCTGACGCGCTTCTTCGGCAAGGAGAAAAGCTGGAAAGCCGGCTTCGAAGTGTTGCCGTTCGCGATCTTCGCCGGCCTGGCGTTCACCCTGCCCTACGCTGCCACCGGCATCTTCCTCGGCCCCGAATTCCCGTCGCTGCTCGGCGGCCTGGTGGGCCTGGCGATCGTTACCACCGCTGCCCGCTTCAAGTTCCTGACGCCGAAGACCACCTGGGACTTCGCGGACGCCAAGGAATGGCCGGCCGAGTGGCTGGGCACAATCGAAATGAAGCTGGACGAGATGGCTGCCCGCCCGATGAGCGCCTTCCGTGCCTGGCTGCCCTACGTGCTGGTCGGCGCGATTCTGGTGATCAGCCGGGTGTTCCCGCAGGTCACAGCTGCACTGAAATCGGTATCCATCGCTTTTGCCAACATCCTTGGCGAAACAGGCATCAATGCCGGCATCGAGCCGTTGTACCTGCCGGGCGGCATCCTCGTCATGGTGGTGTTGATTACCTTTTTCCTGCATGGCATGCGCGTTTCCGAGCTCAAGGCGGCAGTGAAGGAATCCAGCGGCGTGCTGCTCAGCGCCGGCTTCGTACTGCTGTTCACCGTGCCGATGGTGCGCATCCTGATCAACTCGGGCGTCAACGGTGCCGAACTGGCCAGCATGCCGATCGTCATGGCGCGCTACGTCGCCGATAGCGTTGGCAGCATCTACCCGCTGCTGGCGCCGTCGGTGGGCGCTCTGGGTGCATTCCTCGCTGGCTCCAACACCGTCAGCAACATGATGTTCAGCCAGTTCCAGTTTGGCGTTGCACAGTCGCTCGGAATTTCCGGCGCGATGGTAGTTGCCACCCAGGCTGTTGGCGCTGCGGCGGGCAACATGGTTGCGATCCACAACGTGGTGGCGGCATCCGCTACCGTCGGCCTGCTCGGTCGCGAAGGCTCCACGCTGCGCAAGACCATATGGCCTACGCTGTACTACGTGCTGTTCACGGGGGTGATCGGCCTGATCGCCATCTACGTGCTAGGCGTGACCGACCCACTGGTCGGAGTGTAAGAAACAGGAACCGTGCCCCCATCTGGGGGCACGGTTGCATTCCAGAAACCGCACCTGACAGGGCCATTGAAAAACGTAAGCGAGACCGGCAAGACGAGGCAAAGCAGCCGAAGAAAGGACTGGGCTCGCATACGAGTTCAGGTTCCTAAATGAGTATTCTGAGGCTGCTTTAACGACGTATTGCCAAACGCAGATAGTTTTTCAAAAGCCTGTTTGCGGATAACCGGGCTAACCCGGAGACCAAGCCGATGAGCGAACTCTTCTACGATGCTGCGCCGAACGCTACCCGCGTCGCGCCGCCGCTGCCAAAGCCGCGCGAATACCCCGCCAAGCCGAGCCAGGTTTATCTGTTCGGTACCTGCGTGGTCGACCTGTTCTATCCCGAGGCTGGCCTGGATGCCATCCGCCTGCTCGAGCGCGAAGGATTGACCGTGCACTTCCCGCAGGGTCAGACCTGCTGCGGCCAGCCGGCCTACACCAGCGGCTACACCGACGAGGCACGCAACGTCGCACGGGCGCAACTGGATCTGTTCGCCAACGACTGGCCCGTGGTCGTCCCGTCCGGTTCCTGCGCCGGGATGCTGCGCCACCATTATCTGGACCTGTTCAAGGACGAGCCGGCCACGCTGAAGAAGGCGCAAGCGCTGGCCGAGCGCACCTTCGAGCTGGCCGAGTTCCTGCTCAACGTCTGCAAGGTCGAATTCAAGGACGCCGGCATGCCGACCAAGGTTGCCCTGCATACCTCCTGCTCGGCCCGCCGCGAGATGAACACCCACCTGCACGGCCGCGCCCTGCTTGCACAGCTGGGCCAGGTCGAGCGCGTCGAGCATGATCACGAAAGCGAATGCTGCGGCTTCGGCGGTACCTTCAGCGTACGCATGCCCGACATCTCCGGGGCCATGGTGCTGGACAAGACCCGCGCACTGAAGGAATCCGGCGCGCATCAGGTGATCAGCGCCGACTGTGGCTGCCTGATGAACATCAACGGTTCGCTGGAGAAACAGCGTGAAGCCCTGCGCGGTCAGCATCTGGCGACCTTCCTCTGGCAACGCACCGGAGGTGCCCGATGAACGCCGAACAGCGTATCCCCGCGATACAGATCGAGAACGCCGGTGACCCGGATTTCCGCGCCCGCGCGCGCAAATCCCTGAAGGACGACCAGCTACGGCGCAACTTCCGTACCGCCATGGACTCGCTGATGACCAAGCGTGCCGTGGCCTTCAGCGATGCCGACGAACGCGAGCGGCTGCGCGAGATGGGCAACCGCATCCGCGCCCGCGCACTGTCCAAGCTGCCCGAACTGCTCGAGCGGCTGGAAACCAACCTGACCCGCAATGGTGTGAAAGTGCACTGGGCGGAGACGGTTGAAGAGGCGAACAACATCGTCCTCGAGATCGCCCGCGCCCACGAGGCGAAGCAGGTGATCAAGGGCAAATCGATGGTCAGCGAAGAGATGGAGATGAACCATTTCCTCGAAGGCCATGGCATCGAATGCCTGGAATCGGACATGGGCGAGTACATCGTCCAGCTCGACCACGAAAAGCCTTCCCATATCATCATGCCGGCAATCCACAAGAACGCCGGCCAGGTCGCGTCCCTGTTCCACGAGAAACTCGGCGTGGAGTACACCAAGGACGTCGACCAACTCATTCAGATCGGCCGCCGCACGCTGCGCCAGAAGTTCTTCGAGGCCGATATCGGCGTCTCCGGCGTGAACTTCGCGGTGGCTGAAACCGGCACCCTGCTGCTCGTGGAGAACGAGGGCAACGGGCGCATGTCCACCGGTGTGCCGCCGGTACATATCGCCGTCACCGGGATCGAGAAGGTCGTGGAGAATCTGCGCGACGTGGTCCCGCTGCTCTCGCTGCTGACTCGCTCGGCGTTGGGCCAGCCGATCACCACCTACGTCAACATGATCTCCAGCCCGCGCAAGGCCGATGAGCTCGACGGCCCGCAAGAAGTGCACCTGATCCTGCTGGACAACGGCCGCAGCCAGGCCTTCGCCGACAGTGAGCTGCGCCAGACGCTGAACTGCATCCGCTGCGGCGCCTGCATGAACCATTGCCCGGTGTACACCCGCGTCGGCGGCCATACCTACGGCGAGGTCTACCCCGGTCCGATCGGCAAGATCATCACGCCGCACATGGTCGGTCTGGACAAAGTGCCGGATCACCCCAGCGCCTCGTCGCTGTGCGGCGCCTGCGGCGAGGTCTGCCCGGTGAAGATCCCGATTCCGTCCATCCTGCGGCGCCTGCGTGAGGAGAACGTCAAGGCACCGGACGATCCGCACAAGGTCATGCGCGGCCAGGGCAGCAAATACTCGAAGAAAGAACGACTGATGTGGGCCGGCTGGCGCCTGCTCAACACCAGCCCGACGCTGTACCGCGTATTCGGCTTCTTCGCCACTCGCCTGCGCGGCCTGACGCCATCGAACATCGGCCCCTGGACGCAGAACCACAGCGCACCGAAACCTGCCGCCCGCTCGCTGCACGAGCTGGCCCGCGAGCACCTGGAGGGCAAGCGATGAGCGCCAAGGCCAATATCCTCGCCAAGCTGAAAAAGAGCCTGGAAGGCACCACGCCTATCGTCGATGACTACGACGTATCGCTGGTCACCCAGCCCTGGAGCTACGCGCCCGAGCAGCGCATCGCCCGTCTGCGTCAGCTGATGGAAGCGGTGCACACCGAGATTCACCTGACCACGGACGCCGATTGGCCCGCCCTGCTCGAACAGCTGCTGCACGACCGCCAGCTGCCGAGCCTGCTGATCGCCCCGACCACGCCGTACGGCCAGCGCTTCACCGCGCATTGCGCCGGCCGTGAGGGCCTGCCGACGCTGAAGGCCTACGACCGCCCGGTCGAGGACTGGAAGGACGAGCTGTTCAACGACACCCCGGCGAGCCTCACCGGCACACTCGGCGCCATCGCCTCCACCGGCAGTCTGATCATGTGGCCGACCCGCGAGGAGCCGCGCCTGATGAGCCTGGTGCCACCGGTGCACTTCGCCATCCTCAAGGCCAGCGAAATCCACGACAACTTCTACGAGATCCAGCAGAAGTTTCAGTGGGCTGCCGGCATGCCGACCAATGCGCTGCTGGTCTCCGGCCCGTCGAAAACCGCCGACATCGAGCAGGTGCTGGCCTACGGCGCCCACGGGCCGAAGGATCTGATCCTGCTGATCCTGGAGGACGCATGAACGCGGCCGCCCAGCTTGAACGTGCGCCTTTGCCAGCCGCGTTCCTCCGCGAAGTCGAACGTCTGATCCCGGTCGAGCGGCGCTTCGACGACCCGCTCTCCACCCTCGCCTTCGGTACCGACGCAAGCTTCTACCGGCTGATTCCCAAACTGGTGGTGCGCGTCGAATCCGAAGCCGAGGTGATCGCGCTGCTCAAGCTGGCCCATGCGGAGAACGTCCCGGTGACCTTCCGCGCCGCCGGCACCAGCCTGTCCGGCCAGGCGATCAGCGACTCGGTGCTGATCGTCCTCGGCGACAACTGGAACGGCCGCGAGATTCGCAACGGCGGCGAGCAGATCCGCCTGCAGCCCGGCGTAATCGGTGCCAACGCCAACGCCGTGCTCGCGCCATTTCAGCGCAAGATCGGCCCTGATCCGGCCTCGATCAACGCCGCCAAGATCGGCGGCATCGTCGCCAACAACTCCAGCGGCATGTGCTGCGGCACGGCGCAGAACACCTACAAAACCCTCGCCGGCCTGCGCGTCGTGCTGGCCGACGGCACCGTGGTCGACAGCGAGGATGCCTCCAGCGTTGCCGCCTTCCGCCAGAGCCATGCGGCGCTACTCGAACAGCTGGCCGAGCTGGGCCGCGAAACCCGCGCCAACACCGAACTGGCCGCGAAGATCCGCCACAAGTACCGACTGAAGAACACTACCGGTTTCTCGCTCAATGCGCTGGTCGACTACGACGAGCCGCTGGATATCCTCAGCCACCTGATGGTCGGTTCCGAAGGCACGCTGGGCTTTATCAGCGCGGTGACCTACGACACCGTGCCGGATCACCCGCACAAAGCCAGCGCGCTGGTGGTGTTCCCTGACGTGGAAACCTGCTGCCTGGCCGTGCCGGTGCTCAAGCAGCAGCCGGTGTCGGCCGTAGAGCTGCTGGACCGCCGCAGTCTGCGCTCGGTCGAACACAAGGCCGGCATGCCCGAGTGGGTGAAGGAACTGTCGCCGACCGCCTGCGCACTCTTGATCGAATCGCGCGCCGCCAGCCAGTCGCTGCTGCACGAGCAGATCAACCTGATCATGACCTCCATCGCGCATTTCCCGGTGGAAAAGCAGGTCGACTTCAGCGAAGACCCGGTGGTCTACAACCAGCTTTGGAAGATCCGCAAGGACACCTTCCCGGCAGTCGGCGCCGTGCGCCAGACCGGCACCACGGTGATCATCGAAGATGTCACCTTCCCCGTCGAGCGCCTGGCCGAGGGTGTAAACCGGCTGATCGAACTGCTCGACAAGCACCGCTACGACGAGGCGATCCTCTTCGGCCACGCGCTGGAGGGCAACCTGCACTTCGTCTTCACCCAGGGTTTCGATGATCCGGCGCAGGTCGCCCGTTACGAAGCCTTCATGGGCGAAGTGGCGCAGCTGGTCGCCGTCGAATTCGGCGGTGCGCTCAAGGCCGAGCACGGCACCGGACGCAACATGGCGCCCTTCGTCGAGCTGGAATGGGGCAGCGAAGCTTACGCGCTGATGTGGAAGATCAAGCGCCTGCTCGACCCCACCGGCATCCTCAATCCGGACGTGGTGCTCTCCGAAGACCCGGACATCCACCTGAAGAACCTCAAGCCGATGCCGGCCGCCGACGAGATCGTCGACAAGTGCATCGAGTGCGGTTTCTGTGAGCCGGTCTGCCCGTCCAACGGACTGACCCTCACTCCACGCCAGCGCATCGTCATCTGGCGCGACATCCAAGCCCGTAAGCGCGCCGGCGTCGACACCACGGAAATCGAGCGGCTCTACCACTACCACGGCGTGGAAACCTGCGCCGCCACCGGCCTCTGTGCCCAGCGATGCCCGGTCGGCATCAACACTGGCGACCTGGTACGCAAGCTGCGCGGACGTGAAGCGAGCAAAACCGGCGCCGCCAACTGGCTGGCCGACCATTTCAGCACCGCCGTACAGGGCACCCGTTTCATGCTGCATGCCGCCAACGGCGCGCACATCATCCTCGGCACCAAGCGCCTGGCCAAGCTGTCCGCAACCATGACCAACGCCAGCAAGGGTCGCATCCCGCAATGGACACCGGCGATGCCGCAACCCCTGCAGCGCCTGCACCTGCCCCAGCCTACCGTTCAGGACGAGCGCCCGCGGGTGGTCTATCTGGCCGCCTGCGTCTCCCGCGCCATGGCGCCCGCTGCCCGCGATCAGGAACAGGAGCCGCTGCTCGACAAGACCCGCAGCCTGCTGGAAAAGGCCGGCTACCAGGTGATTTTCCCCGAGCAGCTGAACGACCTGTGCTGCGGCCAACCGTTCGCTTCCAAGGGTTACGCTGAACAGGGCGAACGCAAGCGTCAGGAGATGCTCGACGCGCTGCTCAAGGCCAGCCGCGGCGGGCTTGATCCGATCTACTGCGACACCAGTCCCTGCACGCTGCGCCTGGTCCAGGGCCTGACCGATCAACGCCTCGACATGTACGACCCGGTGCGCTTCATCCGCACACACCTGCTCGACAAGTTGGACTTCGTCCCGCAGGAAAAGGCGATCGCCGTGCACGTTACCTGCAGCACCCAGCACCTTGGGGAAGCACAGGCACTGATCGATATCGCTCGTCGCTGCGCCAGGGAAGTCGTGGTGCCCGAAGGCATCCACTGCTGCGGCTTCGCCGGTGACAAGGGCTTCACCACGCCAGAACTGAACGGCCACGCTCTACGCAGCCTGAAAGACGCCGTGCAGATCTGCGAGGAAGGCATTTCCACCAGCCGCACCTGCGAGATCGGCCTGTCGCGTCATGGCGAGATCGACTACCACGGCCTGGTCTACCTGGTGGACCGCGTAACGCGGAGCAAAACAACCACGCAGCCGCTCTAGAAAAGGCACTACGGCCCCGCTCAGCGAAGCGCGGCCGTTTCGTTTGTGGCGTTTCGATGAACGCTCACGCGCAATCGCAGTCGGAATTTTAGAGCCCCTGACGGGTTCGATTCGACTCGGCGCCGCCGTTTCAGTTGGTATCTGGCAGGCCCGGGAAGTCCATAAGACTGGAGGACCCACAATGAAAGTTCATGCACTGCTCGCATCCGCGGTACTGCTCGCCAGCCCGGCCGTCTTCGCCCAAGACGACCTGTGCCAGCTCAACCTGCAGGAAATCGACGACAACATGGCCACCAACACCACCTTGGGTGAGCCGGCCAAGAGCCAGGTCGACGAGTACGTCAAACAGGCCCGCCAAGCCCAGCAATCGGGCGACACCGAAGCCTGCATCGCGCACTCCACCAAGGCACTGCAAGAGCTGAAAGGCCCAGGCAGCACCGGTAGCGGCGGCACCAGCGGCTCCGGTTCCGGCGCCGGCAACTAAGCCAGGCCGGCGGGATCGTGCGAGCGATCCTGCCGCAGCCGAGCTGTACATTTTGTAACCAGCATGGCTACAAACTGATCGACAGCGCAGAGAGATCGCCGTACACTCGCGCCCAGCACCACAAGCGTCACCAGGGGCCGATTAGGATTCGACGCCGGTAACAAAACTTGAGGGGCATGCCGAGTTGGTAACAGAACTCGTAAATAAACTGTTGCAAACTTATAGTTGCCAACGACGACAACTACGAAGGGTACGCGCTAGCCGCCTAACCTTCATCTGGTAGCTTCGGCTCCAGCGGTCACTAGGGGATGTCTGTAAACCCGAAATGACTGTCAGACAGAACAGGATCGCCGCCAAGTTCGCTGTAGACGTAACGGCTAAAACTCATACAGCTCGCTCCAAGCACCCTGCCAATCGGGCGGCGCGGAGTTAACTCAGTAGATCTGGCTAAGCATGTAGAACCGATAGCGGAGAGCTGGCGGACGGGGGTTCAAATCCCCCCGGCTCCACCATTTAGTCTTCCCAGGAAGACCCAGAAAAGCCGTAAAGCCTAGAGAAATCAAAGCTTTACGGCTTTTTTCTTGCCCGCGTTTTCCCACCTAATCCCAGGGCATCCCACGGTTGACGGGGGCACATATGGGGGCATAAAACGCTCATCAGCTCGCTCGGAGAGGATGTGCCCCCAATGCCCCTGAAAGACACCAACTGCCGTAACGCCAAGCCCCAGGACAAGCCATACCGCCTGTACGACGAACAAGGTTTGTACCTTGAAGTGCAGCCCAACGGAGGCCGTTACTGGCGCTTGAAGTACCGCTTTCTGGGAAAGGAAAAGCGCTTGGCGCTTGGTGTTTATCCTGAGGTTGGCCTACAGGAGGCCCGGCGCAAGCGTGATGACGCTCGTGTTCAGCTTGCCGGCGGCCAAGACCCTTCGCTGCAAAGGCGTATGGCCAAGGTGGTCAGCCAGCTTGATCACCAGCACACGTTTGAGTCGGTTGCCACGCAGTGGCTGAGTATTCGCGAGTCATCCTGGGATCCGGAATACACCCGCACGGTGCGGCAGCGCCTTGAGCTCAATGCCTATCCCTGGCTGGGAAAACTCCCGATCAGCAGCATCAGCACGCCCATGCTGGTCGAAAACCTGCAGCGCATCATCAAGCGCGGCGCTCGCGAGACGGCGCGTCGTGTTGCCCAGATTTACAAACAGATCTTCGAGTTCGCCGAAGCTGCCGGCATCACCCCACCCAACCAGATCGGGAATCTCTCGCGTACTCTCCCAGCCAAGCGGGTGAAACACTTTGCTGCCGTGACCGACCCTGAAAAGCTCGGCGCCCTGCTTAAAGCACTGGACAGCTACAGCGGAACGATGCCTGTTTGTTGTGCGTTAAAACTGGCTCCGTTGCTGTTCTGCCGCCCCGGAGACCTTCGACACATGGAATGGTCGGAGGTCAATCTGGATGCTGGCGAATGGCTGATTCCCGGCCACAAGATGAAAGGGCTCACTGTCACCAAACAGGATCGCCCGGATCATTTGGTTCCCCTAAGCCAGCAAGCAATCGCTGTTCTGCGCGAGCTGAAACCACTCACCGGCAGACATCGGTACGCCTTCCCCTCGGCACGAGGAGGCGACCGGCCGATGTCCAACAATGCCGTACTTAGTGCGTTACGCCGCATGGACATCAGCGGCGACGAGATGACGGGGCATGGCTTTCGTGCGACCGCGAGAACCATAGGTGCTGAGGTACTGGGGTTTCGCCCAGACCTCCTGGAGCATCAGCTTGCTCACACGGTAAAAAATCCGCTGGGACGTGCATACGACCGAACCTCATTTCTGCCAGAGCGGCGCGACATGATGCAGACATGGGCCGACTATTTGGACTCGATAAAAACTGAATGCGCGCTCATGTCATCAGCCGGCCCCTTCAAGCCAGTACAAGCACCATCGCTTCGCATCAATACGGGCTGAATTGCTAAACTGCGCGGATTTGGCGTCTGCAATGCGCCACGCGTAGTTCAAAAGGAATTCCCGCCGATGTCAGCCTTATCAGCCTTGCTCAATACCTACCGTAGCGCTTCTGTCACCGAACGCGAAAAAGGTACTTACTTCGAAGAGCTGGTTTGCACTTACCTGCGCAACGAAGCCACCTACCGCGACCTGTACGACAAGGTATGGACATATGCGGAATGGGCGAAGGAGCAAAGCCTCAGCGGCAAAGATGCGGGTATTGATTTAGTGGCTCGCACCCAGGGCACCGGCCAATACCACGCTATCCAGTGCAAGCTGTATGCCGAGGACTACAAAGTCCAGAAGAAGGACATCGACAGTTTCTTCACTGCCTCGGGCAAAACGCCGTTCTCGCACCGCGTCATCGTTACTACCACTAACAACTGGAGCGAGCACGCCGAGGATGCGCTACAAGGCCAGCAGCCTCCAGTTAGCAAGATCGACTTACAAGCGTTGGAAGACAGCCAAATTGACTGGGCCAAGTATCAACCCAATCAGGCAGTCGCCCTCAAAACCAAGAAGCAGCTACGCGATCACCAACAGACCGCCCTGAACGCCGTTGCCGCAGGCCTCAAGGAGGCCGAGCGTGGCAAGCTGATCATGGCTTGCGGCACCGGCAAGACCTTCACCAGCCTGAAAATTGCCGAGCAGCAGGCCGGCAAGGGCAAGCGTGTACTGTTCCTGGTGCCCAGCCTGTCACTGCTATCGCAAACCCTTACCGAATGGACGCAGGAAAGCGCCACCCCGCTCCACAGCTTTGCCGTCTGCTCCGACAGTGACGTAGGCAAGAAGCGTAAAGCAGAGGATGACGCGGTTCAGGTATTCACCCATGAACTGCGATACCCGGCCACTACCAAGGCAGATCGTCTCGCGGCGGAAATGCTCAAGCGTCACGATGCCGAGCACATGAGCGTGGTGTTCTCCACCTATCACTCCATCGATGTGATCAGCCGCGCCCAAGCTGATCATGGTCTAGCCGCTTTCGATCTGGTGATCTGCGACGAAGCACACCGCACCACGGGCGCCACCTTTGGCGACGATGACGAAAGCAACTTTGTGCGCGTTCATGATGCCGACTACATCCGCGCCACCAAGCGTCTGTACATGACCGCCACGCCGCGCATCTATGGCGACAACGCCAAGCTCAAGGCTGAGTCCGGCGAAGTCACACTGTGCTCGATGGATGATGAGGCGCTGTACGGCAAAGAGCTGTTCGTCATCAACTTCTCCGAGGCCGTTCAGCGCGGCCTGCTGACTGACTACAAGGTGCTGGTACTCACCGTCGAGGAGAGCACCATCAGCCGCCGCCTTCAGGAGATGCTGAAGGACGAGAACAACCAGCTCAAGGTAGACGACGCCGCCAAGATAGTCGGTTGCTGGAAGGCGCTGGCCAAGCAGGGACTGGCCGAAAACCTGGTGGGTGATGATCAGCCCATGAAGCGCGCTGTCGCTTTCTGCCAAGTCATCTCGCCCAACTACAAGGGCACCAAGCACAAGGTCAGTTCTGTCAACATCGCCAGCATGTTCCAATCGGTGGTGGAGGCTTATCAGGAGTCAGAAAACATCGATGAAGCCTCACGCATCATATGCGAAGCCGCACACGTCGATGGCGGCATGAATGCCAGCGCCAAGGAAGCCAAACTCAACTGGCTCAAGGAAGAACCGCCAGCCAACACCTGCCGCATCCTCAGCAACGTGCGCTGCCTGTCTGAAGGTGTGGACGTACCGGCGCTTGACGCCGTGCTCTTCCTCACGCCGCGTAATTCCCAAGTCGACGTGGTGCAATCCGTTGGCAGGGTAATGCGCAACGCACCGGGCAAGAAGCGTGGCTATGTGGTGCTGCCGGTGGTCATTCCTGCCGGAATGGAGCCCCACGAAGCGCTCAACGACAACCAGACCTATAAGGTGGTCTGGCAGGTGCTTCAGGCACTACGCTCGCATGACGACAGTTTCGACGCCATGGTCAACAAGCTCGACCTGATCGGCTCTGACCCGCGCAAGATGGAAGTCATCGCCATCACCGACAAGGCCGAGAAAAAGGCCAGGAAAGCTAGCGGCACGAGCAACGGCCAGGCAGGCAAAGGCCAGTACGGCATTGGTGAGAAACACGCTAAGTACGATGTCGAAGGCCAGATGACCCAGCAAGCCGAGCTGGCCTATGAGGTGGGGGAAATCGAGAAGGCCATCTACGCCAAGATCGTCGACAAGTGCGGCAACCGCCACCACTGGGAAGACTGGGCCAACGATATCGCCAAGATCGCCCGCACCCACATCGACCGCATCCAGGGCATTTTGGAGAACCCTGAATACACCCAGGAGAGAGCGACTTTCGAGGCCTTCGCCGCTGAGCTACGCGATGATCTCAACGACAGCATCAGCGATGGCGAGATCGTCGAAATGCTCGCCCAGCACCTGGTAACCAAGCCAGTGTTCGATGCACTGTTCGATGAATACAGCTTTGCCAGCCACAACCCCATGTCCAAGGCCATGCAAGGCGTGCTGGACGCGCTACATGAGCACCACCTGGCCAAGGAAGCCGATACCCTGGAGAAGTTCTACGCCAGCGTGCGTCAGCGTGCTGCCGGCATCGACAACGCCCAGGGTAAGCAGAAGATCATCGTTGAGCTGTACGACAAGTTCTTCCGCAACGCCTTCCCCAAAATGACCGAGCGCTTGGGCATCGTTTACACCCCAGTCGAAGTGGTGGACTTCATCCTCCACAGCGTCAACCACCTGCTGCAACAGGAGTTCGGCCAAACCCTGGGCAGCAAGGGCGTCCACATCATCGACCCGTTCACTGGCACCGGCACCTTCATCACCCGCCTGATCCAGTCTGGCCTTATCAAGCCGGAAGAGTTGCCGCACAAATACCGGCACGAGATCCACGCTAACGAGCTGGTACTACTGGCCTACTACATCGCCGCCATCAATATCGAAGCGGCCTACCATGGCGAAGTAATCGACGAGTACGCCCCGTTTGAAGGCATCTGCCTAACCGATACCTTCCAAATGTATGAGAAGGACGACCTCGTAGACGCACTGCTGGAGGACAACAGCGCCCGGCGTAAGCGGCAGAAGGATTTGGATATACGCGTGATTGTGGGCAATCCGCCTTATTCAGTCGGCCAAGGTGACGCCAACGCCAACAACGCTAACGTCCCTTATCCAAGCTTGGATGAGCGCATTCGAACAACCTATGCCGCTCGTTCAGACGCGAACAACAAAAACGCACTCTATGACAGCTATATCCGCTCCATTCGCTGGGCCAGTGACCGTATTGGCGATGCCGGCATCATCGGTTTCGTTACCAACGCAGGCTTCGTAGAAGCCAATACTGCAGATGGCCTACGCAAGTGCCTGGTGGATGAGTTCTCCAGCCTCTATGTGTTCCACCTACGTGGTAACCAGCGGACCAGTGGCGAAACCTCACGTAAGGAAGGCGGGAAGATTTTTGGTAGTGGCAGCCGTGCCCCAATTGCCATCTCGCTACTGGTCAAGAACCCCGAAGCGGTAACCCACGGCCAGATCTATTTCCACGATATTGGCGACTATCTAAGCCGCGAAGAAAAGCTGGAGAAGATCGTCAGCTATGCCAGTGTGGCCGGCATCCCGGATTGGCAGCAAGTAGTTCCTGATGAGCACGGTGACTGGTTGAAGCAACGCGATAACAGCTTCGGCCAGTTCATCGTATTAGGTGACAAGGACGACAAGAACGCGTTGGCGATGTTCGCTAACTACTCCAGCGGTGTGAAATCCCAACGGGATGCTTGGGCCTATAACGCTGGAAAATCCAAGCTGGGTGCCAACATGAGCAGCATGATTGGCTTCTATAATAACGAGGTATCGCGTTTCAACGCTGCGCATCCAAAGCTGGATACTAAGGCCAGGCAGGAGCAGGTCGATGACTTCATTGATACTGACCCGACGCGTATTAGTTGGACACGTGCATTGAAGCAAGACTTGGGCAAGAACCGTAGCTATAGCTTTGACCCTGATTGCATAGTGCGTAGCCTTTATCGCCCTTTCACCAAACAGTGGCTTTACTTCAATCGCCGTTTCAATGAAATGGTCTACCAAATGCCTCGCATTTTCCCGCACGCAAAAGCTGAGAACTTGCTGATCATGGTTAAGCAGCGTCCTGCTGAAGGTAGTCAGCTTGCTCTGATGGTAAATTGCCCACCTGAATTGCAGAGTGACGGCGGCACACAATGCTTCCCCCTCTACCTTTACGACGAAGCCGCCCAGGCCTCAAAAGACGACCTCTTTGCCGAACCAGTAGAAAGTGGCCTGCGCCGCCGCGACGCCATCACCGACGCTGGTCTTGCTCACTTCAGCAACGCTTATCCAGGCGAGCAAATCAGCAAGAAAGACCTGTTCTACTACGTTTACGGCATTCTGCATTCGCCAGACTACCGCGCGCGCTACGCCGACAACCTGAGCAAGGAACTGCCACGCATTCCGGCCGTGAAGAAAGCCACCGACTTCTGGGCGTTCAGTAAGGCTGGGCGCGCTTTGGCCGACCTTCACCTGAACTACGAAACCGTCGAGCCATACCCTCTGACTATCGAGGCCAAAGGCACACTCTCCGCCGCTGACTACCGAGTGGAGAAGATGAAGTTCGTCAAGAAGGGCGACAAAACCACTGTCATCTATAACCACCGCATCACCCTCAAGGGCGTTCCTGAAGCGGCCTGGGATTACGTGGTCAACGGAAAAGCAGCCCTGGACTGGGTGATGGAGCGCCAGGCCGTGCGCCCAGACAAAGCCAGCGGCATCGTCAACGACGCCAACGACTGGGCTGTGGAAACCATGGGTAACCCCAGGTACCCGCTTGAACTGTTCCAGCGAGTGGTCACCGTCAGCCTGGAGACCCAGAAAATCGTCAAGGCGCTGCCCAAACTCGATATCGGCACAGAGGACTAGTTGAGCCCGATAGAACGCTGAGCATTCAGTCAACTACTGCCTTGGTTGGGCCACCCTTTCCCAACCAAGGCAGAGCATCTGCTGATTGCCAGCCCGGCACTCTCATGTTAAAAAGTGTCCGTCCCAAGCGGTCTCTATCGATCCGCAACGGTCCGCCACGTCGCTCCGGTAACGACGTTAAAAACTTTCGCCTCGTTCGCATCCGCTGAACGGGCCGCATCAACTTCCATCGGTTGATCTGTGCATCCGGCCTGAACGGCTTCATTCCGTTCGGCCCCTAGAAGCCTCACGGCCTAGAATTTCTGTAGCCCACAACGACCTCCGACGCTACCGAACATTAATCTCGGAAACGCGCATATTCCTATGCGTGTGGCAAATGCCCGTGCTCGCTATATAGCCAGCCGATATCCGTCTTTTACCCTTTTTAGCAGTAGTGCCGGAGGACGCTGCCTCACGCTTCAGGACCTAGGACTCAAACCTATGGCAATGCACGTTAGCAACTCTGACGACGTCGGCGACGATGACAAAATTCTTCGTTTGCGCGATGTCGAGGCAATCGTCGGCCTAAAACGCTCAACGATCTATCGCAAAATATCGGAAGGCCTTTTCCCGCGACAGCGCCTTTTGTGCGGCTCCAGCGTCGGTTGGCGTAACAGCGAAGTCCAAGCTTGGATTCGGCAAAGGGAGGCGCTGTAATGCAGCGCCGAACACCTCAACAGCCAGGCTGGATGGTAGAACTCACAGCAGCGGTCGATATTCCAGCGGAAAAAATCCAGTGGATTTGGCCAGGCTGGCTGCCAAAGGCAAAGTTATCCATTCTTGCCGGCGCAGGTGGATGCGGCAAAACCACGCTGGCAATATCGCTGGCCGCCACGCTCAGCAGAGGTGGTGACTGGCCAGACGGCAGCAAATGTGAGGCAGCAGGCAACATCGTAATCTGGAGCGGCGAGGATGGTATCGCTGACACGATCATTCCCCGCCTTACGGCTGCAGATGCAGACCTAACCCGCGTGCACATTATCGAGGGGCTCAGAGATCAACGTGGGAACAGACGACAGTTTGATCCTGCAGCCAACTTTTCCCTTTTGGATGAAGCGGCCGCAAGGATTGACGGCGTTTCATTGCTGATTTTCGACCCACTGATCAATCTCATTCGTGGGGATATGCACCGGGCAAACGAAGTTCGGCAGGGGCTACAAATGGTAGTGGATTTCGCAGAGCAGCATTGTTGCGCTGTCCTCGGCATATCTCACCTGAGCAAAGGTACATCCCAGTCCTCCGTAGCTGATCGCGTAATCGGCAGCCAGGCATTCTCAGCACTTGCTCGCACGGTACTGGTGGCTGGGAAAGCTCAAAATTCCGAAGCGCGAGTGCTTGTCCGACCGAAATCCAACGTCTCGATTGATAGTGGGGGGATAGAGTACTTCGTTGAGCCCATAGTGATAAACGAGCAGTTGGAAACAACCTGCATCCGGTGGGGAGAGGCCGTCGAAGGTAGTGCTGAAACTATTTTGGCGGATATCGAGCGAGCGGACGGCGAAAGACCAGTATCAGCTACTCAGGAGGCGTGCAGCTTTCTTGAGGAGACGTTGCAAGCTGGGCCTGTTGCAATCAATGCATTGATGGCTTTAGCTGAAGAACGTTGCATTTCTTCGGCGTCACTTCGCAGAGCCCAGAAACAGCTAGGTATACGTTCACACAAAGCAGGTATGCAGGGCGGATGGGCATGGGAGCTTCCCACCGCTCCCTGAAGGCGCTCAACGCACGTCGAAGGTGCTCAATACTTGTGTTGAGCACCTTCGTTTTTATTGAACGCCTTCGACTCGCGAGAGAGTCTGTATGCCTGACTCTGCAGATAAAATCCCGGCACGCCGGTCGCATAGGTCAACCACGACTACTTCCCAATGAAATAGAGATTGCCGTTCTTGTTGTAAATCGCGGCAGGTCGGAAGTCCTTAGGCCAATTCCGTCCAGGATAGTATGCATACATCCATTCGGGCAGGTGACGAGCAATACCCGCCAGCGCATCCATGCCGTCCTTATCAGCTCTGCTAGCGTCAGCAAATAGTTCGCCTGAGGGATCTGTCAGGAAAATCGGGCCGTAGGCTTTCTCTGACGAAATGAATGCTGGCGCAGCGCTCACCGGAGCGTCGAACGGCGCGGGGTTCCCAGCAGCCAAATCTGCAAGCCTGTCGTATTTCTTGCCTGATCCGTCAGCATACTTAGCCGGCTCATGACGCAACTTTGAGATTTTTCCACCGAAGTATTTCTCTCTCGCATCCAGCCAGGCCGACCTGACCAACGCAGATGCCTCCTTTGGGTTAGACGCCAGCTCCTCAGGCACCCACGCAGCAACCTGGTAGTGATAGACAGGACCAGCACTGCCACCACCCAGCAAGAACAACCCGACGCCAAGAGAGGCTGCTCCTGCGCTGCTAAATCCTGTGGGTGGGGATACGTACCCCAAACCTGCCGTCGCTAGACTTCCAGAGCCCCCCGACCGCAGCGCGCTCAAGTTATCTACTTCACTCCCGACCATTTCCCTTGGAATATCGCGCTGACCATCGATGCGCATGGCTTCCAGAACCAGCATGGCATCGGACCATTTCTCACGAGGAACCTCTTTAGGTTCTGGCAACGTGATCTTCGGGGTGCTGGAGCAACCAACCAGCGCAGCCAGTAGCAAGGTACCAACGCATCCCTTCACAGAAAAAAGCACCGACATGAAAACTCCCTATTTATTCAGTGGTAGCCCGGCACACGTAGTACGCCGGGGGCATCCTTCATTTGCCTGCCAGGTCATAGCGCCCAAAATTATCTGGGCAACTTCAGCGGAAAATACCACCACCACTTAAACGACCGCAGATGATTTCGGCGAACCGACGTAGCGGTAAAGCGTTGTTCGAGAAACGCCATACCGTCGAGCCACATCGGTTACCTGTATCTCAGGATCTCTGAGAAGAGCTCGTATCTCACGTACCTGACGATCATCCAGCACAGGCTTGCGCCCACCTTTTCTTCCACGGGCACGAGCCGCAGCCAGTCCTGCACGGGTTCGCTCTCGAATGAGGTTGCGCTCGAACTCAGCCAGGGCAGCGAATACATGAAATATCAGCTTGCCGGCAGCGCTGGTGGTTTCAATTCGTTCGGTTATGGACTCGAAGGCCACCGTCTCCTGCTCTAAGCGACTGACGACCCCAACCAGATCAGGCAGAGAGCGCCCGAGACGATCCAGTCGCCACACGACCAAAGTGTCCCCGCTGCGCAAAGCCTTGAGGCAATGCCCCAGCTCCGGCCTGTCCGCTGACTTGCCGCTCATTGTCTCTTCGTAAACTACGGAGCACCCAGCCAAGGCAAGTGCATCTCGCTGCAGGTCGAGATTCTGATCATCAGTCGAAACTCGGGCGTACCCAATCCGCTTTCCCATACGTTTTTCTCACTCTGATTTCGGTATGAGAAAAGTGACAGGAAAGCGGGAAATCCCAAGCCCAGAATGTCACTTTCAGAAGGCGACAGCACGAAATATCAAAAGTCGACCGCACGGTCTTTTCTGACGTTGGAGTCGCCTCAGAAAACGGAAAATAAAGCACGCTAAGGCGTAGTTCCCTCGGGCTACACCGCGTCCGCACTGCGCGGTTCTTTCTTCCCTTGCAGTGACGCAATCAGCGGGCAGGAAACGTTCCCCTTCCGCGCATGGCAGGCGCACACCAAATCAGACAGCACGGCCTCCATGCGCGCCAGGTCAGCCATCCTCTCGCGCACGTCCTTGAGCTTGTGCTCGGCCAGGCTGCTGGCTTCCTCGCAATGGGTGCCATCCTCCAGCCGCAGCAGCTCGGCGATCTCATCCAGGCTGAAGCCCAACCGCTGGGCTGATTTCACGAAGCGCACCCGCGTTACATCCGTCTCGCCATAGCGGCGAATGCTGCCGTAAGGCTTGTCCGGTTCCGGGAGCAAGCCCTTGCGCTGATAGAACCGGATGGTCTCCACATTGACCCCGGCCGTCCTGGCGAAAACGCCAATGGTCAGGTTCTCCAAATTGTTTTCCATATCGCTTGACTCCGTACATAACTACGGAAGTAAGCTTAAGCTATCCAATTCAGATTCGAAAGGACAAACGTATGTCTGAACCTCAAAACGGGCGCGGCGCGCTCTTCACTGGCGGGCTGGCCGCCATCCTCGCCTCGGCTTGCTGCCTCGGGCCGCTGGTTCTGATCGCCTTGGGGTTCAGCGGCGCTTGGATCGGCAACTTGACGGTGTTGGAACCCTATCGCCCCATCTTTATCGGCGTGGCGCTGGTGGCGTTGTTCTTCGCCTGGCGGCGCATCTACCGGCCGTCAGCCGCCTGCAAACCGGGTGAGGTTTGCGCGATTCCCCAAGTGCGAGCTACTTACAAGCTCATTTTCTGGGGCGTGGCCGTGCTGGTTTTGGTCGCGCTCGGATTTCCCTACGTCGTGCCATTTTTCTATTGATCACAGGAGTTCACCATGAAAAAGCTGCTTTCCGCCCTTGCCCTCGCTGCCGTTGTTGCCCCCGTGTGGGCCGCCACCCAGACCGTTACGCTGTCCGTACCGGGCATGACCTGCTCGGCCTGTCCGATCACTGTCAAGAAGGCGATTTCCAAGGTCGATGGCGTCAGTAAAGTTGACGTGACCTTCGAGACGCGCGAAGCGGTGGTCACCTTCGATGATGCCAAGACCAGCGTGCAGAAACTGACCAAGGCTACCGAGGATGCGGGCTACCCATCATCAGTCAAGAACTGATCATGAAAGACCCGAAGACACTGCTGCGGGTCAGCATCATTGGCACAACCCTCGTGGCGCTGTGTTGCTTCACCCCTGTTCTGGTCATTTTGCTCGGTGTGGTCAGCTTGTCCGCGCTGACCGGCTATCTGGACTATGTGCTGCTGCCTGCGCTGGCGATTTTCATCGGCTTGACCATCTACGCCATCCAACGAAAACGCCAAGCCGATGCCTGCTGCACCCCGAAATTCAATGGAGTAAAAAAATGACCGAAATCACCGTGAATGGCATGACCTGCACATCCTGCGCCACCCATGTCAAAGATGCTTTGGAAAAGATTCCCGGCGTGAATGCCGCTGTGGTGTCCTATCCAGAAAGCCGCGCGCAAGTCATGGCAGACACCGCCGTGAGCCACAACCAACTGCTGGCCGCCATCGCCGCATTGGGTTATCAAGGCTCGATCCGGGTTGGTGATTTCAAAGATGAACCAAAAATCCGTGATGCACTTGAGGGCGCCGGTTTGCATATCGCCATCATTGGCAGCGGCGGGGCCGCGATGGCGGCGGCGCTGAAGGCCGTCGAGCAAGGCGCGACGGTCACGCTGATCGAACGCGGCACCATCGGCGGCACCTGCGTCAATATCGGCTGTGTGCCGTCCAAGATCATGATCCGCGCTGCCCATATTGCCCATCTGCGCCGGGAAAGTCCGTTCGACGGCGGTATTGCGGCAACTGTGCCTGCGATTGACCGCAGCAAACTGCTGGCCCAGCAGCAGGCCCGTGTCGATGAACTGCGGCACGCCAAATACGAAGGCATCCTGGACGGCAATCCAGCCATCACCGTTTTGCACGGTGAAGCGCGTTTCAAGGACGACCAGAGCCTGGTCGTCCGTTTGAACGAGGGTGGCGAGCGCGAGGTAACGTTCGACCGCTGCCTGGTCGCCACCGGTGCCAGTCCGGCCGTGCCGCCGATTCCGGGCCTGAAAGAGTCACCCTACTGGACTTCCACCGAAGCGCTTGTCAGCGACACCATTCCCGCACGCCTGGCCGTGATCGGTTCGTCGGTGGTGGCGTTGGAACTGGCGCAAGCCTTTGCCCGGCTCGGCAGCCAGGTCACGATCCTGGCACGCAGCACCTTGTTCTTCCGGGAAGACCCGGCCATCGGCGAGGCCGTGACAGCCGCTTTCCGCGCCGAGGGCATCGAGGTGCTGGAGCACACGCAAGCCAGCCAGGTCGCCCATGTGAACGGCGAATTCGTGCTGACCACCGGACACGGTGAATTGCGCGCTGACAAGTTGCTGGTTGCCACCGGTCGGGCACCGAATACGCGCAGCCTCGCGCTGGACGCGGCGGGGGTCACTGTCAATGCGCAAGGGGCCATCGTTATCGACCAAGGCATGCGCACGAGCAACCCGAACATCTACGCGGCCGGCGACTGCACCGACCAGCCGCAGTTCGTCTACGTGGCAGCGGCCGCCGGCACCCGTGCCGCGATCAACATGACCGGCGGCGACGCAGCCCTCAATCTGACCGCGATGCCGGCAGTGGTGTTCACCGACCCGCAAGTCGCCACCGTGGGCTACAGCGAGGCGGAAGCGCACCACGATGGCATCGAGACCGACAGTCGCACGCTGACACTCGACAACGTTCCGCGAGCGCTTGCCAACTTCGACACACGCGGCTTCATCAAGCTGGTCATCGAGGAAGGTAGCGGACGGCTCATCGGCGTGCAGGCGGTGGCCCCGGAAGCGGGCGAACTGATCCAGACGGCGGTGCTCGCCATCCGCAACCGCATGACGGTGCAGGAACTGGCCGACCAGTTGTTCCCCTACCTGACAATGGTCGAGGGGTTGAAGCTTGCGGCGCAGACCTTCAACAAGGACGTGAAGCAGCTTTCCTGCTGCGCTGGATAAAAAAAGGAGGTTTTCAATGAGCGCCTACACCGTGTCCCGGCTGGCCCTTGATGCCGGGGTGAGCGTGCATATCGTGCGCGACTACCTGCTGCGCGGATTGCTGCGTCCGGTGGCGTGCACCCCGGGCGGCTATGGCCTGTTCGATGATGCCGCCTTGCAACGGCTGTGCTTCGTGCGGGCGGCCTTCGAGGCGGGCATCGGCCTGGACGCGCTGGCGCGGCTGTGCCGGGCGCTGGATGCTGCGGACGGCGATGAAGCGGCCGCGCAGCTTGCCGTTCTGCGCCAGTTCGTCGAGCGTCGGCGCGAAGCGTTGGCCGATCTGGAGGTGCAGTTGGCCACCATGCCGACCGAGCCGGCACAGCACGCGGAGAGTCTGCCATGAACAGCCCCGAGCGCTTGCCGTCCGAGACGCACAAACCGATCACCGGCTACCTGTGGGGCGCGCTGGCCGTGCTCACCTGTCCCTGCCATTTGCCGATTCTCGCCATTGTGCTGGCCGGCACGACGGCCGGCGCGTTCATCGGAGAGTACTGGGGTATCGCAGCCCTCACGCTGACCGGTTTGTTCGTCCTGTCTGTGACACGACTGCTGCGGGCCTTCAAAGATCGATCATGAGCGCTTCCCATTGAGACAAACCACGCTGTCGCTACGTTGCCTCATGCCGGCATCAAATTCGGCTGAGTAGCTTCTCGCCATCTGGACGTAGCTCACCCTTGGGTGAAACATGCCGATACAGGGTCTGCCGCGTGACGCCAAGTTCCTGGCACAGGTCGCCGACCTTGGTCTCTGGCTGACCCATTGCCGCCATCGCCAGCCGCAGCTTGGCGGCGGTCATCTTGAACGGCCGGCCGCCTTTCCGCCCGCGCGCGCGGGCCGAGGCTAGGCCGGCAATCGTGCGCTCCGCGATCAACTCGCGCTCGAACTCGGCCAGGGCGGCGAAGATGCCAAAGACCAGCTTGCCGGCGGCGGTCGTGGTGTCGATGGCCGCGCCGTGCCCGGTTAATACCTTCAAGCCGATGCCGCGCCCAGTCAGGTCGTGCACGGTGTTGATGAGATGTCGCAGGTCGCGTCCGAGCCGATCCAGTTTCCACACGACCAGTGTGTCGCCAGTTCGCAACGCCTTCAGGCAGCTCGTCAAGCCGGGCCGATCCTCGCGCATGCCGGATGCCTGGTCCTCGTAAAGATGTACTGGATCGACCCCGGCGGCAATCAGCGCGTCGCGCTGCAAATCGGTAGCCTGGGAGCCGTCCGCCTTCGATACCCGCATGTAGCCTATCAGCATGTCGTACCTGTCACATATACGCTCGATTATGTGACAGTGTGAACCGGAAAGTTCTGGTCGTCAAAATTTGTCACTTAACCCGTCATTCTGTCTAAGACATGCAAAGGGCTCATCAGGCTCGTAATGTGACAAAAATTCCGTGGGGATGCCTTCCTTCGCGAAGGTAGCGCGCAACTGTTCCAGGGAAGCGGGGTCGCGCCGACCATAGGAAGCCAACGCGAACAGCGAGCGTGCCGTCTCGGGGCCGTGCCGCGCTTCAATGATGGCCTCATCAATGGCCTTGACCGCACGCTGCCAGTGATCGACGGGTTCGGGCTTCGGCGTTTTCGCCGACAGGCCACTGGTGAACCCGGTTTGGGGCTCGGACCAGAACAGCTTTGCATGCTCGCCTGGCGGGCTAATATCCCTCACCTCAATCAAGCTGATTGCCGTTGCCGCCGCCTCCAGCATCTGCAATCGTACTGCCGGGTTCAGGGTTTCATACGGTCGCCACAGACTTTGCCCAGCACGCAGCGGATGCCCGCAGCCTTCCCATACTTGGCGGAGATACCCCGCGCAGGTTCCGCACGTCGAAAGCGGGGTGTTCAGCTCATCGAGCAGCGTGCGTATTAGCCGAAACCACAATCCAGCGTGGATGCGTCGGCGCGGCAGCTCCACATGGCCGGTCGTCAGTGCCTGCCAGGTACGCCGGTCCATCACTGCAATCGCGTCGCTGGCGGTGCGCGGCGCAGTGTCGGCGTTATCCCAGCCGAGAAACCGCCCAGGCACGCCCCAATAGGATTCCAGCCAGCAACCATGCAGCGGGCAGCTCAGCATCAGGGGCAGCTTCCATGCAAGCAGTACGGCTTGGTTTGCCGGGTCGTTCAGACAGAGCGGACAGGCGCGATGTATCGGCTGGCTGGGCAGCCAGGCACGCCAGTTCGTGATGGATCGCGTCCTACGGCGGAGTTTCGGCAGCAGCACCGAGAGCTGGAACGCATAGGTTTCCAATGCGTCTGGAATCTGATCATCAAGGCTATCCAGTAGCCAAGGCACCCAGCCGGCGAAACTCATGCAACGCAGCCGGTCCAGCTCGATGCCGCTCCGCTGGAAGAGCATCATCAGCAGCGACAGTGGTGGCGCGGTATCCAGGTCATCAACCTGGCCGTGACCAAGATCGTGCTCCAGCAGGTCGGACACCTCCATGTGATAGCAAAGGGCCACGCGGTTGAGCCATGAAGACAAGGCTTCGCCTTCCTTGGGAGCCGGATGCAGCGGCCAGCGTGGCGCTGGCTTCACATCAGTTCCCGCTCGAATTGCCGACGCCGCTCGCTTGGGCCGGTGTAATCGGCCATGCTGAGCGTGCGGTGGTTGATCGCTTCCTCGCCGCTCTCCACGGCGACGAGGGCCGCCGCCATCAGCAAGTGCGCCAGTTCGCCGATGGTGCCCTCGCTGCGTGTGAGCAGGTAGCGGGCCATGTCCAGCGTGGCAATCGACGAGGGTCGCCGCAATGGAAGCGAAGCGGCGAAGCTGGCCAGCAGTGAGCAGCAATCGTCGTTGGCCTCCCACACCGGCAGCATCATGGGCTCGAAGCGGTTTTCCAATTGGTCATCCGAGCGGATGGCCAGGTAGGCGTCGCGCGTGCCGACCCCGACCAATGGGATGCGCAGCTCATTGCCGAGGAAGCGCAGCAGGTTGAGAAATTCCCGCCGGTTGACGCTGTTGCCGGCCAAGACGTTGTGCAGCTCGTCGATCACCAGCATGCGCACGCCGACCTTGCGCAGCAGTGCCAGCGCCAGTTGCTCCATTTCCGGCAGCCGTGGGCGCGGGCGCAATGGTGCCCCCATCGCGGCAAGTAGCGCGACGTAGAAGCGGATCACCGACGGTTCGGACGGCATCTGCACGACCAGCACCGGCATGTGTTCCTGGTCCGCGTCGGAGCTGGCCGGATGCGTGCGCCGGAATTTCTCGATGATCATCGACTTGCCGTTGTTGGTCGGGCCAACCAGCAGCAGGTTGGGCATGCGTTGCTTGTTTGGCCACGCATACAGGGTTTCCAGCCGGTTCAGCGCCTCGACCGCGCGCGGGTAGCCGATCCAGCGGTCGGCGCGAAGGCGCTGGATGCGCTCGTCCGCCGGCAGCCGAGCCAGCCCCTGTGCCGCTGGCAGCAGGTGTGACAAGTCGATGATGGGATATTCGTCCACGGCTACCACTCCTCGATCTGGTCGAACGGTTTGGCCGGAGGCAGGTTGTCTGCCTGCGGATCAGCAACGTCCGTTTTCGGCGGAATCGGCTTTTTCGGCGGGGGGGAGGCCTTGTCCGGCGGAGGCGATGCCTTGAGGTGCTGGCGTCGATCCGCGTCGCGCCGCGCCTTGCGCGTGGCCTTCTGTGCGGTGGTCACGATCTCGCGCATCTGCCCGATCATGCGGAACAGCGCCGACTCATCCACCTGTTCGCGTCCCTGCTGCCGCAATTTCGTCAGCGCCTGCCGTTGTTCCCAGAGGGTGACAGCCGGGTGCGACAAGGTACGGTAGGGGATTTCCAGGTAATGCTGCCCCTCCGGTTCCAGCACCCAGATACGGCTGATGTCACGCGGGTCGCGCCGGATCAGGAAAGCGGGCAAGCGGTCGCGTCGTGCGATCCACGGTTTGAGCGCATCGGCGTAGTAGTGAATGTGGTCGATGACAAAGCCGGTGCGAGTCAGAGTACGGCGAATGATGGGCAGGAAATCGACCAAAAAAGCCAAGGCGCGGGTGACGACAGCCGGTACACCGACACGCGCCACGGCTTCTGACCAGCGCGCCGCCGGCGGCTGAAGCAGGCCGTTGTGCACAGAGCCGTGATAGGTGCCCACCGCCAACGTGAGCCAGCGCTCCAGCTCACGCAATGTCAGGGCGGCCTTGTTTTCGGAATCGTAGTCCCCGCGCTGGTCAGGGTTGGAGAAGGTCGTCCCTGGCAATTCATCGTGGATCATCTGCATCGCCGTACCGATGATCCGTTCCACGATGCCGCCGTAGTGCGGCTGCCCTGGCGGACGATAGTCCAACCGGATGCCGTGCTGCTCGCAGCCACGGCGCAGCGCCTCGCTCTTGAACTCGGCCGCGTTGTCCAAGTAGAGCAGCCTGGGCTTGCCGCTCATCGGCCAATCCATTTCTATATTCAGACCCTCCAGCCAGGGACGCTTGTCGCAGGCGACATGCACAAGGCACAGGCCGACCGAAACAGATGACGGCGCTTCCAGCGTGACGACCATGCCGAGCACGCAGCGGGTAAACACGTCGATGGCGATGGTCAGATACGGACGGCCAATCGGTTGCCGGTCGCGCTCGTCCACCACGATCAGGTCGATGACCGTGTGATCAATCTGCACTTGTTCCAGTGGCGCGGTCACGGCGGGAGGCTCACCACCGACACCTTGCAGGCTGCGGGACGCATCCTGACCTTCCCGGCGGCGAGTGGCCTTGAGCGGGTCGAGGCCGGCGATCCGCAGGGCCAAAGTGTTGCGCGCCGGCACCCGTAGCTTTTGCGCTTTGCAAGCCTGCGCGACCTCGCGGTGGAACGCCGCCAGGCTACGCTTCTGCTTGGTCAGGAAGCGCTTTTGCAGCAACTCGCGGATGATGCGCTCAACTGATTCCGGCAAGCGTCCCTTGCCTTTTCCGCCGCCGGACTGGCCGGGAACCAGGTCCGTCACAAACCCAGCACCTTGCCGGGCACGCCGGATCAGGACATACACCTGCCGCCTGGATAGGCCCAGCGCTTGAGCAGCGGCATCGGCGGCTTCATGCCCAACCACTTCAAGCGCTGCCAGCGGCCCGATGATTTCGGTCCGGTGCCGGGCCTGTGCCCATGCCGCATCGGGCAGGGTGGCCACGCCCTGCTCGGCAATTGGTAATGTGTCTGACGCCATGCTCACACCTCGCTTTGGTGCACACGAGTATTGAGCATAGTCGAGATTGGTGCAGATGACTTCTGATATTGCGTTGTCAGGAGTCGCCTGCACATCTGGCGTTACGCCCCGTCAATTGGTGCAGTCGTCTTCTGAAAATGACACAGAAGCTCGTCTGGAATAGGTGTGCCATAAACGACCGTTTACGGGATGGATGGGCTCGTCAATTTCAGGCGCTAAATGCGACCGAAAACGAAGCCCAGGATATTTTTTCTCGCTCAACATTTCCTTTAGCAGCTCAGCACCTGAGCTGAATGGAGGAATGACCGTGAAGCAGAGTTTCCACTCACATTTTGATCGGGACTTGACCAGGGCCGGTTCGGCGATCCTCAAGAAGGCAGCCCGACGCGGGCTCCTCAGTCAACACGAGGCAATGATCCACGACCATCAGTGGGCACAGTTTAGTATTTACGCCAAGGAGTCTCATGACGTGGATATCCTAGAGCTCGTCAATAAAAAACTGGTACGGCAATACGGCGAAGAACTCTGTACGCAGGTGTACCACGGGAATCTTTCGGTGCAGACCGCGGAGGGTCTTCTTGAGACCGTGAGTTCAGTTATGGCCCTCGGGACCAGTGGTGACTGGAAAGTCGTGATGCCTGATATTGGCTTTCCTGGCCATGCACGGATTACGGCCCCACACAGCCTTGATCAAGCGCAGTTCGAAGCCGCAGTGGGAGATGTTCAGGCCCGTCTATCAGAGCATCTGGCGGTGGTGTTGATGTTAGTGCGGCACCTCGGCATCTCATTACGTGAAGCTGTTTTCTTCGACGCCCAAGCGGCTCTGGAGGCAGCCAAGGGGGATGGATGTATTTCCCTGGAAAGCGGAAAAGAAGGGCCGTATACACAGAGGATAATTAACATCTCGATGCCAAAGCAGATCGCCGTTTTGGAGACGGCATTCGCCGTCCAAGATGTTCATCGCTATCCACAATCAAAGCAGACATGGCGGCTCTGGAAGCAGAACAGCTTACCTGCTGCCAAGGAGATTTTACTTTTTCATGGGCTGAGCTTCTGTGATTGCCGAGCAGCATTTGCATGTGAGCTTTACAAGCAGTGGTCCGGTCATGAAGCCCCGATTCTTGGAGGGAGCGCTCCTAACATCGAGGATCTAGAGGCGCGGGATCACGTCGCCTACGAGCTCGGGAATTTGCGTATCTGGGAAACTGATGCGTACGTCGGTACCCGTGTCAACCTGCGGAAGGAAGCCGCCGGTACCAATCGCTAAGCCATCACACAGCAGATTTGGGATTAGGTCAGACGCCCTTAACCTTGGCAGACCTCGAAACAAAGGAGTCAGGGTATGGATCGTTTTGAATTGCTTGTATACGCCGTGCTTGCCGTCATCAGTGCGCTGACTATCGCAGGTGTAATTGGCTATATGGTCGCAGCGCACCTGGACACGAAACACGGCGACGATTGAGCCTTCAGCGGCACGACCAGATACCTGCAACAGACTGTCCGCTGCCCTTTGGCAGCGGGCGCTTACCCAATCCATCGGCCCGACACCCTACTGCTGCGATAAGCACTATTTCCCCAAGCCTATGAGGTCACGGGACGACTTCGTATTGGCTGGCAGTTTCCGCGCCATAGAGAAAGTGAGCGGAGCGCCGAAGCGTTTAGTTCAGCAACATGCACACTCGCCATGTGGCGAGCTAGCTTGCCCAGCACGCTAAAACTCGCGCGCCGACTCGCGGGCAACATCTCATCTTGGGTTTTCCGAAAGCTACCGGAGAGTGTCTAGCGACCTCATCTATCCGGAGCACCACCATGGAATTTCGTCACCTCGGTAACGGGCAGTACTTCCCACCTATTGCACCAAACGGTCGGGTTTACGCTGTACCTCTTGGGCAGGAAGCCCAGGTAGAAATTTTCTGCCTGACCCCAGTAGGCATCATGGGCGCGGGCATCCAATTGCACTGGTCAGAAATCGTTGGTTGTTACTACGACGACGAATCATGGGAGATCATCCCGCGCAACTACTCGGGACGAGGGATGCGCTTCCGCAGAGGCCTATCCTGCATCATGGTGATCGCAGGCAACGAGGCACTCACGACCCACATCCAAGGCTACCCCATCCCCATCTGCGTAATGAACCGCATTGCATTCGAACAGCAGCGAGGCAGCGAGGGGTAGCGCGTTACCGTCACCACCCGCTGCGCGACACAGGTACCAGCTGGAACGGCACCTACCAATGTTTATTTTATGAAAGTGAAGCCTTTCACTACTAATACAAATCAAAGCTGGCCGGCTGACTTGGTCGTAAGCGTCACTGCTAATAGCAAATACGGCCTCCGCCCCCGCCTGCATGGGCCTGCTGGCTGACAACGAGTAGATTTAGCGCCCTACACTGCTTATAGCCCGAACCCGTCGCCTTCCCTGGTCAAGCGCAGCAATATATCTCGCCGTAGTTCACTGCTGATACGAGAAAGCCCCGCCAGACCAAGCTGCACGGGGCTTTCGGGATTTACAATCGGGTCAAATCTGTTCGGCACTGCTTATAGGTACTCAGCCGCTACCCTGCCGAATAGAGGTCGCCATGATTAAGCGCTTGGTATCTAGACAGCTTCTTCTCATAAGCGACCAACGTCCGACGTAGCTGACGATTCTCGCTCGCAACGCGGCGAATCTCCGCAAGCCGCCCCTCAACTTGCAGAACGAGGTGACGGTATGGATATTCAACAAACTCAAACGAGGAAGCCGGGTATTTATGTTTGCCATTCCCCTTGGCAATAGTCAGAGGCGCGAATTTGTTTTTTTGTCCTTGCAGCGGCACCAGTTTGCACCAGTAGATTGAATACGCATTCGGGCTCACCTGCTTGATTGATACGCCGGCCACAACAGATTTGACCCCGGTCTTTTTGTACAGCTTCATGGACGCATCCACATAGCTTGCTACCAAGCACCTCGCGTCCGTAAGCAACTGCTCGTACTGCTGATCAAGCAGGGTGACTATCGTTTGTGCTTCTTTGCTCATGACCAAGGCTCTCTTCGCTGTAAGAGCCAAAATGGTGACCGATCGTTTAGCCCCCGGAATTCGATTTCAGACGGTTTTATCGGCGGAAATCTACCGAAAGTGGGTGGAATGGCTGACACGGTGAGCCCTGCCCCACATCAGATAGTCGACAGATGACGACATGCCATATGCAGGCAAAGCGGGGCATGCAAAGGCCGCACAACAGATGACGACGGCACGCCTCCCTCGGTATCAGGAGCGGAATGAGATCAACAGATCAATAAAGGTCTTCATCTATGACTGGCTACAACCGGCCAATGGCAGTACTGATTCAGTCACCGCTTTCGGGCACTGCTATTCAGCGAAATGCAGTCCGAGTGAGCGTCCGCAACGTAAGCCATCTGCGCAAGCGCGCAATCATTGGAGAGGTGAGCGGACCAACGCTCTCCGATACTGGTTGCAGGTATGTCCTGCCTAGGCATACCGAGAGACAGGCACTGTTCGGCGAGAGCGGCGAGCTCGTTGCCCTGCACCGGATGCTCATATAGAGCGGCACGCTAGGTAATGCAATTAGACGCAGGTCTGATTGAGCGGTGTATGGGTATCAAAGTGCTATACCTTCTTCCATCTATCGCACCAAGGAAGAGCAATGGCCAAGCACCCACAGCACCCACAGCACCCACAATACATCCCGGTCATCAAATGGCAGTCTTGGGAGCAGAGAGCTCTTGAGCAGATCGAGACTGCGCTTCGTTCTCGAGTTCGGCCATGCATTGAGGTTCGTACCTCCAAGCAGCACCTGAATTTGATGAATAAGCTGCAGAAGGTCTGGCAGCAGGAGGTGCTGGTGGACTATGCCAACCCCAGCGGCCAACTGACCCACACTCGCCAAACCGAGCTTCTAGATTTTCTTCAGCACGCTGTGCAGCAAAAGCTGTTGGTCTCGCCGGTACTTGGACCGTCGTACCTCGCAAGCATGGGGGCGAGGTTCACGAAGCTGGCTGCGTATCTGCCTTTTGTAACTATACGCCTGCGTTTGAGCGCACTTTCTGTACCGGCCGACAAGCTGCAACTTGCACAGGGAGCGTTTGGCTGGCTCAAGGCCGCAGGTATCAAAAGCACACTGATTATTGATCTTGGCGTGAGCCCGAAGGACTGGCAGCCGTCAGAGGTCGCCAGCTTTGGTCAGGATTTGCGGTCTCTCGCCGCAATTGGCTACGAGTCGATTCACGTTATCTCCGGTGCATATCCAGCAAGTCTGGCGTCGGTGAAAACAGGTGCCGGGACCTTCAAGAGGGCCGACTGGCTGTTCTGGAACGATGTGAACGCCAACGTGCCTGATCTGGCAGTGGGCTTCGGCGACTATGGAACGCTTTCTCCTGAGTGGACAGAGCAGGTTCTGGAGCGACGTAGCAACCGCATCGCGTTGCGCTATACCCGAGATGATAACTGGTTGATTTTGCGGGCTGGCGGAAAGACGTCCAGTGATTCGATTGCTATCTCTGAAATCTTGGTGAATACCTACTCGAAAGACTTCAAGGGTGCTGGGTATTCCTTTGGCGACCTCTTACTTTCTGAGCGGGCGGACCCAAATTTCCCAGCGAAGAAGAAGCGCTGTGGTCACTACCACATCACTGAAGCGTGGAGTCACCACATAGCATACGTGCTCAAAGAGCAATACTGACTATGGTCTTTGCACGCTCAATAAGGCATTGACGAACCCTCTCCTTGAGTGAGCTCAGGGGGAGGAGCTCGGCAACCTTCGCTTGGATAATGTAGAGGCTTTTGCTCTTGAAGCCCCGGGTGATCCCTTGCTCTTCCAGAATCTGCAAAGCTTCTTCGCGCTTCAGTAAGGTGACAAGCACGTCAGGCTCGTGGCGCTTGTTAGGCTTGGCTTTGCGCACCTGCTTAAAGGATTTTCCCTCTTCCTCAGGCACCACCATCACGCCCCACCAGGGCGGTAGCATTGGCATGGCTTTTTTCAGATGGCATTGCGCAGTAACTAAAGTGACCTGATCAAACGCTCTGGCATAGCGCGAGCCCTGCCCTACGAGGCGTTTCAGGGAGTCTGTTGCGCTTTTTATCTCGTAGCAGTGCATGTCCGCGACTTGCACTAGGTCGGCACGGATCTCACCACCATTGAGCTCCACCTCTTCTAGGAAATGAAAAGCGGTGTCGGACATGCCGGTTGCCAGGTGGTGGGTCAGGGCAATTTTGATTTCTGCTTCGCGCATGGCTGATTCTCAAGGAGGCGGCAATCATGCCGGAATCTTGCAGCCTTGGCTGTGATTCCCGACATAACGACGTAAGTCTTGCTACTGTATCAATCTATGCAAATATGCTAATAATATAGCATGAATCGCCTTAAGCCGTTACCCCAAATCATCTCCGAACTGCTGCGGTTCTTTACCGCGAGCGGTAATGGCACAAGTGCTGATATTGCTAGACGCACAGGAATAAACCAGTCGCAGATTCATCGCAATCTCTTTGGTAAGCCAAAGCGGGTAACTGAGACGCATAGGCGCCTATGCAGATATGCAAAAATATCCATTGAAGTAGAAGCCGCAGATCCTCGTTCAAGCGCTATTCTGATGGGAGCGCTCGAATCGATCTGGGACGGGAGCGACGACCATGCTCGTCGGCTTGCACGCCTGCTCTTTGCGCACAACCAGGCAGGCATGAGAAAATGACTTCAAGGAAAGGCGTTAGAGGAGGTTGTATATGCACGACGCAAAGACTCCGATAACCGTTAAATCCGCATTCGAAAGCCTCCAAGTTGCAGGCTACCCCCGAGCGTATGTCACAAAGCTGCTGCCTGATTGGTGGGATAACAGCCTTCTGAAAACAAGTTCGGGCGTGTTCCAGTTCGCTCTGATCCTGAAGCAACGACTGGGTCTTGAGGTGAATTTCGGGCAAGACGGCGTTCTGGCTATTGAGCCAGGAGCAGCTCGTGCCAATTTCAAGCATCGAGCGGATACTCGGGTAGATGAACTCAATGTCGCAGCTGGCCTCGGTATAGCTTTGGCACGCCTAGCGATATTTGCAGCACGAAGGCCCTACAGGGAGTTGCCTGCCGAATCATCAGAGATCTATCGGTTGGTTCGTGAGCGCTCAGGGCGCGCCACAGTTGACTATGAGGGGTTGCTGGATCTGTGCTGGGCACATGGCATCCCAGTGCTTTTCCTCAAGGAAATGCCAAGAAATACGAAGCGCATGACCGGAATGGCGGTCATGGTCAACGGCCGTCCAGCAATACTACTGGGCTACAATCACGCTCAGCATTCCAAGCAGCTCTTCGTGCTCGCTCATGAGCTTGCGCACATCCTGTGCGGGCATGTTCAGGACAACGGCGTCTTGATTGACGAGGATATTGCTGATGTCCGTGAGGGGCTTGAAGGGGGCGCACAAATTCGACGTGATGATCAGGAGCGTGAAGCGGATACCTTCGCTCTAGGGCTGATTAGAAATGACCAAATGACCATCATGCGACAGATTCCTCGACAGGGATCTGCTGCTGTCTTGGCTTCTGCGGCGATCAAGCTCAGCCAGGATACAGGGGTCGACCCAGGGCACCTGATTCTTTCGTATGCGAAAGAGCATGACGACTGGATCGGGGCCATCCAGGCATTGAACTTCATTGAGCAACCAGTCGGAGCTATCGAACTACTTCGGCAGCGATTCCTCGCGAATACGGTCTCCGATGCAATCAGCGAGGAGAGTGCGGAGCACCTCCTATCCATGCAGGGAATTGGGGGAAAGTAGGGCTTTGTATCTGCTCGATAGCGATGCTGCTAAGAAAATCTGCCAATACCACCTACTTCATGAGTTAGCCGGGGCGCTGGGGTGTGGCCTTGAAAGTTTTGCTGTGCTACCTCAGCTCAAGTTTCAGTTGAGACTTGCGAACGATGGTAAAGCACTAGCGAAGCTGGGAACCGACGAGGCCGTTGATCTTGCTAGGCAGTTGATAGGGGCTGCTACGGAGGTTGAGATCCTGGCAGAGTCCGCTAATCCCCTTCTTCTGCTCGGCCGGCCCGATATTGACTCTGGAGAGGTGACGCTTTTCGCTGCGCTGCATGGCAATGATGCTGAGCTTCTAAGCGGTGATAAACGAGCTTACGTGGCGCTATCCAAGGTCGAGGGTGTGCAAGAAACGGAAGCTCTATGGGCTAGGCTGCTGTGCCTAGAAGAAGCCCTCTATCTCATTATGCGCAGTACAGACTTTCAGCTCGTGTCGGACAAGGTTCGGGCGAAGCCTTGCGTCGATACTGCATTAAGCATTGCCTTCGGGCGTGCCGCGGCGAACACTCCTGAAGCTGTTTTCGAGGCCCTATTGAGTTACATGCAGGCCTTAGCGAAAGACACTGGCGGCAGGTACATTCTCCCCGATTAAAGGGCCGTGAGAATCTTCTTACGCGCCTGGTCTGAACCATAAGCCCGCTCATAAATGCCTACCCATAGCCAATAGGGCCTGTCACCAGCGGCTGCATCTGGCCGGCTTGTAATGGCCTGCTGATTCCGGATGAAATTCATCTGTCAGCAATCCAAAAACCAGTTGTAAAACTGATATCCCGCGACCACCGACACAGCGCAGGTTACAAGGGCTAACAAAGGCCACTGCCCCTCAACGCCAAGCCACCACTGCACTTTGAACAGAAACGCTCCTACCAACACGCACGCCAGAACACCAAGAGCCAGGCCAACCAAAGCGAACAATCGAGCCCCTAACCCTGGGTTTCCGCCGTGCCAGTTCTCACTAAGGCAGAAGGGACAGTGATTCGACGACGGCGAATAGCCCCAGAAACCACGGCTATATGTCGCTCTTGGAACCATGGCTTTGCCACAGTTGTGACAGGTAACCATCGAGTGTCTCATACCGCACCTCAGCTCAAATCGTCCTAGATGAGCCCATGGTGCGCTACCGCTGAAAAAACCCAACTACGTGACCTGACATCTACCCAGCGCCCGGTCTGAGATGGGCTCAAACCCTCGCAACCAGATAACCGAGGTTATGCTGTACACGACCGCCCCCATTAAATGCTCGCCGGTGGCTGACTGGCCTCGCCCGGTCGCAGAACGTTAATCCAGGACGCCAGTTCAACTCCTCAAACAGCCGCCCATCGGAAAAACATGCATGGGGGCACTTATGGGGGCATTTAAGAATAAATCTATAAATAAACCAATATAAAACAACAGGTTACGAATTTACTTTCAATCCCCCCGGCTCCACCAAATACAAAGCCCCGAGAATCTCAAGATTCTCGGGGCTTTTTTTCGTGTATCGGAAAATACTGGAGGCCTCGGCACGCTTCCCCTTGCACGTTCACGCTCTCGTGCAAGGCTTTGGTAGCGACTCGGCCACTCCACTGGGTCACCCCACCGCTAGCCCCGTCCTAGAAGTGAACGCCGATCAGAATCAGCTGCTGCACTGACGATCACTTAAGAGAGCGCCCAGAAGTTCAGGCAGCCACGTGGGCTTGAATAGGGATGCGGCTTGGTCCTGCATTTCGTTCAAGCTCCACCACTTCCATTTCTGAATGGTGCTCTTTTCTTCTTCGGTCCATTCTGCCGCGAACACGCTCGTGTCCGCTGGGCATTCCACGAGGAAGTACTTCTCCAGCCAGCGCGCCGGTGTCGAGCGTGCTACGGCATATACCTCATCTCGTTCTTTGAGCAGCTTTCCGACGTGAAGCGTTAGGCCGGTCTCCTCATACAGCTCCCTTGCTGCTGCATCGGCGTAGCTTTCGCCAGGTTGTAGCTCGCCCCCGGCGGTCGCCCAGAAGGGCGCTTCATGCTCGTCTTTGTACAAGAAAAGTAAAAGGCGTCCATCAGCATCCACGATGAACAATCGAGAGGATTTTCTGACCTGCATTCGTACCTCACTGTGGCTCCGAGCGAATGCGCCATAACCGACGCGAAGCGCCAGACTACCGCGGTTGACTCTCGCGGGGCAGACGGGGTCCAGCGCTCAGGTCTCGAGGCTTTCGCGGCAGCGGCCTTCGACGAACCATGCGATGCGATATGCGCCGGTTGGGGCGGCGCCCGTCCATGCTCTATGCTGGTTCAGTCGATCAGCCCCTTATCAAGGAGCCCAAATGCCCAGCCTCGAATATCTGATTACCTGCCTGGTCGTCGTGCTGATACCCGGCGCGGGGGTGATTTATACGGTTTCGACGGCGCTAATGCACGGCCGTCGCGCCGGTATTCTGGCCGCGACGGCCTGTACGCTCGGGATTCTGCCGCATCTGCTGGCGACCATTCTCGGTGTCGCGGCGATCCTGCATTCCAGTGCGCTGGTCTTCGAGACTCTGCGCTATGCAGGTGCCGCCTACCTGCTCTATCTCGCCTATGCGACCTGGCGTGACCGCTCTGCGCTGGCGGTGGGCGGCGATAGTGAACCACTCAGGGTTCGATCGCTGGTTGCGAAGGCGCTGCTGGTCAATCTGCTGAACCCGAAACTGACCATTTTCTTCCTGGCCTTCCTGCCGCAATTCATCCGGCCGGGCGCAGGTGACGAGCTTGGGCAGCTGCTCGTTCTCAGCGCGACTTTCATGCTGATGACATTCGCCATCTTTACTGTCTACGGCCTGCTGGCGCACGCCTTTCGCAAGGCGGTTATCGAATCGCAGCGCGTTCAGGCCTGGTTGCGCCGCGGCTTCGCGGCATCATTTGCCGGTCTCGGTGAACCTGGCCTTGGCCGACAGATGAGCCCCCAGGCCTTTGACGCGACCAAGCAAACGCCACGGCAACGGTTCTAGCTTCACCGATCAGGCGGACCGTGCCTTTCTGTATGACGTCGGCACTGAGCAGCCTGAAGGAGCCGTTTTACCGCAGTCGATCAGGCGCAATTAGAGCTGGCCTAGCTAAACCCTGCCGCCAGTCCAGCGGGGCGGATTCAGTCATCCATAAATCGCCGGCTCGCGATAATGCCGGGTGCAGGCCTCGCCGTTCTCGCGGAACAGGTGGCACTTGTCAGCCTTGAGCCCGGCGGCGAAGGTTTCGCCTTCGGTGACGCGCAGGTTGCCGTCGACGCAGAGGGTGATGACGTCCTGCAGGCGCTCCAGGGTGAGGTAGAGCAGGTTGTACTGGCCCAGCCGTTCGGCCACGGTGATCTGGCCGTGGAAGGTGAAGTCGGCTTCGTCCGGCATGACGAAGTGTTCGGGGCGGATGCCGAGGGTGAGCGGGTCGCCGGGGCTGACGGCGCTGCCATCCACCGGCAGGGTCAATGGGTAACCGCTGGGCAGTTCCACGGTGACGGCTTCCGGGCTGGCGGAGACGGCGCGCACCTCGACGAAGTTCATCTGCGGCGAGCCGAGGAAGCCGGCAACGAAACGGTTCTGCGGGTAGTGGTACAGGTGCAGCGGTTGGCCGACCTGGGCGATTTCGCCGGCGTTGAGCACGACGATCTTGTCGGCCAGGGTCATGGCTTCGACCTGGTCGTGAGTCACGTAGATCATGGTGGAGCGGATGCGCTGGTGCAGACGGGCGATCTCGATGCGCATCTGCACGCGGAGGAAGGCGTCGAGGTTCGACAGGGGTTCGTCGAACAGGAACACCTTCGGCTCGCGGACCATGGTGCGGCCGATGGCGACGCGCTGGCGCTGGCCACCGGAAAGGTCCTTGGGTTTGCGTTCGAGCAGTTTGTCGAGCTGCAGGATTTCCGCGACCGCTTCCACGCGACGGGCGATCTCGCGCTTATCGACGCTGGCAAGCTTGAGGCCAAAGGCCATGTTCTCGGCCACGGTCATGTGCGGATAGAGGGCGTAGGACTGGAAGACCATGCCAACTGAACGATCCTTGGGCGGCAGGTCGTTGACCCGCTGGTCACCGATCAGCAGATCGCCCGAGGTGATGTCCTCCAGCCCGGCGATCAGTCGCAGCAGGGTGGATTTGCCGCAACCGGATGGACCGACGAAGACGACGAACTCACCGTCCTCGATTTCCAGGTCGATATGCCGGGTGATCGGCGTACCGTCGTAACTCTTGCAGATGTCGCGCAGCGTGACACTGGCCATCGTTGTTGTTCTCCGTTGGATGCCGCCAAGCTCTCGTTATCTGGTGCAGCGGAGGGCCAACCCCGCCGCTGCCGGATCTCGCTCAACCCTCGAGACGCACGTAGCCGAAACCATGGGCCGGCAGGCGCGCCCATTGCCCATCGTATTCGGCGAAGCTCGCCGGCACGTCCACCAGCGGCACCGCCTGGGCCGGCAGCTCGTAGCTGCGCGGCAGATCGCCGAGGTTGAACAGGCACAGCCAGACCTCCCCCCCGAGCCGGCGCTCGAACACCAGCAAGGCGTCGTCATGGTAGACCATGCGGATGTCACCCTCGATCAGCAGACGCTGCTCGCGCCGCCAGCCGAGGAAGCGCCGGTAGCAGTTGAGCATCGAGTGCGGATCGGCTTCCTGCGCCGCCACGGAAAGCGAACGGTGCGAGTCGTCCACCGGCAACCACGGCTGGCTACCGGTAAAGCCGGCATGATGCGCCTCGCTCTGCCACGGCATCGGCGTGCGGCAGCCGTCGCGGCCCTTGAATTCCGGCCAGAAGGTAATGCCGTACGGATCGACCAGATCCTCGTAGCGCAGTTCCGCTTCCGGCAGGCCCAGCTCCTCGCCCTGATAGAGGCAGACACTGCCGCGCAGGGACAACAGCAATGCCATCAGCAGCCGGCCGCGCTCCGGGTCGGGCCGGCCATTGAGGGCCCAGCGCGTCATCACCCGCACCACATCGTGGTTGCCCATGGACCAGCACGACCAGCCGTCCGCCAGTTCGCGCTCGATGCCCTCGACGGTATGCCGGATATAGGCCGGGCTGCACTGTTCGGTCAGCAGGTCGAAGGAGTAGGCCATGTGCAGGGTGTCGCCGCCGCTGGTGTAGGCGGCCATGGTGCGCAAGGATTCGTCGCAGCCGATCTCGGCCACCGAGGAGGCGCCGGGATAGCGCTGCAGCAGGGCACGCAGACGGCGAAGGAATTCCAGATTCTCCGGCCGCGTCTTGTCGTAGATGTGGCGCTGGTAGGCGTAGGGGTTGTCGATGCGCACGCCGATGCTGCCCTCGCGGATCTCGGTGTTCGGCGGGTTGTCGCGCAGTTCGGCGTCGTGGAAGTAGAAGTTCGCAGCATCCAGGCGGAAACCGTCCACGCCCAGTTTGAGCCAGAACTCCATGTCGTCGAGCACCTGATCCTGCACGGCCGGACAATGGAAGTTCAGGTCCGGTTGGCTGGAGAGGAAGTTGTGCAGGTAGTACTGCCGGCGCCGGCTGTCCCAGCTCCAGGCCGGACCGCCGAACACCGACAGCCAGTTGTTCGGCACGGTGCCGTCCGGCTTGGGATCGGCCCAGACGTACCAGTCGGCCTTGTCGTTGTCGCGGCTGGAACGGCTTTCGACGAACCACTGATGCTGGTCGGAAGAATGGTTGAGCACCTGGTCGATCAGCACGCGCATGCCGCGTTCGTGGCAGGCCTCGACCAACCGGACGAAGTCGTCCAGCGTGCCGAACAGCGGATCGACGCCGCGGTAGTCGGCCACGTCGTAGCCGAAATCCTTCATCGGCGAGGTGAAGAAAGGCGATAGCCAGATGGCGTCGACGTTGAGGCTGGCGATGTAGTCCAGCTTGTGCAGCACGCCGGGCAGGTCGCCCACGCCGTCGCCGTTGCTGTCGAAGAAACTACGTGGGTAGACCTGATAGATCACCCCGCCGCGCCACCAATTCTGAAGTTGCTCGGACATACAACGTTACCTATGAGTGACCAGTGAAGATGTGGCCACTCTAGGTGCGGCATCCGGTCGCAACATCCTCCGGCGGCGGGGTCTTGCAGGCGTAAGGGTCGGGCGTAGACGGCGCGCTGGCCGAGGGCGTAGACGGCGACAGCGAGCCGGTCAGCGTATCCGCGCCGGATTGCCGACTACCGTGGCACCGGCCGGCACGTCACGGGTCACCACACTGCCGGCGCCGATCACCGCATCGTCACCGACCGTCACGCCGGGGAGGATGATCGCTCCGCCGCCAATCCAGACATTCTTGCCAATACGGATCGACCGGCCGAACTCGACGCCCGAGCGGCGTGCTTCAGGGTCACGCGGGTGATCGGCGGTGTAGAGCTGCACCGCAGGACCAATCTGCGCACCGGCACCGATATGCACCGCGACCACATCGAGAATCACGCAGTTGAAGTTGAGGAAGGCGCCCTCGCCCAGGTGGATGTTGTAGCCGTAGTCGCAATGGAACGGCGGGCGGATCACCGCGCCGGCACCGACCGCAGCCAGCCGCTCGGCCAGCAGCGCCCGACGCTCGTCCGGCGAGGCCGCCAGCGCTGCGTTGTAGCGCACCATCCAGGCCTTGGCCGCGGCCTGATCGGCAAGGATCTCCGGGTCACCGGGGTAGTACAGCTCGCCGGCCAGCATCTTCTGTTTCTCGCTCATCGCCATGGCAACGCCTCCATCTCTGAAGGCCCGAGGGTGCCACAGCCTGGCGCTGCGCTCCTCCTCCCCCGCCCGGCGGCGAGCGGGCGAGGCGATAGACGGTTCGGCCCGGCGCCTTCGCATCCACCGGCGGGCTCGACTAGGGTTGATGCACTGCCCAATCGCCTCTGGAGCACTGCCTGTGAAACTGATCGGTCGCTACATGTCGCCTTTCGTCCGCCGCGTCGGCGTCAGCCTGCATCTGTTGGACATACCATTCACCAACGAACCGCTCAGCGTCCTGACGGATAGTCTGAAGATTCGCGAATACTCGCCGCTGGGTCGCTTGCCGGCGCTGGTGCTGGACGATGGCCAGGTGCTGATCGACAGCAACGCCATTCTCGATTATTTCGATCAGCAGGCGGGCGCCGAGCGCGCACTGCTGCCGCTGTCCGGCCCCCAGCGCAGCGAGGCGATGAACCTGCTGGCCTTCGCCGTCGGTGCCTGCGAGAAAACCGTGGCGGCCTACTACGAACGCGATCGGCGGCCAGAAGGGCTGGTCTGGGACGACTGGTACCGCCATTGCGAGGATCAGGCGCGCGGCGCGCTGGCATTGCTGGATACGCACCAGGCCGAGCGCGGCGAGCGGCCCTTGCTCGGCGAGCGCATGAGCCAGGTGGATATCAGCGCGGTGGTCGCCTACGACTTCGCCCGTATCACCCTGCCCGACACGCTGGCGCCGGACGGCACCTTTCCGCACCTGGCCTCCGCGTCGCAGCGCGCCAACGCCCTGCCCGCCTTCGCCCAGACGCAGTGGAAGGGCTGAGCGAGGTCCTGCAGTCCAAGCGCTATCGGCGCATTGCCGTTGAGTTCAGCGCGGCGCGCGAACCTGGGCCACTACCTCGTCCAGGGTGGGGTTGGCCTTGCCCATGCCATTGAAGAACACGGCGGGAATGCCACCGTTTAGCACCGCGACTGTGCGCTGGAGCTGCGCCTGCTGCTCGGCGTTGGGGTTGCTCGTCTCGGTACTGAAGTGACTGGAGCGTTGCACCGCGATGCCCATACGGGAAAGCCCGGCCGCCAGTTCGTCGGCCCGCCGCGCTTCATCAGAAGGGCAGTTGACCGGTGCGAAAACCATCACCACACCCGGGCGCGCACCACCGGGCATCGCCACCGAGATAAACCCCGAGGGGCTACTTGTCGTGCCTGCCTGGAGCAGCATCTCCTGCTGATGCCCGCTCCACAGCTTGTAGCCGAGACCCAGGACGGCGGCGATAAACAGCACGCGGGTCAGGCTCATGGGCGGCCTCCGTCGTGCTGTACTGCGCCCGGCGCGCGCCGGGCGGTTCGCTGAGCTGTCGTCATCATCCACCACATCCCTGTTGTGCTGTACGGCCCGCGAGCATAGCCGGTCGCATCGGCGGCGGCGAGCGGCGCTAGTCCCCCTGAATCTTGCTCAGCAGGTCGCGCGCCAGCTGCACCGCCTCACTGCGGTGGGTGATGTTGAGCTTCTGGTAGAGGCTGCGGATGTGCGTCTTGATGGTGGTCGGCGCGACGTTGAGGTGATCGGCGATCTGCTCGTTGGACTGCCCGGCGTGGATCAGGCTCAGCACCTGCCATTCGCGCCGGGTCAGCGGTGAGCGGCGGATCAGCTCGGGGACGTCGGGGCGATTGATGATGTCCTGGATCACCGCCTCGTCGAGGGTGATGCGGATGGCGCGGCTGAAATCGCGCTGCTGCTGCGCCAGCTGGATCAAGCGCGCGGCGCGCTGGGCCTCGGCTTCATCGAGGGTGCGCTCGTGCAGCAGGCACTTGAGCATGCCGATGATCGGCTTGCCGACGCGCAGGAAGCTGCCGATGGCGCCGCTGCCGCTGGCCAGGGTCATGGCCCGCTGCAGGTGATCCAGCGCCTGCTGGCGCTCCTCGCGCAACCAGTGCAGCTGCGCCAGGAGGATGTGGTTGCGGTTGCGATCCATCTCCAGACCGTGGCGCTCGGCGTCGGTCAGCAGCTGGCGCAGGATCGGCAGGGCACGCTCCAGCTGCCCCAGCGCCAGGTGGGCACGGGCGTGGTTGCGCGCATTGAGCTGGGCGAAGTGGTTGGCGCCGCCGCCCACCGGCGGGGCGCTGAGCAGCCACTGGCGGATCGCCTCGCGATCCTGGCTGGAGTCCCAGTAGGCGAGCATGATCGCGTGGGCATTGGCCAGCCAGTCGATGTGGTAGCGGTCGTCGGCGAGCATCGTCTGCAGCTGAGCGATGTAGTCGGCGCAGGCGTGTTGCTGGCCGCGGGCGTAGGCGACGCCGGCCAGCAGCGCGTAGCTCTGCAGGCGCCAGCGTGGGTCGTCCAGTTCGTCGAGTATCTGGATACCCTGCAGCGCGCACTGCTCGGCGGCGTCCAGCTGGTGCCATTCCAGCAGCACCTGGCCGCGCACCCGGTAGATGAACTCGACGATGGGCGTGGCTTGCAGGTTCTGCTGCTCGATGTACTGGATGGCGCGCTCCTGCAGGGTATAGGCCTTCTGCAGATGCCCTTGGGCGATGGCGATTTCCGACAGCTGGCCGAGGCTCCAGACCACCAGGTGCGAGGCATTGATCTCCCGCGCGCGGCGCTCGGCTTCCTCGTACTGTTTCTGCGCCTGCGGCAGTTCGCCCTGAACGAAATGCGCCTCGGCCAGGCCCGACATCGCCGCCACCCGTGAGGTGCGCATGATCAGCGGCTCGCGGGTCAGCGCCTCCTGGGCCAGGGCGACGGCGCGCTGCTCGTCGCCCTGGTTCATCGCGACCTGGGCGCGGACGGCATTGAATTCGCAGACGATGCGCGCCCAGTCCTGCTCGGAGCAGCTGCGCTGCAGCGCCAGCTCGCCGGCCTTGAACCAGCGCTCGACGTGATCGAACTGATAGGAGTTCTGCGACACCCAGGCCTGCAGCAGGGTGAGCAGCGGCGAGCCGGCGATCACCGCTTCCGGCAGGGTTTCCAGGCACTGTTGCAGCAACCCGAGACGACCCTGGCGATAGAACGCCCGCCCGTGGCGCTGCAGGATCTCGTCGACCTGCTGCGGGTCGCCGGCCTGTACGGCATGGCGCGCGGCTTCCTCGGGCATGTTCTCGGCCAGCAGCGCGGAGGCCGCACGCAGGTGCAACTGGTTGACCCGCTGCGGCTGGTGGGTGCGCAGCTCGCCCTGGAGGAACACGGCGAACAGCGGGTGATAGCTGTACCAGCGGCGCAGGCTGTCCAGCGGCTGGATGAACAGGCCGCCACGCTCGAGCCGTTCGAGCATCTCGCGGCCGTGACAGGCCTCGGTCAGACGATCGGCCAGGGCGGCGTCGAAGCGGTCGAGCAGGCAGGTCGCCTCGAGAAAACCGCGTAGGTCCTCGGGCAGCCCCTCGATCACCTGTTCGCGCATGTAGTCGCGGATGTCCGGGTGGCCGAGCTGCAGGTTCTCCAGGAACAGGTCCATGCCACGGCTGGTCTGCACTTCCTGCAAGGCCAGCTGCAGCGCGCAGGGCCAGCCACCGATGCGGCGGTTGAGACGCTCGACCTGCTCGCGATTGATGCTGACCGGCACGCCCAGCTCCAGCAGCGCCTGCACTTCGTCATCCTCGAAGGCCAGCTGGCGCGCGTCGAGCAGCAGCAGCTGATGCTTGACCCGCAGCTCGGCGACACCCAGTTCGGGCAGGCGCCGGCTGCATACCAGCAGGGTCATCCAGCTCGGCATATGGCGCAGGAAGAAGCGCAGGCCGGCGATCAACTCGGCGTCGTGCAGCACCTCGAACTCGTCGAGCACGATCAGGATCGCTTCGTGCTCGCCCGGCAGTTCGGCCAGTAGCTGAGTGAACAACGCATCCAGTGACACCCGGCCCTGCTCGGCCAGCGCCACTGCCAGCGGACAGCCGGCGTCCAGCTGGCGGTCCAGGGCCTGGGTCAGGTAGCGACCGAACTGCAGCCCCAGGTTGTCGCTGGCATGCAGCTGAAACCAGGCGATACGTCCATCGAAGGCTCGCGCCCACTGCGCCGCCAGGGTGGTCTTGCCGAAACCGCTGGCGGCGTGCAGCACCGCCAGGCGCACCTGCGGCAGGCGCTGCTGCCACTCGTCCAGGCGCGGCCGTTCGAGCAGGCCCGGCGGCAGCATGGGGATCGCCAGCTTGGTGGGGATCAATGGCAGTAGAGGTGGCATCGCGGCATTCATGGACGGTTCCCTGTTCTTGTTCTTGTCATGGCCTGGCGCACCGGTTCGCACCGCTCCCGCTCCCCGGTCTTGCGCCTCGTTCAACTCAGGTGGTCAGCCCTTCACCCCGCCGGCGGTGAGGCCACCGACGATCCACTTCTGGCAGTAGAGGAACACGGCGGTGATGGGCAGGCCGGAGAGTACCGCGGCGGCGGCGAAGTCGCCCCACAGGTAATTCTGCGGATAGAGGTACTGCTGCGCGCCGACCGAGAGGGTGAGCTTGTCGACGTCCATCAGCAGCACCGAGGCGATGGGGTATTCGGTGACGCTGGTGATGAAGGCGAGGATGAACACCACCGCCAGGATCGGCACGCTCATCGGCAGCAGAATATGGAAGAACGCCTGCCAGGTGGTCGCGCCATCGACGATGGCAGCCTCCTCCAGCGAGGCGTCGATGCTCTCGAAGTAGCCCTTGATGGTCCAGATGTGCAGTGCCATGCCGCCCAGCGAGGCGACGATCACCGCGCCGTGGCTGTTCACCCCGAGCCAGCTGACGTGCTGGCCGAGCTGGTCGAACAGCGCGTAGATGGCCACCAGCGAGAGCACCGGCGGGAACATCTGGAAGATCAGCATGCTCTTCAGGATCGGCGCCTTGCCGCCGAAACGCATGCGCGCGAAGGCGTATGCGCTGGTGGTCGACAGGAGCAGGATCAGCACCGAGCTGGCCAGCGCGATCTTCACCGAATTCCACAGCCACAACAGCACCGGGAACGGCGGCTGGGTGACGCTGCCGTCGTCATGGGTGTAGGGGATGCCGAGAGCCAGCGACCAGTGCTCCAGGGTCGGATTGTCCGGAAACAGGCTGCCGGTGGCGAAGTTGCCTTCGCGGAAGGAAATCGAGATCACCATCAGCAGCGGAAAGAGGATCACCGCAACGAACGCCAGCAGCGCCGCGTGGGTTGCCCACAGCCGGTAACGGGCGGATCTGGGTTGCACCATGGCCATGTGGGTCTCCTTATACCTTCACTTTCGAGAGTTTGAGGTTGAGCAGCGCCATGGCGCCCACCAGCAGGAAGATCATCGTGGCAATCGCCGCGGCCAAGGCAAAGTCCTGCCCGGAATCCTGGAAGGCGATGCGGTAAGTGTAGCTCACCAGCAGGTCCGTGGTGCCGGCCGGGGTGGTCGCACCGATGATGTCCGGGCCACCGCGGGTCAACAGGGTAATGAGCACGAAGTTGTTGAAGTTGAAGGCGAAGCTTGCGATCAGCAGCGGCATCAGCGGCTTGATCAGTTGCGGCAGGGGGATGCGCAGCAGGTTGTCCAGCGGACTGGCGCCGTCGATGGCCGAAGCCTCGTATTGGTCCCGCGGGATCGCCTGCAGGAGGCCCATGCACAGCAGCAGCATGTAGGGGTAACCGAGCCAGGTATTGACGATGAGGATCATCGTGCGCGCCAGGGCCGGGTCGCTGAACCAGTCCGGGCGCATGCCGAACAGACTGTCGAGCAGCAGGTTGATCTCGCCGAAGTTCTGGTTGAACAGGCCGCGGAACACCAGAATGGAAATGAATGCCGGCACCGCATACGGCAGGATCAGCATCAGCCGGTAGAACGCCTTGCCGCGCACCAGCTCCCATTGCAGCAGGCTGGCCAGCACCAGACCGACCGCGAGGGTGAAGACCACCGTGAGGCCGGCGAAAGCGAAGGTCCAGGCGAATATCTGCATGAAAGGTTCGCGGATGCTCGGTTCGGTCAGCACCCGGGAAAAGTTGGCGAAGCCGGTGAACACGGTAAAGCCCGGTGGCACCGCCTTGCCCGTCTCGTCGACATAGAAGCCGCGCTCCATATCGGCGGTCAAGCGCGCGCCGCTGCGGGTGTCGACCAGTACGCCGGGGCCATCCTGACGATAGACCGGTTGCACGGCGGCGACTTCTCGCAATCCGTACAGGCGCAGCAGGCTGCCATCCGGCACCTGCATCACCCATTGCTCCAAGGCCTTGCGCCGCTGAATCACCTCGCGCAACGCCAGCGCATCGCCCAGCCCCTCGACGCTTTCGGCCGGCTGCAGGAGCAGCGGTGATTCGGCGTCAGGCTCGCCGGTCAGCGGCGGGCTGACGAACACGCCCTGCTCGCCCTTGTCGATGCGCAGGCGCTCGCCCTCCGGGCTCGGGTGAAGGCTGAAGCGGAACCGCTCGCCAGCGAGGTAGGTCTGGCTCAGGTGATACTGCTCAACCTGGGCCTGACTCAGCAGATTGGTGCCACTGTAGTTGGTGAAGCCAATGCCCACCGTATAGAGCAGCGGGAAGATGACGAATACCAGCATGCCCGCCACCGACGGGAAGATGTAGCGCTGCGCGTACATGCGCCGGTTGATGAACAGATAGCTGGCGATGCCGGTGACCACCAGCCCGAGCAGAGCGAAGGCCATCTGCTTCTGGACGTAGAGCGCGACCACCAGATACAGCGCGAAGGCGTTGAAGGCCAGCCAAAGCAGCCAGCGCAGGCCGGTGGTCAGGGAGCGGGGCAGGCCCCGGGAAGTCGAACGGGTCATGGCAGGGCTGGGCAACTCGGCACGGGCATTCACGGGAGAAGAACCTTTATGAACGGAGCTTAGTCTGCCGGCGCGCCTGTACAGGCGGCCGGCGAGCGGGTCAACGGGTGATGCGCTTGGCGGCATCGTCCAGAGCGGCGTCGACATCCTGTCGACCGGAAGAGATGTTGGTCAGCGCGGCAGCCATGGCCGACCAGAACGCCCCCATCTCCGGCACATTGGGCATCGGCTCCCCCCCCTGCCCATCTGGGCGTTCTCGAAGGTCGCCTTGATGTGCGGGTTGGCGGACAGCTCTTCCATGTAGGCGGTGTTGGCCACGGCACCCAGCGGCACGTCGGCATTCACCGTCTTCAGACCCTCGACCTGCAGCAGGTAGTTCTCGAGGAATTCCACGGCCAGGTCCTTGTTCGGGCTGGCCGCGTTTAGCAGCGCCGCGGCGACACCGACGAAGGGCTTGCTCGGCTCGCCATCGACCGCAGGGATCGGTGCCACGCCGAAGTCGATGCCGCTTTTCTCGATGTTCGACCAGGCCCAGGGGCCGCTGATCATCATCGCCGAGTCACCCTTATTGAAGGCCGCTTCGGCCACGCTGTAATCCGCGCCCTTGGGCATCACGCCCTTGTCGATCAGATCGCGCAGCACCTGCGCGCCGGCCTTGGCGCCGGCGTTGTTCACCCCGGTGGATTTGACGTCGTAGCCGCCGTCGGTCTGTTCGAACACGTAGCCGCCCTTGGCCGAAAGCAGCGGCCAGGTGAAGTAGGTGTTGTTGTAGTCCCAGAGGATGGCGCGCTTGCCTTGCGCGGAGAGCTTTTCGTTGAGCGCGAGGACGTCATCGAAACTCTTCGGCGGGGTGTCCACCAGCGCCTTGTTGTAGATCAGGCCGATGGTTTCCACCGAAATCGGGTAGCCCCACAGCTTGTTGTCGTAGGTCACCGCCTGCCAGGAGAAGTCGGCAATGCCCGACTTGGTGTCCGCGCTGGGGGTGACGGGGATGAGCAGGCCGCTCTTGGCCCATTCGCCGATGCGGTCGTGGGCCCAGATGAAGATGTCCGGGCCGTTGCCGGTGGCGGCTGCCTGTTGGAACTTGTCGGTGGCGCTGTCGGGGTGGGCCACTTCGACGGGAATGCCGGTTTCGGCGGTGAACTTCTTGCCGACTTCGGCCAGGCCTTTATAGCCCTTGTCGCCGTTGATCCAGACGACCAGCTTGCCTTCCTCGATCGCCGCCAGCGCCGGTAGCGGCAGGCTGAAGGTCGCCGCCAGGCCGACGGTGGCGATACACCAGAATTTCTTGTTCATGCTTCGCTTTCCTCGTGGCTTCTTATTTGTTGTTCCACCTGCTGCCGGCCTGAGGCTCTGACAGTCGTTCCATCCTCGGCGCGTCCCGTGCCATGTACATCCTCCTCCCCGAGGGGGCGGAGGGCGTAGATGTGGGGCGTAGGCAGTGGCCCGCAAGCGCACAAAATACGCCATCAGCCTAGCGCTTACGCCTATACCTGGCAGCCAACGCGCAGTCAAATGTGGCGAAAAAGCATAATGGAGCCACTTCGATGCGTGCCCACCGCCTAACCGCCCTGTCGCTGCTGATCGGACTCACCCTTCCGCTGCCCGTACTGGCCGATCCCGAGCTGGCCGCCCGGCTGGATGGCCAGCCGCTGCCGCTGAGCTGGAATGCCCTGGCCAGCGACCGCTACGACATCGAGCTCAGTCTCGCGCCCGGCCAGCTGCAGTTGCGCATGCCCCAGGCCAGTGGCGAGGCCGTGGCCCTTGCGCCCTTTCGCCGTCAGCCGCTTGGCACAGACAGCATTTACCGCTACGAAGTGCCCGAGGCCGGACGCTATCGGCTGATCGTCGAGACCGGCGCCGCGCCGGCCCTGCGCCTGCTGCCTATCAAGGCCGCCGAGCCGCAGGCAGCCACCGCGGTCTGCAAGCCATGGGAGGGCGGCGCAGTGGAGGTGACCGTTGGCGAGGTGTTCCGCGACGGCGAAACCCTGCGCGACGCGCTGTCCGGCGCCACGGCGGTGGTCCGCGACGGCCGGGTCAGGCTGCAACCCGCCGCTGGCAGTGACGGTCTGCTGCTGCTCGAACGCGCCGAAGCGACCGAGCAGCCGGTCGCACGCGACTGGCGCAACGCGATCGTCTACTTCGTGCTCACCGACCGCTTCGCCAACGGTGACCCGGACAACGACCGCAGCTATGGCCGCGCACCGGATGGCGCCGAGGAGATCGGCACCTTCCACGGCGGGGATCTCAAGGGACTGACCGAACGCCTCGACCATATCGCCAGCCTCGGCGTCGACGCGCTGTGGATCAGCGCGCCCTACGAGCAGATCCACGGCTGGGTCGGCGGCGGCGATCGCGGCGACTTCCGCCACTACGGTTACCACGGCTACTACGCGCTGGACTTCACTCAGCTCGACGCCAACATGGGCAGCGAAGACGACCTGCGCGCGCTCATCAGCGCGGCCCATGCCCGCGGCATCCGCGTACTGTTCGATGTGGTGCTCAACCATCCGGGCTACTCGACCCTGCAGGACATGCAGCAGCTCGGCTTCGGTGCTCTGCGCGACGGTATGGCCGAGTACCTGCCCGAGCAGTGGACAACCTGGCAGCCGGAAGCCCACGAGAATCTGCACGCCTACCACAACCTGGTGGATTACGAGCACCCGAGCTGGGCCGCCTGGTGGGGCCGCGACTGGGTGCGGGCGGGCATCGCCGACTACGACACGCCACCCAGCAGCACGGTCGATCCGCTCAAGGGCTCGCTGGCCTTCCTGCCGGATTTCCGCACCGAATCCGAGGCGGTCGTCGCGCTGCCGGAGTTTCTCGCGCGCAAGGCGCAGACCCGCGCCGAGCCACGCGAAGGCTACCGGGTGCGCGATTACCTGATCGAATGGCTGACCGGCTGGGTGAGCGAGTTCGGCGTCGACGGCTTCCGTGCCGACACCGTCAAGCATGTCGAACCCTCGACCTGGGCCGAGCTGCGCGTGGCGGCCGAGCGCGCCCGCGCCGACTGGGCCCGCGCCAACCCGGACGATCCCATGGCCGACGAGCCGTTCTGGATGGTCGGCGAAGTGTTCGGTCACGGCCCCGAGGCCAGTGACTATCTGGACCAGGGTTTCGACGCGCTGATCAACTTCGCCTTCCAGGATCAGGCGCTGGCCGCCAGCGACTGCCTGGCTGCCGCCGAGCCCAGCTACGCCGACTATGCCCGGCGCCTGGCCGAAACGCCCGGGCACAACCTGCTGAGCTACGCCTCGTCGCATGACACCGCGCTGTTCAACCAGCTGGCCAAGGGCGACCTGGCGCGTCAGCGCGGGCTCGCCGCCGCCCTGCTGCTGGCGCCCGGCGCGGTGCAGGTCTATTACGGCGACGAAAGCGCCCGCGCCTTCGGGCCCACAGGTTCGGACCCCTTCCAGGGCACGCGCAGCCCGATGAACTGGGACGAGCACGAGCGCCCGGAGATCGCCGGTCTGATCGATTACTGGCAGCGGGTAGGCCAGTTCCGCGCGCGCCATCCGGCGATCGGCGCGGGTACGCATCGACTGCTGTCGTCCGGCCAGCCCTATGCCTTCGCTCGTGAACTGGGCGAGGACAAGGTCATCGTGGTGCAGGCCCGATGAGTGCCGCCTCGCTGACCGCAGCGGCGCGGCGTCAGGCCCAGCTGGCCTTTCTCGCCAGCGGCACCGAGTTTCGCCTGGGCCGCGCCGAGGATTGCCCGTTGCCGCCGGAACAGCTGGCGGCGGTGCGCGGCGACGAGCCCTGGGTGCGTGCCTGCCTCGACGACGGTCTGACTGCGCGCGTCTACCGCGTGGAGCTGGCCGGCCACGACTGGGCGCTGAAGGTCGCCCGGCGGCCCTGTCGTGTGCAGAACCCCGATGGCCAGACGAGCTTTCTCAACGAGCTGCAGCGCCGCCGCGACCTTGCCCGGCTGATGCGCACGCCGGAGCAGGCCGAACGCCTGGCCGGCATCGTGCCGACGCAGTACGCCTCGCTGCAGCAGGGCATCGTGCTGTCGCCCTGGGTCGAAGGCCGGCGCATCGATCGCTGGGATGAGCGTCAGCTCGTCGAGCTGTTCGACCTGCTGATCGTCTTGGTGCTGGCTGGCCTGTTCGAGTGGGATCTGGCACCGGGCAACACCCTGGACGATGGCCGCATCCGCCTGTTTGATTTTGGCTACCTCTACCCCTTCGACCCGCTGCGCCAGTACAACAGCGACGGCCTGGCCTCGCCTGGCTTTCATCCCGCCGAACGTTTCGAGACACGGCAGCTGTTTGCCTGCCTGCTGCGTATGGAGCAACAAAGCGAGACATGGGCACTGGCCGATTTCGAGCTGGAGAAACGCATCGCGCTGGATGCCTACCAGCGGTTGCATCGAGAGCTGACTGGCCGCGGCGCAAGCGAAACGGTATTGGACTGGCTGAGCGGCCTGATGCGTCGCTGGCGCAACGCGCTGGCTGGCGATCTGGGCGGGCTGTACCTGCAGGAAGCCTGGCGCTCGCACTGGCTGGACGTGAAGGACGACCTCAGTGGACAGAGCTGCACGCCACTGACCCTGCAGCGCCTGGCCTGGCTCCGGGCTAAAGCCACTGCCCAGCATGCCGATCTGCTCGCCAGTGGCGCGCTGGCCAACGAACGACAGCCGGACCGCGAAGCGCTGCTGAACGACCTGCGCCTGGCGGAAGCACAGGCCGTTGGCTGGCAGCTGGGCGATATGCAGAGCGCCGAAGGGTAGTGAGCTGCGCTGCTGCGGCAGCGGTGGAAAGTGCGCTAGCCGAGGGGGCGTTGCCTGACCGAAGCGCTGAAACGCTGGGCTTCAGCCCATCGCGACGGTGCCAGCAACGAAAAGAGCCCGCCTCACGATGGCGAGGCGGGCCGCAGATACCGCGTCCGGCTAGAGCCGGCCAACCGTGGTGGCGCCCTCACTGGGCGTCAGCCTGTTGTTCGCCCCGCCCTGCCATTGCCGCACCAGCGTTGCGTTGGCCTCGTTGCGGATCAGGCATTTCCATTCCACATCCTGGCCGGCAGGCAGGGAGATGCTGCCCTTCCAGGTCGGGTAGGCGGTGGTATCGGTCAGCCGCACCGCGGAGGCCGGGCTCCAGTTGCCGAGCTGGCTGACGTTGCCCACCGCGTAGACGCTGTCGCCCATCTGCGTCACACCGTTGTCGCAGCGGAAGTTCACATTGACCAGACCTCCCTCGCCGCCGTCATTCCCGCCGCCATCGCCGCTACCGCTGCGCCAGACGCGCACCTGGCCGTTGCTGGCGTTGACCGCCTCGCTGAAGCTGCCGCTGGCGACCTGGCCGGGGTTGGCCAGATCGGAGTTGAGCGCCACCACCAGGGTCTGCTGGCTGCCGCTGACGGTAGCGACCAGGCCGCTGTAGCCGCTGTGGAAGCTGATCGCCGAATCGGCACGCACACCAGCGGCGCGACGCAGCTGGATCAGCTGGCGGATGAAGTCGCCGTAGCCCCAGTCGTACATGTGCGACCAGTACACCACCGGCGTCCCCGGGCTGGTGAGGATGTAGGCGTAGGCCTGGCGAATCAGCCCGTCCTGCAGCGCCCAGTGGTGCTGACCACCGTTCTGCCCGGGCGAGTAGCCGGTGTCGTGGTTGTCGACGAAGGTCACCGCCACCTCGCGCCAGCGCGGGTCGGGGTTGCCATTGAGGCCATGTTTCCAGTCGGCGACCGAGCCGTTCTGCATGCGCTCCTTGAGAGCGAAGTCGAACACCGGGCACTTGGCCCGGTCCGACCAGTCCTTGATGATCTGCTGCCAGCTCGCCGTGTTGCGCCAGTCCCAGCTCGGGTACTCGGACGGGCTTTTCCACAGCTCGCCAACGCAGAAACTGCTGTCGGCGCTGTCGCTCATCCAGCTGTCGACCCGCTCCGGCGCATAGCCGCGAACGAAGTCGAAGCGGAAGCCGCCGGCGCCGTAGCCGCTGCGCAGGTTGGCGAGCTCGTCGCGAAACATGCCGTAGATTTGCGGATGGCCGGTGTTCAGGTCCGACTCGCCGCCGATGAAGCGGTCACCGTCATCGCAGTCGTTGGGGTAGTTGCCCGGGTCGGCGCAGTCGTTGCGCCAGAAGCCCTGGCCGGCCGGCAGGTTGATCTCCTTGTCCGGGTAGCCGCGGTTCATGTGATTGGGCACCACATCGTAGAGCACCTTGACCCCGGCGCCACCGAGCGCGCCGGCGGCCTGGCGCAGCTGAGCGTCGCTGCCGTAGCGGCCGTTCTTGTTGAAGTCGTGCCAGAAGTAGCCTTCGCCGCCGCCGGACTTGCCGCCGTCGGTCCAGCTGGAGAAGTCACGCCAGGGCACCGGCATCCAGATTGCCGAGAAGCCGTCCGCGGCGATCGTCGAGGCCTGCTGGCGAAGGATGTCGTACCAGTCGTTGGGCGCTTCGCGGACGACGTTCCAGTGGAAGCCCTGGAGGATGATTTCGTCGCCGCCGTGGTAGCGCACACCGGCCGGGCTCTTGCCGGCCTGGTCAGCGAGGGCGGGGAACGGCAGCAGGATCGCCGCCAATACGGCGGCACGTAGGGTCTGGCTCATCGCAATACTCCGGTTCTTGTGCTTGTTCGCGGGTATCCGGCAACGGACTGCCGAATGAGGATGAACGCCGGCCGCACCTTCGACCGACCTGGGCAGGCTGCCCCTGGGCCCGCTCGCGACCAACCTCCCTGCGCGCGTTCGAGGCGGCGTAGTGGCCAGGCGGAAGGCCCGTGGCAATCATCTGCGCCCCACCCGTAGCGACCCCGCCCCTGGGATTACGCCGCACTCATACCGATTACGCCCTCGAGCTGCGCCAGCGAAATCTCTGGCCGGGAGGATGGCGCTCCGGGCCCCATCCCCGACGCTTTGCGCCACCGATCGGCGTTGCCGCAGCAGGCAGCGCCGGCGTGATCGTTCGGCATTAACAAGAAAAACAAGGACCTCGTCATGAAGCACACCGCGCACCCCCTGTTCGTCCTCAAACCCGCCTGCCTGCTTGCCGCCCTGCTGGTCGGCGGCCCGGCCCTGGCGGTCGATTTCCACGGCTATATGCGTTCCGGTGTCGGTGCCACCGCGGGCGGCGGCGACCAGGCCTGCTTCCAGGCGGCCGGCGCACCGGCCAAGTACCGCCTCGGCAACGAATGCGAGACCTATGCCGAGATCGGTCTCGGCCATGAGGTATGGAAGGAAGGCGAGCAGAGCTTCTATATCGACAGCATGATCGCCTACAAGTCGGACCAGGCTAACGACTGGGAAGCCACCGACAGCGAAGGCGGAAGTGCCTTCAACAACGGCACCAGCTCGATCCGCCAGTTCAACGTGCAGGCCAAGAACTTCCTGCCGGCCCTGCCCGGCGCCACCCTGTGGGCCGGCAAGCGCTACTACAAGCGCAACGACGTGCACATCAACGATTACTACTACTGGGACGTCTCCGGCCCCGGCGCCGGTATCGAGGACATCGACCTGGGCTTCGCCAAGGCGCACGTGGCCTGGATGCGCAACAACGATAGCAACTACGTCGACGAAGGCACCGGCACCGGTACCAACGTGGCCAACGACACCCTCGACCTGCGCCTGACCGACATCGACTTCAACACCGACGCCAAGCTGGAGCTCGGCTACGACTATGGCAAGGCCAACCTGAGCGACCTCCAGGAGAAGGACCCCGGCTACACCAACCAGAAGGGTCATCTGGTCACCGTACAGCACATCCAGGGCAACTGGTTCGGCGGCTTCAACAAGCTCGCCCTGCAGTACGGCACCGACGGCATCATCGGCAGCACCGGGCGCAACAGCACCGGCAACAGCGACGGCAAGATGTTCCGTCTGGTCAACCAGGGCGTGGTCGGCCTGACCGACGACATCGAGATGATGTACGTGCAGATCTACGAGGATAAGGACTTCGACAACGACTCGGGGCAGACCTGGACCTCGTTCGGCGTGCGCCCGGTGTACAAGTGGACCAACACCATGAGCACCGCGCTGGAGTTCGGCTACGACCATATCGACCCGCAGGCCAAGGGCGAGAAGTCCCGCGACCTGAAGAAAGTCACCCTGGCCCAGCAGTGGTCGGCCGGCCGCAGCTTCTGGGCACGTCCGCAGATCCGTGTGTTCGCCACCTACGCCATGTGGGACGGCGGCAAGTACAACGCCGCCAGCGAGTCCATCGACGCCGGCGACGACGACGGCCTCACCTTCGGCGTCCAGGCCGAGGCCTGGTGGTAAACCGCGCCGGCTGAACGCCGTTGCACGCAACGGCAGCCTTTCCGCTCCCACCGTCCAGACGGTGCCTTTTGCCCCGACTCTGGCAGGTCGGGGCATTTTTTATCCGGAGAACCGCCATGCATCCTCTATCCCTTCTCGCCGCCGGGCTGATCGCCCTGGCGCTGGCCGGCTGCAGTAGCGAACCGCTGCGTCGGGTCGACGCCCTTGCCGCCAGCCCGGCGCCGCTGCAAGGCTCGGTCGAACAGGCCCGTGCCGCGCTGGCCGCCGCGCCGTCCTGCTGCAGCGGTCTCGACCAGCTGCCGTACCAGCCGCTGGAGGCGGGCTTCAGCGGCAATGTCGTGATCGACAGCCAGGCCCCGGCCTATGCCTTCGAAACCGGCAAGAGCTTCTTGCGCGCCTTCAAGCTGCCGGCCGGCGGCCCGTCGTTCGAGCTGCGCCTGTACAGCCAGGCCGGCAGCAGCGTGCTCGCGCCCAACGCCATGCTGCTGGACAGCCGCATGCGCCCGACCCGCCTGCTGGATGCCGACGATTTCGTCTACGTTCCGCCGACCGGGCTCAAGGGTGACAGCCTGGACGCGCGCCTGCGCATCGACCGCTCGCAGCCGGAGCACCCGGGCAACGAGCGCTATCTGATCCTCTACACCAGCGAGGCGCAGATGGCCGGCCAGACCGTTCTGCAGCACCCGGCCAAGGCCTACGCCAAGGCGCTGGGCAACGAGCCGCCGAGCATTCCCGATCCGGTGGCGCAGCACTCCCCGGTGGGTGTGATCAAGCTGGTGATGATCCCCGACAGTGCCGCCGGCTCGACCGCCAAGGGCTACGTGCCGGGCTACAGCATCGGCCAGGAGATGGGCAACGAACTGCCCGTCGCGCCGGCCCCGGCAGTGCTGCCGGAAACCTCGGCCTACTACCGCCAGGCGATCGATGCCGCGCTGGCGCAGAAGGACCTCGAACGCGCGCTGCGTCTGGCCGACGAAGCGACGCGAGTGGGTGACAGCGGCGCCAAGGGGTATCTGCTGGAGCGCATCCAGATTAAGTGACCGCACACGGGGCGGCTCGGACGCCCCGACACAACGCAGGATGCAGCGATGACAACTATAAGATCTGCCTTGATCCTCCTGACCATACTTCTCAACACTCCCGCATTGGCGCTGGAGCGCGATGCCCTGACGATCTGGATCAACCAGGACAAGGGCTACAACGCCTTGGGCGAAATCGGCCAGAACTTCAGCAAAGCCAGCGGCATTCCAGTCACCGTCGCCACCCCCGAGGATCTCGCCGTCCAGTTCGACCGGCTGGCGACGACCAGCAAGGGGCCGGACATCGTCATCTTTGCCCATGATCGTTTTGGTTCTTGGATCAACAATGGCCTGCTCGCGCCGGTCACCCCCAGTCCGGAAGCCCTGGCGCGTGCACCAGCCTTCGCCTGGGAAGCGATGACCGTCGGCAATCATTACTACGGTTATCCGCTGGCGACCGAGGTGGTCGGCCTGATCTATAACCGCGACCTTGTGCCCGAGCCACCCAGCAGCCTGGCGGAGGTCGAGGCGCTGGACCGGAGACTACGTGCCGAGGGCAAGCGCGCCATCGAATGGGACTACCGCAACCTCTACTTCTCCTGGCCGATCATCGCCGGCAGCGGCGGCTACAGCCTGAAGAAAACGAACGGCATCTACGACCTTTCTGACATCGGCCTGAACACCCCCGGCGCCATCGAGGGCATGGAGTCGATCAAGCGCTTGCTCGACAACCAGACCCTGGACTCCGGCGCTACTTACCAGAGCATGATGGAGGGCTTCAAGGCGGGACGTACGGCGATGATCATCAACGGCCCCTGGGCCTGGAACGAAGTACGTCAGGCCGATATCCGCTTCGGCATCGCCGACATTCCCACCGCCGACCCAGCACGCAAAGGCAAGCCGTTTGTTGGCGTACTCGCTGCTGCGATCAACAGCAACAGCCCGAACAAGGCCGCGGCCCATCGCTTCATTGAGGACTACCTGACCAGCCCTGATGGCCTGGCGCGGATCCACGCAGAAAAGCCTCTGGGCGCAGTGGCCAACCTGGCGCTGATGGAGCGTCTGCGTCACGACCCGCTGATAGCGCACACGTATGCCTCGGCACAGGCGGGCGAAATCATGCCGGACATCCCAGAGATGAAGCGCTTCTGGGCGCTGGTCACGCCGCGGATGGAGCCGATGCTCAACGGTCAAAAACCCATTGCGGAAACCCTTACCCATATTGCTGAACGACTGGCAAAGGGAGCTCAGATGCAGTCATGGCGCCGCCGCCACTACCCCTTGAGCCCTGATGTGGCCGAGCAGAAATAACGCATGGCCAATGTTGGAGGATGGTTTGCGCACGGGGCGAGGCTCGATTAGCCGCCCCAAGTTCGCTCAACCCCATCAGCCCTCGCTGCAGTAGGGCTGCAGACCGGCCGAGCGGCGATACGCTTCGCGAAGGCGATGATCATCCGCTACGGCGCCAGCGTTCCGATACGACGCACATCGTGCATCTCTCTTTGCGATCACGACTGGGTCAGCTGCTTGTACAGCTGCGGCAGGCGGAACGGCAGCTGTTGCGGCTCCTTGATCAGGGTGTAGCCGTTGGCCCCGAACATGTACGGCAGATAGTCACCGGCCTCGCGGTCGATGGTGATGCAGAACGGCAGCAGACCCTGCTTGCGCGCTTCCATGACGGCCTGGCGGGTATCTTCGACGCCGTAGCGGCCTTCATAGAGGTCCAGATCGTTCGGCTTGCCGTCGGTGACCAGCAGCAACAGCTTGCGCCGCTGCTTGCAGTTGCCAAGCAGCTCGGTGGCCTGGCGGATGGCCGCACCCATGCGGGTGTAATAGCCGGGCTTGAGCGCCTGGATACGGCCGCGGGTTTCATCGCCATAGGGCTGGCGGAAGCTCTTCAGCTCCTGCATGCGCACCTGCTGGCGACGCAGCGACGAGAAGCCGTACAGCGCGAACGGATCGCCCACCGCCGACAGTGCTTCGCCGAACAGCAGCAGGCTGTCGATGACCACATCGATCACTCGGTGCTCGTTGTCCAGGTGCGCGTCGGTGGACATGGACAGGTCGGCCAGCAGCAGGCAGGCCAGGTCGCGGCGATTCTGCCGTTGCTCCATGAACAGGCCACGTTCGGCACACTGGCCGTTCTGCCGCTCGACGTGAAAATCGAGCCAGGCCTGCATGTCCAACTCCGAACCCTGCGGTTGCTGGCGCAGCCATTGACGGTCGTTGCGCAGGTGTTCGAACTGCCGACGCAAACGCCGCGCCAGCGGCGACAGGTGCAGCGGCAACGGCTTGGCCTCGGCGCCGCGGGGCAGCATCAGCTGCAGGTTGACGAAATCCTTCTGCAGGCACTGCTTGCGATAGTCCCACTCGGGCAGCTTGATGCCTTCACCCAACGGCACATCGTCAAAATCCGCGGCTGGCAGGTCCAGATCGAGCTTGAGGCCGCCGCCCTGGCGCATGCGCTGACGGGACAGCGCCAGCTCGTCGAGATCCTCGGCGACGCGGGCCGCGTCGAGGTCTTCGGTGTCGTCGCCGCAGCGGTCCAGCTCGATGTGCTCGGACCAGCTGAACAGGTTCTCCAGCCGGAACAGCAGCAGGCCGCCCTTGCTGGAGCTCTCGTCCACCCGCCGGGCGCGCTTGCGCTGGCGCGATTCGCCGCCGGGTGGGGTTTCCAGATTGCCCTCGCCTTCCTCGGCGCGCTGGGCGGCCTGGGGTTCACCGAGGTTGTCCGCCGGATACAGCCACAGTGGCAGCGGCCAGGGCGCGCGCTCGCTGCGTGGAAACTGGCTGACACTGCCCGGCTCGCGCAGGGCCTGGCACAGCGCCGCTTCCAGCGCGGCCTCGGCCTTGGGCAGCTGGCTCGGGTCCGGGCGCAGCTGCAGATGGGCTTCGACCAGACGCTGATAGCGCGGGCGCATGGCCGGAAAATGTTCAAGGATTGCCTGCGTCCAGCGCTGGTTGTCGCGCGCCCAGTGGCGCATCGGCCCGGCCTGCGCGGCGAGCAGCGCCAGCCAGCGATACAGATCCTGGTTCAGCGAGACTTCCGGATAGACCGCCAGGCTTTGCGGCAGCCGCAGGTTGCTGGCGTCGCACCAGGCCACCGGCAGTTGCTTGCAGGTCCCGGCGACCTGTTGCAGCAGGTTGCGCCTGAGCAGCAGATCACGCGCGCTGGCGGCTTCTACGCCGACCCCGCTGGCGCCACCCATGGCGCGGAACAGCAGCGACAGCGGCCGCTGCATGCTCTCGAGCTCGACCCGTGCTTCCGGAAAATCCGGGTTGGCGCGACGGGTGATGAAGCGGTGCCAGACACTACCGACCCACTCTTCCACTTCGATGGTAAAGGCCATGGCGGTTACTCCGTGCAGGCACTGAAAAAGCAAAACGGCCCGCTGTTACCAGTCGGGCCGTCGATCCTCATTGCGACTCGTCTCAGGCCGCGGCGGCAGCTGCTACGACCGATACCCGACCGCGCTGGCGGAAGCTGTACAGGTAGCAGACCAGGCCGATCAAGAAGAACACCCCGGCGATCAGGCGCAGCCAGAAGAAGATGGCCAGCTGGTCAGCGGTGTTCATGAACGACATGGCAGCGCCATCGGCAGGGATCCGCTGCAGCCACACCTGCACCACGCCGGCTGCGGTGAGGAACAGGGTGATCGCGACCATGGAGATGGTCATCAGCCAGAAGCCCCATACTTCGATGCGCTGAGCACGTGCATCCGGTGCTTCGCCCAGGCCACGCAGACGCGGCATGGCGTAGCTGATCATGGTCATCACGATCATCGCGTAGGCACCGTAGAAGGCCAGGTGGCCGTGTGCGGCAGTCAGCTGCGAACCGTGGGTGTAGTAGTTCACCGGAGCCAGGGTGTGCAGGAAGCCCCACACGCCGGCACCGAGGAAGGCAGTCACGGTGGTGCCGATGGCCCACAGCGAAGCGGCCTTGTTCGGATGCTCGCGGCGACGACGGTTAACCATGTTCAGCGAGAACAGCACCATGGCGAAGAACGGCAGCGGTTCCAGGGCGGAGAAGATCGAGCCCAGCCACAGCCACACGGTCGGTGCGCCGATCCAGAAGAAGTGGTGACCCGTACCGATGATGCCGGTGATCAGAGCCATGGCGATGATCACGTACAGCCACTTCTCGACCACTTCGCGGTCCACGCCGGTGATCTTGATCAGGACGAAGGCCAGCATCGAACCCATGATCAGTTCCCACACGCCTTCCACCCACAGGTGCACGACGAACCACCAGTAGTACTTGTCGCGTGCAAGGTTCTCGGGGTTGTAGAAGGAGAACAGGAAGAACACCGCGAGGCCGATCAGACCGGTCATCATCACCGTGCTGACCACGGTCTTGCGACCCTTGAGCATGGTCATGCCGACGTTGTAGAGGAAGCCCAGGGCCACCACCACGATGCCGATCTTGGTGATCGTCGGCTGCTCGAGGAACTCGCGTCCCATGGTCGGCAGCAGTTCGTTCTTGGTCATTTCCGCCAGCCCGGCATAGGGCACGAAGAGATAACCGAGAATGGTCAGCACGCCGGCCGCGGCGAACACCCAGAACAGGATGATGGCCAGTTTCGGACTGTGCAGTTCGCGGTCCGCTTCCTCGGGAATGAGGTAGTAGGCCGCCCCCATGAAGCCGAACAGCAACCAGACGATCAGCAGGTTGGTGTGAACCATCCGTGCCACGTTGAATGGCAGCAGCGGGAACAGGAAGTCACCGATGACGTACTGCAGCCCCATGATCAGACCGAACAGGATCTGACCGACGAACAGGATCAGTGCAAACACGAAGTAGGGTTTGGCAACGGCCTGCGATTGGAATTTGAGATGCGGATTGATGATGCTCATCTCGTGGCCCCTCCAGTGAAATCGGAAACAAAGACGTCCATCAATCAACCCTCCCTGTTTGGCGGCCAGTTGTTGGTATCGATCTTCGAAGTCCACTTGAGGAACTCCGCCATATCGTCAACTTGCTGTTCGGTCAGATTGAACTGGGGCATCGCACGACGACCGGGGGCGCCGAGTGGCTGGGCCTTCATCCAGGCGTGCAGGAAGGGCTTGAAGGCCTCTTCACCACCACGACGGACGAACACGTTGCCCAACTCCGGCGCGAAGTAGGCGCCTTCACCGAGCAGGCTGTGGCAGCCGATGCAGTTGTTGTTTTCCCAGACTGCCTTGCCCCGTACTACCGCTTCGGTCATTTCCGATTCGTTCGTGCGTTCGGGGAAAGTCTGCTCTGTGTGGTAGGTAAGACCGAGGAACACCAGGAAGAAGAACACGCTTCCTCCGAAGTAGATATTCCTGGCCATTCCTTTGGTGAAGGTCTCGGACATGGTCGCCTCCTCATGGCTTGGCGTGGCCAGTTTAAGAAGGGGGCTATCGAAACCTGCTTGATGGCAATCAAGAAAAACCTGAACGTGGCAGTAGGGCTTTCTGGAGATACGTCAGGAGGGGCGCAAAGCCAGACGCCACGGGGCTGCAGCGCGTTGCGGGCCACAGGCCTGCATTTTCGGCGGCGTGACCGTGGCTATATGAATGGGCCGCGCGGCGATCACTCGCAGGCACTGCCGACACTCTGATGGGCGCCGGCAGGCCGAGAATCAGGCGCGGCGTTGAGTCGCCAGGCGCAGGCCGGTCTTCTTCAGAATGCGGCTGGACACCAGCATCTCGTTGGCCCGGCAAGCGTTGCCCAGCAGCGCACGAATCTGGTTGCGGTAGGCCTCGATATCACTGGCATCACGCCCATGCACCATGGCGAACAGGTTGTATGGCCAGCCTTCCTGCCGTGGTCGGCGATAGCAGTGACTGACGAAAGGCTGGGCACCGATCAGCGCACCCAGTCGCGCAATCTCGGCGTCGTCGACGTCCCACACGGTCATGCCGTTGTGCCGATAGCCGAGGCGGTAGTGGTTGGGTATCGCCGCGATACGCCGGATCGCGCCGTCCGCCTGCAGCCGCTGCAGCAGCGCCAGGGTGGCGTCGACGTCGATGCCCAGCTCCCCGGCGAGCCAGGCCCAGGGATCGGCCACCAGCGGCAGCCCGGCCTCGGTCAGCTCGATCAGGCGGCGGGTCAGGCCATCGTCAGACGGGGAAGTGCAAACCGACATGGAAGGTTTCCTCTTTCGGCAGATTCAGCACCGCCAGGCCGGTTTCGGCCTCGATGCGCGCGATGCTCTCGGCGATGCCCTGCGGGGTCTCGCAACCGAGCACGAACCACATGTTCCAGCGGTGTTCGCGGCGGTAGTTGTGTGCCACTTCGGGCATCGCCTCCAGCTGCGCGGCAACCTCGTCGAAGCGCGCCTCCGGCACCGACAGCGCGGCCAGGGTGAAGGCACCGCCAAGCCGGTCGATGTCGAACATCGGCCCGAAGCGAGTCAGCGTGCCGTCGTCGAGCAATGCCTGGACCCGCTCGCGCAGGGCCACGGACGTGCTGCCCAGCTCCTCGGCCAGCGCTTCCCAGGGGTGGCGCACCAGCGGCAGGCCATGCTGCAAACGATTTATCAACAGCCGGTCGAATTCATCCATTGGCGACCTCGCGCAGCGGCGGTGCAAAACGGCCACCGCACTGCTTGAAGGCCCGCGTGCTGAACAGCAGCTGATGCGGTACATCGCTCAGACCGTTGTCCGCCAGCAGGCGCTCGATCAGCTGGCAGACCTGCTCGCGCTCGCGGCCATGGACCATGCAGAACAGGTTGTAGGGCCACTGCGGCAGACGCCGCGGGCGCTGGTAACAGAGATTGACTCCGGCGGCCTGGCCAAGACGTCGACCGACTTCGTCGACCTGCGCGTCGGGGATGTCCATCACCAGCATGGCGTTGGCGCGAAAGCCCAGCGCGCGGTGCTTGAGCACCAGGCCGAAGCGACGGAACAGCCCTTCTTCCTGCCAGCGTTGAATCTGCTCCAGCACCCGCTCCTCGACGCTGCCGATCTGTTCTGCGAGCCGCTGGTAAGGCCGCGCGGCCAGCGGCAGCCCGCCCTCGAGCAGGCGGCGCAGCTGCAGCGCCTGCAGGTCATTGAGACAACCGGTCATGATGGATCTCCCAGCGGGAAGCCGAGGTCGATGCGAAAGGCCTGCTGCATCGGCAGGTCGAGCGGTGTCAGCCCGGTATCGGCTTCTATCTCGGCCAGCAGCCGGTCGATGTGTGGCCGATCCGGCCCGGTCAGCACGAACCAGAGGTTGTAACGATGCTCGCGCAGGTAGTTGTGGTTGACCTCGGGAAACGCATTGATGCGCGCCGCGACCTGCTCCAGCCGCGCCGCGGGCACGGCCAGCGCGACCAGGGTGCTGGCGCCGGCACGGCTGTGCTCGAACACCGGGCCGATGCGCGACAGGCCACCGCCCTCGTGCAGTTGTTCGAGACAGGCGAGCACCTCCTCCTCGCTGCAGCCAAGCTCGTCGGCCATGGCGCGGTAGGGCTCGGCGCACAGCGGCATGCCGTGCTGGTAGCGGTCGATCAGGCGGCGACTGAGGGCGTCGATGTGCATGTCACAACCCCGTCTCGTGGGCGCGGCTGCTGAAGAAGATGCCGCTCGGACTCTGCGCCGGCAGTCGCTTGAGCAGCTTCAGGGTGTAGGGGTCCCAGACCTGGATTTCCTCGCCATCGCGCACCGACAGCCAGAGCTGGTCGCCGCGGGCGGTGAACTCCATGTGCAGCACGGCCGGGCCTGGCTCCAGATCGGCGATGACCTCGTGGGTCTCGCTGTCGATGACCTGGACCTTGCCGTTGTCGGGGTGGGCGAAGTTGACCCAGATCTGCCGCGCGTCCGGTCGCGCCATGACGAAGATCGGCTGGCCGGCCACGTCGATGGCGTCGGTCTGCTGCCACTTCTCGGAATCCATCACCAGCACACGATGCTGGCCGACGGCGGGGACAAAGGTCTGGTTGCCGGCCACGGTCCAGCCTTCCAGGTGCGGCATCTTGTAGACCGGCAGTTTCTGCTGGCCGCGGCCATAGCCATCGAGAATACGCTCGACGCCACGCTCGGGATGCCAGAGGTCGATCTTGGCCATGCCGTCCTCGCCGAACAGGCCGGCGATGTAATAGCGCCCTTCAGGAGTCAGCAGCGCATCGTAGGGTTGGCGGCCGATACCCTCGAAACGAGTGATCTGCGGCTCGTTGCCCTGGCTGAAATCCAACAGCCAGGTTTCATCGGTATCGAACAGGCTGTAGATGAAGCGCCGACCGGGCACGTCGATCACGCCGACCACCCGCGAATTGCGGCTGCCGTCGGCCAGCGGCGTCGCAGGTATGTCGGCGACCAGCTCCAGGGTCTTGGCATCGAATACCTTCACCCCGCCCGGCTCGTAGTTGCCGACCGCGATCAGCGTGCCGTCCTGGCTGATGGCGCCACCGATGCTGTTGCCACCCTGGATGACGCGACGATCGATGCGCTGGCGCAGCAGGTCAACCTTGGTCAGCCCGCCGTCGCGGCCGAATACATAGGCGTAACGCTGATCGCGGGAAAACACCACCGAGGCATGGGACAGGTCGCCCAGACCCTCGATGCGGGCGAGCTGGCTCTGGTTGCTGCTCTCGATGATCTGCAGGCTACCGGTGGCGCGCTCCACCACCACCCCGAGGTCACCGGTGCCGCGCAGCGGTTGCTGTGCACAGGCCGCGAGCAGACCGGCCGCAGCCAGCAGCAGAAAAGGACGAATCATGGCTTGGGATATCCTTCGAGCAGGCGGTCGACCAGGTAGGCGATGTCCTGCTCGTCGAGCAGGGCATTCCAGCCGGGCATGGCCGTACCGGGGCGGCCGTGGGTAACGGTGGCGATCAGACTGTCACGGGGTTTGCCGGCTAGCGCCTCGCGGGTAAGCGCGGGGCCGAGACCGCCGGTCATGCGCAGGCCATGGCAGGAGCCACAGTCCTGAAGCAGCAGATGGTCGAGCTTCGCCTGGCGTTCGGCAGTAGGTACTGCGGCCAGGGCGACGGGAATCAGAAGGAAGGACGCCAGGGCGAGCCCCAAACGCGATACTACTTGGCGGGACTGGATCATGACGTCCTCCTGGGGTGTTACTTCTGGCTAAGAACCCACTCGGCGAGGATCTTGGCTTCTTCTTCGGTCACAGCGTTTGGCGGCATCGGGATCGGGCCCCAGACGCCTTGGCTGCCGTTCTTGATGTGGCCAGCGAGCAGGTCGGCGGCGCCTTCCTGACCATCGTACTTGGCAGCTACGTCCTTGAACGACGGGCCAACCAGCTTGGCGTCGATGCTGTGGCAAGCTGCGCAAGGCTTGCTCTTGAACAGCGCCTCACCATCCTGCGCCAGTGCCGGCTGCAGGGTCAGCGCGCCGCCCAGGGCGAGCATCGGGATAAGGATTTTCTTCATTAGATCTTTTCCTCAAGGCTAAAGGGGAGAGCGTTACCGCCCACCCAAAGGGTGCTCAGCAAAACGCACTGAGCAAGTGCACGGTAAATTTACCGCTTGTGCTAGGCAACCTTTTGTCCTTGGTCATTGTTTGTGGGTTCCGGGACTTCGAACGGCTGCTTCGCGACCGGTGCGGGCAGGCTCAGGATGAATGAGCCACCATGCCGGTTCCTTGATTGCAATCAAATCATCCCATTGGCGCGACTGTGCCGTCGCCGGCCGGTGGTCGGACACCGAAAAAGCATAAGGCCGGCATTGCGCCGGCCCGTTGCTTGCCGCCTGGTTACTGCTTGGCGGCAGTGATATCGCCCTGGGCATCGATACCCAGCGTGTAGCCGAGCGAAACGTGGTGGTAGCGCCCGGTGGCGTTGTCGTCATGGATGGCGAAACCGAAGTTGTAGACGTTGCCCGGAGCCAGCGTCACGTCACCCTCGCCGCCCGCGAACTTGCGAGTGAACACGACCGTCCAGGTATCGCCATCGAGCTGGCCCTGGGCATCGACCAGCGCCTGGCCGCCTGCCATCACCCGCTCAGTGGCGACATGGCCGTCGAAGGCCTTGTTCTCACCGCTGCGCCACTGATTCAGGTCATAGAAGATCCCGTTGGCCAGCGAGCCGTCCTTGACGTACTTGGTCTTGGTGTCGGCTGCGCCCGGCATGGTCCGTGCGTCGCCGTGGCAGCTGCCCCAGCAACCACCTGCCTCGGCCAGCTGGACCTTGGAACCACCTTCGAGCATGTAGGCGATCTTCACCGGGTTGTCGGCGTCCATCGGCGCCGCGCCGGATGCTGCTGGCTGTTTCCAGGTGAAGCGCAGGTAAAGGTTTTCGCCGTCGTTGGCGGCCTGCACCTTGGCATTGATGAACGGCGCCTTGCCATCGATCGGCGTAGGCTCGAGCTTCTGGCCGCTGGCCATCTTGCCGCCCATGTCCTCGACTTCTTCGGAGTGGCAGCCAGCGCAGGTTTCGCCTTTCTTCAGGGCCCGTGCACCACCGTGCTCGGTACCCTTGGTGATCCATTCCACCGGCGACACGCCGGGGTAGAACAGGGTGACGTCGGTCGCTGCCACCGCGTTCCAGTCGGCCGGCGCCGCGGCCATTGCAGTCTGTGCGCCGAAGGCGATTACCGCCCCCACCGCACTGGCCATCAGAGTCTTTTTCATAATCGGTTCCTCATCATCGATGGTTGGCTGGCCCGACGGACCGCAGTTCAGTCTTCGTCTTCTTCGGTCATCCCTTCGGGCAGGTGGTGCGCGATGCCCTTGTGGCAAGCGATGCAGGTCAGGTTGTCTTCGCGAGCCATCTCGTGCTGCTTGCGGGCTCGCTGCTTCTGCATGTCGGAGCTCATGCTTTCCAGGCTGTGGCAGTTGCGGCATTCGCGGGAATCGGATGCCCGCATCCGCGCCCATTCGCGACGCGCCAGGGTCAGCCGCTTGGCCTCGAACTTCTCGGCGGTGTCGATGGTGCCGACGATCTTGCCCCACAGCTCCTTGGAGGCTTCTACCTTGCGCACCATCTTGTGCGTCCAGTCCCTTGGCACATGGCAGTCCGGGCAGGTCGCGCGCACGCCGGTGCGGTTGGCGTAATGAATGGTTTCCTTGTATTCGGGGTAAACGTTGTCACCCATCTCGTGACAGGAGATGCAGAAGGTTTCGGTGTTGGTCGCTTCAAGCGCAGTGTTGAAGCCGCCCCAGAAGACGATGCCGGCAACAATGCCCACTATCAAAATGCCGCCGAGCGAATAGCGCGTGCTCGGCCGCCGCAGTAGCGCAAGGATGCCGCCCTTTTGTTGCTTGTTGCCGTCTTTATCGGTCATGGAATCTGTTCCCTTGCCAGACCCACCGCGCCAGGCGCGGTGGGTGTTAACAGGCAATCCTCGGGCGGATTAGTACACGTCGTACATGGTGTTGAAGACGTTGAACTTGCCGGTCGGCGTGACGATTGCCGGATCGGTAATCACCTTCTTCAGCTTCAGGGTCTTGTCGTCGTAGATCACGATCGCAGACTGGTCGGTCTTGCCACCCCACAGGGAGATCCACACCTCGTTACCCGCCTCGTTGTACTCGGGGTGGGTAGCGCGACGGATCGCCTTGCTTTCCGGCAGACCGGAGTCCTTGGCGACGTCGAGACGCTTGGGTTCCTTGCTCAGATCGGCCAGGTCGTAGACGTAGACGGACTCGGCGACTTCCCGCTCGGGGTTCATCGGCGCGTCGGCCCAGAGGTTCTTCGACTTCGGATGGGTCTTGACGAACAGGTTGCCCGCGCCCGGCATCTTCAGTTCCTGCACCACCTTCCAGTTGTGCTCCTTGTACTTGGCGTACTTCGGATCGTCGGAAGCGGTGGAGATCAGCGAGACCACGTCATCACCCAAGTGACCGGTGGTCCAGACCGGGCCGAATTGCGGATGGATGAAGTTGGCGCCGCGACCCGGGTGCGGGATCTTCGCGGTGTCGACCAGTGCGGCGAGCTTGCCGGTCTTGGTATCGACCGCAGCGACCTTGTTGGACGCGTTGGCAGCAACCATGAAGTAGCGCTTGGAGTAGTCCCAGCCGCCGTCATGAAGGAACTTGGCCGACTCGATGGTAGTGGTCTTGAGGTTCTTCAGATCGGTGTAATCGACCAGGATGATCTGCCCGGTTTCCTTCACGTTCACCACCCACTCCGGCTTGATGTGCGAAGCGACGATGGACGCTACGCGCGGCTCGGGGTGGTATTCGCCATCGACGGTCTGGCCGCGGGTGGAAACGACCTTGATCGGCTCCAGGGTTTCGCCGTCCATGATCGAGTACTGCGGCGGCCAGTAGGTGCCACCGATCAGGTACTTGTCCTCGTAACCCTTGAACTTGGAGGTGTCCACGGAACGGGCATCGGAACCCAGGCGCACGGTGGCGACGGTGGTCGGCTCTTCGTACCACATGTCGATGATGGTGGTCAGGCCATCGCGGCCAACGGTATAGACGTAGCGGCCGGAAGCCGACAGACGCGAGATGTGTACCGCTTAGCCGGTGTCGAGCACCTTCCAGATGGTGTGGGTGTCGCCGTCGACCAGCGCCAGTTTGCCGGCATCACGCAGGGTGATGGCGAAGACGTTTTTCAGGTTGATCTTGTTCAGCTGCTTCTTCGGACGCTGGTCAACCGGAACGATGAGTTTCCAGCTGTCCTTCATGTCCTGCAGGGAGAACTCTGGCGGCACATCCGGAGTGTTCTGGATGTAGCGCGCCATCATGTTGATTTCTTCTTTGGTCAGGATGTCGTCGTAGTTGACCATCCCGCCTTCGGTGCCATAGGCAATGATGTTTTCCAGGCGCTTGGTGCCCAGATTGAGGGTACCGCCCTCGGTCTTCTTGCCATCCGCTTCGGTTTTGCTCCAATGCGGCTCTAGATTCTTGCCCGTGGCTCCTTTACGCAGAACGCCGTGGCAACCTGCACAACGCTCGAAATAGATCTGCTTGGACGCTTCCTTCTCTTCGGCGGTCATCTCTGGGGCTGCAGCCTGGGCGACTGCCAGACCAAGCAACGAAAGGCCGGCGATCAGGCCAGCCAGGATAGGTTTACCAACATTGCTCATCCTTCTCTCCTATGGGAGCGCTTCTGGCGACTCCTGCTAGTTACGGCGGTGTGGCAGTTCCCGGGGACTTCTTCTTTTTGCGACTTGGATGCTATGAGAGCGGCAATCCGAAAGCGCTTGACGGCAATCAAGAGAGCCCCCGCCCCCCCCCGAACGTGACGCCTTGTCGCGGGCGCAACACGCCGAAACGTCTGGAATCGGCTTCGATTGGCAGGCATCCGGCGCGGGACTTGATCGCAATCAAGCTTTGCCGGCGGATGGCTTGAGGGGGCAAAGCGGGGCCGGTAGCTTGGCGATGGAAATAACCAACTGCTGCCGTGAGGTACTTGCCTGTGAATGCGATTGAAATCCCGACTGCCGCCGGCACGCCTGACGCGCCCTTCTACCAACCGTTGGGCAATGAAGAGCAGCTGTTCCAGCAGGCCTGGCAGCACGGCATGCCCGTGCTTATCAAGGGCCCGACCGGCTGCGGCAAGACCCGTTTCGTACAGCACATGGCGCATCGCCTGAATCTGCCGCTGTACACCGTGGCCTGCCATGACGACCTCTCCGCCGCCGATCTGGTCGGCCGTCACCTGATCGGCGCCCAGGGCACCTGGTGGCAGGACGGCCCGCTGACCCGTGCGGTACGCGAAGGCGGCATCTGCTATCTGGACGAAGTGGTCGAGGCGCGGCAGGACACTGCCGTGGTACTGCACCCGTTGGCCGACGACCGCCGCGAGCTGTTCATCGAGCGCACCGGCGAGGCGCTCAAGGCGCCGCCGGGCTTCATGCTGGTGGTGTCCTACAACCCCGGTTACCAGAACCTGCTCAAGGGCATGAAGCCGAGCACCCGCCAGCGTTTCGTGGCGATGCGCTTCGATTACCCGCCGGCCGCCGAGGAGGTGCGCATCGTCGCCAACGAGGCCCAGGTGGATGACGAACTCGCCGCCCAGGTAGTCAAGCTCGGCCAGGCGCTGCGCCGGTTGGAGCAGCATGATCTGGAGGAAGTCGCCTCGACCCGCCTGCTGATCTTCACCGCGCGGATGATTCGCTCCGGCATGACGCCGCGTCAGGCCTGCCTGGCCTGCCTCGCCGAGCCGCTGTCGGATGACCCACAGACGGTCGCCGCGCTGATGGATGTGGTCGATGTCCACTTCGCCTGAAGCCACCAGCCAACTGTCCCGGCGCCTGCCGGGCGATCTGGCGATGTGGTTCTTCATCCTCGCCGAGCTGACCGTCTTCGCCATCCTGATCCTGGCGTTCGCCGCCACGCAGATGCTCAATCCGCAGCTGTTCAGCGAGAGCCGCGCGGCGCTGGACAGCTCCATCGGCCTGGCGCTGACCCTGAGCCTGCTGACCTCAGGCCTGTTCGCCGCCCTGGCGGTGGAACAGGTGCGCGAGGCCAGGCCCGGGCGCGCGACGCTGTTGCTGCTCGCCGCGCTGGGCTCGTCCTGCGTCTACGTGGTGCTCAAGCTCAACGAGTACAGCCACCTGGCCGGGCTCGGCCTGGGCATGGAACACAACACCTTCTTTACCCTGTACTGGATTCTGACCGGCTTTCATTTCCTGCATGTGCTGCTGGGCATGGTGATCCTCGGCTGGCTGGCCATGCGCTGCCGCCGCGGCGCCTACGGGCCGGACGAGCACAGCGGCCTGGAGTCCGGAGTGCTCTACTGGCACATGGTGGATATGGTTTGGGTGCTGCTGTTCCCGCTGGTCTACGTGCTGAGGTAAGTCATGTCTGCTTCGAAGATTCTGGTGGCCTGCTGGCTCGGCCTGGCACTGCTGTCGGTGTCCACCGTGCTGCTGGGTAATGCCGGCGCCACGCTGGCATTGGCTGGTGCGGTTCTGCTCACGGCGTTCGGCAAGGCCTGGCTGATCACCGACGGTTTCATGGAGCTGCGCCACGCTCCGCGGGCGTGGCGTCTGCTGCTGCTCGCCTGGCCGCTGGTCCTGGTGCTCGGCGTGCTGCTGACCCTGCTCTGACCAACGGTACACCGCCGCAAGAAGCTGACGATGCGGTCAGCCACGCCCCGCGACTTTTATTGTTTCCGATCAAGGCCAGCCCTACCCCGCTCGTTGATCCTGCTGCTCAAGGAACGGGCGCCCGAGACGGCGCGCCCAGTGAGATACGCTGCCGAAGCGGAGCCGCCCCATGTTGAGAATCAGCCATTACCTGCGCGCCCTGGCCCAACCGGCCACCAAGGTGCTCGGTGCCCGCAGCGCCAGCGGCAAGCGTCCCCCCGTGGTGATCTGGAACCTGCTCAGGCGCTGCAACCTGACCTGCAAGCACTGTTACGCGACCTCCGCCGACAGCGAGTTCCGCGACGAACTAGATACCGCCGAGGCGCTGAAGGTGATCGACGATCTGCACGAGGCCGGTGTGCGCGTGCTGATCCTCTCCGGCGGCGAACCGCTGCTGCGGGCCGACATCTTCCAGCTGGCCGATTACGCCCGTGAAAAAGGTTTCTTCGTTGCGCTGTCCACCAACGGCACGCTGATCGACGAGAGCAACATCGAGCGTATCGCCGCGGCGCAGTTCGACTACGTCGGCATCAGCATCGACGGCCTGGAGGCGGTGCATGACGAATGGCGCCAGCTCAAGGGCAGCTTCGCCGCATCCATGCATGCCATCGACCTGTGCCGCCAGCGCGATATCCGCGTCGGCCTGCGCACTACCCTGACGCAGAACAACTACCCGCAGCTGCCGGCCCTGCTGGCGCTGATGCGCGAACACGACGTGCAGAAGTTCTACCTCTCGCACCTCAACTACAGCGGCCGCGGCAAGCGCAGCAGCAAGGCCGACGCCCATCACCAGATGACCCGCGACGCCATGCGTCAGCTCTTCGAGCAGGCCTGGGACGACGTCCAGCACGGCCGCGAGACCGATTTCGTCAGCGGCAACAACGACGCCGATGCGGTCCTGCTGCTGCAGTGGGTCGAGGAGCGCCTGCCTGAGCATCGCGACCGCCTGGAAGGCATGCTGCGCGCCTGGGGCGGCAACGCCTCCGGCAGCGGCATCGCCAACATCGACAACATCGGCGACGTGCACCCAGACACCTACTGGTGGCAGCACACCGTCGGCAACGTGCGCCGCCAACGCTTCAGCGACATCTGGCTGAACGAGCCGGCGCCGCTGCTGCAGGAGCTGCGCCAGCATCCGCGCGCGGTCGGCGGTCGCTGTGCCGACTGCCGCTGGCTGGCGATCTGCAACGGCAACACCCGTACCCGCGCCTGGGCGCAGGGCGATCTGTGGGCCGAAGACCCGGGCTGCTACCTCTCCGACGAGGAGATCGGCCTGTCCGCCGCCGAGCGCATTCCCAGCATCACCATCTGACCGATCGAGCGGCCGACCAAGCGCCGCAGCAACGCACTCCGTAAGCCCGATGAGAATTCAGGAGCACCGCATGGACCAGCCACTCACATTTCCCGCCTCGCTGAGCGCCGCGTTCGCCCCTGGCGAAGTCGCTCTGGTCGGCGCCGGACCGGGCGACCCCGGCCTGCTCACCCTGCGTGCCTGGAGCCTGTTGCAACAGGCCGACGCGGTGGTCTACGACCGCTTGGTCAGCGACGGGTTGATGGCGTTGCTGCCGGCCGACTGCAGCCGCCATTACGTCGGCAAGACCAGTGGCTACCACAGCCTGCCGCAGCCGGAGATCAACCAGCTGCTGGCCGACCTGGCCCAGCAGAACAAGCGCGTGGTGCGACTCAAGGGCGGCGACCCGTTCATCTTTGGCCGCGGTGCCGAGGAACTGGAATTTCTTCTGCAGCGCGGCATCGACTGCCAGGTAGTACCGGGCATCACCGCTGCGGCCGGCTGCAGCGCCTATGCCGGCATCCCGCTGACACACCGCGATCTGGCGCATTCCTGCCAGTTCATCACCGGCCACCTGCAGACCAACGGCGAGCTGCACCTGCCCTGGGACGCCCTGGCTCAGGGCGGGCAGACGCTGGTGTTCTACATGGGGCTGGCCAGCCTCGGCGAGATCTCGCGCAACCTGATCTCCGCCGGCCTGCCGGTGAACACGCCCGCCGCACTGATCGGCAACGGCACCCGGGAGAACCAGCAGGTGGTGCGCTGCACGCTGCGCCAGCTGCCGAGCATGGCCGACGAGCAGCACCTCACGCCGCCGACCCTGACCGTGATCGGCCGGGTGGTCGGCCTGTTCGCCGAGCGCCAGGTCCAGCACCCGGCGCGGCTGCATGGTGATCCAGCCCCGCAAACGGAGGCCTTATGCAACTGATACCCGCCCTGCTGCTGGCAGCCGCGCTGCCGGCGGCCACCTTCGTTGCCCTCGACCTGGCCATTCCGCGGGCTGCCGCGGCGACCCAGCCAGCCGACAGTCAGGCGCTGTACGAACAGCACTGTCAGAGCTGCCACGGCGTCAATCGTCTCGGCGGCGCCGGCCCGGCGCTGTTGCCGGAAAGCCTCAGCCGCATCAAGCCGGCCGAAGCCCAGGCGGTGATCCGCGACGGTCGTCCGGCGAGCCAGATGGCCGCCTATTCCCACGTGCTTAACGAAGCGCAGATCACCGGTCTGGTCGACTACCTCTATCAGCCCTCTGCCGTGCCGCCCACCTGGAGCGACGCCGACATCCGCGCCAGCCATCGGATTCTCAAGGACGTCGCCACGCTGCCAACGACCCCGCAGCACGGCGCCGACCCGCTCAACCTGTTCGTGGTGGTGGAAGCCGGCAATCACCACGTCCGGGTGCTGGACGGCGATCGTTTCGAGGAGCTGGCGAACTTCCAGTCGCACTTCGCCCTGCACGGCGGGCCGAAGTTCTCGCCGGACGGCCGCTTCGTCTACTTCGCCTCCCGCGACGGCTGGGTCAGCATCTACGACCTGCACAACCTGAGCATGATCGCCGAGGTTCGCGCCGGGCTGAACACGCGCAACCTGGCGGTCAGCAACGATGGCCGCTGGGTGCTGGTGGGCAACTACCTGCCGGGCAATCTGGTGCTGCTCGATGCCCGCGACCTGTCGCTGATCAAGCACATCCCGGCGGTTGGCCAGGACGGCACGCCGTCGCGGGTCAGCGCCGTATACACCGCGCCGCCGCGCGACAGCTTCGTGGTCGCGCTGAAGGACGTGAAAGAGGCCTGGGAGCTCTCCTACGCCGGCGAGCCGACCTTCGAACCCCGGCGCATCGAGGCCGCCGACTTCCTCGACGACTTCTCCTTCACCCCCGACTACCGCCACCTGCTGGCCACCTCGCGCAAGGCCCACGGCGGCCAGGTGATCGACCTGGATACCGGCAAGGCGGTCACCGATATCCCGCTGCCGGGCATGCCGCACCTGGGTTCGGGCATCTACTGGAAACGCGACGGCAAGTGGGTGTTCGCCACGCCCAACGTCAGCAAGGGGCTGATCTCGGTGCTGGACCTGGAAACCTGGAAGCTGATCAAGGAGATTCCCACCGAAGGCCCGGGCTTCTTCATGCGCAGCCAGGCCAACTCGCCCTACGCCTGGACCGACGTGTTCTTCGGCCCGAACAACGACGCCGTGCACCTGATCGACAAGCAGACCCTGGAAGTCGCCCACACCCTGCGCCCGATGCCGGGCAAGAACGCCGCCCACGTCGAGTTCACCAACGACGGCCGCTACGCCCTGCTCAGCGTCTGGGACACCGACGGCGCCCTGCTCGTCTACGACGCCAAGACGCTGGAGGAGGTCAAACGCATCCCGATGAACAAGCCCTCCGGCAAATACAACGTCGGCAACAAGATCGAGTTCGCCGAAGGCACTTCGCACTGATCGTGAGCGGATCGCCCACCGATTCAAGGTGGGCGCCCCCACGACGGTCACAACCCCCTACAATCATCGGTTCCGTCACGTTCACTGCATTTAAGGTCGACCATGGATATTGATCTCGCCCGCACCTTTCTCGAGATCATTCGCAGCGGCAGCTTCATCGCCACGGCCGAGCGCCTGCACATCACCCAGACGGCCGTCACCGCGCGCATACAGAACCTGGAAAACCAGCTGAGCTGCCGGCTGTTCGTGCGCAATCGCGCCGGCGCGCGGCTGACGGCCGATGGCGAGCGCTTTGCCGCCTATGCCCGCCAGCTGGTGCAGACCTGGGAGGCCGCGCGGCGCGACCTGCCGCTGCCACGCGGTTATGGCGAACTGCTCACGCTCGGCGCCGAGGTGAGCCTGTGCAACCCGCTGATGCTGGCCTGGGTCCAGCGGCTGCGGCAAGCGCTGCCGGGCCACGCCGTGCGACTGGAAGTGGGCAGCGGCGAAGAGCTGCAGAAGAAGCTCGACCTCGGCGTGCTCGACGCGGCGCTGGTGCACCAGCCGGAGTACCTGCCCGGCCTGCAGGTCGAACAGCTGCTGGAGGAAAAGCTGATCCAGGTGGTGCAGGCGCAGAATCCAACGCCGTATCTGTACGTGGATTGGGGGCCTGCATTTCGCAAGCAGCATAATCAGGCGCTGCCCGAATACACCCGCGCCGCGCTGTCGTTCAGCCTCGGGCCGCTGGCCTTGCAGTATCTGGTGCAATGCGGCGGCCGCGGCTACTTTCGCACCCGCGTGGTCCAGCGCTATCTGGAAGAAGGCGTTCTCAAGCGAGTGGAGCAGGCGCCGGAGTTCAGCTATCCGGTCTACCTGGTGCATGCACGCGCCAGCGAATCGCCCGCATTGCTCAAGGCCGTCGAACTGCTGCGCGAAGTAGCCCTCGACGATTACGACTGGTCACGCTGGTACTACGATATCTGAGCGTCGCGCCGGACTCGTGCCGCTCAGTCCGGCAGCTGCTTGAGCCAGTTGCGGTACAGCGCGGCGATCAGATCCGTCTGGGTAATCATGCCGACCAGCCGCTGTTGTTCATCGACTACCGGCAGGCAGTGCAGGCCGCGATCCGAGAGTAGATAAACCAGTTCGACCATGTGCGTATCGGCGGTCACCGAGACTACTGGCGAACTCATGATCGCGCGTAGCTTGGTGCCGCGCAGGAAGTTCAGCTGACCGAAACTGAGCCGCCCGGGCCGCGGGTGGAAGTGCTTGAGCAGGTCCACCTGGGTGACGATGCCGACCAGCCGATGGTCGTCGCCCTGCACCACCGGCAGCGAGCGCAGCCGGTGCACCTGCAGGGTCTGCCAGGCCTGCTCGATGAAGGTATCCGGCGTGTGCCAGTACAGATCGCGTGACATCACGTGCGCCGCGGTGATCTCGCCCATGCTGCGCCGCAGGGCGTGCTTCTCGGTCTGCTTGATCAGCCGTTCGAGGTCGTCACGGGTGACGTCGACATACTCGCCGAATTCCTGCAGCGCGCGATCCACGTCGTCATGGGTGAAGCTCATGCGCTCGCCCGGCGGCAGGTCGCGGGTGTGATGACTGTTCTCGCGGCTCAGCCGCGGCTTCGGATAGGGATGCCCGGTCAGGTTGTTGTAGACCAGCGCGACCGCCACCAGGAGCGCCGAATAGAACAGCACCGGCCCGACCAGCGCGTAACCCAGCTGATGCAGCTCCGGGCTGCCCACCGCCGCCACCAGCGCCAGCGCGATGCTCGGCGGATGCAGGCAGCGCAGATAGAACAGACAGAGCAGCGACAGGCAAGCCGCCAGCGCCAGCGAGGCGATACTGGGCAAGCCGCTCATGCCCAGACTGATGCCGATCAGCGCCGCCAGCAGATTGCCAACCAGAACCGCCCATGGCTGGGCGAACGGGCTGGACGAGGCGACGAACACCAGCACCGCCGAGGCGCCGGCTGGCCCCATGATCTGCAGGGTCAGCGAACTGCCGACCAGCATATAGCCGCTGCAGAACACCAGCGGCATGACGATGGCAACGCCGAGGGCGGCGCGCAACCACTCCTTCGGCGAAGCATTCAGCGGGGCGGGAAGGAACGAGCGAATCCAGAGGGCGAAAGAGTCGTGCATTGGTCCTGCTTGTGTCGAAATCGGAGAGGCCGCCCGACGGGCGGTGGAGCGGTCCGTCCCTGGACCTGTTTTGAGCGAGATAGCTGCCCGGGCGTTCAGCTGGCCAGCAGCGGCGCTGCCTGCGGCACGCGCTCGTCGCGGCGGGGGGGGGCGGGC
>NZ_AOFQ01000055.1 GCF_000495915.1 Stutzerimonas chloritidismutans AW-1
CGCCTCGCCCCAGCCGATCGCCTGCCACTCATCGCCGCAGCGGCGCATCGGGTGGCGCAGCCGGTCAGGGTCGTTCTGGATGTCCTGCAGCGCCACCGCTTTCGGACAGATATGGCCGCGACTGAAGCTGTCGAGGGGGTCGCCCTTGATCGAAAGGATGCGCTCGCCTTCGGTCTGGATGGTCAGGCCGCAGATGGCTTCGCACAGGTGACAGGCACGGTGATGGACGGTCGTGTCGCTCATTTCGGATTCCCGCATGGCGCTGTTGTTGTCCAGCCACTCTAGGCGCCATGGCCGCGGGCAACAATCAGACGTCTTGACGGGGAATGGCGCTGGATTCAGCCGGCCTATCGTCAGCCGGCATGCATCGATCAGCGCGGGGCGATATGCGCCACCATCAGCTGCACGCTTTCCTGACCGCGGTACTCGTTGACGTCTAGCTTGTAGGCTAGCTCGGCCCAGCGCACCGTCGGGTTCGGCCAGATCTCGCGGTCGATGTTGAAGGCAATGCCGTCGAGGGTCAGCGATCCACATTCACTTTTCAGCACCAGCTTCAAATGGCGCTCGCCGACGATACGCTGCTGCACCAGCTGGAACACCCCATGGAACATCGGCTCGGGAAAATGCTGGCCCCAAGGCCCGGCGTTGCGCAGCGCACGGGCCAGTTCCAGATGAAATTCCTCGACGCTGAGCTGGCCGTCGGTGAGCAGCCGACCGGTGAGATCGTCCTCGCACAGCTGGCGGCGCACTTCGGCGTCGAAGGCTGCGGCGAAGGCACCGAAGTTGGCTTGCGGAAGCGACAGCCCGGCCGCCATGGCGTGCCCGCCGAACTTGCTGATCAAGCCAGGATGCTTGGCGGCAACCGCATCCAGCGCATCGCGGATATGAAAGCCCGGCACCGAGCGCGCCGACCCCTTGAGCAGCCCGTCGCCAGCATCGGCGAAGGCGATGGTCGGGCGGTGGTAGCGCTCCTTCAGGCGCGAAGCCAAGATGCCGATCACACCCTGATGCCAGTCCGCCTCGAACAGGCACAGGCCGAACGGCAGGTCTTCCAGCGGCAGATCCTTGAGCTGCGCCAGCGCCTCGCGCTGCATGCCCTGCTCGATGCTCTTGCGGTCCTTGTTCAGCTCATCGAGCTGGACCGCCATATCCCGCGCCAGTGCCTCGTCCTCGCAGAGCAGGCATTCGATGCCCAGCGACATGTCATCCAGCCGCCCGGCCGCGTTGAGCCGCGGGCCGAGAATGAAGCCCAGATCGGTGGAGGTGATGCGCCGATGATCGCGCCCGGCCACTTCGAGGATCGCCCGCAGGCCCGCCCTCGCCCGCCCCGCGCGAATCCGCGCCAAGCCCTGATGGACCAGAATGCGGTTGTTGGCATCCAGCGGTACCACGTCGGCGACACTGCCCAGCGCCACCAGATCGAGCAGCTCAGCCAGATTCGGCTCGGTCCAGCCCTGACGGGTGAACCAGTTCAGCTCACGCAGGCGAGCGCGTAATGCCAGCAGCACATAGAAGATGACCCCGACACCGGCGATGCACTTGCTGGGAAAGGCGCACTCAGGCTGATTGGGGTTAACGATGGCATCAGCCGCCGGCAGTTCGTGACCCGGCAGGTGATGGTCCGTGACCAGCACCTTGAGCCCTGCGGCCTTGGCCGCCGCCACGCCGTCGACGCTGGAGATGCCGTTGTCCACGGTCACCAGCAGATCGGGCTCGCGCTGCAAGGCAACGGCAACGATTTCAGGGGTCAGACCGTACCCGTACTCGAAGCGATTGGGCACCAGGTAATCGACGTGGGCAGCGCCAAGCTGGCGCAAGCCAAGTACACCCACGGTGCTGGCCGTGGCGCCATCGGCATCGAAATCGCCGACGAACAGGATGCGTTGACGCTTTTCCAGCGCCTCGACCAGCAGTTCCACCGCGGCATCGATGCCCTTGAGCTGCTTATAAGGAATCAACCGCGCCAGCCCCTTGTCCAGCTCCTCAGCGCAGGTCACGCCACGGGCCGCGTAGAGGCGCTGCAGCAGCGGCGGCAGCTCGCCAAGGTCGGGCAGCTGCTCGGGCAAGGGGCGGGGTTCGATACGCATGGAATTCCGGGCTCGGTGAAGGTCGTTTACAGGGAGGTGGCGGCGCGAGCGGCCTGGTCGTACAGCCCGGACATGGCGCGCAGCATACCCGCCAGGCGATGGATCTCATCGGGATCGATATTCAGGTTCTCGAACGACGCGATCAGGCATTCGCGGCGGATGTCGGCGTATTCCTGGCAGAGCGCGCGTCCCTTGTCAGTGGTCCGATAGAACATCTCCTTGCCCTGCTTCGCGCCGTCCACCAGACCGAGTTTGCCGAGCTTCTTCAGCGCGTAGGTCACGGTGTGCGTGTCTTCCACGTTGAGCAGCAGGCAGATGTCCGCCTGTCGCTTGGCGCGGCCGCGGCTGGTGAGGTTATGCAGCACCATGACGTCCAGCGCGTTCATCTCCACCGTACCGCAGGCTTGCATGCAACGCTCCATCCAGCGCATCAGCGCGGCGCTGGCGACGATGATGCCGTATTCGAGTTCGGACAATTCCTGAGACTGCTCGGCGAGATGTGCCGAGGCGACAATCGAGGATCGCAACGGGCGAGAGCTTTTGGCGTCAACCATTCTGAATTCCTGATTGAAGAAGCGGCGGTCGATCGTATAGAGGTGGGCGGCAAGGATACAGCAATGTCCGCGCGGTCACTTCGGCGGTCAATAGGAAAAATACGTTGATAATTTATCGATACTTTATCAGTGTATCAGCTTCGACCGCCGCACCGGCCCATCTAGAAAGGAGCAGCCATCGTGAGTCGTCTGTTACTCAATTGCGATATAGGGGAAAGCTTCGGCGCCTGGACCATGGGCTTGGATGCCGAGGTGATGCCTTTCATCGACTGCGCCAATGTCGCCTGCGGCTTCCACGCGTCCGATCCGCAGATCATGCGGCGCACAGTGGCGTTGGCACGCAAGCATGATGTGCGTATTGGCGCCCATCCGGCCTATCCGGATCTGGTCGGCTTCGGCCGGCGCTCCATGGCCTGCAGCCCGGCCGAAGTGGAGAACATGCTGCTCTACCAGATCGGCGCGCTCGACGGCATCTGCCGCGCCGAAGGCACGCAGGTCCGCTACGTCAAACCCCACGGTGCGCTGTACAACGACATGATGCGCCAGCCCGAACTGCTGCGCGCGGTGATGAGCGCCATCAAGGCCTACAGCACCAATCTGCCGCTGATGCTGATGTCCACCCGCGACAACAGCGCAAGCCAGGCGCTGGCAGCGGAAATGGGCATCACCCTGTGGTTCGAGGTGTTCGCCGACCGCGCCTATGACGCCGCCGGCATGCTGGTGTCACGCAGCCTGCCAGGCGCCGTCCACCACGATGCAGAAACCGTGACCGACCAGGCCCTGTGCCTGGCCAAGGGCGAGGCGCTGATTGCGAGCGATGGCAGCGCGCTGATTCTGCAGGCCGATACCCTCTGCGTGCATGGCGACAACGCCGGTTCCATAGCCGCCGTCCAGCGCATCCGTCAGTCGCTGCAGGCGCTTCCCGCATGAAGCCGCGGATCGAAGTGGTCGGCGTCGACAGTCTGTTGCTGCGCCTGTTCGATCAGATCGATGAAGACAACATGCCCTGGATGCTCGCCGCCAGTCAGCGTGTGCGCGAAACCTTCGGCGCGGCACTGGTCGATCTGGTGCCCTCCTACACCACGCTGCTAGTGCATTACGACCTGACCCAACTGGACGACCTGCAGGCTCGCCAGCACCTTCACCAAGCGCTCGCGGGTCTGCAGCCCGCCGCCGCCGAAACCGCGCGCCAGCATGAAATCCCGGTGTGGTACGACGCCAGCGTCGGCCCCGAGCTACGAGCGCTAGGCAAGCGCAGCGGACTCGGTGTAGCTGGCGTGATCGAGCAACACAGCGCGCATATCTATCAGGTATTCGCCCTAGGCTTTGCACCGGGTTTCGCCTTTCTCGGGCTGGTCGATGAGCGTCTGGCCAGCCCGCGCCTGGCCACACCGCGCAAGCAGGTGCCGGCGGGCAGCCTAGGCATCGCCGATCGGCAGACAGCGATCTACCCACTGGTTTCGCCGGGCGGCTGGAATCTGATCGGGCGCAGCCCGGTTCGTCTGTTCGACCGCGAGCTCGACGGCTACAGCCTCTGGCAGCCAAGCGACCGGGTGCGCTTCGTGCCCATCGAGCGCGCCGAATTCGTCCGCCTGGGCGGTGACGACAGCCCCTTCAAGGAAACCACTGCATGAGCCTGCTTATCGAACGCGCCGGCGCACTGGCCAGCCTGCAGGACGGCGGCCGTATGGGCGTACGTCACCTCGGCGTTACCCAGGGCGGCCCGGTGGACTGGATTTCCCACGGCTGGGCCAACTGGCTGCTTGGAAATCCGGTGCAGGCCGCGACAGTGGAAATCACGCTGGGGAATTTCAGCATTCGCGCGGAAACCGATACCTGCCTGGCGATCTGCGGCGCCGATCTTGGCGCCGCGCTCGATGACGAGGCCATTGCGCCGGGGCGTAGCTTCGAGGTCCGTAAGGGTCAGCTGCTTGCCTTCGCGCATCCAAAGCGAGGCGTTCGCGCCTATCTCGCGGCACCAGGCGGCTTCCAGGCGACACCGGTGTTGGGGAGCTACGCCACGGTCCGGCGCGAGCAACTCGGCGGCTTGGCCGGTGACGGCCAAGCGCTGGCCGAGGGCGACCGCTTGCACTGGCTCGGTGGTGTTTCTGCTGCTCCCCGAGAGCTGCCAGTACAAACCGTCACCCCACTATCGAGCCCGACCCTGGCGGTCGTACTCGGTGCGCAGATTGGTGATTTCAGCGGCCAGAGCCTGTTCGATGCCTTCAACAGCGACTGGACAGTCGATCAACGAGCCGACCGCATGGGCGTGCGCTTGCTCGGCCCCGCGCTTCACAGCACGCGCTCATCGATGATTTCCGAAGGCGTGCCGCTGGGGGCGATCCAGGTTCCGGCCGACGGGCAGCCGATCATCCTGCTCAACGACCGCCAGACAATCGGCGGCTATCCACGCCTCGGCGCGCTGACACCTGCGGCGGTGGCCCAGCTGGGGCAGTGCCTGCCCGGTACCTCGCTCAGGCTCAAACCGATTTCACTGGAGGCCGCGCAACGCGCGCACCGCGAACTGCTCGCCCAATGGCGATAGTCGCTCATAAGGAGCCGCTGACCAGCAGCCAGTTATTCCTACAAAAACAACATTACCGGGTATGACCCGGGCGCATTTCTACCTGCCCCAACGCCAAGAAAAAGAAGGTATCCAATGCAAGCCACACAAGCCGAACGCGGAACTCCCGCCCAGCGCAACGTCCTGCGCGGCGCCATTTTCATCATGGCGACTTCGTCCATCGGACCCGCGTTTCTAACCCAAACGTCGCTGTTCACCGAGAAGTATCTGGCGAGTTTCGCCTTCGCGATCCTGATCTCTTTGCTCATCGACATCGGTGCCCAGCTTAATATCTGGCGGGTGATCACCGTTGCCAACCTGCGCGGCCAGGACGTCGCCAACCGCGTGATACCCGGCGTCGGCCATCTGATATCCGCCTTCATCGTGCTGGGCGGCATTGCCTTCAATATCGGCAATATCGGTGGCGCCGGCCTGGCAATGAATGTGATCTTCGGCATCCCGCCGATAATCGGCTCGTTGATCGCCGCCGTGCTGATCATCGGCATCTTCCTGCTGCGCAACGCCAAGGGCGTGATGGACTCGGTGATGCAGGTTCTCGGCCTGGTAATGCTGTGCATGATCGGCTACGCCATGCTGCAGTCGAATCCACCGCTGCTCGAAGCGATGAGTCGCAGCTTTAATCCGGACGACCCATTGATCCTGCTGCTGCCGATCGTGACATTGGTGGGCGGCACGGTCGGCGGCTACATATCGTTTTCCGGTGGCCATCGCCTGGTAGAGGCCGGCATCACCGGGGTAGAGAATGTCAGGCTGGTAACCCGCGCGGCCGTGATCGGTATCGCTACCACCGGCGTCGTGCGCATCTGCCTCTTTCTTGCCGCGCTCGGGGTCGTCAGCCAGGGCCTGACTCTCGACCCGAGCAACCCCGCTGCGTCGGTGTTTTCCCATTCGATGGGCACCATCGGCTACAAGATCTTTGGCGTAGTGCTGCTGGCCGCTTCGGTTTCATCGGTGATCGGCGCCGCTTATACCAGTGTGACCTTCATGTACTCGCTGCATGACAGCATCCGCCGGCATAACCAGCGAGTGGTGATCGCCTTTATTGCCTGCTCGACGCTCATCTACAGCTTGGTCGGCCAGCCCGTGAAGGTTCTGGTGGTAGCGGGCACACTGAATGCCCTGGTGCTGCCGCTGGCACTGGGCTGCATACTGCTCGCATCGCGCAAAACGAACATCGTCGGCGACGGCTACCGTCACCCCACCTGGATGCTGATGTTCGGCATATTGGCCATGCTGGCCACGGCGGTTGGGGTGGTGATGTCGTTCAATGCGCTGCTGGAGTTCTGGCAAGCGTGACTGGCACGGCGGGCGCTCTCAGCGCTCGCCGAGCAACCAACCCAACTTCACTTCGAACTGACCACGCTCATCGGTGATGAACAACGTGCCGTCACTGATCATCACGCCCCACTGCAGACTACGCGGCAAGTCCTTGACCAACGCGGCAAGTGACTCCGAGTCGATGGTGGCAATGGACAGATTCTTCAATCCCTTCACCGCATCGATCACCTTGCCCTGCCAGACGCGCAGATTGCCATAGGCAACCAGGCTGACGCGTTCGGCTCGTCGCGAACACCAAGTCAATCGCTCTGCATCCGGCTGACCCACTTCGATCCAATGAAGGACGCGGCCATCCAGACTCTTTTCCCAGAGTGCTGGCTCGTCCACATCAGAGAGGCCGCGACCAAAGGCCAGCTGCTCGCTATACCAGAGCGCATAGGCAATCAATCGCACGCCGAGGCGTTCTTCGGTTTCCGACGGGTGTTTGGCGACCGTAAAGCGCAGATTCTCGTAAACCCCGCGGTCCAGGTCCGTGAGATTCAGCTCGACTTTATATGGTGTGGCTTGCAGGGCCATGAACGGCCTCCGTTGCGAAAAGGCGCGCAGTCTACCGCAAAGCGATCAACACCGATCCTCGCTGCGGCCTTCGACACCGTCGGTACGAACGGAAAAATACGCTCATCGGAGAACCCCCCGACGAACGAACTTTGACAATTATTCTCATTCTGATTAGCATCCCAACCGTCAACGAATTCAACGGGTAGTGCTTCTATGTACGTCTGTCTTTGCCAGGGTGTCACCGACGGCCAGATTCGCGATGCCATCTACGAAGGCTGCTGCAGCTACCGTGAAGTACGGGAAACGACCGGCGTCGCCACCCAGTGCGGCAAGTGTGCCTGCGTCGCCAAGCAGGTCGTGCGCGATACGCTCAGCAACGTGCAAAGTGCCCAGGCCTCCCTCGCCTACCCTGCCAGTTTTGTTCAGGCTTGACAGACTGAAGCCATGAAGCCGGGGCATGCCCGGCTTTTTTTTGCCTGCAAATCAGCAAGTTGCTCAGAAGGATGCGGAACGCAACTATTCTCGCTAGGGTTTAGCTTTAGCATTCAATGACTTAGGTTTGACAGGTCGCCTGAGCGTGGCCAGACTGCTTGCATTCCCACCGCGTCAGGCAGGCTAACTACATGAAAGGCGACAAGCTGGTCATTCAGCACCTCAACAAGATCCTCGGCAATGAGCTGGTAGCCATCAACCAGTACTTCCTGCACGCGCGCATGTATGAGGACTGGGGTCTCGGCAAGCTCGGCAAGCATGAGTACGAAGAATCCATCGACGAGATGAAGCATGCGGACAAGCTGATCAAGCGCATCCTGTTCCTGGAAGGCCTGCCGAATCTGCAGGATCTGGGCAAGCTGCTGATCGGTGAGAACACTCGCGAGATGCTCGAGTGCGACCTCAGGCTGGAGCAAGGTGGCGTGCAGGATCTGAAGGTCGCCATCGCTTACTGCGAAAGCGTCGGCGACTACGGCAGTCGCGAGCTGCTGGAAGACATCCTCGAATCCGAGGAGGAACACATCGACTGGCTGGAGACGCAGCTGAGCCTGATCGACAAGGTGGGCATGGAAAACTACCTGCAGTCGCAGATGGACGACTGATTCAGTAGCAAGCCCATGTAAAAACGCCCCGACTAGATCGGGGCGTTTTCGTTTGCAGCGAAGAGAACCGCTTATTCCTGCTCGGCTGCTTCAGCAGGCTGCTCGGCTGCGGGCTGCTCGGCCTCGTCACCCTTGATATCCAGCAGCTCGAGATCGAAGACCAGCACCGAGTTGGCCGGAATCAGCGGGCTCGGGCTCTGCTCGCCGTAGGCCAGTTCGCTCGGGATGTAGAGCTTGTACTTTTCGCCCACATGCATCAGCTGCAGACCTTCGACCCAACCTGGAATCACACCGCCGACCGGCAGATCGATCGGGCTGCCGCGCTTGATCGAGCTGTCGAAGACGGTGCCGTCGGTCAAGCTGCCCTCGTAGTGCACGGTCACCACGTCGTTCTCGGTCGGTTGACGGCCTTCGGCCGCCTTGACGACTTCGTACTGCAGACCGGATTCGGTGGTCTTCACGCCCTCACGCTTGGCGTTGTCTTCGAGGAACTTCTTGCCAGCCTCGACCGCTTTGGCATTCATCTCAACCATGCGCTCTTCGGCACGGGTTTGTAGGAAGGTGAAAGCTTCCATCAGCTGCTCATCGGTGAGCTTCTGCTCCTTCTTGCCGATGGCATCTTCAATACCCTGCGCAACAGCCTGGGAGTCGAGATCATCCATACCCTCCTGCGCAAGGCTCTTGCCCATGTTCAGGCCGATACCATAGGACGCCTTCTGCGCCGGAGTGTCCAGTTTGACACTGGTCTGCGAGTCGCAGCCGGCCAGCACCAGGCCAACCAGGGCAACCGCAGGCGCCAAACGATGATGTCTCAGTCTCATGCTGTTTCCTTAAATACGCTGTTGGGCATTCGAAAAACCGATGGTCGAGCTTAGCAGCGCATCCCGGCACTGGCTACCGCACCCCAAGGCAAGGACCGTAAAGAGATTGCAAAGAACGGACGCGCGTAGCAATCCGACAGCAGGATCGAGCCGAGCGAGAAGCGGCACCCGCAGCTTCCGCCCACAAAAATTCAGGCAAAAAAAAACGGCCTAGATGGCCGTTTCTTTCGTTGCTTCAGGGCGTTCAGTGGACCCGTGAAGCGAATATGGCGCAGCGGACGGGACTCGAACCCGCGACCCCCGGCGTGACAGGCCGGTATTCTAACCGACTGAACTACCGCTGCGCTAAACCTCGAGTGGTGGGTGATGACGGGATCGAACCGCCGACCCTCTGCTTGTAAGGCAGATGCTCTCCCAGCTGAGCTAATCACCCGTTTGCTCTCGAAGTGGGGCGCATTCTAGAGAGGGTTCCGCACCTTGGCAACCCCCTTTCGAAAAAAAAATTGCAGAAGTTCCAAAGACTTAGGAAAACCCTCGATTTACCAGCCGATTTTTCTCGTCCGCCGTGCATTAACATCCCGCAGGGTTGGCCTGAACTGGCCAGGCAGGAATAATGCACCCCTTTGCTTTCCGGAGATCTACCCCGCCATGTGGTTTCGTAACCTGCTCGTTTACCGTCTCACCCAGAACGTCGCTCTAGATGCCGAGACACTCGAAGCTGCACTGGCCGCCAAACCTGCCCGCCCCTGCGCCAGCCAGGAGCTGAGCACCTACGGCTTCGTCGCCCCTTTTGGTAAGGGTGAAGACGCCCCCCTGGTGCACGTCAGCCAGGGGTTCCTGCTGATCGCCACGCGCAAGGAAGAACGCATTCTTCCGGGCAGCGTCGTCAAGGATGCGCTGAAGGAAAAGGTCGACGAGATCGAAGCCGAGCAGATGCGCAAGGTCTACAAGAAGGAGCGCGACCAGATAAAAGACGAGATCATCCAGGCCTTTCTGCCGCGCGCCTTCATCCGCAAATCCGGCACCTTCGCCGCAATCGACGCCGAGCGCGGGCTGATCCTGGTGAACTCGGCCAGCCCGAAGAAGGCCGAGGACCTGCTGTCCACCCTGCGTGAAGCGATCGGCTCGCTGCCGGTGCGCCCGCTGACCGTGAAGATTGCGCCAAGCGCCACCCTGACCGATTGGGTCAAGACGCAGAAGTCCGCAGACGACTTCTTCGTGCTCGACGAATGCGAGCTGCGCGATACCCACGAGGACGGCGGCGTGGTGCGCTGCAAGCGCCAGGACCTGACCAGCGACGAGATCCAGCAGCATATGGAAGCCGGCAAGCAGGTCACCCAGCTGTCCCTGGCCTGGCAGGACAAGCTGTCCTTCGTGCTGGACGACAAGTTGATCATCAAGCGCCTGCGCTTCGAGGAACTGCTGCAGGACCAGGCCGAGCAGGACGGTGGTGAAGACGCCCTTGCCCAGCAGGACGCCAGTTTCCTGCTGATGATGATGACCTTCCGCGAGTTCCTGCCTGCGCTGTTCGAGGCGTTCGGTGGCGAAGAAGTCCCCCAGGGCCTCTGACACCCGCCCGGGGCGCTGATCGGCGCCCCGCTCCCCTCAACGCACCTTCAGCTGCAACGCCAGCGCCCCGCCCAATCGCTCCCCCAGCGACCAGACCAGAAAACGCTCGATGAACTCCGGCGCATCGACGAACAGCGCCCCGCAGACCAGCACGCTGAGCAACGAAACAGTCAGGAAAAGCTGCGGTATCGAGAGCTTCAGCAGCACCAGCAGGACAATTGCGATGATCGCCGACGCGACCATGAACAGCGCATTGAGAATGTTGTTCGCTGCCACCACTCGCGAGCGCTCGTGAACCACACTGCGTGACTGGATCAGGGCATACAGCGGGACGATGTACAGCCCACCGAAAATCCCCAGCCCGAGGATATCCATCAGTACCCACCAGGCAGAAGGCTCGCGGAGCAGCGCAAGCCAGTCGACCGTACCCAGAGGCTCCACGTGGCCGCTCGCATGCCACCACAGCAGCACTCCGCAAAGGCTCAGGCCAATGGCTCCGAACGGGACCAGGCCGATCTCCACGTGATGCCGCGACAGCCGCTCGCAAAGCAGCGATCCCAGCGCGATGCCGACCGAAAACAGCGTCAGGATCAACGTCACCACGCTTTCATCGCCACCGAGATAGTCCTTGGCAAACGCCGGGATCTGCGTCAGGTAGGTCGCACCGAGAAACCAGAACCAGGAATTGCCCAGCATGGCCCGGGACACCGCCCGCTGCTGACCGAGCCCCAGCCGCAGAATGCGCCATGACTGACGCAGCACGCGCCAATCCATATGCAGGGTCGGCAGCGCTGCCGTACCGGCTGGAATGGCCAGACTGGCGAGATAACCGACGAGCGCGATCAGCACCACGCTGATCGCCACCAGCTCGGCGTAGCCCTCACTCGCCATCAACACACCCGCACCGATGGTGCCCCCGAGAATCGCCAGGAACGTTCCCATCTCCACCAGCGCATTGCCTCCCACCAGCTCATCCTCGGCGAGCTGCTGCGGCAGGATCGAGTACTTGACCGGACCAAACAGCGCCGACTGGGTGCCCATGCAGAACAGCACCGCAAGCAATACCGGCAGGTTGCCGAGCAGCATGCCGAGCGCCCCGACAAGCATGATCAGGATCTCGGCGAACTTGATCCGGCGAATCAGCCAGGCCTTCTCGAAGCGCTCGCCGAACTGGCCACCCAGCGCGGAGAACAGAAAGAACGGCAGGATGAACAGCAGCGCACAAAGATTAATCAGCAGACTCTTGTCGGCGCCAGTGCCGATCTTGAACAGAATCGCCAGGATCAACGCCTGCTTGAACACGTTGTCGTTGAATGCACCGAGCAGCTGCGTGCAGAAAAAAGGCAGGAAGCGACGCTTGCCGAGCAGGCGAAACTGCGAATGCGTGGTCGCCGGCCCGCCAGCTGGCACACGCCTTGTCGAGCTAGCCCCGGTCGATTCCTGATTCATATCGGCAACTGCCCGAAAGCCCAGCGCAGCAGAAAGAAGCTCAGCAGTCCGCCGGCGATAGTCGCCAGCAGGTTGCGGCTAAACGCGGCTATGAGGATCGCCAACAGCCCCGCTAGCAGATAGGCATTGTCCGGGCGCAACGCCCACTGCCCTTCCGGCATCAGCATTCCCGGCACCACGATGGCAGTCAGTACCGCCACCGGCACGTAATGCAGCCCCTGCTCGATAGCGCGGGGAAAGCGCAGGTTGGGCCAGGCGAAAAAGCTGTAGCGGATCACGAAGGTGATCGCCAGCATGCCGAAGATCAGCAACCAGGTCGTCATAGCGCCCCCTGCATGCGCGCAGCCGCTTCGGCGCGACGTTCGAGCCAGACGCCGACGACGATGCCGGCCATGGCGGCGGCGATCAGTCCGAGCTTGTAAGGCAGCTCCCAGGTCAGCAAGGCCACCGCGCCAGCCACCAGCGCCGAGGCCACCTGCGGGCGCGTCCGCATCATCGGCACCGCGATGCCGATGAAGGTGGCGATCATGGCGAAGTCCAGCCCCCAGCTGGCGATATCCGGAACCGCCTGACCGAAGGCGACCCCCACCAGTGTCGACAACTGCCAGTTGATGTACATGGTCAGCGCGGCGCCGAGAAAGAACCAATGCTTGTACGGCGACTCATCGTCGCGGGCATAGCGGTTCTGCACCACGGCGAAGGCCTCGTCCGTGAGCCAGAACGCCAGAGGGGCGCGCCAGCGGCCCGGCAGATGACGAACGAATGGCTGCAGCGCGGCGCTGTACAAGGCATGCCGCAGATTGACCACGAAGGTGGTCAGCAGTACCACGGCTGCGCCAACGCCACCGGTTATCAGCGTGATCGCGATGAACTGTGCGGAACCGGCGAAGACCAGCGAAGACATGCCCATGGTCTGCCAGGGCGTCAATCCGGCGCCGACGGCCAGCGTGCCGAAGATGACGCCGAACGGAATCGCACCGAGGATCAACGGCAGAATGTCACGGCATCCGTGAACGAACTCTTGCGAGCGGGACATTGGAACTCCTGTAGCCAATTTCGCACCGAACCTTGCGTTGCCTATCGATCTCGTAGCGAAAGGCGTGGGTGGCGGACGGATCGACGCAAAACATGCGGCAAAGCACCGCACGATAACCGAACTCAGACGCTCAGGCGATGCGTCGCAGAGCAGTCAGTCGGCCGCGAGCCGCTGCTTGAGCTGCGGCCAGTCACGGTCGGTGATGCTGTACAGCACGGTATCGTCCAGACGACCGTCTGCCAGTCGCCGATGGTTACGCAGCAATCCTTCGCGTAGGGCACCTAGCTTTTCGATGGCCCGCTGCGAGCGGAGGTTACTGGCGGCAGTCTTCAGCTGCAGGCGAACCAACTGCCATTCTTCGAATGCGTGACGCAGCAGCAGGTACTTGATCGAGGCATTCAGCCCGGTGCCATGCTCCGCATGGTCCAGCCAGGTCCAGCCCAATTCGGCCGCCGGCAGGCTCAGGTTGAAGTCGGCGAAGCGCGTGGTGCCGACCAGCTGCTCGGCCATGCGCACACTGAAGACAACCGCGCGCCCCTCGCGCTGTTCCGCCAGCGCATGGCGGTACCAGTCCGGCCGTAGCGGCCCGCTCATATATGTCAGCTCGGCGCGGTTCCGCTCTGCCAGGGCAACCAGCTCCGGGATATCCGCTTCCATCAGCGGCTCCAGGCGCAGCGCCCCGCGTTGCAGGGTTACCGGATGGGGGCTGAGCATGACATTCTCCTGTTATTGCGTTCGGGCAAATCGGCGGTTACCAGACAGTAACCCATGGCGCAGGAAACGCCGTACTTCGCGGACGACCGGCGATATTGCTGGCGGGCCCGCGCTAGACGCATGCGACCTTGGTCGCAACCCTGCACACGGGGTGACCATTGCTGCGAAACTTCGCGAACTCAGCATATTAACGAGTCACCAGGGCTGATTGAATTCGGCACCGTTACCGGCCCGCCGAGGCCTGCCTGGCACTCACCTTTCGTTTTCTGGAGTTTGCATGACGCTGTCAGGCGGGCTGATCGCCGCGGTCGCCCTCGTCTATATGGCCATTCTGTTCGCCATCGCTTTCTACGGCGACCGCAACAGCGCTTCCATGTCGCCGCGCCTGCGGCCTTGGGTCTATAGCCTTTCACTGGCGGTGTACTGCACCAGCTGGACCTTCTTCGGCGCTGTTGGCCAATCCGCCGAGCAGCTCTGGGCGTTCCTGCCGATCTATCTGGGCCCGATCCTGCTGATGCTGTTCGCACCGCATGTGATCCAGAAGATGATCATGATCAGCAAGCAGGAGAACATCACCTCCATTGCCGACTTCATCGCCGCCCGCTATGGCAAATCCCAGCTGCTGGCAGTGGTTGTTACGCTGATCTGCCTGGTTGGCGTACTGCCGTACATCGCGCTGCAGCTCAAAGGCATCGTACTCGGCGTCAACCTGCTAAGCGGCATCAACATCGAGGCAGCCGGCACCGGCACGCGCGACACCGCGCTGATCGTCTCGATCGTGCTGGCGCTGTTCACCATCCTCTTCGGCACGCGCAACCTCGATGTGACCGAGCATCACCGCGGCATGGTCCTAGCAATCGCTTTCGAATCGCTGATCAAGCTGCTGGCATTCCTGGCGGTGGGCGCCTTCGTCACCTTCGGCCTGTTCGACGGCTTCGGCGATCTGTTCAATCAGGCCTATGATTCGCCGGACCTTGCCGGATTCTGGAGCGAAGGTGTCAACTGGTCAGCCATGCTGGTCCAGACCACCGTCGCGATGATGGCGATCGTCTGTCTGCCGCGGCAGTTTCACGTTTCTGTGGTGGAAAACATCGAGCCGCGAGACTTCCGTATGGCCCGCTGGGTGTTTCCGCTCTATCTGGTACTCGCCGCGGTGTTCGTCATCCCGATCGCGCTGGCCGGACAGATGCTGCTGCCGCCTGGCGTAACGCCGGACTCTTTCGTCATCAGCCTGCCGTTGGCCGAACTGCATCCCTGGCTCGCCCTGCTCGCCTTCATCGGCGGCGCCTCGGCGGCAACCGGCATGGTAATCGTCGCCAGCGTCGCACTGTCGACCATGGTTTCCAACGACATGCTGCTGCCCTGGCTGCTGCGCCGCCAGGAAACCGAGCGCCCATTCGAGGCGTTCCGTCACTGGATGCTCTCGGTACGTCGCATCAGCATCGTCGTGATCCTGCTGCTCGCCTATGTCAGCTACCGCCTGCTCGGCTCCACGGCATCGCTGGCTACAATCGGCCAGATCGCCTTCGCCGCCATCACTCAGCTGGCCCCGGCGATGGTTGGTGCGCTGTATTGGAAGCAGGCCAACCGTCGCGGCGTGTTCGCCGGCCTGACCGCCGGCGCGGCAATCTGGTTCTATACGCTGATTGTTCCTCTGCTGGGCTGGCCGCTGGAAATGTTCCCGGGCCTGAGCTGGATGTACAACGGCGGCCTCGGTTTCGGCCTCAGCGGACTGACCCTGGGCGTGACCCTGTCGCTGATCGGCAATGCCACGCTGTTCTTCTGGGTATCCATCCTCACCCAGACCCACGTGGCCGAGCATTGGCAGGCCAGCCGTTTCATCGGTCAGGAGATCGCCTCCCCGACCGGTGCCCGCCGTCTGCTCGCCGTACGCGTCGAAGACCTGCTGGTCCTGGCATCCCGCTTCGTCGGCGCCGAGCGCGCCGAGCAGAGTTTCCAGCGCTTTGCCCGTCGCCACGGCCAGGACTTCTCGCCCAAGCTGCAGGCCGATGGTCAGTGGATCGCCCATACCGAACGCCTGCTGGCGGGCGTGCTCGGCGCGTCGTCCACCCGTGCGGTGGTCAAGGCAGCGCTGGAAGGCCGCGACATGCAGGTCGACGACGTGGTGCGCATCGTCGGCGAAGCGTCGGAGGTGCTGCAGTTCAACCGCGCACTGCTGCAAGGCGCGATCGAGAACATCACCCAGGGCATCAGCGTGGTCGATCAGTCGCTGCGTCTGGTGGCATGGAACCATCGCTATCTCGAACTCTTCGAGTACCCGGACGGGCTGGTCTACATCGGCCGCCCGATCGCCGACATCATCCGCTACAACGCCGAACGCGGACTATGCGGTCCCGGTGATCCCGACACCCACGTGGCCAAGCGCCTGTACTGGATGCGCCAAGGTCGCGCGCATACGTCCGAGCGGCTGTTCCCCAACGGCCGCGTCGTGGAGCTGATCGGCAACCCGATGCCGGGCGGCGGCTTCGTCATGAGCTTCAGTGACATCACCGCCTACCGCGAAGCCGAACGCGCCTTGAAAGATGCCAACGAAGGTCTCGAACAGCGCGTCAGCGAGCGGACCCAGGAACTGTCGCAGCTCAACCAGGCGCTGATCGAAGCCAAGAGCACCGCGGAAGCGGCCAACCAGTCGAAGACCCGCTTCCTCGCCGCCGTCAGCCACGACCTGATGCAGCCGCTCAACGCCGCACGGCTGTTCTCCGCCGCACTGTCGCATCAGCAGAGCGCGCTGCCCAGCGAGGCCCAGGAACTGGTGCAGCATCTGGACAGTTCGCTGCGTTCGGCTGAAGACCTGATCACCGACCTGTTGGATATCTCGCGCCTGGAAAGCGGTCGGGTGACTCCGGATCGCAACCCCTTCCCGCTCGCCACGCTGTTCGACACGCTGGGCACGGAGTTCACCGCCCTGGCCCGCGAACAGGGGGTCAACTTCCGCGTGCACGGCAGCAAGCTGCGCGTCGACAGTGACATCCGCCTGCTCCGTCGCGTGCTGCAGAACTTCATCACCAATGCCTTCCGTTACGCCAAGGGCCGCGTGGTACTCGGCGTGCGCCGGCAAGGCGCATCACTGCGGCTCGAAGTCTGGGACCGCGGCCCGGGCATCCCGCATGACAAGCTGAAAGTGATCTTCGAGGAGTTCAAACGCCTCGACAGCCACCAGACCCGCGCGGAGAAAGGCCTGGGCCTGGGCCTGGCCATCGCCGACGGTCTCTGCCACGTACTCGAACACCCACTGGAAGTGCGCTCCTGGCCGGGCAAGGGCAGCGTGTTCAGCGTCACTGTGCCGATCGCCCGTGCATTGAGCCAGCCGCGCCCGGCAGCCAAGCGTGGCGAGCCGCATCACACCGCATTGACCGGCACTCAGGTTCTTTGCATCGATAACGAGGACAGCATTCTGGTCGGCATGAACAGCCTGCTCACCCGCTGGGGTTGCCAGGTATGGACCGCCAGCAACCGCGCCGAATGCGAAGCGCTGCTGGCCGAGGACATTCGCCCGCAACTGGTGCTGGTCGACTATCACCTCGACGAGGGCCAGACCGGCACCGAGCTGATGGCCTGGTTGCGCACCCGGCTGGGCGAGCCGGTGCCCGGCGTGGTGATCAGTGCCGATGGCCGCCCGGAACTGGTGGCGGCGATTCACGCAAGCGGCCTGGATTTCCTCGCCAAGCCGGTCAAGCCTGCGGCGTTGCGCGCCCTGATGAGCCGGCACCTGACGCTTCAGTAAACAGGCGACCTCGGCCAGCGGGTGAAACAATCGCGGCCGAGGCCGGTTACACTGCTGGCAATTTGCACACTTGGCGGCAAGGTGGCCGATGACGCTCGAGCTTTTTCTCAACCTCGCCACGGCGCTTGCCGTCGGGCTACTGATCGGCACCGAACGTAGCTGGAGCGGCAGAGACGGCCCCGGCCAGGAGCTGGTCGCCGGGGTCCGCACCTTCGGCCTGTCGGGCCTGTTCGGCGGGCTCGCGGCGGTTAGCGTCAGCCATCTCGGCGGCTCTGCCTGGGTGGCCATGTTCGCCATGCTCGCGCTGCTGGTCATTGCCGGCTATCTGATCGATGCGCGTCGCAGCGGCGACCATGGCATGACCACCGAGGTCGCCATGCTGCTGACCTTTGTTCTCGGCAGCCTGGCGGTCGCGGAGAGCCGGCAGCTCGCCGCCGCATGCGCCATCGTCGTGGCGCTGCTGCTGAGCCTGAAAGCCCCGCTGCATCAGGCGCTGAAGCGGCTCAGCGAGGCGGAACTGGGCGGCGCGCTGAAGATGCTGTTCATCTCCGTGGTGCTGCTGCCCACGCTGCCGAACCAGGGCTATGGCCCCTGGCAGGCACTCAATCCCTACACGACCTGGATGATGGTGGTACTGATCGCCGGAATCGGTTTCGCCGCATACGTGGCGATCCGTATCCTTGGTCCTCGTCACGGCCTCTTCGTCACGGCGCTGCTTGGCGGCATCGTCTCCTCCACTGCGATGACCATCACGCTGGCGCGGCTGAACGCGCCGAAGCTGCGTGCCGCGCTCGCAGCCGGCCTGCTGGCGACGTCGGCGCTCATGTTTCCTCGCGTTCTACTGGAGGTGGGACTGGTCAATCCGGCGCTGCTTCCCGGCCTGATCCTGCCTCTGGCGTGCGCCGGCGCCATCTATACAGCAGGTGCAATCTTCTATTACCTGCTGGCAGCCAAAACGCCCACAGACACTGCCGAGCCCCTGCTGAAGAACCCGTTCGAGCTGGGACCGGCGCTACGCTTCGCCGCCTTGCTAGTGTTGATCCTGCTACTGGTCGAGGGGGCACGGCGCTGGCTGGGCGATGCCGGCATCTACATGGTGTCGCTGGTCGCAGGTCTGACCGATGTGGATGCGATCACCCTCTCGCTGGCCAACAATGCCCGCGACGGGCTCAGTCATGAGGTCGCGTCGCGCGGCATCGTATTCGCCGCGCTGAGCAACAGCCTGGTCAAGGCCATGCTGATCGCCTTCATCGGTGGCCGTGAACTGGCTATCCGTACCCTGCCGATCATGTTCGCCGGGCTGCTGACCGCGCTCGCCGTGCTGCTGTTGCGTTAGCGCCGTGATCTAGTCGCCCGCCTCGCTGAGTTCCTCGGCACCGGCACGCTCCAGCCAGTCGCCCGGCAAGCGCTTGCTGGCCCGTGCACCGAGCGACTTCAATTGCTCGGCTCGACCAACAAGGTTGCCGCGACCATCGCTAAGCTTGTTGCGCGCCGCCAGGTAAGCACGATCCACCTGCTGCAAGCGGCTGCCGATCTCATCGAGATCCTGGATGAAGGCGACGAACTTGTCGTAAAGCCCGCCGGCTTTCTCGGCGATCTCCCGGGCGTTCTGGCTTTGCCGTTCCTGCCGCCAGAGGCTGTCGATGACCCGCAGGGTGGCGAGCAAGGTCGTCGGACTGACGATCACGATGTGCCGCCCATAGGCTTCTTGGAACAGATCGGGATCTGCCTGCAGCGCGGCCGCGAAAGCCGCCTCGATCGGCACGAACAGCAGCACGAAGTCGAGGCTCTGCAAACCATCGAGGCGCTGGTAGTCCTTCAGCGAGAGCCCCTTGAGGTGGCTGCGCAGCGATTGCACATGCTGCTTGAGCGCCAGCGCCCGGCTGCCTTCATCCTCGGCGCAGGTCAGCGCCTGATAGGCGGTCAGACTGACTTTGGCATCAACCACGACCTGCTTGTCCCCGGGCAGATGGATCAGCACATCCGGCTGAAAACGCTCACCGTCCGGGCTCTTCAGGCTGACCTGCGTATGGTACTCGCGGCCCTTCTCCAACCCGGCGTGCTCCAGCACCTTTTCCAGCACCAGCTCGCCCCAGTTGCCCTGCGTCTTCTGCCCTTGCAGCGCACGGGTCAGGTTGGTCGCTTCATCACCAAGGCGTTGGTTCAGCTGCTGCAGGCGCTCCAGCTCGCGAGCCAGGGAGAAGCGCTCGCGCGCTTCGTTCTGGTAGCTCTCCTCGACTCGCTTCTCGAACGACTGGATGCGTTCCTTCAGCGGTTCGAGCAGCTGCCCCAGGCGCTCATGGCTGGACTCGCTGAAACGCTGCTCACGCTCGTCGAAGATCTTGCCGGCCAGCTCGGCGAACTGTGCCCGCAGGTCGTCACGCGCTGCCTGCAGGTCTGCCAGCCTTTGCTGATGGGCGTTGTGCTGTTCGCGCAGTTCGGCTTCGAGCGCGGCATGGGTCGCACTCAACCGGCGCAGTTCACCTTGCTGGGCGTCGCGCTCGGCTTGCAGGTCGGCAATGGTTTCATCATGGCCGTCACGCTGCGTGCGCAACAGTTCGGCCTCGCGGCGCAGCGCAGCCAGCTCGGCCTGCTGCGCTGATTTTATGCCACTCAACTCAGTCAGCTCGATCCGACAGCTCTCCAGCTGCGCCGTCAGCCCCTCCTGCGCCAAGGTGGCCTGTCGGAGCCGCTCATCGAGCAACGCCTGTTCGGACTCGCTGGCGGACAGGCGGCGCTGCAGATAAAGGCTCAGCCCAGCCAAGGCAGCCAGGCCGAGCGCCAGACCGATCAATAGATGAAGAGGATCAAAGGACATGAAGGGCTCCGGCAAAAGTGCCGGGCAGTATAGCGAGCCGCAGGTGGGTGGTCAGGCGGGTGCCGTCAGCCCTTGATCCGCTGAAGGAAGCTCGCAGCCTCCTGGGAACCCTGTGCGGCGGCTTGCTCGAGCCACAGGCGCGCCTTGGCAGGTTCGCTGTGGTCGGGCTGGCAATAAAGGCGCCCCAGCTCCAGCTGTGCCTGGCAGTCGCCTGCACGGGCCGCCTGACGCAGCAGCTCGAAACCGATACGGCGGTCGCGCTGACCATCGCACTCGCAGCACAGCAGACGCCCCAGACGACTCTGCGCTTCCACCACGCCCTCACGCGCCGGCTGCTTGAGCAGGCGCCCCGCAATCCGCTTGACACCCTGATTTCTGCCCAGGTGCTGGCTATCGAGCAACCACAGCGCCATGCGCAGCGGCAACCGTGCCGTAGGGGCGGTAGTGGCGAAGGAGGCGGAGGGGGCTGTACGCGTTCTCATGCACATCTGGGGGCTGGATGAATAAGGTCGCGCACTCTACTCCTTTTTTCCGAGAGTTAAAGTCTTGTCAAAAGCGAAAAAATTAGATCCGGATCACACCAAAAATTAATCCACAGAAGCTGTGGATAAGTCAGTGGACAAACAGAAGACAAATCTATGAATGCCACGTCTCATGGGGGCTGCGCTTAAACTGACGTTTTTTTCGCCAATGAAAAAAGTGCTTATTTTTCAATTGGTTATTAACGATCTATGAGCTCAGGCGATTTGCGACAGTTTGTCATAAGGCCTTGACAGGCATGCTGCGCAAATGTGCACAAGTTCAGCGCACCTGACGCAAAGCGGCTTGCCACAAGGGTTGCAGCGGCACAAGAGCGAACTTTCAGACAAAGCTGTTGTCGACCTGCGCACCTTGCCGGAGCACGGTAGCTACGCTTGTTCTGCGGCTATGCTGTACGCCTCGCATTCTGGAACTGGAAATGACGAAACCGTCGAGAATACTGCGCTGGCTGCTGGCTGGCCTGCTGCTACTGCTGCTACTTGCCGGCGGTTTCGCCTGGTATCAATGGACAGCATTCAAGCGCGAACAAGGCATCGTCGAACTCGACTGGCAGGGGCTGCGTGTCTCTTCCAGAAGCATATCGATCCGCCAGCTTGACTATGCACAGCTGACCGAGAACGGCCTCAACCTGACCGTCCGGGCTGAAAATATTGCGCTGCAAGTTCCCAGCCTTTTTCAGCCATTTCCACCACAATCGCTTCAAATAGATCGCCTCAGCACGACCCTACTCTCGCTACCCCGTGCCGGGAACGAGAGCTCGCCTCCGCGCGACGCCGAGCAATATGCACGCTGGGGGGCATGGCTGCCGCAGCGAATGACCATAGCTGATCTGAGGATGGACCTCCCCTGCGCGAAGGGTCGTTGCGACGAACGGGGTAGCCTGTGGCTGGAACACGCCGGCGAAACACTGCTGCCTGTCGATGCCCGGCTGGACCTGCGCCGCAACGAACACCGTGTTTCGCTGATCGTCAGTGCACAGGGACCAGACCCCATGCACAGCCTGATCGAAGCCAGACTGCTGATCGACGAGCAGTCGCGCCTGGAAGGCAGTAACCGGCTCAACCTCCTCGGCAACACCCTGCGATCCGATGGCACCCTTGCCATGGGCAGCTTGCCGGAAGCGCCCTGGCTGTTGAGCTGGCTAAGCGATTGGACCGGCTACGAACCCACCCCGCTGCCAGACATGCCAGCTGACATGCGGCTTGGCGCAGGTTGGGCGCTTAGCGTGCCTCGCTCGACAGACGGCACGCTCGAATGGCGCCGTGCCGGCGGGGATCTGCGTCTCTCCGGCCACTTGCCGGCGCCGTGGCCGATCATCGGGCTTGGCGAGCTGCAAGGCGATATCGACCTCACGGCTAATGGACAGGATGGCCTGTGGCTGCCTACCGAGCTGAAAGCCAATGTCCAGCTACGCCCCGAACCGGCGCTCGTCGCCGACCTCCCCGAGAATCTGCGACCTGAGCGGCTGAATATCCAGATCGAGCCCTTGGATGCCGAAACCGATCAAGACGAACTGCCGCTACAGGTCAAGCTGGACGCCCAAGGCGCCACACCGGCGACCCTGCAGGCACGGGTGCGACTGAATACCGCACCGCCATATGTACTGCAGATCGAGCAGGCGCAACTGCAACTGCGCAGTAGCAAGCTGAAGCTGGATGCACTTTCGCTAGGAGGTCTGGAGGCCACGCTGGACTTCTCCGGTCGTGCGAGCCTCGAGCAGATCGATGTACAGCTGCATAAAAGCTCACGGGCCACCCTCACCGACCTGACCAGCGGAGAACTCACTGCCCGCCAACTGCAGGCCCTGCTCTCCCAACCGCTCAGCCTGCATCTCGGCCGCCGCAACTCAGAGCCGCCTAGCTGGCGCGTACAGGGGCCTCTGGACCTGCGCGTCAGCCGACTGGATCACCCGCGACTGATCTCCCAGGGCTGGCGCTGGAGCGGGCAGCTGGAAGCTGATGCCACAAAACTCGCAGCGACCGGCCCATTGAGCAACGATGTCGGGCTGACACTGGCAGCAAACCTGAACAAGCGCTGGAACGGCCCACTACAGGCAAGCGGCAAGCTACAGGAGATCTTTCTGCGCGCCGGCAACCCGCTTGCCCGCAGCTTCACAGCCTGGCCGGAGATGCTCGAACTGAACAGCGGGCGCCTGCTGGCTGATGGCACGCTTTCTGTGCCAGCTGGCAGCACACCGCCATCCGCCAGGCTCACGCTGGAGGCCCGCGGACTGGCCGGCATCATCGACCGCGCCGAGATATCCGGGCTCGACGCAAGAATCGCTGCAAGCCTCGAGCGCAACCGCCTGGAGATGGATATAACCGAGCTGCGCCTCGCTCAGCTCAACCCCGGATTCACTTTTGGCCCGCTGCTGCTGCGCGGAAACTACCGCACCGGTCTCGATCATCCAGTGCAAGGCCAGCTGCGCTGGGCAACCGCGGAAACCCAAATCTTCGGCGGCAGGTTCTGGCTCGCCCCCGCCACGCTCGACCTGGCTGCACCGCAGCAACAATTAAGCGCCAAGCTGCAAGGACTGCAACTGAGCGACATGCTCGCCGCCTACCCTACCGAAGGGCTCGATGGCAGCGGCCTGATTGATGGCAGCTTCGACATTCGCCGCAGCGCACTCGGGTTCAGCGTCGACCAGGGCGAGCTGGCCGCACGCGCACCCGGCGGTGTACTGCGCTTTCGTTCGCCGAAGATAGAAGCCCTTGGCCAGTCGAACCCGGCCATGAAGATCGTCACCGAAGCCCTGCACGATTTTCATTATGATCGGCTGAGCAGTGACGTCCGCTATGATGAGAGCGGCAAACTGAACCTCGCGCTGCGCCTGAACGGCCGCAACCCAGCCCTGGAAGGAGGCCGCCCGATCAATTTTTCGATCAATCTGGAAGAGGACATTCCGGCGCTGCTGACCAGCTTGCAACTGAGCGACCGGGTAAGCGAAACAATTCAACGACGGGTGCAGGAACATCTTCAACGCCTTCAATGAGGCTCTGCAGCCGCTAGCCGACACAGGAGAGACCGCCATGCGGTTGCACCAATCGCTGACCATTCTGCTGCTGGCCGTGCTCGCCAGCGCCTGTACGCCGCGGGTGGAACTGGCCGTACCGAACGAGCCGATCAACATCAACCTGAACGTAAAGATCGAGCATGAGATTTACATCCGGGTGGACAAGCAGCTCGACTCGATCATTAACGAAGACAGCGGACTGTTCTGAGGACGACGATGAAAATCTATCTGAAATTGGCAAGCCTGCTGTTGGCACTCATGATCGCTCTGCCAGCGGCAGCCATGACACTCAACGAAGCCATGTCCGCCCTGGGTGACGCCAAGGCCAGCGGCTTGCTTGGCGAGAAGCCCGACGGCTATCTCGGCGTGGTGCGGTCCAGCCAGAACGCCGAGGACATCGCAAGCCAGATCAATCAGGCGCGCCGAGCCGAGTACCACCGCGTCGCCAAGCAAAACGGCATCAGCGTCAGCGACGTGGAAGCCATCGCCGGCAAGAAAGCCATCGAGAAGACGCCCTCGGGCCAGATCATTCAGCTCAACGGCAACTGGGTTCGCAAGTAACCAACGATGATGGCCGGGTCTGCCGGCCATCGCTCTTCGCGGCAGCGCCTACAGCAGCGTCAGAGCGTGTGCCCGGACCACCAGGCTCTCCTGCCGAAACCGGCGCTCCAGCTCGGCGCGATAATCTGCCCACCAGCCCCTGTCCAGATCATTGGCCATGACTTCGTAGACCACCGACTCGTCATGAACCGCGCTGTCGCCCTCTTCCAACCAATAGCCACTCGCCGGGGCTCGCGAATAGGTGGTCAGGCCACCGAAACGCTCGATGAGCTCATCACGCACAGCACGGAAAGACGACTTCGGCAGCGCCTGCTGATCGTTGTCGTAAAGCGGTAGCAGCAACTGAATCAGATACATGTCGGCACTCCAGTGAATGTTGCTCGACATATGACCGGCCCGGCACCAGATAGATGCCGCGAGCCGGTGAGCTCAGAACAAGCCGAGCTGCCCGTCGACGAGCGACGCGAAGTCATCGCCCACGAAGGGCAGAATCGCATCCGCCACGGGCTGCAGTTGCCGCGTTACATAGTGGTCGTAGTCGACAGCCGATGACCGTGTTTCCAGCGGCTCGGGCCCGGCGACCGTCATCAGGTAGCTGATCCAGCCACCGTTCTGATACTGCCGAGGCCGCCCCTGACGGTCGTTGTAGTCATCCGCCAAACGCGCCGCACGCACATGGGGTGGCACATTGCGCTGGTAGTCATCGAGCCTGCGGCGCAAGCGCTTGCGATAGATCAGCAGCTCATCCAGCTCACCGGCCAGCGTGCGCCGTACGTAGTCGCGCACATACTCCCCATGCGGCTGGCGGTGGAAGATGCGCTGGTAGAGCTCCTGCTGAAAGCGCTGGGCCAATGGCGACCAGTCGGTACGCACGGTTTCCAGCCCCTTGAAGACCATACCGTCGCTGCCATCGGGCCGGGTGATCAGTCCGGCATAACGTTTCTTGCTGCCCTCCTCCGCACCACGAATGGTCGGCATCAAAAAGCGCCGGAAATGGGTTTCGTATTGCAGCTCCAGCGCACTACCCAGCCCGTACTCGGACTGCAGATACACTCGCCACCAATCATTGATGTCCTGTACCAGCTGACGGCCGATCAGGGCGGCCTCGTCATCCGAATGCGCTTTGCGCAGCCAGACGAACGTGGAATCGGTATCGCCATAGATGACGGCATGCCCCTGCGCCTCGATCAGCTCCCGTGTGCGCCGCATGATCTCGTGACCGCGCAGGGTGATGGACGAGGCCAGGCGCGTATCGAAGAAACGGCAGCCACTGGAACCGAGCACGCCGTAGAAGGCATTCATGATGATTTTCAGCGCCTGCGACAACGGCTTGTTGTGCTCGCGTTTCGCCGTTTCGCGCCCCTCCCAGACGCGCTCCACGATTGCCGGCAGACAGTGCCTAGTCCGCGAGAAGCGCGCACCGCGGAAGCCGGGAATCGATTGTTCGTCATCCGGCTGGCGCAGTCCGTCGATCAACCCCACCGGGTCGATGAGAAAGGTTCGTATGATCGACGGATAGAGACTCTTGTAATCGAGCACCAGTACTGATTCGTAAAGCCCCGGCTGCGAATTCATCACGAAGCCACCCGGGCTGGCCTCCGGCTGCCGCTCTCCAAGATTCGGCGCGACGAAGCCCTGGCGATGCATCAGCGGCAGGTACAGATGCTCGAAGGCCGCGACCGAACCGCCACTGCGATCCGCAGCCAGTCCGGTCACCGTGGCGCGCTCGAGAAGGAAGGTCAGCAGTTCCGTGCGGGCGAAGATGCGTGTTACCAGCTCGCAATCCTTGAGGTTGTAGCGCGCCAGAGCCGGTTTGTCCTCGGCGAACATGCGATCGATTTCCGCCATGCGCTGGTAGGGATTGTCAATGGCCTTGCCTTCACCCAGAAGGGTCTGGGCGACGTTCTCCAAGCTAAAGGAGGGGAAGCTCCACGTAGCCGAGCGAAGCGCCTCGATGCCATCGATGATCAGGCGCCCGGCGGCCGCGGCGAAATAATGATTGCCGCGACCGCCGTGCTCGCGCCACTCCATCTCCGCACCACCGCGCCCCAGACGCAACGGCACTTGCAGGCGCTGCGAATGATCGCGCAGCACGCGCAGATCGAACTGCACCAGATTCCAGCCGATGATCGCATCCGGGTCATGCTCGGCAAACCAGTCGTTCAGCCGCTCGAGCAACTCGCGTCGGCTATCGCAATACTGCAGAGAAAAATCGACGGTCGTGCCCTGCCCGTTTTCCGGTCCGAGCATGTAGACCTGGCGCTGGCTACAGCCCTCCAGCGCAATGGAATAGAGATCGCCACTGGAGGTGGTTTCGATATCCAGCGAAACCAGCTTGAGCGTCGGGCGATAGTCAGGCGCCGGTTTGAGCTGCGCATCGATCGACGCACCGTCACCGCCCGACACCTCCGAAAAGGACACCGGCGCGGTGATGAAACGCTCCATCAGGTAGCGCTCGGGCGGACGGATATCGGACTCATAGACGTCCACCCCGGCCTCACGCAGCAACCGCGCGCAATCCAGCAAGCGACGGTACGAACGGCTGTACAACCCCATCACTGGCCGATGGCGGAAGTCGCACAAGGCCAGCGGTCGCAATTTCACATCGCGCTCGCGACGTAGCAGCGCTTCAGCAAGAGGACGCTGCTCTTCGGGGATGAAAGCGACGGAATCTTGATGCGGGACACGTAGCTGCTGCGCGCCAGCGTCGGTGGCCAGCCAGAAACTGACCTCCGTACCCTCCGGCGCATCCCGCCAGTGCCGGGTCAGGATAAAGCCCCGCCGTAGCTGCGACATCACCCTCCCCTCGCTTCGCACAACACTGTGATGGCCATGCAGCAGACTGCACCTGCCGTTGAAGCGTAGCCATCATCAGACAAACCCGGCCGCCGCATACCGAGGGCACAAAAAGCAAAAACCCCCGGACTCTGTCGAGTTCAGGGGCTTAGGCTATATGTAATGGCGGAGAGATAGGGATTTGAACCCTAGGTACCCGCGAGGGTACAACGGATTTCGAATCCGTCCCGTTCGGCCACTCCGGCATCTCTCCAGCGGCGCGCATCATAGCAGCTGGAGCAGGTTTGTCGAACCCCAACTGCATAGATTTTTTACCGTTTTCAGTCTCTTGCGTCCCACCATGAGCGGACGCAGGGCGAGCCTGGTCATGCAGTTCAGTCAGACCGTCAGGCGGGTCAGCGCCTCGCGGTACTTGTCGGCAGTTCGCTGCGCAACGTCGGCCGGAACAGCCGGAGCCGGCGGCTGCTTGTTCCAGCCGGTCGATTCGAGCCAGTCACGGACGAACTGCTTGTCGAAGCTCGGCGGGTTCTTACCTTCCTCGTAGCTATCGGCTGGCCAGAAGCGGCTCGAGTCAGGAGTGAGCACTTCGTCCATCAGTGTCAGCGTGCCGTCGTCGTCGAGCCCGAACTCGAACTTGGTGTCGGCGATGATGATGCCGCGCGTGGCAGCGTACTCGACTGCCGCGCTATAGAGCGCGATGGACACGTCGCGCACCTGGGCAGCAAGCTCCTTGCCGATGATAGCCTCGCACTGCTCGAACGAGATGTTCTCGTCGTGATCGCCCACTGCCGCCTTGGTCGAAGGTGTGAAGATCGGCTGCGGCAGCTTGGCAGCTTCTTTCAAACCAACCGGGAGCTGGATGCCGCAAACCGTGCCGCTCTTTTGGTATTCCTTCCAGCCGGAGCCGACGATATAGCCACGCACAATCGCCTCCACTGCTACCGGCTTTAGACGCTTGGCGACCACGGCACGGCCTTCTACCAGCGGCAACTCGGCTGCCGGCACAACGTCTTCGACCTTGTCACCGGTGAAGTGGTTGGGGATCAGGCCGTTGAGCTTGTCGAACCAGAAGTTGGAGATCGCGGTGAGTATCTTGCCTTTCTCCGGAATCGGTTCGGCGAGAATCACGTCGAACGCCGATAGACGATCGGTGGCGACCATGAGCATGCGTTTGTCGTCGATCTCGTAGAGATCACGAACCTTGCCCGAATAGATCTTCTTCAGGCTGAGGGCGGTGGGAGTGGTCATACGAAACTTCCGCGGTTGGCAGGTCGGCAGAAACGAAACAGGCGAAACCGAGGGTTTCGCCTATCCGTGTCGTGTTGCAAGGGCAGCTCTCGCTTAGCCCAGGTTGTCCTTGAGCAGACTGAGCACCCGGCGTGCGACATCGGCCGGTGCGACGGTGTCGACGCTCTTGTCGAGCGAGACCTGAACGCCATTGCCGACACGAGTCAGACGTACCTGATAGCGCTCAGCCCGCGCCTCGATCTCTTCCTTGTCCGGTGCACCACCGAACAGACGGCTGAAGAAGCCGGGCTTGTCATCCGGATCGTCGGCACGCTCACTCAGATTCACGTAATACACGCCGAGGCTGCGGTCCAGATCGTCAACGCGTACGTCCGCCGCCTGAAGGGCTCGACCGATACTGGACCAGGCGCGATCGAAATCGCTATCCAGCTGCAGCAGAGGATTGCCGCTACCGTCCTCAGTCAGATTCACCCGACTCGGCGCATCGAAATCACGCTCTGCCAGCAACGATACCGAGCCGCCTTGCTTGGCGCTCTGGGTAAGGCTGGCTTGCAACTCGTCGAGCAGTACCCGATCGAGTTCCTTGTTGCTGGAAATCTCCGGCCAGGCCACGTCGGCGGTGCTGCCGGCTGGACGCTTGACGCTGACCACGAAGATCTCGCTGGTATTGCGCTGTACACCCGGCTCGACGCGAACACGTACCCGCGTTTCGCCATCCTGAATGCCCAGATTGCGTACCAACGCGTCGTTCAGCCCCGCGGCGCCTTGCCAGGCCGTGGTGAACTCGCCGGTCTGGCGGCGCTCTTCAGCAATGCTGAAGCCGTTGTCGGTGAAGAACTGCCGCGCGGCGGTCCAGACCTGTGACGGTGTGTACTGCGCCACAAGCCAGCGAGACTCCTCGGACGACTGCACACTGAAATCACTGAGCTCTGCCGCCACCTGCAAACGCTGAGGGCGCGGCACTTCATACTTGCCAGGAACGCCAGTGCTGTCAGCAACCTGCTGCGGAATCGGCAGCAGCGGGTCGAGCGGGCGGGTCTCGCCATCGACTGCAACCTGCATCGGTGCGGTCTGACGCGCCGAGAGGTAATCACTACCGCGGTCACGGAAATATCCATCATCGCCCCACAGCCAGCCGCAGCCACTGGTTGCAGAGATCATCAGGGCAAGGGTCGAAAGTCCGGCCAGTCGCTTCATGCGTATTCCTTTGTTATTAAGCCAGTACGCCGGTTTGGCGCATTGCCTGGCGTAGCGCTTCCTGGAAGCTCTGACTCAGCCAGGTCAGCGGCAGACGGATGCCATTACCCATCAGGCCCATCTCGTGCAGTGCCCACTTGACTGGGATCGGGTTGGCTTCCAGAAACAGAGCGCGATGCAGCGGCATCAAACGCTCGTTGATTGCCCGAGCAGTTGTGGCATCACCGGCCATCGCAGCGGCGCAGATATCACTCATGGCGCGTGGCGCCACGTTTGCGGTCACGGAGATATTGCCCTTGCCGCCCATCAGCATCAGCTCGACGGCAGTGGGGTCATCACCGGAGTACACGAGGAAATCCTTGCTGACGCGATCCAGCACTTCCTGGCCGCGCTTGAGGTCGCCCGTGGCCTCCTTGATCCCGATGATGTTGGATATCTTGGACAACCGCTCGACGGTATCCGGCAGCATGTCGCAAACGGTACGACCGGGCACGTTGTAGAGAATCTGCGGAATCGCCACGGCCTCGGCGATGTGTTTGAAGTGCAGGTAGAGGCCTTCCTGGGTCGGTTTGTTGTAGTACGGGGTCACCAGCAGGCAGGCATCGGCGCCTGCGGACTTGGCGTTCTCGGTCAGCTCGACGGCTTCGCTGGTGGAGTTGGCGCCCGTACCGGCGATGACCGGAATCCGGCCATTGACCTGGTCCACGACGCGCCGGATCACTTCGATGTGCTCGGCGACGCTAAGCGTGGCCGACTCACCGGTAGTCCCGACAGCAACGATTGCATTGGTGCCTTCCTGCAAGTGGAAGTCCACCAGTTTGCTCAGGCTGTCCCAGTCCAGACCGCCCTGCGCATCCATGGGCGTGACCAGCGCCACCATACTGCCCGCAATCATGCAACCACTCCTGCCGGAATAATAAAAAGAGGCGTAATGGTACAAGGCTCCCCAGCGCTTTGCGAGTAGCCTGAAGCACGCTGCACAAAGCCGATGGGGACCAGGCGCCGAGCCCTCGCCACGGGGGCCATTTGGCAGTGCACATTCCCTCTGCCCTCGGTTTTCGCTACCCTTAGCCGTTTTCGGCTTGGCTGGCCGACCGATTCACCACCGCCAGGAATGCTGCATGTCCACCCCCCCTCTACCCCGCGAACAATTTCTCGTCATCAGCGCGCTCGGCGCCAACCCGATGGAGCTGACCAACATGCTCTGCCGGGCCGCCAACGAGAATCGCTGCGCGGTTGTCAGCACGCGGCTGACCCGCCACGGCGAATGCAGTGCACTGGTTCTGGAAGTCACTGGCAGCTGGGACGCATTGGCCCGGATGGAAACGACCCTGCCGGGGCTTGCGAAGAAGCACGCCTTCACCGCCAACGTGGTGCGCAGCGAGGCGCTGGAAAACCGCCCGCAGGCACTGCCCTACGTCGCTTATGTGAGCGCCGCCTTTCGTCCCGACATCCTCAATGAGCTGTGCCAGTTCTTCATCGACCATCGCGTCGAACTGGAAAGCCTGACCTGCGACACCTACCAGGCCCCACAGACCGGCGGAACCATGCTCAACGCCACACTGACCGTCACGCTCCCGGCGGGTACGCAGATCAGCTGGCTGCGCGACCAGTTCCTCGATTTCGCCGACGCACTGAACCTCGACGCACTGATCGAGCCCTGGCGTCCGCAGAACCCTTGAGATCAGTAACCAGGAGCCCACAATGGCCGTTGAAATCGACCGCCCCGTCCCGCCCTTTCAGGCTCAGGCCACCAGTGGTCAGCTGATCGAACTCGAGTCGCTGGCCGGCAAGCAGGTCGTGCTGTACTTCTACCCGAAGGACAACACACCCGGCTGTACAACCGAAGGCCAGGGCTTTCGCGATCACCACCAGGCTTTTATGGCGGCGAACACCCTGGTATTCGGCGTTTCCCGTGACAGCCTGAAGACCCATGAGAACTTTCGCGCCAAGCAGGGCTTCCCGTTCGAGCTGATCAGTGACAAAGAAGAGCAGCTCTGCCAGCTGTTCGACGTGATCAAACTGAAAAAGCTCTACGGCAAGGAATACCTCGGCGTGGATCGCAGCACCTTTCTCATCGACCGCAACGGCGTGTTGCGACAGGAGTGGCGTACGGTCAAGGTGCCGGGCCACGTAGAGGCGGTCCTTCAAGCCGCGCAAGCACTGAACGCCGAATGAAAAAGGCTGGCCACAGCGCCAGCCCCTCCCGCGTCATTCAGCCACTTCGACCAAACCCGCCTTAGGCTCGCCTGGCCACGCATTGAGAACGGCCTTGAACAAGGTCGCCAACGGAATGGCAAAGAACACGCCCCAGAAGCCCCACAACCCTCCAAACAGCAGTACCGCGCAGATGATCGCCACCGGGTGCAGATTCACCGCCTCGGAGAACAGCAGGGGTACCAGCACGTTGCCATCCAGCGTCTGGATGATCGCGTAAGCCACCATCAGGTAGAAGAACTGGTCGCCCAGCCCCCACTGGAATATTCCGATCAGCGCGATCGGAATGGTCACGACCGTCGCGCCGATATAGGGCACCACGACCGAGACGCCGACCAGCATCGCCATCAGCGCGGCATAGTTAAGCCCCAGCGCGGCGAAGACTGCATACGACACCACGGCACAGATCAGGATCTCGATCGCCTTGCCACGGATATAGTTGGCGATCTGCAGATTCATTTCCTGCGAGACCTGAGTGATCAGCCCGCGCTCGCGCGGCAGATAGCTCTTGATCCAGTCGCTGATCTGCTGCCGGTCCTTGAGGAAAAAGAACACCAGGATCGGCACCAGGACCAGATAGATCATCAGTCCGATCAGCAGCGGCAGGCTGGACAGCGACGATGTCAGCACCAATTGGCCATAACGGCCGATTTCGCTTCGAATAAAGTCGATGCCGCGCAGCACCTGCTCCTCGGTCACCAGCTGCGGGTAGCGCTCCGGCAGCAATAGCAGCAACGACTGCCACTCGACCAGCATGCGCGGCAGCTCGTTGAACAGGGTCAGAACCTGCTGCCAGAGCAAGGGCACGATGAACAGCGTGCAGACCACCATCACACCGATGAACATCAGAAATACCAGCCACACCGCGAGCAGATGCGGCACTCGCAGCCGTTCCAGCGCGCCCACCAACCCCTGCATCAGGAACGCCAGCACCAATCCCGCCAGTACCGGCGCCAGCATCCGACCAAAAATCAGGACGGCGGCGAAAGCCAGAAACAATAAGACTGCAAGAACCACTGCCTCCTCATGGGAGAAGTAACGCTGCATCCAGCCGCGTAGTACCTTGAGCATTTCATTCCTCGAAGCGAATCGTCAGGCCTTGCGCAGCCAGTAGCGATAAAGACCACCTTCGACCTCTTCATGCAGCAATGCATGACCGGCCAGTTTGGCGAAGCTGCGGAAGTCCCTTTGCGAACCCGGATCGCTGGCAATGACCTTGAGCACTGCACCGCTGGACATTCGGTTCAGCTCCAGCTTGGCCTTGAGCAGAGGCATCGGACAGTCGAGCCCAACAGCATCCAGTTCGGCATCGCATTCAAGCGATTGCGGTCGCGCTTCGGTCATGGTTCGCCTCCACAGAAAAGCCTCGCAGCATACCTAGCACAGCGGGCCTCTGGCCAGCCGGCCAAGGTCAAGGCTACAGTAGTCGCTCTCAACTCAACGAGCCTGTCTGGATGAAATTGCTGCGCCCCGCCCTGCTCACGCTCGCCTGCCTGACTGCACTGCCAGCATTGGCCAACGACCTGCCTTCGCTCGGCGATGCCAGCTCCTCCATCGTTTCACCTGAACAGGAGCACCAGCTCGGCCGGGCATGGCTCAGCCTGCTGCGCGGGCAGGTAAGCCAGCTCTCGGACCCACAGCTCAAGGACTATGTAGAAAGCAGTGTCTATCGCCTGGCAGAAACCAGTCAGCTGCAGGATCGTCGCCTTGAATTCGTCCTGCTGGACAGCCCGCAGCTGAATGCCTTCGCAGCTCCAGGCGGGATCATTGGTGTCAACGGTGGCCTGTTCATCTATGCCCAGACCGAAGCCGAATATGCCTCGGTGATGGCTCACGAACTGGCGCACCTTTCCCAGCGCCATTTCGCCCGCGGACTGGAAGCGCAACAGCGCATGCAACTGCCTCTGATGGCCGCCATGCTGGCCGGCGTCGTCGCAGCCGCAGCCGGCGCAGGTGATGCCGGCATCGCCGCCATCGTGTCTACCCAGGCCGCTGCCATCCAGGCCCAGCGCCGCTTTTCCCGGCAGAACGAACAGGAGGCCGACCGCATCGGCATCGTCAACCTCGAGCGGGCCGGTTACGACCCGCGTGCGATGCCCTCAATGTTCGGTCGCCTCATGCGCCAGTATCGTTACGATCAGAAGCCACCGGAATTCCTGCTGACGCACCCGGTCAGTGAATCACGCATCGCCGATACCACAAACCGAGCGGAACAGTATCCACAGGGTGGAGCACAGGACAGCCTGCGCTACCAGCTGATGCGTGCTCGAACGCAATTGAAGTTCGAAAGAACGCCGGGCGTCGAGGCCAAGCGATTCCGCGCGATGCTCAGCGAAAATCCAGAGATGGATGCCGCACGCTATGGCCTTGCGCTCGCGCAAGTCAAAGCTGGGCAACTCGACGAAGCGAACAGCAGCCTTGCCCCGCTGCTAACCAAGGCACCGGACGACATCACCTACAACCTCGCGCAGATCGAACTCGACATCACCGCCAACCGCCTGCAACAGGCGCAGACCCGTTTACAGCGGTTGCTGCAGCTATATCCGGGCAACTACCCGGTGCGCCAGATGCACATTGACCTTCTGATGGAGAAGGGCGAGACACAGCAAGCCGAGCGCGAGCTGGACAAACTGGTGGAGCAGCGCCGCCAGGATCCCGATATCTGGTATCAGGTCGCCGAAGTGCGCGGGCTCAGCGGCAACATCGTTGGCCTGCATCAAGCACGCGCGGAGTACTTCGCCCTGGTAGGCGACTATGACCAGGGCATCGAGCAACTCGACCTCGCCAAGCGTCGTGCCAGCAACTTCCAGATCGCATCACGGATCGACGCGCGCCAGAAACAGCTGATCGAAGAAAAGCGAATGGTCGAGGAAATGCTGCGCTGAGTTGAAAACGGCGCTGAACGTTCAGCGCCGATGAAAAGGCTCAGGCGTTGCCGGCCTGTTTCAGCCGCGCGGCCTGGGTGAAATCGAGCATCCGCTTGAGGGGCTTGACCGCACGCGGAATGATCGCCGGATCGACGAAGATTTCATTGCTGCCAGCGCGCAGGCATTCCAGGGTCCGCTCCAGCGTGTTCATCGCCATCCAGGGGCAATGCGCACAGCTTCGGCAGGCTGCACCCTGGCCGGCAGTCGGCGCTTCGATGAACGTTTTTTCAGGGCACAACTGCTGCATCTTGTAAAAGATGCCCCGATCCGTCGCAACGATCAGCGTCTGCTGCGGCAAGGTCTGCGCAGCCTTGATCAGCTGACTGGTCGAACCTACAGCATCGGCGAGTTCGACCACCGCCTGCGGGGACTCCGGATGCACCAGAATCGCGGCATCCGGGTAAAGAGCCTTCATGTCAGCCAATTGCTTGGCCTTGAACTCTTCGTGGACGATACATGCGCCATCCCAGAGCAGGATGTCGGCACCGGTCTCGCGCTGTACGTAGTTGCCCAGATGCTTGTCCGGCGCCCAGATGATCTTTTCGCCGTTATCCATCAGGCTTTCGACGATTTCCAGCGCACAACTGGATGTCACCACCCAGTCAGCCCGTGCCTTTACTGCCGCCGAAGTGTTGGCATAGACGACCACGGTGCGCTCCGGATGCTGATCGCAGAAGGCCGAAAACTCTTCGACAGGGCAGCCCAGATCGAGGGAACAGGTCGCCTCGAGCGTGGGCATGAGCACGCGCTTCTCAGGATTGAGGATCTTCGCCGTCTCGCCCATGAACTTGACGCCGGCTACCAGCACGGTCTGGGCCGGATGCTCGTTGCCGAAGCGCGCCATTTCCAGGGAGTCGGAAACGCAACCACCGGTTTCCTCGGCCAACGCCTGGATCACCGGATCGGTGTAGTAATGCGCCACCAGCACTGCATTCTGGCGCTTCAACTCAACAGCTATCTCACTGCGCAACTGCGCTTCCTGCTCAGGCGTAAGCGGCTTGGGCTGCTTAGCTGCCAGGTGAGCCTGCACGAGAATGCGTTCGGGTATCTGCGTCATGGACGGGTCCTGCCAGCACGGGATTGCACGAAGCGCCGAGTATAACGGCCCAGGCCGGGAATTCGGGCTTGTCGGTAGAGACGAGGCGCGCAGGATTCAGACACGCCTCCTGCCTTTCAACGGGGCAGGAATACTAGCCGAAGCCTCTATAAAAGGGAAAGCACGGTAAAAAAGCGTGAAAAGCCGGGCATTGCGCCCTGTCAAACGAAAACCGCCGGCATCAGCCGGCGGTTCTTTTCTTCTGGATCACTCGCCCTTGAGCATGTGTCCACGTTCCTCCAGGTTGATGTGCCACTGCATCGCTTCGCCCAGCAGGTGCGGCGTCTGGCCGCCCTTCTTGCAGGCGTCGTCGAAGTACTGGTTCAGCGCATCGCGGTAGGAAGGGTGCACGCAGTTGTCGATGATGGCGCGGGCGCGCTCGCGCGGAGCGAGGCCACGCAGGTCAGCCAGGCCTTGCTCGGTAACCAGAATCTCGACGTCATGCTCGGTGTGGTCAACGTGAGCAACCATCGGCACGACGCTGGAGATGTTGCCACCCTTGGCGATCGACTTGGTCACGAAGATGGCCATGTGAGCGTTACGCGCGAAATCGCCCGAACCGCCGATGCCGTTCATCATCTTGGTGCCGCCCACGTGAGTGGAGTTGACGTTGCCATAGATGTCGAACTCGAGCGCGGTGTTGATACCGATGATGCCAAGACGGCGCACAAGCTCAGGATGGTTGGAGATTTCCTGAGGACGCAGGATCAGCTTGTCCTTGTACTTCTCCAGGTTGCCGAACACGCGATCATTGCAACGCTCGGACAGGGTGATGGAGCAACCGGAAGCAAAGGTCATCTTGCCCGCATCGATCAGCTCGAAGGTGCAGTCCTGCAGTACTTCGGAGTACATCACCAGGTCTTCGAACGGCGAATCGATCAGACCGCACATCACTGCGTTGGCGATGTTGCCGATACCGACCTGCATCGGGCCGAGGTTCTTCGCCATACGGCCGGCTTCGACCTCGCTCTTGAAGAACTCGACCAGATGGTTGGCGATGGCCTGGGTTTCTTCGTCCGGCGGAGTGACCGTGGAGTAGGAATCCGGCTGATTGGTGATGACGATGGCGGCAATCTTGGCCGGATCGACCGGGATCGAAGTCGCGCCGAGACGATCATCGACCTTGGTCAGCGGGATCGGGCCGCGGTTCGGGCGCTCACCCGGGAAGTAGATGTCGTGCAGACCTTCCAGGTTCAGGTTGTGTGCCAGGTTCAGCTCGATGATCACCTGGTCGGCGAACATGGCCAGGTTGGCCGAGTTGCCTACTGAAGTGGTCGGTACGATGTGGCCCTGCTCGGTGATGCACAACGCTTCGATGATGGTGACGTCGGGACGCTTGATCTGATGATTGCGCATCTGCTCGACGGTATGCGACAGGTGCTGGTCGATGAACATGACCTCACCGGCGTTAATCGCCTTGCGCAGTACCGGATCGGCCTGGAACGGCATGCGACGGGCCAGTAGACCCGCGGAAGCCATCTTGCCATCGAGATCGTTACCCAGGCTGGCGCCAGTGACCAGGCTGATCTGCAGCTTCTCGTCCTTGGCACGGTCGATCAGCGCGAGGGGCACGGCCTTGGCTTCGCCCGCACGGGTGAAGCCGCTCATGCCAACGGTCATGCCGTCGCGAATAAGGGCAGCTGCCTCGTGGGCACTCATGACCTTGTTCTGCAGAGAGGACAAGCGGATACGATCAGAATACATTTGAGCCTCGAACCAACGGTAATCGGAAGGGGCCGCAGTCTATTACGTTTAAAAACGCTTGAGCCACCTACTAAGGTCGTAGAGAAAAACGCTTCTTATGACCGAACGTAGCAGCCTGCAGCAACGCAAAATCGCGGCCATTAAAAAAGCCGGATAACCCTGACAGGTCTCCGGCTTCTGGTGCTCTCTCGGGAGCGATATGGTGGGTCGTGTAGGATTCGAACCTACGACCAATTGGTTAAAAGCCAACTGCTCTACCAACTGAGCTAACGACCCAATGCGGGGCGCATGATACTGATTTGATTGATGAAAACAAACTTTTTTTTGAAAAAGTTCGCGATCGCCTTCGTTTGACGGCACCCCTCCAGTACTGGCGCAGGCCGCTCAGAAATAGCGAGTGGGGTCAGCCAGCCCCGCTTCGGCAAAACCGGCGGCACGCAATCGACAGCTGTCGCACTTGCCACAGGCACGCCCATCCGTGTCGGCCTGATAGCAGGAAACCGTCGCCGCATAGTCCACGCCCAGACGAGTCCCCTCCTGCACGATCCGCGCCTTGCTCATCTCCTGCAGTGGTGCCTGGATGCGAAACCCCAGCCCTTCTACGCCTGCCTTGGTGGCCAGATTGGCCATTCGCTCGAATGCCGCAACGAACTCCGGTCGACAATCCGGGTAGCCCGAGTAATCGACCGCATTGACGCCGATAAAGATGTCACGGGCACCCAGCACCTCAGCCCAGCCAAGGGCCAACGAGAGAAACACCGTATTGCGCGCCGGGACGTATGTGACCGGAATACCCTCACCAGGCACCTCAGGCACATTGATGCTGTCGTCGGTCAATGCCGAGCCGCCGATGCCATTGAGGTCCAGGCCGATCACCTTATGTTCGACCACACCCAGTTGTTGGGCAACACGTTCCGCCGCCTGCAGTTCGGCGCGATGACGCTGGCCGTAGTCAAAGCTCATGGTGTAGCAAGCGTAGCCCTGAGCACGGGCCATGGCGACCACCGTAGCCGAATCAAGCCCGCCGGACAGCAGGATGACTGCTTTCTTCTCGTTCATTTCGCGATACCTTCAAAACGGATGAGCACGACCAGCCAGGGACGAGCCGCCAATGCCAGCGACTCAGTGGCCGGGCGCGTCGTTCCAGATAATCTTGTGCAACTGAAGCTGCAAGCGCACCGGCAGATTGTCGGCAACGATCCAGTCCGCGAGGGCACGAACATCGACCTGGCCGTGACTCGGCGAGAACAACACCTCTCCGGCACGTCGATCCAGCCCGTACTCGATCAGCTTGCTGACAGCCCAGTCATAATCCTCGCGGGAACAGATGACGAACTTGACCTGATCGTTGCGCGTTATGCAGGCGATGTTCTCGTAGCGGTTACGCGCGACCTCGGCGGAACCCGGTGTTTTCAGGTCCACTACACGACTGACACGCTCATCCACCACGGAGATATCGAGTGCCCCACTGGTCTCCAGTGAAACCTCATATCCCGCATCGCACAATCGCTGCAGCAAAGGCACGCAGTTGGGCTGCGCCAGCGGCTCTCCCCCGGTCACGCAGACGTAACGGGGATTGTAGGAGGCAACCCGCTCGACGATCGCGTCGAGCGTCATCAACTCTCCGCCGCTGAATGCGTAGGCGGTATCGCAATATTGACAGCGCAGGGGACAGCCGGTCAGGCGAACGAACACAGTAGGCAATCCACTGGTCCGCGTCTCCCCCTGCAGCGAGTAGAAAATCTCGGTAATTCGCAGGGTCATATCAGCCACGGGCGTGACGGCTAAACAGGCCATCCGCCTCCGTTGCGGGAAATAGGGGCGGCGATTCTAACGAAAAAACCCGCGCGATGGGCGGGTTTCGTTCGGTCTCGCCAGTGTGCCTCAGCGATTGAGCTGACGCTGAGCCAATTGTGCAGCCGATGTATTCGGATACTGGGCAATGACCTCACGCAGAATGCCCTGCGCCTTGTCCCGGTTACCCAGACGGATCTCAACATCTGCCAGCTTGTAGAGCGAATCCGGCACCTTGCTGTGCTGCGGATACGCCTGGCTCACTCGAGCGAACGCCTGACCGGCCCCTTGCAGGTCGCCCTTTGCCAGGTTGACCTCGCCAAGCCAGTACTGGGCGTTGCCAGCGTACTGACTGTCAGGGTACTTGCGCAGGAATGCAGCGAAAGCCTGGCTGGCCTTGTCGAAATCCTTCGCCTTGATCAGGTCGAAAGCAGCGTCGTAATAGAGCTTTTCCTTTGCAGGATCGCCGGATGTGCTTTGCGACTGGCCCTGGCTGGCAGCGGCGGGGGGCGGATGCCGAACTTCCAGCTGACGCCGCCGTATTACTGGACGGAGCAGGCTGATTGCCTGCCGCGGATCCGCTGGACAGACGGCGATCCAGGTCCTGATAGCGTTCCAGCCCCTCTTGTTGCAGGCGCTGGATCTGATTCTGTTGTTCCTCAAGCATGCCGCGCAGTTGCGCGATCTCTTCCTGCATCTGCTGTAGCTGCATGAAGAGCATGCCCTGTGCCGAAGATGGAGCGGTGGCTCCACCTCCGGCATAGGCACCGTCGCCGCTCGGCGCAGCGGTGGAGTAACCCGAGTTGCCACTAGCGGCACCTTCTTCGTAATCCACCACCGGCACTTGAGCCACCGCCATCAGCGGCAGCGCGAGCACTGTAAGAGTCAGAGCATGACGGTACTTACGCATGACGAATTACTTGCGCAGTTCGACGCGACGGTTCTGGGCCCAGGACTGCTCGTCGTTACCCATGGCAACTGGACGCTCTTCGCCGTAGGAAACCAGCTCCAGCTGAGCCGGGGAAACGCCCTGCAGTACCAGGTAACGCTGTACGGCCTTGGAGCGACGCTCGCCCAGAGCCATGTTGTACTCACGGGTACCACGCTCGTCGGTGTGGCCTTCCAGAACGACGCGAGCGCCGTTGCCTTTCAGGTCCTTGGCATGAACGTCCAGAGCGCGCATGGCTTCCGGCTTCAGGTCGGAGCTGTCGTACTCGAAGTAGAAGGTAGTGATGGCGCGCAGAGCGGCTTCTTCGCTCATGCTGCTATCGACGGAACCGGAATCAGCACCGTAACCAGCATTCGGATCGATCGCGCCCGAACCTTCGCCCGAATCGTCGCCGCCTTTGGAGGAACAACCGACAGCAACAGCCATGGCCAGAGCCAGAGCGGTGAACTTACCGAATTTCAGCATTTCCATTTGTAACAACCCCAGGTGTGTTTTGGTTAAAAGCGTTGATACCGCATCAGTTCAGGTAAGGGGACCAGGACGGCTCTCGGACTTCGCCTTGAGCTGTAGGAAGCGGGAGCCTAACGCGTCCATTGATGGACACGAGCATCAAGACTCCCCGGCCCTGCTGGCGGGTGGCGTAGATTAGCATGGTGCCATTAGGCGCAACAGTGGGCGATTCATCCAGACTGGTATCCGAGAGTATTCGCAGATTGCCACGCTGCAGATCCTGCGCAGCAACTTTGAAGTTTGTGTAACCGTCCTGGCGATGGATCATGACCAGCGTCTTCTCGTCGGCCGACAGCTTCGGGTTGGCGTTGTAGTTGCCAACGAACGTCACACGCTCAGCTGAATTGCTGCCCAACCGCTGCTTGTAGACCTGAGGCTTGCCAGCACGGTCAGAGGTGTAATAAATGGTCTGACCATCAGCACCCCAGAAGGGTTCGGTATCGATCGCGTAGTGATTGGTCAGGCGCTGCAACTGCCGCGAGCCGAGGTCCATCACATAGATTTCCGGATTGCCATCTTTCGACAGTACGAACGCCAGGCGATTGCCATCTGGCGAGAATGCCGGCGCACCGTTCAAACCTTCGAAGTTGGTGACCTGTTCGCGGCGACCCGTGTCGATGTGCTGAATGAAAATACGTGGACGCTTCTGCTCGAAGGACACATAGGCAATCCGGCGTCCGTCCGGTGAATAACGCGGGGAGAGGATGGGCTCGCGCGATTGCAGCAGAGTCACCGCCCGAGCGCCGTCATAATCCGAACGCTGCAGCGTGTAGCGCGTGTTGGCGCCACCCAGCCGCTCAACCGTCACATACAGCAGACGCGTGGAAAACGCGCCCTTGATGCCGGTGAGTTTCTCGAAGGACTGATCCGCCGCATGGTGCGCCATGTCGCGCAACTGATCCGGGGAACCACCAACGGTTCCAGTCATCACCTGCTGTTCGGTCGTTACGTTGAACACTTCGTAACGGACCTGAAGGCGGCCACCGGCCGGCTCGATATTGCCGACCATCACGTACTGGGCGCCCAGAGCCTTCCAGTCGCGATAGATGATCTCGCTGCCGCGGGTCGGCATGCTGATCATGTTCTGCCGCGGAATGGGCTGGAAAATACCGGAATTGCGCAGGTCGTTGCCGATGATTTCCGCCATGTCCTCAGGCAGTACGGTGCCGCCCTGCCAACCGAATGGAACGACCGCGATCGGGATCGCACGGTCGGCACCACTGGTGACGACGATGTTTTTTTCCTGCGCCACCGCCATTCCCGCCAGGCAGCAGAGCAGGACAAATAGACCTCGAAGGGAGTTGATCACAACGCAAGATCCTCAGGCGTAAATGTCATTTTGAAGGACCGGTAAGGCTGGAAGTCCTGCGGGCTCAGGCCCTGCATTTCCGTCAGCCGACCGATGTTCTTTACTGCGGCAACCGCAGAATTGTCGAATGGCACATCTCCGCTCGATCTGGAGACGCTGACGTTGGTGATGGTGCCATCCGGAAGCATGTTTACCTGGAGCTGCACGGTCATGTTATTGCGCGCCGACGGCGGTCGGGTCCAGCCTTCTGCTGCACGCAGCCGGATCAGATCATCGAAGTTGCCGGCAACCTGATCACCATGGGTATCAGCCAGTGCCTGCTGGCGCTCGGTAGTGTCAGAGAGCAGCTCGGCAAGCGCCTGCGCCTTCTTGTCTTCTGCCGCTTTGCGCGCGGCCTCTGCCGCTGCCTTCTTCTTGGCATCTTCAGCAGCTTTCTTCTTGGCAGCTTCGGCTGCAGCTTTCTTCTTGGCCTCTTCCGCCGCCTTGCGCTTGGCTTCTTCGGCAGCCTTCTTCTTGGCCTCCTCTGCTGCCTTCTTCTTGGCCAATTCTTCAGCAGTCTTTTTCTTGGCGATGTCAGCCTGCTTCTGCTGTTCGACCTTCTTGGCTTCCTCGGCCTTTTTCGCCGCAGCCGCTTTATCGGCTGCGGCTTTCGCTGCATCCGCCTTTCGAGCCTCTTCCGCCTTCTTTTGTTCCGCAGCGCGGGCGGCAGCAGCCTGCTTCTGCTGCTCGACCTTACGCTGTTCCATCTGTTCGCTTTCGAACTGCTTGGCAGCAGTCTTCTTCGCTTCGCCGGCAATCTTCTGGTTGGTCTGGGTAGTCGCCTGGCTCTGCGATTTCAACTGATACAAGGTGGCCTGCACAATCGGCTTGGACGGCGGCAGCTCGGGCGTCATCGAAAAGCTGACGAACAGCATGCCGAAAATAATGACGTGCAGAGCGACCGCCAGCACGGTCGGCCAGAAGTAGCTCTGCGAAGGCGATGACTCACGCTGCTGCATCAAGGCGCCTCGGTGATCAGACCGACATTACCCACGCCGGCTTCCTGCAGACCGCCCATGGCCTCCATCACCGAACCATAATCAACCGCGCGATCGCCACGGATGAACACCTGGGTATCCGGACGCTGACGCATGATGGCAACGACCGCCTGAGTCATGTCGGCCAAAGCGACGGCGTCATTGCCCTTGCTTTCGGTGTCCACCTCACTACCCACGTTCCAGTAGTAGGTCTTGTCGGCCTTGATGGAGATGGTCAGCACCTGCTTGTCGTTATCCTGCGGCAAGGCTTCGCTGCTGACCTTGGGCAGATCGACCTTGACGCCCTGGTTGAGCATCGGCGCCGTGACCATGAAGATGACCAGCAGCACCAGCATCACATCGATGTAAGGCACCACGTTCATCTCGGCGACGGGCTTGCGTCTGTTGCGGATTCTGGCCATGGCCGTGGGCCTCAGTCTTCGGTGGTGTGAACTTTGCGGTGGAGGATGGCCTGGAACTCATCGGCAAAGGTGTAATAACGACCGATGAGCATCTCGCCCCGCGCGGCGAAACGGTTGTAGGCGATCACCGCAGGAATCGCGGCGAACAAACCGATCGCCGTAGCGATGAGCGCTTCGGCGATGCCTGGCGCCACAGTCGCTAGAGTTGCCTGCTGAACCTGAGCTAGACCGCGAAAGGAGTTCATGATGCCCCAGACGGTACCGAACAGGCCGATGTAAGGGCTGGTGGAACCAACGGTGGCCAGGAATGGCAAGCTCTGCTCGAGCTTTTCCTCTTCACGGGAAATCGCCACGCGCATGGCGCGATTGACCCCATCCATTACTGCATCGGGATCGACACCCTGCTGCTGACGCAGACGGGAAAATTCCTTGAAGCCGGCGCGAAAGATCTGCTCGACGCCAGAATCCGGATCCGGGTTGTTGCCTGCCTGGCGATAGAGCTTGGACAGGTCGATACCGGACCAGAAGCGCTCTTCGAAGGTATCGAGTGCTCGCTTCGCGGCACGCAGCATACTGCCGCGCTGAAAAATCAGAATCCATGATGCGACCGAAGCGGCCACCAGAATCAGCATGACCAGCTGCACCACGAAGCTGGCGTTGCTGATCAGGCTCCACATGGACATGTGATCGACGTTGGCTTCCACGCTTACTCTCCTGCAGGGGATAGACCCGAGCCAGCGAAGGCGACACGCAGCGCTTCGGGAATGGCTCGGGGTTTCAAACTTTCGGCACGCACGCAGGCAACCAGCACCTGCCCCTCACAAAGCAGAACATCATCCAGTGCACGCCGGACCTGCTGGCGAAACCGCAGACTGGCGCGATTCACCTCAACCACCTCGGCCGTCACCAGCAATTCATCGTCCAGGCGAGCCGGTGCTCGGTAGCGGGCTTCGACCGAATGCACGACGAACAGCAAGTCCTCACCGGCCAGCTGCGACTGGGCGAATCCCAGACTGCGCAACCGCTCGGTACGAGCTCGCTCCATGAATTTGAGGTAATTGACGTAGTAGACAATGCCGCCCGCGTCGGTGTCCTCGTAATAGACTCGACAGCGGTGGGTAAAGATTTCAGCTCCGGCTTGCGCGCGCATACTAGTGCTCGGCCCTGTAAATGCCAATCGGGTAACAGAACAATATTTTCTTCAAACTATGTCGCCATCGAACAGATCCGGCGTTGGAGCATCGCTCATGCGCTTGGGCAGGTTGAGGCCGAAATGGAGATAGGCGTGACGCGTCACGACCCGACCGCGCGGCGTGCGCATGATGTAGCCCTGCTGGATGAGGTACGGCTCGAGCACATCCTCGATGGTGTGCCGCTCTTCACTGATCGCAGCGGCAAGGCTATCGATCCCCACCGGTCCGCCGTCGAACTTCTCGATCAGGGTCAGTAGCAGACGGCGATCCTGATGATCGAAGCCTCGCTCATCGACGTCGAGCATGTTCAAGGCAAGGTCGGCAATCTGCCGGGTGATCTCACCACGACCCCGCACTTCTGCGAAATCTCGCACACGACGTAGCAAGCGGTTAGCGATACGCGGCGTCCCTCGCGCCCGACGGGCAATCTCGAATGCACCCTCCGGCTCGGTCGGCAGACCGAGGATACCGGCGGAACGGCTGACGATGGTCGCCAGGTCCTCGGTGGAATAGAACTCCAGACGCTGGACGATACCGAATCGGTCTCGCAATGGATTGGTCAGCATACCGGCCCGCGTGGTGGCGCCCACAAGGGTGAACGGCGGCAGATCCAGCTTGATCGAGCGAGCCGCAGGCCCCTCGCCGATCATGATATCCAGCTGGAAATCTTCCATCGCCGGGTACAGAACCTCCTCGACAATGGGCGAAAGGCGATGGATCTCGTCGACGAACAGAACGTCGCCCGCCTCCAGATTGGTCAGCAATGCGGCCAGGTCACCCGGTCGCTCAAGCACCGGGCCCGACGTGCTCTTGATCGACACGCCCATCTCTTCGGCGATGATGTTCGCCAAGGTAGTCTTGCCCAGCCCCGGCGGACCAAAGATGAGCGTGTGATCGAGCGCTTCCTGACGGCCCTTGGCGGCGCGGATGAACAGATCCATCTGCTCGCGCACGACCGGCTGACCGATGTACTCGGCCAGCTTGAGTGGCCGAATGGCACGATCCAGTTGCTCGTCGCGATCGCGACTGCCTGCCGTGACGATACGATCCGCTTCGATCATGGCTTACACCATGCCCTTGAGGGCGCGGCGGATCATTTCTTCACTGCTCAAATCATCTTCCTGTATGGCGGACACTGCACGGCTGGCTTCCTGTGGCTTGAAGCCCAGGGAGATCAACGCGCTGACCGCATCATTCTCGGCGCTTGTGACTGCCATTTTGCTCCCGGGTTCAACCACGAAGGTCGCGATGGCGGGCATGCTCTCCCACGCCTTGAAGCGGTCCTTCAACTCCACCAGAAGCCGCTCGGCGGTCTTCTTGCCAACGCCTGGGATGCGCACCAGGACCGACGTATCCTGCGCCTGCACACAACGCACCAGCTCATCCACTTCCAGTCCGGACATCAACGCCAACGCCAGCTTCGGTCCCACACCGTTCAAACGGATCAGCTCACGGAACAGCTCGCGCTCGCGCTTCTCGGCGAAGCCATAAAGAAGTTGTGCGTCTTCACGCACGACGAGGTGCGTATGCAGCGTCACCGGCTCGCCGACCGCCGGCAGGCGATACAGCGTCGTCATCGGCACTTCGACCTCATAGCCGATACCGTTGACATCGAGAATCAGATGTGGCGGTTGCTTTTCCACCAACGTGCCACGCAAACGTCCGATCAAGCTGTTTCCTCCATGGCCATCGCATCCGCTGACGACCAGTCGATTATTCGTTCAACCAAGAGAGTTTGCGCCGACTACAGACGCAACCGCCCGCCTCGTCGCTTGGCGCCGGCCAGGCCGTGCGGAATGAGGCTCTGCCGGTGATGCGCATGACATAACGCAATGGCCAGCGCGTCCGAAGCATCGATCTGGGGTTTTTCCAGAAGCTTGAGCAGGTGCATGACCATCATCTGCACCTGCTGCTTATCAGCCCCGCCCGTTCCGGCGATGGCCTGTTTGACCTGAGTCGCGGTGTACTCTGCGATCTGCAGACCTGCTTCCGCGCCAGCAACGATGGCTGCCCCCCGAGCCTGGCCGAGCTTGAGCGCGGAATCGGCATTACGCGCCATGAATACTTGCTCGATGCCCATCGTTACCGGGCCATAGGTCCGAATGACCTCGCTCACGCCACTGAAAACGGCACGCAAGCGATCAGGCAGCTCGCCGGTGCCGGTACGAATGCAACCAGAGGCGACGTATTCACAACCGCGGCCGGTGTCCCGTACGACGCCGTAGCCGGTGATTCGAGAGCCGGGATCGATACCCAAAATCAGCGTCATGCCGTGCCGTGCTGTCTATTTATCCAGTGGCGAGTATACGGAGGCGCTGCCGTCTCCGCCACCGACAACAATATGCGCCCAGCTAGTCACTACGTAGCCTGCGATGCGCGCCTATAAAAAAGCCGGGAGCCCAGCAATGCGGCTCCCGGCTGCGGACACCACGAGATTCAGCCCAGCTGCTGCATGATCTCGTCGGAGATTTCCGCGTTGTGGTAGACGTTCTGCACGTCATCCAGATCTTCCAGCGCATCGATGAGACGCAGAACCTTCTGCGCCGTCTCGACGTCGGTGATGGGTGCCATGATGGAGGGAATCATCGCCACTTCTGCTTCGTCGCCGCGGAATCCGGCTTCTGTCAGTGCTTCGTTGACCGAGAGGAACTCGGCGAAGCTGGTATAGACCTCGACCGACCCATCCTCCTGACTAACGACGTCGTCGGCGCCCGCCTCCAGCGCCGCTTCCATCAGCGCGTCTTCATCGACGCCGGGCGCATAGCTGATCTGGCCCTTACGATCGAACATGTAGGCGACCGAGCCGTCAGTACCGAGGTTGCCACCGTTCTTGCTGAAGGCGTGACGCACTTCGGCCGCGGTACGGTTGCGGTTGTCGGTCATCGCCTCGATGATGATCGCCACCCCGCTTGGCGCGTAACCCTCATAGCTCAGCTCGGTCATGTTGTCCGCTTCGCTGGAGCCTGCGCCCCGGGCGATGGCGCGATCGATGACGTCACGCGACATGTTGGCTGTCAGCGCCTTGTCCACGGCCAATCGCAGACGCGGATTGTCCGCCGGCACGCCGCCGCCATGCTTGGCCGCCACGGTCAGCTCACGGATCAGTTTGGTGAAGATCTTGCCCCGCTTGGCGTCCTGACGCTCTTTGCGGTGCTTGATATTGGCCCATTTGGAATGACCAGCCATAACTCACTCCATTCTTCGACTGAATCAGAAAATCTCGATAACCGGATCCGTCTGTCACTCGATAAAGACAGCGGCCGGCTATCGCCGTAATGTCTCGCACTCAGAGCCGCAAGACGAAGAAGCCTGGCAGAACCAGGCTTCGGGTAGCGTTTACTCCGCCTTCGGTTGCTCGCGCAGACGGATATGCAGATCGCGCAACGCCTTGCTGTCCACCGCACCCGGCGCCTGGGTCATGACGTCCGCCGCACTCTGGGTTTTCGGGAAGGCAATCACCTCACGAATCGACTGCGCACCGGTCATCAGCATCACCAGGCGATCCAGACCGAAGGCCAGACCACCATGTGGCGGAGCGCCGAATTTCAACGCATCGAGGAGGAAGCCGAACTTCTCTTCCTGCTCGGCTTCATCGATGCCGAGAATGCGGAACACAGTCTGCTGCATTTCCTTGCGATGGATACGGATCGAACCGCCACCCAGCTCGGTACCGTTGAGCACCATGTCGTAGGCACGCGACAGCGCCGCAGCCGGATTGGCCTCGAGCTCCTGAGGCGAGCACTTCGGCGCGGTGAACGGGTGGTGCAGCGCGCTCAGCGAGCCGTCATCGTTCTCTTCGAACATCGGGAAGTCGACCACCCATAGTGGCGCCCAGTCGCAGGTCAACAGCTTGAGGTCGTGACCGATCTTGATGCGCAGCGCACCCAGGGCCTCGGAAACGATCTTCGCCTTGTCTGCACCGAAGAACACGATGTCGCCATCGACCGCGCCGACGCGATCGAGAATCACATTGAGGTTGTCTTCCGGGATGAACTTGACGATCGGCGACTGCAGGCCTTCAACGCCCTTGGCGCGTTCATTGACCTTGATATAGGCCAGGCCCTTGGCCCCATAGATGCCAACGAACTTGGTGTAATCGTCGATCTGGCTGCGCGGCATGCTCGCCGCACCCGGGACGCGCAGCGCGGCAACGCGGCCTTTCGGGTCATTGGCCGGACCGGAGAACACCTTGAACTCGACAGCGTTGAGCTGATCGGCAACATCCACCAGTTCCAGCGGGATGCGCAGGTCGGGCTTATCCGAGCCGTACCGGCGCATGGCCTCTTCGAACGGCATGTGCGGGAATTCGCCAAACTCCAGATCCAGCACTTCCTTGAACAACTTGCGGATCATGCCTTCGGTGATACCGATGATGTCCGCTTCATCGAGGAAGCTGGTCTCGATGTCGATCTGGGTGAACTCGGGCTGGCGATCAGCGCGCAGGTCTTCGTCGCGGAAGCACTTGGCGATCTGATAGTAGCGGTCGAAACCGGCAACCATCAGCAGCTGCTTGAACAGCTGCGGCGACTGCGGCAGGGCAAAGAAATTACCGGCATGGGTGCGGCTCGGGACCAGATAGTCACGCGCGCCTTCAGGTGTCGGACGCCCCAGGATCGGGGTTTCCACATCGAGAAAGCCGTTGTCATCCAGGTACCGACGAATGCTCGCGGTGATACGCGAGCGCAGCTTGAGCTTCTCGGCCATTTCCGGGCGACGAAGGTCGATGAAGCGATAGCGCAGTCGCGTCTCCTCGCCCACATCGCTGTATTCGTTGAGAGGGAACGGCGGGGTTTCGGCGTCGTTCAACACCTCCAGCTCGTAGCCCAGCACCTCGATGGCACCGGAAGCCATATTTGGGTTCACCGCACCAGCTGGGCGCAGGCGGACCTTGCCGGTGATCTTCACTACATACTCGCTACGCACCTTATCGGCGGTCGCAAAGGTTTCGGCGCGATCCGGATCGAAGACCACCTGAGCCAGGCCCTCACGATCACGCACATCGAGGAAGATCACCCCGCCGTGGTCACGACGGCGATGTACCCAGCCGCAAAGAGTGATTTCCTGGCCGTCCAGGCTTTCGTTCAATTGGCCGCAATAGTGGCTGCGCATCATGGTGAAGTTCGCTTCTCGTATCTTGAATTCGATGGGGCGCCAGAGCCGCGACAGACTGACAAGACCGTGACTGCTCTGCGCAAGCGGCATGTACCGTACGCGATACCGCATTGACGCCGGGCGCCGCAGCACGCACTGGGACCGCCAGGCACAAGCGCGGGATTATATCGAGATAATCACCGCGGCGCAGCCGTTGCCCTCGCCAACTCGAAATCGAGCCGTTGATGGAACCCTGAATCGATCAGAGCCTTCCAACGGTGAGCATTCGACCAGAAACGTATCGCTTCACAACACCACGCATTTTTCTGGCATAACTAACGGCTGAACCATCCACCAGGAGAAAAACATGGAAATCAACATTGGCATCGCCGAACAGGACCGTGCAGCCATCGCCGAAGGCCTGTCGCGCCTGCTCGCCGACACCTACACCCTGTATCTGAAGACCCATAACTTCCATTGGAACGTCACGGGGCCGATGTTCAACACGCTGCACACCATGTTCGAAACCCAGTACACCGAACTCGCCATCGCCGTGGACGATATTGCCGAACGCATCCGCACGCTAGGATTCCCGGCGCCGGGCACCTACGCGGCATACGCCCGCCTGAGTTCGATCAAGGAAGAGGAAGGCGTCCCCTCCGCCGAAGAGATGATCAAGCTGTTGGTCGAAGGCCAGGAAGCCGTTGTACGAACCGCCCGCGGTATCTTCCCGCTACTGGACAAGGTCAACGACGAGCCGACCGCCGACCTCCTGACTCAACGCATGCAGAGCCACGAAAAAACTGCATGGATGCTGCGCAGCCTGCTTTCGGCCTAAGTTTCGCTACTGGGCGGAGCGCCATATTCGCTCTGCCCAGATCGCAACGCATCTGCTGCGAAACAGCCCGTCTTCGAGCACTCTCCGCACTCGAAGCCACGACGGCGAACACGCTCATTTGAGCCCCCTCCTCCTTTCCTGTTAAATACGCCGCGCTGCAGCCCGGACCCGCGCGGTTTCTCGAACAGTGTTCAGCCCTGACCGACGAACGTTTTCCACGAACTCCAGGCCTGCGGCTTCTCTGTCGTGTTATCAACCGTGAGCCATACAAGAATGTTAAAGATCGTCCATGTCCTGGCGGGCGTCGTTGCCCTATTGCTGTCCTTTGTTCCAAGCCTGCGCGGCGCGGCGCCACTACTGCTGCAGCCCGACGCCTTGTGCCTGCTGATGCTCGGCCTGCTGAACGTTCAATTCGCCCCATCTGCCCAGTTGATCGACAGCCGCACCCGGCCAGTCATAATCGCTGCGTCAGCACTGCTACTCCTATCTATCGCGCTGCAGGCCGTCATCGTACTTGTAGCTTTGCCACAGATCGCCGGCCAGCCCGCAACACTCGCCAGCCTGCTGCTCGCCCTTGTGGCCGTGCTGCTGCACCTCGCCACGCCACGCGGCCTGAGCAAGCAGGCAAAACCGGCTCGCACAAACACCCGCGCGCCATCGGCAGCAGGGCGCGAGGCTGGCACCGTAAAATGGTTCAACACATCCAAGGGGTTCGGATTCATTTCCCGGGACAGCGGAGATGACGTATTCGTCCACTTCCGCGCCATCCGCGGCGAAGGGCACCGCATCCTGGTCGAGGGCCAGCGCGTGGAGTTCACCATCATGATGCGGGACAAGGGGCTGCAGGCCGAAGACGTCGTCCCGATCGAGTAGGACGACCGAGCAAGCTGCCACGGGGCGAAGTCACCACGGCGCCCCGTTTCTCAATTCAATAATGCGGTGGAGGCGCCTCGTCCTCACCAGCGTCCATTGGAACCTGCATTTCCTCCTGACGTTTTGCCAGTGCGCGCAGCTGAAGCTGCAGACGCTCCATGATCCGCTGTTGCTCGACGAGCACATCGTTCAGCGTCTGGATCGTATCGTCCTGAAACGCCAGACGCGTTTCCAGATCCATCACTCTCGATTCAAGGTCCACAGTCATACTCCAAAACGAAAGTGATCGGTCAGCACCAACTTTAGCTTGTCCCTGATGGCTGCCACCTGCTCGTCACTGTAAGGCTTCGCCGGATGCCTACCCCACACCGGCGCTGGCCAGGCAGCATCATCGCGTCGCCGCGCAATGACATGCATATGCAGCTGCCCGACGACATTACCAAGCGTGGCGACATTCATCTTATCGGCGCCGAAGGTGTCCTTGACGGTCTCGGCCAGCGCAGTGGCCTCCTTCCACAGCGCCAGCTGATCAGCCGCATCCAGCTGAAACAACTCACTAATCTCTTCGCGACGCGGCACCAGAATGAACCAGGGGTACTGCGAGTCGTTCATCAACAGCAACCGACAGAGCGGGAAGTCACCAAGCAGCAACGTGTCCTGCTCCAGACGTGAATCAAGTACAAACATAAGCCCCCCCTTGCGAAGCAAACCCCGCGCGAATGCGCCGTAGGAAACAGGTAAAAAGGATACCTCAGACATCCCGGACGACAATCTGGCAACCGCGCACAAGATTGGTGCCTTACCTCAGAAAATGCGCCGCCTTTCAGTGCAATGCGACCCCAGTATTTCTCCGCAACGCCCGATTAGCTCAATCATGAATTCTGAGTACGATTCTTGCTAGACGATCTATGCGAACGCTAGGGCGGCTTCAAAACACCGCAATCAGCGTCACACAGCTTGCTCTAGCGCTGCACTAGAGCTAAACAGTACATTCTCTGGATGGCTTTTCGCGAGAGCAGCCAAAATTGGCTAAAGCCTGATGCGGGACTAAGAAGTTGCACCCTTTCCGCCCACGCGCGGCAAGGTAAGCACCGTTTTTAAACCAAAGGAGCAATCACAATGAAAGTGATGAAGTGGAGCGTAATCGCCCTGGCCGTATCGGCGGGCACCTCCCAGATGGCGTTGGCCAGCCAGCAGTCGGAGTCCAAGGGATTCGTCGAAGATGCGAGCCTGGATCTGTTGCTGCGCAACACGTATTGGAACCGTGACCACAAAGATGGCGTCGACGACCGCAACACCTGGGCGCAGGGCTTCATCACCACCTTCGAGTCCGGCTTCACCCAAGGCACCATCGGCGTCGGTATCGATGCTTACGGCCTGCTAGGCGTCAAGCTTGATGGTGGCCAGGGCGACATGTTCCCCGGAGAGCCGAAGAATTGGGAAGACGATATCTCCGAAGCGGGCGCGGCGGTGAAATTCCGCCTCTCCAATACCACGCTCAAGTACGGCAATCAGTTCGTCAATCTTCCGGTCATCGCCTCGGATGACTCCCGCCTGCTGCCTGAAGCCTTTACCGGCACCCTGATCACCAGCAGCGAGATCGAAGGCCTCGAACTGAACGCCGGCCACTTCACCGCGGACAGCCCGATGGGCTCCCCCGCGCGTGACGACCTCGGCCTGAAGAGTCTCGACGTCTTCGGTGGTACTTATGCCTTCACCGATAACCTCAGCGCGTCGCTGTACTTCTCTGATGTCGAAGACACCTACGACAAGAAGTACGCCAACGTTAACTACGTGATGCCGCTCGCAGATGATCAATCGCTGACCTTCGACCTCAACTACTACAAGACCGACGACATTGAAGATCGAGTAGCGGTCAACGCTGATGACAACACCATTTGGAGTTTGTCGGCCAAGTATGCAGTCGGTGCCCACGCTTTCATCCTCGCTCACCAGCGCGTAACCGGTGATACCGGCTATCTATACGACAACGGCGACGGCGGCGGCTCCATTTGGGTAGCCAACTCCTATCTCTCCGACTTCAACTTCAAGGACGAGCGCTCCTGGCAAGCGAGCTACGAGCTGGACTTCAGCAGCTATGGCGTGTCCGGTCTGCAGTGGAAGACCGCCTATGTGCGCGGCGATAACATCGACGCAGCCTATTACGGCGGTGAAGGCGAGGCGACCGAGCGTGAACTCTTCAACCAGGTTTCCTACACCTTCCAAGATGGCGCTGCCAAGGACCTGACCCTGCGCGCACGCAACTCTATCCTGCGTACCAACAACCCCGCTTGGAACGATATTAACGAATGGCGCCTGTACGCCATTTATCCGATCAGCATCCTGTAACCGGCGGCAAGCGCAGCACCGAGGAGCCCGGCCAATTGGCCGGGCTCCTCTTTTTCATTCGGCAGTCGGCCCCATGCGTCCGCTCGCTCTGACCGACTTCTGTACGCTTCTTTCCCGCAGCCGTACAATGCCGAGCCAAATTCCAGCCTCTTCTGCAAGGACACAACGGCCACATGCGCACCAGTCAGTTCCTGCTCTCGACCCTCAAAGAAACCCCATCCGATGCAGTGGTCATCAGTCACCAACTCATGCTGCGTGCCGGGATGATTCGCAAGCTGGCGTCCGGTCTCTACACCTGGATGCCGATGGGGCTGCGTGCGCTGCGAAAGGCCGAGGCCATCGTTCGCGAGGAAATGAACAAGGCAGGCGCCCTGGAAGTGCTGATGCCGGCCATTCAACCAGCCGAGCTCTGGCAGGAGTCCGGCCGCTGGGAGCAGTACGGCCCGGAGCTGCTGCGTCTGAAGGACCGCCACAATCGCGAATTCTGTGTCGGCCCGACCCACGAAGAGGTCATCACCGACCTGGCACGCAACGAGCTTCACAGCTACAAGCAGCTGCCGATCAACTTCTATCAGATCCAGACCAAATTCCGCGACGAAATCCGTCCGCGCTTCGGCCTCATGCGCGGCCGCGAGTTCCTGATGAAGGACGCCTACTCCTTCCACCTGTCCCAGGAATCGCTGCAGGAAACCTACGACCGCATGCACGAGGCGTACTGCAACGTCTTCACTCGCCTCGGGCTCGACTTCCGTCCGGTGCAAGCCGACACCGGCTCCATCGGCGGAACCGGCTCGCACGAGTTCCACGTACTGGCTGAGTCTGGCGAAGACGACATCGCGTTCAGCGACACCTCCGACTACGCCGCCAACATCGAGAAGGCCGAAGCCATTCCGCGCGAAACCGATCGTGCGGCACCAAGCGAAGAAATGCGCCTGGTAGACACACCGAATGCCAAGACGATCATCGAACTCGTCGAGCAGTTCGGCCTCGCCATCGAGAAAACGGTAAAAACGCTGGTCGTTCATGGCGTCGAAGACGGCCAACTGATCGCCCTCATCGTACGCGGCGATCACGAACTCAACGAGATCAAGGCCGCCAACCTTGAGCAGGTTGCCAGCCCGTTGGTATTCGCCTCGGAAGCGGAAATCCGCGCCGCGATTGGTGCCGGCCCCGGTTCACTGGGCCCACTGAACCTGACGATTCCCTGCGTCATCGACCGCTCGGTTGCGCTGATGAGCGATTTCGGTGCCGGCGCCAACGTCGACGACAAGCACTACTTCGGCCTGAACTGGGAGCGTGACCTGCCGCTACCGCAGATCGCCGATCTGCGTAATGTGGTTGCCGGTGATCCGAGCCCGGACGGACAGGGGAATCTGGTAATCAAACGCGGTATCGAGGTCGGCCATATCTTCCAGCTGGGCACCAAGTACAGCGAGGCTATGAATTGCCGGGTGATGGGTGAGAACGGCAAACCGGCCACTCTGATCATGGGCTGCTACGGCATCGGCGTATCCCGCGTGGTTGCCGCGGCGATCGAGCAGAACTACGACGACCGCGGCATTCTCTGGCCAGACGCGCTCGCGCCTTTCCAGATCGCCCTGGTACCGATGAAGTACGAAAATGAAGCGGTTCGTGAGGCTACCGACCGACTCTACGCCGAACTGACGGCAGCAGGTTACGAAGTGCTGCTCGATGACCGTGACAAAAAGACCAGCCCCGGCGTCAAATTCGCCGACATGGAGCTGATCGGCATCCCGCACCGCATTGTCATCAGCGATCGCGGGCTGGCCGACGGCACCCTGGAATACAAGCACCGCCGCGACGCGCAGCCTCAGCCAGTCGCGACTGCTGACATCCTGTCCTTCATCAACTCGCGTGCTCATCGCTGATCGGAAATCATGCTCAACCGACGTATTGTCGTTTCAACCAGCGCCGCGCTCTGCGCGGCGTTGCTCCTTGGCGGCTGCGCCAATCACTTGCCGCAGCGCAGCGAGCACGAGGCGCGTGTCGAGCGCAAACTGCTCGACCACAGCCTGCGCATCGAACTCGGTGAACCCCAGGTGCTCGAACTGCCGCAGCGGCGTATCCGCGTGCAAGAGCAGATGACATTCGAAGTCACCGATTTCGAAGTAACCCGCCGTTACGATCGCTATACGCCTTACCAGCCCTGGCGAGAGCTGTACGAGATTCCGCTGGGCGTCGTCGCAGTGGTCGCCGGCGTAGGCGCAAACGTGCTCAACGTGGTGATGCTCGGCAACATGCCAGAGAGCGCGACTCGCGACTGGATCAGCTACGGCTTCGCCGGCATCAACCCGTTCATGAATGCCGAGTCCAATGGCCGCTCGCAGCAGAATCTGGCCAGCCTCGACGAGCAACGCCGGGATGCGCGGCTCGAGTACACCAGCCTGCCTTGGGCGGAGCGTCCGGTGCTCGTCAGCGCCGGTCCGCACACTCACGAGCTGTCGACCGATCGTCACGGCGTCTTGCGCCTGAATCTTCTCGACGGGCCGTTCGCTGATCAGGACGTCACGCAGATCGGCAAGTTGCAGCTGTCGGTTGAGGATGAACAGGATGGCACCCGGGCAGAGGCCACGCTGCTTGTAAGCCACAAGCTGCGCGGCAAGCTGCAAGAAGCTCACGACCTGATCTTCGATGACCTGGAAGGCGACGACGTCGCGCAATGGGTGCATCGCGTCCGGCGCCTGTCCGAACTTGGTCTGGAAGAAGAAGCCAGCGAACTGGAGCAGAGCCTGATAGAGCTGACGCGCAACGACCCCGAGCTGCAACAGCACTTTCTGCAAAGTCTGATCGAAGGCAGCAACGGAAACTGAAACCGATGAAGACGCCTGCTCTTCTTCTCGCATTGCTGCTGGTGAGCGCCCTGCCGGCAGCAGCCAATATCCGTCAAGCGCCCGAACCCGAACTCCGCGACCTCATGCAGAGGACAGTCGCTGAGGCGGACAGCTTTCAGGATCGCTTCGATGCAGAGGTCTGGCTGGTCGACATGTCCGGCCGACTCAAGCGCTACATCCCCGATGCCGAAGAGCGGCTGGCGCTGCTCCGACTGGTGCATCGCGAGGCGAGCAAGGCGGGCCTGAAGCCGGAACTGGTGCTGGCGCTGATCCATGCCGAAAGCCTATTCGACCGATTTGCAATCTCCAGCGTTGGCGCGCAGGGCATGATGCAGGTGATGCCATTCTGGAAAGCGGAACTGGGTCGACCACAAGACAACCTCACCGACAACGCCACCAATCTTCGCTATGGCTGCACCATCCTCAGCTATTACCTGAACAAGGAAAATGGCGACATCAACCGGGCGCTCGCGCGCTACAACGGCAGCCTCGGGCAGAATCGCTATCCGGTCAAGGTGATCGGCTTCTGGCAGGATTTCTGGTACGTCAAACCCTGAGTCACCAGGCGGGCTACTCGCCCTTCAGCCGCGCCAGATGCACAAGGATGCCCTCGGCAGTCTGTTCGCCAACCAGGCGCTCGCGCACCTTCCCCTGGTCGTCAACCAGATAGGTCACCGGCAGCACCTCGCTACGCGGCAATTGCAGACGCTCGGCGGGATCATCACTGAGCACACGGAAGTCGATACCCAGCGCCTTGGCGGCCTGAGCGAGCTCTTCGCCGCGCAACTCGTCGAAATTCACACCCAACACTGCCAGTCCCTGCTCGGTTTCGGCCAAGGCGTTCAGCTCCGGAATCTCGGTGCGGCAGGGACCGCACCATTCGGCCCAGTAATTGATCAGCAGCCACTGCCCCTGCAGCTGTGCCGCAGTCACTTCACGCCCGTGCTGGTCGATCCCCCAATCCTTTTCGCAGGCAGACAGGAACAGGCAGCTCAGCAGGAGCAGCAACGAGGCGATCGGTTTGGTCATGGTGCTCATTCCTTAACGTATACGGCCGAGGATACCGCTGCGTTGCAGTCAAGGCACGCCTGGGACGACCCGATCCTGACGCAGACCGTGGCGGCGCCAAGTAACCGTCGCGCTTTTCGCCGTTATGCGAGTCCGATCACGCGCGGCGGCGCTCAAGTGCACAGTTTTGTCGGACCTGCACTGCCTATAATTCCGCACCCACCACCGTATGCCAGTAGCGAAGCCATGTCCCAACTCCACGACAAACTGATCGGCACCGTACCCTCACGCATCGTCGAGCAAGCCGCCATCGCCCTCACTACCTATGACGGGCGCGTAGCTGAATTCAATGTCGCCAGCTGGTTGCAGCTGCAGGGACACGCAGGGCTCATGGTGTCTCTCGTCGCCAAATATCGCGATGGACAGCAGCAGCGAGAAGCGATCATTGATCACGGACGCACCGATGGCGCAGGCAAGATTCTGCTGTCCGGCGTCGCGCGGCTACCGGTCCGACACAAGATCGAGGAGTTGCAGATTCACCTGCGTCCTGCCGCCACGGTAGCTGCAATCACCGTCGAAGAGCTGTTCGCTCACCCGGTCGAGCCCGTAGCCGCCGAAATGAAAGCCGTCCAGGCCTGATTCAGCCGCTGACCTTTTTCGGCTCCAACTGCTTGCTTGCCAAAGCGGCGTGCGGCGCGTCGGTTGGAGCATCATCCCTGACGACCAGCGATTCCGGCCATTGCCTAAAGCGAAGACCGGTAAGGCGGTTCAATGCCTCGAGCGCCGCGTCTGGCGCCCTCTGGTGCAAATACAGAATGGTGCTGCGCTTGCCGTCCATTACGTCTTCCCCTCAACTACTCCGAGCCATAGCCAGAAGCGTGCCATCACCTCGAAAACGCCGTCATGGCCTGTACGTACGCATCTGATCGCTCGAACAACCTGCCACCGAGCGCAGCGCCTCCACGTAAACACTCCCTTACTGACGATTTTTGTCACCGCCCGATTGCAACCAGTCGGCCAGGCTGCCACTGAACAGGCTGGCCTGTTCCTGCTGCAGTAGCTCCAGTGACTGGCGCAAAGTCGGATACCAGGGTTCGTTCAGCTGCTCGGGCAACGTTACGCGCGCTGACAGTGGCCACGGGTTGCAGCGCAATAGTTTATCCAGACTGTAGTGATTCAGATCTCGACAAAGCACCCAGCCCCCGGAACCCGTCCGACAGACCAGCTGTTCCTGTTCGAAGAAGCCGAGTATGTCGTCCCACTCATCCTCGGGAAGGCGCAGGCCGGCCCTGTGCAGATCACGCAGGCGCAGCTCCCGCCCCTCCTGCTGACGCTGGTGCAGGTTGCGCAGCAGCATCAGCATGACCAGCAGGCGTGGCAGCGGCCGACGGCGCCATTGCTGCGACGACGACAGGCCGCAGACCAGCTCGGCGCCGAACAGCACGATCATCCAGGACAGATAGACCCATAACAGAAACAGCGGGACAGCCGCGAAAGCGCCGTAGATCAGCTGATAGCTCGGGAAATAGCTGACGTACAGGCCGAACAGTTGCTTGGCCGCCTCGAACAACACTGCGGTGAATACACCGCCCACCAACGCATGCCGTAACGGGACACGGGTATTGGGCACCGCGGCGTAGATCAGAGTGAAGGCCGCCACGCTGAGCAGCAATGGCATGACCTTGATCAGCGTGCCGACGCCAATGAGCGCGTACGGCCCCGAGATCAGCGAAAGCGAGGCGATGTAGGTACTGGTGGCAAACCCTGCGCCGAGCAGCAGCGGCCCGAGGCTGAGAATCGCCCAATACAGCAGAAAACTGGACACCCCCCGTCGTGGCTGTCGTACGCGCCAAATGGTATTGAAGGCCTTCTCGATGGTCAGCAGCATCATCAACGCGGTAGCCATGAGAAACCCGACCCCGAACCAGGTGAGTTGCCGCGCCTGGCTGGTGAACGCGAGCAGATATTCCTGGATGGTCGCGCCGGTGGACGGGATGAAATTGTTGAATATGTAGAACTGGATCTGCTCGCCAACACCTTTGAAAGCGGGAATCGCCGACAGCATGGCGAACGTGACGGTCATCATCGGCACCACGGCGAACAGGGTGGTGTAGGTCAAGGCCGCCGCGCTATGCGGACCTTGATCGGACAAAAAGCGCCGAACCAGGAAGCGACCGAACTCGAGGGCATTGTCGATGCGCTGATGCATCCCTTCTCCTTGTTACAGCTGCCTGGAGCCGTTGGCTCGACAGTGCTCATCGTCAAAAGACCCGGATCAGACCGAAAGCCTGCCCGGATCACCAGCGCTGCACATTTCGGTGAGCGCCACGTTGGGGGTTAGAATGGCCACCTCATCCGGCGAGACGCAACCACAAATGACCGAACTCACGCTGTATCACAACCCTCGCTGCTCCAAATCGCGCGGCGCCCTGGAGCTGCTTGAAGCCCGCGGTCTGACGCCCGAAATCGTGCGCTACCTGGAAACGCCCCCCACCGCAGCCCAACTCTGTGCTCTGCTGGACAAGCTGGGGCTCACCGCCCGGCAACTGCTGCGTACAGGCGAAGAAGAGTACAAAAGCCTCGACCTGGCCAATCCTGAACTCAGCGAAGCAGAACTGATCGACGCCATGATCGAGCACCCTCGCCTGATCGAACGCCCGATCCTGGTCGCGGGCAACAAGGCGATCATCGGCCGCCCGCCGGAAAAAGTGCTGGAGATCTTGCCGTGAGCACGCCCTACATTCTGGTGCTGTACTACAGCCGCCACGGCGCTACAGCCGAAATGGCCAGACAAATTGCTCGCGGCGTGGAAATGGCCGGGCTGGAAGCGCGTCTGCGCACCGTACCTGCCGTGTCCACCGAGTGCGAAGCGGTCGCGCCCACCATTCCCGACGCCGGTGCACTGTATGCGACCCTCGAAGACCTGAAGAATTGCGCCGGCCTTGCGCTAGGTAGCCCCACTCGCTTCGGCAATATGGCGGCCCCCCTGAAATACTTCCTCGACGGCACCAGCGGCCTGTGGCTGACCGGCGAGTTGGTCGGCAAGCCAGCCGGCGTGTTCACCTCGACCTCCAGCTTGCACGGCGGACAGGAAAGCACGCTGCTGTCGATGCTGCTGCCGCTGCTGCACCACGGAATGCTGGTGCTCGGCCTGCCTTACAGCGAGAACGGGCTGCTGGAAACCCGCGGTGGTGGCACGCCTTACGGCCCTAGTCACCATGCCGGTGCGGACGGCAAGCGTTTGCTCGACGAACATGAAATCGCCCTCTGTCGCGCCCTCGGGCAGCGCCTGGCACACACGGCACAGCGGCTGGAGATGTCCCTTGGCTAAGAAGCGTAAACCGCTGCCATCACTGGAGTGGCTGACCCCGCGGGTCAAATCCAGCCGAGCGATAAGCCTTGCCAGCTTCATCGGCCTCGCAGTGCTACTGGTCGTCTGGAACCTGGCCTTTGCCGACCTACACGGAGCCAGAACCTGGGTTGTCGTCAGCATCCAGCTCATTCCACTATTGCTGGTTGCACCAGGGATGATCGCTGGCAGCCCGAGGGCGCACGCCTGGCTCTGCTTTATCGTCAACCTGTACTTCATTCAGGGCGTGCTCGCGGCGATCGACCCGGCGCGGATGATCTACGGCCTGCTGGAGGCCGGACTGAGCCTGACATTGTTCATCGCGGCGCTGCTCTACACCCGCTGGAGCTATCAGTACGAACGCAAGGCCGCGGGCGAGGCGTGAGGGCAGCTGATCACGGCGAAAACTGCTTCAGTGTTTTCGCCGACGTCGCCTAGTGGCCTGTGCGGTGAGTTGGTTGAGGCAAGTTCGGATGAACGTGGCTGCGAGACAAGGCGCTGCGACGAGCCATAGCGGGGCTATGGTAAGGAACAGCAACGCAGTATCGGGGCCATGGGCGCCGAAATTGACCAGCGGAACTTACCAAGCAGGCCACAAGCTACCAGCCGAGCGTTTCCTTGAGGAAAGGGATGGTCAGTTTGCGCTGCGCCTGCAGCGAGGCCTGATCCAGCTGATCGAGCAACTCGAACAGCGCGTTCATGCTGCGTGAGCCACGGGTCAGGATGAAGCGACCAACGTCATCCGGCAGATTCAGCCCACGACGCGAGGCTCGCAGCTGCAGGGCGCGTAGCTTGTCCTCGTCGGACAGCTGTTGCAGCTGGAAAACCAGCGCCAGACTCAAACGAGATTTGAGGTCGGGCAGCGCAATCGACAACTCGCGCGGCGAGGCGTCCGCCGCCAGCAATAACCGTCGGCCGGCGTCACGCAAACGGTTGAACAGATGGAACAACGCCTCCTCCCATACCGCGTCCCCGGCCACCGCATCGAGATCGTCCAGGCAGACCAGCTCGCTCTGCTCGAGGTTGTCGAGCAAGGCCGGACCATATTCGGCCACTTCCGCCAACGGCAGATAGACAGCCAACTCTCCGCGCTCCTCCACCCGCAGGCAGGCAGCTTGCAGCAGATGACTACGACCGACACCGGCCTGCCCCCAGAGATAGATCAACTCATCGGACCAGCCCGCAGCAGGCGAACACAGCCGCTCGACATAGCCGAGTGCGGCTGCATTGGCGCCAGGGTAGAAGTTGGCGAAGGTGGCGTCGTCGCGCAGACGGACGCCCAGGGGGAGCTGGATGGGTTTCATGGCTGGCTGGGTGGTTCGGCCGGTGCACCGGCGGGCTCGGCGTAAAGGTCCGAGAGTTTATAGAGATCGTGCACATGGCGCAGCAGAACCATGATCACCGCCGCCACCGGCAGTGCCAGCAGCACACCGGTAAAACCGAACAGCTGACCACCGGCGAGCACCGCAAAAATCACCGCCACCGGATGCAGCCCAATGCGGTCGCCGACCAGTAACGGCGTCAGCAGCATCCCCTCGAGCATCTGCCCTACCGTGAATACCGCCGCCACGCCGAGCAGCGGGTAAGGTGCCAGCCCGAACTGAAAGAGCACAGCGACCACCGCCGCACCGATGCCGACGACGAAGCCCATATAGGGCACGATGCTGGCGAGGCCGGCGAGGACGCCTATCAACAGCCCCAGTTCGAGCCCGACCAGCATGAGGCCGGACGCATAGATGATTGCCAATGCCAGCATGACCAGCAACTGGCCGCGGAGGAATGCGCCGATCACCTCATGGCACTCGCTCATCAGACGCACCACCATGCCCTCACCGCGGCGCGGCAGCAGGCTGCGCAGCTTGAGCATGATCAAATCCCAGTCGCGCATCAGATAGAAGCTCACCACCGGTATGAGCAGCAGGTTGCCGATCCATGCCAGCAGGGCCAGCCCCGACGCGGTGGCTCGGCTCAACACCACGCCGAGGACGTCAGTGGTGCTGCCCAGGTGTGCAGCGAATGCGGCCTTCAGCTGATCGAGACGCCAGAAATTGTCTTCCAGCCCGAACTGCGCCTGCACCCAGGGCAACGCCTGATGCTGCAACCAGTCCAGCGCCAGCGGCGCCAGCTGGTAGAGCTTCACCAGCTGCTTGCCGAGCATAGGCAGCAACACCAGCAACATCAGCAACATCAGCAGACTGAACAGGGCGAATACGACGATCACCCCCCAGGTACGCGAAAGCCCCCAGCGCTCCAGGCGATCGACCAGCGGATCTCCGAGATAGGCCAGCAGGATGCCGATGAGAAAAGGGGTGAGGATCGGCGTCAGCAGATATACCAGCCAGGCGCACAAGAGCACGCCTGCCAGCCAGAGCCAGCGGTTCGAATCGTTCATGGTCACTCTATGCCTTCCGTGCAGGACAGTCGCCGATATAGGAATTGCGTCATCACCAGCGGTAACGCATCACCGTGCCGCTCTCGGGCGACGCAGGCGCATTGTCGGGCTCGCCAACCACACCGCCCTCATCCATCGGCTGCCGTGCATCCAGTGGTGCCTCGTCTTCGGCGACTTCATGCAAACGCGCCAGTGCCAGCTGAGCGCGCAACTGCTCCGGACTGGCGTTGACGCGATATACCAGGCGATCACTTTCCACCCGCAGCAGGTTGCCACCAAAGGGTTCGAGCAAGCGATCCAGCTCCGCGAATCTCGCGACATCGGCCCCTAAGATCTCCAGGGTGATGTCCGACGCGGCGCCTGGCGCAACCACATAGCGTGGCGCCAGGTACTCACTGACGGACAGCATTACCGCATCCGCCAGTCCCTCGAGGGTTTCCGCCTCAGCCTTGCCGTCGCGCTGCTCGTCGTCGAGCCAGACGTTCCACTGAGCCTGCCAGCGGGAATCGGCTTCTCGCGCATGGACCGCCAGCAGTACGTCGGCATCGTAGCGCTCGGACGCCTCGCCCAGCGTCTCCCGGCTGTTCGCGCCGAATGCGTCCGGTGTTGCCAGCAGCTGTTCGGACAGATCCGCCAGCGGCAGGCGCAACGGCAGGCCACGGTGCTGCGCGGCAGCACGCACTGGCGCAGCGCTGCGCTGATCGTCGCCAAGCAGCTGGGTGCCCTCGACCCGCTCGTTCAGCCACCAGACCAGAAGCGTCGGCCGGTTCGCCCCCCACAGCGACAAGCCCGCACTACGCAGGCTGCGCTCCGTGGTGCCTGGATCGAAGTCGACGACGATATGGTCGTGCTCGTAACCATACTTGCTGATCAGTTGCTGCGGGTCCTTGCGCAGCTCAGCGACGGCCTCGCGCTTGCTTGCCTGCGCATCGCCGGTCAGACGCAAGAGCAAGGTATCGAAAGCCCGCTGCAACGCAGCTGCGCGCTCCTCGCTCTGCTCGCCGGAAACAGGCTCACGCACCTGATACAGACCCTTGAGCTGTTCGGCCTGACCGGGCAATGACGCCCCCAGCGCAAGGCACAGAATGAGTAAGCGGTAGACAAGGCGCATGATTGATTCTCGCAGGCCGCCGGACCCCGGGGCAGGAAGTAGAGGAAACAGGACGCTACACCTTAAACAGCCGGCCCAGAGCCGGCAACCGCCTACCTCACAGATGCCCGACTCAAAATGCGGCCCGCCCGCGCCATCGCAGCTGCCGGGATGGCCGCTGCGCGGCAAGCCTGATAAAATCGCGCGCTTTCCGCAGACCGGTTCCGGCGCTTGTACGAGCCCGACATTCAGTACCCAGGCAAACGCGACGCAGGTGGACTCAGCCCCGGCGTCAACCGGCCACTCTGGTGACAACACCAGTAGCCGGAAACAGTTAGCCCTGGCGTGGATGCAGCACCTGACCGGTCGACACCCGCACTCCTTTCACAGGTCCGGATTCTATGAGCAAGCAACCCTCCCTCAGCTACAAGGACGCTGGCGTCGATATCGATGCAGGCGAAGCGCTGGTCGAACGCATCAAAGGCGTGGCCAAGCGCACCGCACGACCTGAGGTAATGGGCGGCCTGGGCGGCTTCGGCGCCCTGTGCGAAATCCCGGCAGGCTACAAGCAGCCGGTGCTGGTCTCCGGCACCGACGGCGTCGGCACCAAGCTGCGCCTGGCACTGAACCTGAACAAGCACGACAGCATCGGCCAGGATCTGGTCGCCATGTGCGTCAACGACCTGGTGGTCTGTGGTGCCGAGCCGCTGTTCTTCCTCGACTACTACGCCACTGGCAAGCTCAACGTCGACGTGGCCGCCACCGTGGTGACCGGCATCGGCGCCGGCTGCGAACTGGCCGGCTGTTCGCTGGTCGGCGGCGAAACCGCCGAGATGCCTGGCATGTACGAGGGTGAAGACTACGACCTGGCCGGCTTCTGCGTCGGCGTAGTGGAAAAGAGCGAGATCATCGACGGCTCGAAAGTCGCCGCGGGCGACGCGCTGATCGCCCTGCCTTCCTCGGGTCCGCACTCCAACGGCTACTCACTGATTCGCAAGATCCTCGAAGTGTCCGCCACCGACATCGAGAACACCCAGCTGGACGGCAAGCCGCTGGCCGACCTGCTGATGGCGCCGACGCGCATCTACGTCAAGCCGCTGCTCAAGCTGATCAAGGACACCGGTGCGGTCAAGGCCATGGCCCACATCACCGGCGGCGGCCTGCTCGACAACATCCCACGGGTACTGCCTGACAACGCCCAGGCGATCATCGACGTCGCCAGCTGGCAGCGCCCGGCAGTGTTCGACTTCCTGCAGGAAAAAGGCAACGTCGACGAACACGAAATGCACCGCGTGCTCAACTGTGGCGTCGGCATGGTCATCTGCGTCGCCCAGGATCAGGTTGAGCCGGCTCTGGCCAATCTGCGCGCATCCGGCGAATCGCCCTGGGTGATCGGTACGATCGCCACCGCGGCGCAAGATGCCGAACGAGTCCAGCTGAACAACCTGAAACAGCACTGATGACCGCAAGCTGCAATGTGGTGGTGCTGATTTCAGGGTCCGGCAGCAATCTGCAGGCGCTGATCGACAGCCAGGCCGAAGACAATCCGGCGCGTATCCGCGCCGTGATTTCCAACCGGGCCGATGCATTCGGCCTGACGCGGGCGCAAGACGCCGACATCCCCACAGCAGTGCTCGATCACAAGGCCTTCGATGGCCGTGAGTCGTTCGACGCCGCACTGATGGAAGTAATCGACGAACATGCGCCGGATCTGGTGATCCTCGCCGGGTTCATGCGCATTCTCACGCCAGGCTTCGTCCGCCACTACCAGGGCCGCCTGCTGAACATCCATCCTTCGCTACTGCCCAAGCACAAGGGCCTCGATACCCATCGCAGAGCACTGGAAGCGGGCGACAGCGAACACGGTTGCAGCGTGCATTTTGTCACCGAGGAGCTGGACGGCGGCCCGGTCGCTATCCAGGCGGCGCTGGCGGTGGAGCCTGGTGAAAACATCGAGCAGCTGACGCGGCGCGTGCATTCGGCCGAGCACCAGATCTACCCGCTGGCCATGCGCTGGTTCGCCGAAGGGCGCTTGCGCCTCGCCGAACAAGGCGCGATGCTGGACGACGTCAACCTGCCGGCCTCCGGCTATCAGATCAGAATCTAGGAGATACCATGCGTCGCGCTTTGCTGCTCGCTCTCGCCGTGCTGACCCTGCCGGTCCAAGCCCTGGAGCTCAAGCCCTTCTCCGCTAGCTACACCGCCGACTGGAAGCAGGTTCCGGTCAGTGGCACAGCTCAGCGCAGCCTCGAGCAGCTGGACGATGGCAACTGGAGGCTCGATTTCGAGGCCTCCATGCTGGTCGCCAGTCTCAACGAGCGCAGCACGTTCCGCACCGAAGGCGATACCTTCCTGCCACAGACCTATCGCCTCAAGCGCAGTGGCCTGGGCAAGGGCAAGCGTGTCGAGCACCGCTTCGACTGGGACAACAAGCAGGTCGAAGGCAGTGACCGGGGTGATCCGGTCAAGCTTCCGTTGCATCGCGGCTTGCTGGACAAATCCACCTACCAGCTGGCGCTGCAGCAGGAAGTCGCGGCCGGCAAGCAGAGCATGAGCTATCAGGTGGTGGATGGCGACGAGATCGAAACCTACGATTTCCGCGTACTGGGCGAAGACAAGGTCAGCACCAAAGCTGGCCAGGTCGATGCCATCAAGGTCGAGCGCGTGCGCGACCCAACGCAGAGCAAGCGTGAAACCATCCTCTGGTTCGCCAAAGACTGGGACTACCTGCTGGTCCGCCTGCATCAGGTCGAGACGGACGGCAAGGAATACCAGATCATGCTCGAAGAAGGCCGTGTCGGCGGCAAGACCGTCAAAGGCAACTGAGTCATCGCGGCGGGCCTTCGCGACCGCCGCCTCCCACCTGCTTCGAGTTTTCCGATGACCTCTTCACGCCCCCTGCTGATTGCACTGCTCCTGTCCCTGGCCGGTTGCCAGTCATTCTTCGCCGAGCGCCCTCCGGCCAAGGCAGCAACCGAACGCCTGCAAGGTGAAGTTCGACAAGTCGAGGGCCAGCTTCAGTTGCAGAGCTGCCAGGGGCAACGGACGTTGAAACTGCTGAGCCAAGACACCGGGTTGCAGGACGACGCGCAGGTGCTGCTAGTCGATGATCAGGATGCACTGTTCGCCGACCTGCGCGGCACCCTCAGTCAGGCCGAACCGGACGGTACTGGCCAACTCGCGTTGACCCGCATCTATCGCCTGCAGCGCGAAGGCCACGGCTGTGGCGAGGAGAACTTCAAGCAGCTGATCCTGCGCGCCAGCGGTCATGAACCAGGCTGGATGCTGACCGTGACCACCCGCGGCATGCTGCTCGTTCGGCCGGGGCAATCACCGATCGCCCTGCCTTATCTGGAAGAGCAGCTTCCCGGTGGCCAGCTCAGTTTCACCAGCGAGGCCAACCAGCAGCGCCTTGACCTGTGGGTTGCACCGCAGCGCTGTGTCGACAGTGCCAGCGGCACGGTCAGCCACCTCAGTGCGGAGCTCCGTCTGGACGGCCAGACATTGCGCGGTTGCGCCTACTACGGTGGCGCACGCGACGACTGATCTCACGAATGCGGGGCGTTCGCCGCGCTCATCCTGAAAGAACTGCATCCATGAACAACGCCCTGAATCTGCTGCACCCATACCCCTTCGAGAAGCTGCGTGGCCTGCTCGCTGGCGCACAGCCGCCTGCCGACAAGCGTGCCATCGCGCTGTCGATTGGCGAGCCGAAGCATCGCTCGCCGGACTTCGTTGCCCAGGCACTGGCCGATAACCTTGATCAGCTGGCGGTCTATCCGACCACACTCGGCATTCCGGCGCTGCGCGAAGCCATCGCGCGCTGGTGCGAGCGGCGCTTCGGCCTCGCCGCAGATGCACTGGACCCGGCGCAGCACGTGTTGCCGGTCAACGGTACGCGCGAGGCACTGTTCGCCTTCACCCAGGCCGTGGTGGATCGCTCAGCGGACGGTCTGGTGGTCAGCCCGAATCCGTTCTATCAGATCTACGAAGGCGCAGCCCTGCTCGCCGGCGCCACGCCTCATTACCTGCCATGCCTCGAGCAGAACGGCTTCAACCCGGACTTCGATACCGTGCCGGTGGATGTCTGGCAGCGCTGCCAGATTCTCTTCCTCTGTTCTCCGGGCAACCCGACCGGTGCGCTGGTGCCGCTGGAGACGCTAAAAAAGCTGATCGCGCTGGCCGACCAGTACGACTTCGTCATTGCCGCCGACGAGTGCTACAGCGAGCTGTACTTCGACGAGGCCAGTCCACCTGCAGGGCTGCTTACCGCCTGTGCAGCACTGGGCCGCACCGATTACAAGCGCTGCGTGGTGTTCCATAGCCTGTCGAAGCGCTCGAACCTGCCGGGGCTGCGTTCGGGCTTCGTCGCCGGTGATGCCGAGATCCTCAAGTCCTTCCTGCTCTACCGCACCTATCATGGCTGCGCCATGCCCGTGCAGACCCAGCTGGCGAGCATCGCTGCCTGGAACGACGAGATTCACGTGCGCGCCAACCGCGAGCTGTATCGCGCCAAGTTCGATGCCGTGCTGGAAATACTCGCGCCGGTCATGGACGTGCAACGCCCCGATGGTGGCTTTTATCTGTGGCCGAAAACGCCGATGGACGATCAACAGTTCACCCGCGAGCTGTTCGCCCGCGAGCATGTCACCGTGGTGCCGGGTTCCTACCTGTCGCGCGAAGTGGACGGCATGTACCCCGGCGTCGGCCGCGTGCGTATGGCACTGGTTGCGCCGCTGGCCGAATGCATCGAGGCGGCGCAACGCATTCGCCACTTCATCGAAACGCTCTGATTGCGCACCGGGCGGCTTGGCCGCCCGGCTTGATGACGTTCAGGCAACGCCCGGCGGGATCGCATCCTTGCCATAGTCGCGCAGTTTTTCCAGATTCTCCGGCTTCATGTGCTCGGGTATGTCTGCGCCCTGATGCTCGTCGCGGGATGTGGGATTGGCCTTATCAAGCGCCTCCTCGGTACGCTCGTCGTGATCGCTCATGTGCTGCCTCCTGTTCAGATGGCGTGTTCTTCCCATATCAGCTCGCCTTCGTCGCTGACCTCTATAACTTTAGTCAAAGCTGCCTCGGCAATCGCGTCGGCCTCGGACGCCAGATCGTAGCGACGGCCATCTGCGATCTTGAATACGTGTACATGCTCGTCGCTGTCGCGCCGTTTGATGGCGATAACCGCTTCGAACGCATCCTCGGCAGGCACCGCCGAAGAAATCGCTTCGAAATTCTCGAAATGCTTGCGTGCCATTACTCGTCACCTCACCGTTGCGATTGTCATCAATGGACAACACCATCGGTGTAAAAGGTCGAGAGCCCTCGCCGAACGACGGCCCGGCGGCAAGTTCGAACGTTGGAAGGCACACGGAGAACCTGCCATGAACATGACTGAACACTACGTACAAAACGAGCCCAGCCGTACAGAGGTCGACGCCATGCAGGGGGCGCTGCTGCTGGAGTTCGGCACTGCCTGGTGCGGCCACTGCCGAGCAGCTCAGCCACTACTGGCAAAGGCCCTGGCTGAGCGCAGCGGCATTTGTCATCTGAAGATCGAGGACGGCCCGGGCCGCCCGCTGGGACGCTCGTTTCGGGTCAAGCTCTGGCCGACCCTGATCCTGCTGAAGAATGGCCAGGAGCTCGCGCGCGTCGTGCGCCCGCTGAACGAGCAGGCGATCGAGCAGGCGCTAGGCGAGACGGGGAAGGGATGAGAGAGACAGTTCGCGAGCCACCTGCAGCGCAGCGCTCTTCGAGGCGAGAAGGCATGCTCGCCTCCATAGCTCGGCGAGGCGTGGCATAATTCGCCGTCCAGTTTTGCAGGAGTCTTGGAGAGTCGTTTATGTCCGAATCAGATCAGCGGTTGTGCCTATACGGAATCAAAGCCTGCGACACGATGAAAAAGGCCCGTACCTGGCTCGACGAACACGGACTGGACTACGACTTCCACGACTACAAGAGCGTCGGCATAGACCGCACCCACCTGGAAGCCTGGTGCAATGAGCACGGCTGGCAGACCGTTCTCAACCGTGCAGGCACCACCTTCCGCAAGCTGGACGACGCTGCAAAGGCCGATCTTGACCAGGCCCGGGCCATCGAGCTGATGTTGGCCCAACCGTCGATGATCAAACGCCCTGTACTCGACTTGGGCGGTAAGACCCTGATTGGCTTCAAGCCCGATCGTTACGCTGCCGAAGTGGCAGCGCCGAACTGATAGCCGCCCAACAGACGGCGCGGCCGACAAAAAGGAAATTCTATGTCCGCAACCCTATTTAGCCTCGCCTTTGGCGTTGGCACCCAGAACCGTCAAGGCGACTGGCTGGAAGTCTTCTACGCACAACCGCTGCTGCAACCTGCCGGCGAGCTGGTAGCTGCCGTCGCCCCACTGCTCGGCTATGCCGGCGGCAATCAGGCAATCAGCATCACCACTACCCAGGCTGCACAGCTGGCCGATGCCCTGAAGCCGCTCGACGCTACCCAGTACGCGCTGCTGACCCGCCTGGCCGAAAGCCAGCGCCCGCTGGTCGCCACTCTGCTCGCCGAAGACGCGCCGCTTACCTCGACCCCCGAGGCCTACCTCAAGCTGCACCTGCTTTCGCACCGGCTGGCCAAGCCGCATGGTCTGAACCTGACCGGCATCTTCCCGCTGCTGCCCAACGTCGCCTGGACCAACCAGGGCGCGGTGGACCTGAGCGAACTGGCCGAGCGCCAGTTGGAAGCACGCCTGAAGGGCGATCTGCTGGAAGTCTTCTCGGTGGACAAGTTCCCGAAGATGACCGATTACGTGGTCCCTGCCGGCGTGCGTATCGCCGACAGCGCGCGCATTCGCCTCGGTGCCTATGTGGGCGAAGGCACCACCGTGATGCACGAGGGCTTCATCAACTTCAACGCCGGTACCGCCGGCCCGGGCATGATCGAAGGCCGCGTTTCCGCTGGCGTGTTCGTCGGCAAGGGTTCTGACCTCGGCGGCGGCTGCTCGACCATGGGCACCCTGTCCGGTGGCGGCAACATCGTCATCTCCGTCGGCGAAGGCTGCCTGATCGGCGCGAATGCCGGCATCGGCATCCCGCTGGGCGACCGCAACACCGTGGAGTCGGGCCTGTACATCACCGCCGGCACCAAGGTCAGCCTGCTCGACGACGGCGATAAACTGGTCAAAGTGGTCAAAGCGCGCGAGCTGGCCGGTCAGAGCGACCTGCTGTTCCGTCGCAACTCGCAGACCGGCGCGGTCGAGTGCAAGACCCACAAGTCGGCCATCGAGCTGAACGAGGCGCTGCACGCGCATAACTGAGCAGGAGCAGCGGCAAGCTGCGAGCCATGAGCGCCTGCCTTGCCGCATCCCCTGCAGCTGGAGGTTTGCCGCTTATGGCCCTGTTTTCTCCCTGGCGCGCCGACTTCCCTGCTCTGGCGATACTCGAAGCGCAAGGCCAGACCTATCTCGACAGCGCCGCCACGGCACAGAAGCCGCAGGCACTGATCGATGCTCTCAGCGGCTACTACACCTGCGGCGCCGCCAATGTGCACCGCGCCCAGCACCAGCCCGCCGAACGCGCCACTCGCGCTTATGAAGACTCCCGCATCAAGGTGGCGAAATGGCTGAACGCGGCTTCGCCCACTGAAATCGTATTCACCCGCGGCGCGACGGAAGCGCTGAATCTGCTCGCCTACGGACTGGAACATCTGATCGGAGCCGGTGACGAGATCGTCATCAGCGCCCTCGAACATCACGCCAACCTGCTGCCCTGGCAACAGCTGGCCAAACGGCGCAACGCCAGACTGCAGGTGCTACCGATCGATACCGCCGGGCGCATCGACCTGGCCGCAGCTGCCGCGCTGGTCGGGCCGCGTACCCGACTGCTGGCGGTGAGTCAGCTGTCCAACGTGCTGGGTGGCTGGCAACCGCTGGACGACCTGCTGCACCTGGCCAAGACCCAAGGTGCGCTGACCATCGTCGACGGTGCGCAGGGCGTGGTGCACGGCCGTCACGACATGACCACGCTGGGTTGCGATTTCTACGTGCTCTCCAGCCATAAGCTCTACGGGCCGGATGGCGTCGGCGTACTGTACGGCCGCGGCGAATCGCTGCTGCAGCTGCGTCACTGGCAGTTCGGCGGCGAGATGGTGCGCATCGCCGATTATCAACACGCCGAGTTCTATGCCGCGCCCCTGGGCTTCGAGGCCGGCACGCCGCCGATCTCCGGCGTCATCGGTCTCGGCGCCACGCTGGACTATCTGGCTGGACTCGACGTTGCTGCGGTCGAGCGTCACGAGCGGGCATTGCACGACCAGCTGCTCGCCGGGCTTGCCGCACGCAACGGCGTTCGCCTGCTCGGCTCGCCGCAGGTTGCGCTGGCCAGCTTCGTTGTCGAAGGCGTGCATCATTCCGACCTGGGGCATCTGCTCACCGAACAGGGCATCGCGGTGCGCAGCGGCAATCACTGCGCCATGCCGCTGATGAAACACCTTGGTCTGGATGGCGCGACACGCGTCTCGCTCGGGCTGTACAACGACAGTGCCGACCTCGAGCGCTTCTTTAGCGCCCTCGATCAGGCCCTGGAGTTACTGCGATGAGCGACTTGCCGCAAGCCGCTGGCGAAGCGCTGGAGGCATTCAGCCAGGCGCCCGGCTGGGAGCAGCGCGCACGTTTGCTGATGCAATGGGGTGAGCGGCTGGCACCGTTGGATGAAGATGAACGCAGCGAAACGAATCAGGTATCGGGCTGCGAAAGCCGCGTGTGGCTGGTCGGCGAACGACAGGACGGCTGCTGGCATTTTCGTGCCGGCAGTGACGCCCGACTCATCCGCGGCCTGCTGGCGGTGCTGCTGGCAAGAGTCAATGGCCTGGACGCGGATAAGCTGGCACAGGTGGATATGGCCGACTGGTTCGCCAGCCTGGGGCTGTCACGACAGCTGTCACCATCGCGCAGCAACGGCATGAATGCCGTTCTGCAACGAATGCGTGAACTGACCGGCTGATCAGGCCCGCTGCCCGCGGTCGTCATGGTGGGCTGAAGCGCACCCTACGAGCAACCTACGGCCAGCACTGACGATCAGCGCTTGCGCAGGATCACGCTGCCGATCGAGTAGCCCGCACCGAATGAGCTGAGCACACCGAGGCTGCCGCTGGGCAGGTCGTCCTGGTGCTTGTGGAAGGCGATCACCGAGCCGGCCGAACTGGTATTGGCGTAGGTATCGAGGATCACCGGCGCCTCTTCCTCGGTGGCGTCGCGGCCCAGCAGGCGGCGCACGATCAGGTGGTTCATGTTCAGGTTGGCCTGGTGCAGCCAGAAACGCTTCACCGATTCAACAGCGATGTCGTTCTCCGCCAGGTGCTCACCGATCAGCTCCGCCACCATCGGGCAGACTTCCTTGAACACCTTGCGACCTTCCTGGATGAACAGCTTGTCCGGATCGTTCATGTGCTCTTCGGCAGCACGGTTGAGAAAGCCGAAGTTGTTGCGGATGTTGTTGGAAAACTCGGTCACCAGCTTGGTACTGATGACGTCCCACTGCTGCGCCGAGGTCGCCAGATCTTCGCGCTCGATGATTACCGCGGTGCAGGCGTCGCCGAAGATGAAATGGCTGTCGCGATCGCGGAAGTTCATATGCCCGGTACAGATCTCGGGGTTGACCATCAGGATCGCGCGCGCCTGGCCCAGCTTGATGCTGTTGACCGCGTTCTGGATGCCGAACGTGGCCGACGAGCACGCCACATTCATGTCGAAGCCGAAACCCTTGATCCCCAGTGCCGCCTGCACTTCGATGGCGACTGCCGGATAGGCGCGCTGCAGGTTGGAGCAGGCGACGATCACGCCGTCAATATCCGCAGCGGTCTTCCCGGCGCGAGCCAGCGCTTCTTCGGCTGCCTTGACCGACATCTCGCAGAGAATCGACCACTCGTCATTGCTGCGCTCGGGAATGCGCGGAACCATGCGCTCGGGATCGAGAATGCCGGCCTTGTCGGTAACGTAGCGGCTCTTGATGCCGGAGGCCTTTTCGATGAAGGCGGAGCTGGACTCGGGCAGCGGCTGGATCTCGCCGGCCTCGATGGCAGCGGCATTCTCGCTGTTGAAGCGATGAACGTAGGTGTTGAAGGACTCCACCAGTTCATCGTTGGAAATGCTGTTGGCAGGGGTATAAAGGCCGGTACCGCTGATGACGACGTTATACACGGTCGTTCCTCTCGAATGGCTTGATCGTTTCTGACGTTGGGACGGCAGCAACAGGACTCGGCCAGTCACGATCATTCCAGCGCCTCTTATGGCGGCTATTGTGCATGAAAATCTGAAAGAATCCGTAACATTGCGCTTATAACGGGTAGGTAATTAAGTCTTTTGTCACATCCGAATGTGACCGATCAGTCCGAAAATGAAGAGAGCGCCGAATGGCGCTCTCTTCTGTCCTCAATGATGTACTTAAGTCTCTATTTGATGCCCTGTCCAAGTACGACGCCATCCACCTCCTGTCCATAGAGATTCACTCCGTCGTTGGCGTGGTAGCGAAGCCGCGTCTTTTCCACCGAGCCGTCGACCAGACGCGGGTCCTGCGGCCGCTCATGGCTGTTCATGTATGCGGCCACGTGCCAGGCATCCTCGTCGCTGAGCGAACCACCCTTGCCCAGCGGCATGCTCTCCTTGATGAAGGCCGCGGCGGTGTTGATCCGGTGCATCCCGGCACCCCAGTTGAACGAGTCCTTGCCCCATAACGGTGGGAACACATACGCGCCACCCGCCTGCTGGCCCTGGCCGTTGTCGCTGTGACAGACCGCGCACTGCTCGGCATAGATCTGCTTGCCCTTGGCAATATCGAAACCACCTTTGGGCTGTGGGACTTCAGGATAGGCCCGCCCCGGCAGCTCCTGGCCTGTCGGAGCACCAGTGGAAAGCCAGTAGGAATAGGCCGTCAGGGCATTGATCACATGGCTATCGGCTGCCGGCGGCTTGCCGTTCATGCTGAACTGGAAACAGCCCTGTATCCGCTCGGCGTAGCTGTTGACCTTGTCATTCTTCTTCCGGTAAGCCGGATACATCGGATACGCGCCCCACAGCGGCGCTGAGTTGGCCTTGCGCCCCTGATCGAGGTGGCAATTGGTGCAATTCATGCCGTTGCCGACGTATTCGGCGGCGTACTTCTGCGTGTCGACGAAGATCGCCCGGCCGTGCTGCACCAGCTCGCCATAGGCGTTGGCCGGCAGATCCTTTTCCTGCGGTGGCTGGAAGAAGTTCTCACCTGCGCCCTTGGCGGCTTTCTGTGTCAGCTGGGACTGGTCGTCCATCTTGATCTCGGCCGCCAGCGACGCACCGCTGACCGCCATGGCCAGCATCGTTAACCAGTAGGTTCTCATTGGCTGCCCCCCTTGTGCTCCAGGCCGGCAAAGTACTCGGCGACGGCCTGCACTTCGTCGTCGGTCATCGCGCGGGCGATATGGCCCATCAGATCGTTCGGATCGTTCTTGCGCGTACCCTGACGCCAGGCATTGAGCTGCGCGCTGAGGTATTGCGTCGACTGCCCGGCCAGCGGCGGGAAGCTCTCACCGACCCCAATGCCAGCGGGACCATGACAGGCTACGCACTCGGGAATGTTGCGTTCCCAGGCACCACGAAGGGCAAGGCGCGGCCCCACACCTTCCGCCTTTTCCGCCCGACCGATGCTGGCGAAAACCGGCGCAGGCCTGGCTTCGAGCATGGCCGCCACGGCATCCATCTCTTCGTCGCTCAAGGCCGCAGCAATCGGCTGCATGACCGGATTGCTTCTGGCACCGGAGCGGAAGTCCTCGAGCTGCTTGCGCGTATATCCGGCGGATATCCCGGCGAGGCGCGGAAAGCCGGCCGCCGCCATCCCCATCGCATCGGCACCGTGGCACGTGCCACACGCCATCGCCGCAGGGTTGGCGCCGCCCTGCGCGTAGATCTTTTGCCCATCGGCAGCCTGTGCCTGCATCGTCAGTAACAACGCAGCCACACCGGCCAGGGGCCAGTGAGTGAGTTTCATGAAAGGGCCTCATCAGCGGTTGTAGTTATGCTTGCCGCCACCGGCGTGGTCTTCGCCGACGCGCGGGGTCTATCGATGGTGTGCGGCAGCTTGTCGCAGAAGCGACGCTACCACATCGCCACGGCGGCCCTCCAGAAACAGAATAAGCTTAGAACTGCTTTGCATATACCAGACACAGCGGCCCACTGTGCAACCAGCGGTGCACACGAGACAACGACCTTGGTTATCCTTGCGTGCTCACTCGCGCAGGAACCCCCATGAAAGACCAACTTGCCGCACTGATCAGCCTTATCAGCTCCGGCTGCATGACCGACGACGAAATTGGCCGCGTCGCGGCAGAAGCCGCGGAGGCGTACGCCGATCCGCAGGCATTTCTACAGGCCAACCCGGACATCAATTACGACGACAGCTTTCCCATTCCTCTCGGCGAATGGGTGGTGGTCGGCAGCCTGCCGGAGACGGTCTTGTTCCAGGCTGATGATTATCAGGAGCTGTTCACGCAGATCGTCGCGTCCTTCGGCGACAGCGTGACCTTCGTCCTCAAGCCCAAGCAGCTCGCCAAGACCGAGCCGCTGACAGCGCTGAACCGCATTCAGGTGCAGCTGAGCAGCCTGTATCCGGAGAAAGGTGGCTACGTGCTGGTGGACTTCAGCGAGCCGCTGGACGATGAGCTGCAGGCGGTGCTGGTCTACACCTGCGATGTGCCACGACTGATGGAGCTGGCGGTGGAAGTAGGCATCTATGCCGCGCCGGCCCTGGAGGTGTTGCGCGAGCAAACCGAGCAACCGTGACGGTAGGCACTTCGCCGGCGATCAGCCGCGCGAGGCGTTGCGGCGGCGCAAGGGTTCCAACAGCGCTGAAAGCCCGTTGTGGTCGATCTCGTGCATCAGCTCCAGCAGCTGGCCGAGGCTGCCAGGCGGGAAGCCGACGCGGGCGAACCAGTTGAGGTAATTACCCGGCAGGTCGGCTATCAACCGGCCCTTGTACTTACCGTAGGGCATCGTCTGGGTCACCAGGCGTTCGAGATCTTCAGGCTTCATCGCTTCGGGCATCGGAGTGTCGGCCGTCGAATACTGCCACAACCGCACCGGCTTCTGACACGCGAGCCTGATCCGATGGCGTTCCCATATTCCTTCGGGCTGGCCATCGCTTGGGACTGGGCGCACATACAGAGCGCCTATCCGCAGGATAGAAAGCCTTGGTTGGCGCATCGCCAGCCCGATAACCACAATGGCTCTCGACACGGCAGGGGGGGGGGGGGC